>NZ_JBVIEN010000001.1:155227-614485 GCF_055571835.1 Streptomyces sp. NPDC030862 | reverse complement strand
GCGGGGCCGGGGGTTCGGGTGGGGGGTGTTAGGCCTTTTTTCCACCGCGCTTCGCGCGAGTTCAGTCGTTTGACGTCCGACCACCCCCCACACTCCACCCCCGTCCCCCTCACGTGCGTGGGACCGATCCACCGCCGGTACGTGCATCTCCCGGTGGGCGTCGTTGCCTCCCTCAACCCGTCGCGTTCGCGACGCCCTTCCTCGCGGTGGACCAGGCCTCGTCGGGTGCCGTGCCCTTCCGCTCGACCTCGCTCAGCGCGTTCGTGATCTGGTCCGCGACGTTCTTGTCGTGCACCCCCAGCACCTGCACTGGCGCCGCCTTCGCCGCCTCGCCGAAGATCCGGCCGATGGGCGCGCCCGAGAAGTACGGGTCCGTGGCGTCCGCGATCTTCGCGATGGCGCCCGTCGAGGACGGGAAGTTGCCCTGGGCGCGGAAGAGCTTGGCCTGCTGCTCCGGCGCGGTGAGCCACCGGATCAGCTCGTACGCCTCCTTCTTGTGCTTCGCCGCGCGCGGCACGGACAGGTACGAGCCGCCCCAGTTCCCCGCGCCGCCCGGCAGCTTGGCGATGTCCCACTTGCCGCGTCCGGCGTCGCCGGCCTGGCCCTTGATGTAGCCGAGCATCCACGCGGGGCACGGGATCGTGGCGAAGGACCCGGCCGCGAAGGCCTGGTTCCACTGCGGCGACCACTGGTCGAGCTTGGCGCTCAGGCCCGCCTCGGCCGCCTCGGCCGCGGTGTCCCACGCGGCCTTGACGGCGGGGTTCCTGTCGTAGACGAGCTCGCCGGAGGCGTTGTAGTACCGCTCCTCCTCCTGCCCGATCATGATGGTGAAGAGGCTGCCCACGCTGTCGAGCCACGCGCTCTTGCCGGGGGCCTTCGCCTTGTACTGCTTGCCCAGCTCCAGGTACCCGTCCCAGGTGGACCACCGCGCGGCCAGTTCGGTGCGGTCCGTGGGCAGGCCGGCCTGCTGGAAGAGGTCCGTGCGGTAGCACATCGCCTCGGGCCCCACGTCGGTGCCGAGCCCGAGCACGCGGCCGTCCTTGGTGGTCGCCGCCGACCACTTCGCCTCGGCGAACTGCCCCTTGAGCTTGTCCGCCCCGTACGTCGTCAGGTCCTCGAACTTGTCGGCCTGCTGCTGGGTGACGGAGGCGATGCGCCCGACCTCGATGCCCTGGACGTCGGCGAGGCCGCCGCCGCCCGCGAGCCGGGTCTGGAGGGACTTCCAGTAGTCCTGCTCGTCCTCGGTGTCGGTCTGCTTGATCGTGATGCCGGGGTGCAGCTTCTCGTACTCGGCGTAGAGCCCGGCCTCCTTGTAGCCGAAGGAGCCGAAGAGGTCGACGGTCAGCGTGACCCGGCCGTCGGACGCCTCGTCCGAGGCGCCGGCTCCGCAACCGGCGAGCAGGGCCCCGGTGAGCGCGACCGCGCCGAGACGGACGGCGGCCCTTCTGGCGGCTCGGGCGATGGGCATGGGAAGCCTCCCTTGGCTTCGGGGGAGCGGGACGGCGCGGGAGAGCTGAGAGCGCTCTCAAACAGCTGCGTCGGAGCGTCCCCCGCGCGCCCCCGTGCCGTCAAGACTCGAACACGTAACAGCGGCGCGGTCCCGTCAACTACCTCCTATCTCCCGTGTATTGACAGTCCCTTTCAGGAGTTTTACGTTCCTGGCCATATGAGAGCGCTCTCAACGCTCGATCCCCCACCCCCTCGAGGTGCTGTCCATGCCATCCCCGCGCACCCGATCAGCCGCAGTCCTCGTGGCCACCGCCCTGGCCACCCTCGGCCTCGCCGGTCCCACGGCCGCCCCGGCCGCCGCCGCCACCGTCCCTGTCGGCGCGGGCGGTTACTCCGACACCCGCCCCGCCGGCACCTCCGGTCCCACCACCCACACCGGCACCCCGGTCACCCCCAAGGTCACACCCGCCGCCCAGGGCAAGCCCGTCCCCACCAACGACTGGTGGTCCTCGCTCGCCTTCCAGCGCTACGGCGACAATCCCTGGTCCACCCCGATGTACGGCCACCCCCTCACCTACCAGGCCACCGCCGCCGGCCTGGACATCGGCTACCCCACGGCCCCCGCCATCGTCGGCGACGGCCGCCAGTACGAGTACGCCCACAAGCGCGACCTCACCCTCGGCCTGACGGGGCTCAACTCGCCCGACACCAAGGCCGACGCGTGGTCCGACTGGACCGTCACCCCCTACTGGTCCGACGGCGCCCGCACGCTGCGTACGACCATCGGCCACGGCCTGCCCTTCGTCTACGCCAAGGGCACCGGCGGCAGCGCCCGCGTCACCACCGCCACCGCCCCCACCGTCTTCGCCGACCAGGGCAACGTCCTCGGCATCACCGTCGCCGGCCACCACTACGCCCTCTTCGCCCCCACCGGCACCGACTGGACCGTCTCGGGCTCCACGCTCACGGCGGCCCTCGGCGGCAAGGACTACTTCTCGCTCGCCGTCCTGCCCTCCACCGACGCGCTCGCCACCTACCGGAAGTACGCCTTCAGCTTCGTGACCGGCTCCCAGGTCGCCTGGAGCCACGGCGCGGGCACGGTCAGAGCCACGTACAGCCTCACCACCCAGCCGCAGGAGGGCACCGAGACCGGCACCCTGCAGGCCCTCTACCGCCACCAGTGGCTCAACACCACGGACGCGCTGACCCCGTACACGTACGTCTCACCGCGCGGCACCATGAAGGTCCGCGAGGCGACGTCCTTCACCACCAGCCAGCGGGCCGCCGCCGTGCTGCCCGGCCTGCCGAAGTCGTCCGGCGTCGACGCGGCCCGGCTGCGCGGCTACCTGAACGAGGTCGTGAACGCCCCCGACCCGCTGCAGGGCGCCACCGACACGTACTGGACCGGCAAGGCCCTCGGCCGCCTCGCCCAGCTCGTGCCGCTCGCCGAGCAGACCGGCGACACCGCCGTGCGCGACAAGCTGCTGAGCCTCATGAAGGGCCGCCTCCAGGACTGGTTCACCGTGGGCGGCGGCAACGAGTTCTCGTACGACAGGACCTGGAAGACGCTGACCGGCTACCCCGCCTCGTACGGCAGCGACACCGAGCTCAACGACCACCACTTCCACTACTCGTACTACGTCTACGCGGCGGCGGTCGTCGCTCAGTACGACCCCGACTGGGCCGCCGACTCCGCCTGGGGCGGCATGGTCAAGACGCTCGTGCGCGACGCCGCGAACCCCAGCCGCACCGACACCGCCTTCCCCTTCCTGCGCGGCTTCGACGTGTACGCCGGGCACAGCTGGGCCTCCGGGCACCAGGGCTTCGCCGCCGGCAACAACCAGGAGTCCTCGTCGGAGTCCACCAACCTCAGCGCCGGCCTGGTGCTGTGGGGCGCGGCCACCGGGGACACCGCCCTGCGCGACCTGGGCGTGTACCTGCTGACGACGGAGTCCGAGGCGATCACGCAGTACTGGTTCGACGCCGACCAGCAGGTCTTCCCCGCCTCCTTCGCCCACGACACGGCCGGCATGGTGTGGGGCAGCGGCGCCGCCTACGCGACCTGGTGGACCGCCAACCCCGAGGAGATCCACGGCATCAACGTCCTGCCCGTGACCGGCGGCTCCCTGCACCTCGGCGGCGAGAAGGCCGCGATCCGGCGCAACCTCGCCGAGATGGAACGCGAGAACGGCGGCCCGGCCGTCGAATGGCGCGACATCCTCTGGGAGTTCCAGGCCCTCGCCGACCCCACCGCCGCCAAGGCGAAGTGGGACGCCGGCCACGCCGCGTACACCCCGGAAGCGGGGGAGTCCAAGGCCCACACGTACCACTGGATCGCCACGCTGGACGCGCTCGGCGCCCCGGACACCACCGTCACCGGTGACATCCCGACGTCGGCGGTCTTCACCAAGGGCACCGTACGGACCTACGCGGCGCACAACCACGGCTCCACCGCCCGCACCGTGACGTTCTCCGACGGCGCGAAGCTCACCGTCCCGGCCCGGTCGACGGCCACCGGCACCGGAACCGGAGGCACCGATCCCGGGCCCGGCCCCTCCACGGGCGACACCTTCCAGCTGCGCACCGGCGGCACCCTGACGACCGCCACGAACGGCACGGCCGGCAGCGACACCATCGCCTCGGCGGGCGGCGCCAACCACGACGGCGCTCCGTACCAGCCGCTGGTGTACGAGGCGAAGGGCGTCAACGGCACGCTGAAGCCCGGCGGCGCCACCGCCTTCCGCCTCCAGGTGGACGCGGGCACCACGGTCGGCCTCGGCCAGCAGGCCCGGGTCAGCTACGACCTCACGGGCGACGGCACCTTCGACCGGACGGAGACGTACCACTACTTCGCCACCGACCCGGTGACCGGCTGGGAGGAGTACACCCAGGGGCGCGGCCTGAAGGCGGCGACCGGCACGCTGGGCGACCTCCGGGGTGGCACCGTCCGCCTGGAGGTGTGGCACGCCATCGGCAACGGCACCGCCAAGCTCCAGACCGGTACGGACCGGTCCGTGCTCGTCATCCCGTACGGCTAGGCCGACGCCCGGCGGACCAGTTCCGTCGGCATGATCACCGAGCCCGGGGCGCTGCTCGCCCCGGGCTCGGCCCCTTCCTGCCCGCTCAGCACGCGCATCAGCAGCCGGACCATGAGCCGGCCCATGCCCTCGATGTCCTGACGGACGGTCGTCAGGGGCGGATCGGCCGCCTCCGCGATGGACCTCATGTCGTCGAAGCCCACCAGCGCCACATCCTCGGGCACCCGCACCCCGCGCTCGCGCAGCACGCGCAGGGCTCCGCACGCCATCAGGTCGTTCGCGGCGAACACCGCGTCCAGGTCCGGCCGCCGCTCCAGCAGCTCCGTCATCGCCCGGGCCCCGCTCTCCTCCGTGAAGTCGCCCTGCGCGATGAGGCCCGGTCCGGCGTCGAGCAGGACGTCCCGGTACCCGTCGAGCCGGTCCGTCGCGGAGGTCTGGTCGCGCGGGCCGGCGATGTGGGCGACGCGTTCGCGGCCCAGGGCGAGCAGGTGCCGCACGGCCTCGCGGGCGCCGCCGCGGTTGTCCACGTCGACGTACGGCACGGCGAGGCCTCCGGTCGCGCCCGGCCAGCCCGGCCGGCCGCCGAAGACCGCCGGCACCTGGACACGCCGGATGATCGCGGGCAGCTCGTCGTCGTCGTGCACCGAGAAGGCGAGCGCTCCGTCGACGTGGCCGCCGCCGAGGTAGCGGCCGATCCGGTCGTAGTCGCCCGGGCCCTCCACCCACAGCAGCACCAGCTGTGCGTCGTGCGCGGTCAGCTCGCGGCTGATGCCGCGCACCTGCTGCTCGAAGAACGGGTCGGAGAAGACCCGGAACTCCGGCTCCGCGATGATCACCGCCACCGCGCCGTTGCGCCGGGTCACCAGGGTGCGGGCGGCGTGGTTGGGGATGTACCCCAGCTCCTCGACCGCCCGGCGCACCTTCTCCATCAGCGGCCCGCGCACCCCCGTTCCGCCGTTCACGACGCGCGAGACCGTCGCCCGGGAGACCCCGGCGCGGGCGGCGACGGCTTCCAGCGTGGGGCGGGACCCGGGGGCGGGATCGGGCGGTGTGGGCAGGGCGGACAAGCGAGCTCCTCGGCGGCGCGGCGGACCGTGTACGCGTGTACGCGGGGACGTCGTGCGCGTACAGGAGCAGGGTAACCGGTCCGCGCCCATCGTGAGAGCGCTCTCAGCGCAGCACCCGACGAGCCGCCGCCCCCACGCCGGGTGGAGGCGGCGGCTTCGGTCACCTCAGTGGTCGTGCCCGTGGTCGTCGTGCTCGTGGACCGTGTTCGTCGCGGCGATCTTCTTCCACGACTTCGGCTGCGCGGGCGCCGCCGACGGGGCCGTCGCCGCCCGCGAACGCGAGGCGATCCCCGACTCGGCCGCCGTCGGGGCCGCCGGCTTCGACGGCTGGTACAGCCAGGTGTCGAAGAGCCCGGAGAGCGGCTTGCCCGAGATGCGTTCGGCGTACGCGACGAAGTCGCCCACCTTGGCGTTGCCGTACGCCCGCTCGGTCGGCCAGCCCTTGAGGATGGCGAAGAAGTCCTCGTCGCCTATCTCGTTGCGCAGCGCCTGGAGCGCGAGCGCGCCCCGGTCGTACACGGCGATGTCGAACTGCTTGTCCGGACCCGGGTCACCCGGCTTCACCGTCCAGAACGGGTCGTCGGCCGCGCGCGTGGCGTACACGTAGTCCGCCAGCTCCTGCGCCGTGCCCTCGCCCTCCTTCTCCGACCAGAGCCACTGGCTGTAGCGGGCGAAGCCCTCGTTGACCCAGATGTCCTTCCAGCCGTCCACCGACACGCTGTCGCCGTACCACTGGTGCGCCAGCTCGTGCACGACCACCGAGACGTTCGCGCCGTTCGCGAACTGCCGGGGGCTGTAGAACGGCCGGGTCTGCGTCTCCAGCGCGTACCCGCTCGTCACGTTCGGCACGTACCCGCCGAGCGCGTTGAAGGGGTACGGTCCGAAGACCTCCTCCAGCCACTCGGCGACCTCCTTCGTGCGCTCGATGCTGGCGCGCGCCGCGCCCGCGTTGTCGCCGAGGTCCTTGCTGTACGCGTTGAGGACGGGCAGGCCCTTGTCCGTCTTGTCCGTCGTGATGTCGAACTTGCCGACGGCGAGCGTGGCGAGGTAGGTGGCCTGCGGCTTGTTGGAGCGCCAGTTGAAGCGCGTCCAGCCGAGCCGGGACGACTGCGACTGCAGGACGCCGTTGGAGATGGCCTGCGTACCGTCCGGGACGGAGACCGAGATGTCGTACGTCGCCTTGTCCAGCGGGTGGTCGTTGGAGGGGAACCACCACACGGCCGAATCCGGTTCCTGCGCGGCGACACCGCCGTCCGGCGTACGGTGCCAGGCCGTCCAGCCGCCGATCTTCAGCTCGGACGGCTTGCCCGCGTACCGCACGACGACCGAGATCGCCCGGCCCTTCTCCAGCGGCGTGGCCGGGGTGATCTCCAGCTCGTGGTCGCCGGTCGCGGCGAACTTCGCCCGGGTGCCGTTCACCCGCACCTCGCTGGCCTTGAGCCCCAGGTCCAGGTTGAAGCGGGACAGGTTCTGCTTGGTGGTGGCGAGGATCGTCGCCGTACCCTCCAGCAGGTCGGTCTTCGGCTGGTACTTCAGGCGCAGGTCGTAGTGCGACACGTCGTACCCGCCGTTGCCGCTGGCCGGGTAGTACGGGTCGCCGATACCGGCGGCTCCGGGTGCGTAGTCGGCGGCCGATGCCGGGATCGCCAGCATCAGCGAGACCACGAGTGCGCTCGGGACGATCAGTCTGCGGTGCACGTCAGGCTCTCCAAGTCGTAGGACCATAAGATCTTCTGAAGGTTATTCAGCCCTCCGCGACGCAGTCATGTCCATGGCCCCATCCGTCACACGATCGCCATTCAGCCGACATGAACACGCCCGCCCATGCCGTCCCACATGCCCCATTGGTGACGGTCCGGCACTCTTTTATGCGGCAGTTGACCCGTGTACGTTCCCGGCCATGCCCCTACATCTGCGCGGCACCCGCCCGGCGAGGAGATCCCTGGCCGTGGCGGCCTCGGCCGTACTGCTGACCGTCGTCCTGACCCCGATGGCGAGCGCGCGGAGCGACGCCGGCGCCGCGTCGCCACCCCGTGCGCCCCATGCGCCCCGTGAGTCCGCCCCCGTCTACTCGTACGACGATGCCGTCCGCGAGTCCGTCTGGGTCGACACCGGCCTCGACGGCGACCGCGACGGCAGGACCGACCGGGTCGCCGCCGACATCATCCGGCCGCGCGAGGCCGAGGCGCAGGGCCGCAAGGTCCCCGTGATCATGGACGCCAGCCCGTACTACTCCTGCTGCGGGCGCGGCAACGAGAGCCAGAAGAAGACGTACGACGCCGACGGCCGGCCCGTCCAGTTCCCGCTGTTCTACGACAACTACTTCGTGCCGCGCGGCTACGCCTTCGTCGCCGTCGACCTCGCCGGCACCAACCGCTCCGACGGCTGCGACGACGTCGGCGGCCCCTCCGACATCCAGTCCGCCAAGGCCGTCGTCGACTGGCTGAACGGCCGCGCCCCCGCCTACACCAGCCGCACCGGCTCCGAGCGGGCCCGCGCCACCGGCTGGACCACCGGCGACACCGGCATGATCGGCAAGAGCTGGGACGGCACCATAGCCAACGGCGTCGCCGCCACCGGCGTCGAGGGCCTGAAGACCATCGTGCCGATCGGCGCCATCTCCTCCTGGTACGACTACTACTTCGCCAAGGGCGCCCCCCTCTACGACTCCGGCCCGGAGTGGCTCTCGCACTACGTCAACAGCCCCGACGCCCGCGCCCGCTGTGGCCACGTCCAGCAGCGGCTCACCGACGGCGCGCCGCGCAGCGGCGACTGGACCCCCCTGTGGGACGAGCGCGACTACGTCCCCGACGCGGGCAAGGTGAAGGCCAGCGTCTTCGTCGTCCACGGGCAGCAGGACCTCAACGTCCGCGCCAAGCACTTCGGCCAGTGGTGGGACGCCCTCGCCGCGCACGGCGTCGAGCGCAAGATCTGGCTCTCCCAGACCGGGCACGTCGACCCCTTCGACTTCCGCCGCGCCGAGTGGGTGCGTACGCTCCACCGCTGGTTCGACCACCACCTCCTCGGTTACGACAACGGCATCGACCGCGAGCCGATGGCCGACATCGAGCGCGCCCCCGACAGGTGGTCCACCGACCGCGTCTGGCCGCCGCGCGCCACCGCCCCCACCACCCTGCGGCCCGGCACGGGCACGGCACCCGGCGTCGGCACCCTCTCCCTCGCCCCGGCGCGGCCGGGCACGACGGAGACGTTCACCGACGACCCGAGCCTGAGCGAGATCGACTGGGCGTCCCACATCGACACCTCCACCCCCGGCAAGGCGGGCTTCACCTCCCGGCCACTCGCCAAGGACCTGCGCCTGTCCGGCTCCGCCACGGTCACGGTCACCGCCACCCCGAACACCACCGCCGCCCACCTGACCGCCGTGCTCGTCGACCTCGGCCCCGACACCATCCGCGACTACGCGGCCCGCGGCGAAGGCATCACCACGCTGACGGAGCGCAGCTGCTGGGGCGCGAGCACGAGCGGCGACAGCGCCTGCTTCAAGGAGACCGAGGCCAAGACCGCCGACGTCGACTTCACCGTCTTCAGCCGCGGCTGGGCCGACCTCGGCAACTGGGCCGACGACCGGCGGGGCCGCCCGCTGACCCCCGGCAAGGCCCACACCATCACCCTCGACCTCGCCGCCGCCGACCACGTCGTCCCGGCCGGACACCGCCTCGCGCTCATCATCGGCGGCACCGACGCGGGCCTCATCGATCCTCCCGCGAGCACCACCACCCCCACCCTCACCCTCGACCTGGCCCGCACCCGGGCGAAACTTCCGGTCGTCGGCGGGGCGGGAGCGTATCTGCGCGCCACCTCCGGCACGATGCCCCACACGCCGCGCAAGGCGCCGCTCGACGGCGTCGCCGAGCCGCGCGCCACGACCCCGATCCCGTTCCCGTCGGCCGGTGGAGGCGGCCTCCGATGAGACCTCGCATACGCACCGCCCTCCTCTCCGTCACCGCCACCGCCCTCGCCCTCCCGCTCCTCACCGCCCCCGCGTCCCGGGCCTCGTCCGCCGCGGCGCCGCCGCGCACCGGCTTCGAGACGAGCGCGGGCGCACGCTGGACCACCCAGCCCGAGGAGCAGCGCTTCCTCGCGGCCGTCGACCGGGCGAGCGACCGCGTGGCGATGTCCACCATCGGTACGACGAAGCAGGGCAGGCCCCTCCAGCTCGTCACCATCGGCACCGGGCGCCACACCGGCACCACCGTGCTCCTCATCTGCAGCCAGCACGGTGACGAACCGTCCGGCCGCGAAGCCTGCCTCACCACCGTCCGCGACCTCGCGTACGCCCGGGACGCCGGCACCCGGCGCTTCCTGTCCCGTACGACCGTCCTCGTCGTGCCCACCGCCAACCCCGACGGCCGCGCCGCCCACACCCGCACCAACGCCGACGGCGTCGACGTCAACCGCGACCACATCGCCCTGAAGACCGCCGAGGGCCGCGCCCTCGCCGCCGTGCTGCGCGACCACCGCCCCGACGTCGTGTACGACCTGCACGAGTACGACGCCACGCCGCCGTACTACGACAAGGCGCTGCTGTCGCTCTGGCCGCGCAACCTCAACACCCACGCGCGCGTCCACGACGAGGCGCACGCGCTCTCCGAGTCGTACGTCCGCCCCGCCGCCGAGCGCGCCGGGTTCACGAGCGGCGTCTACGGCATCTGGACCGACCCCGCCACCGGTGAGCCCCTCAAGCAGGTCGCCGGCGACGGCCAGGAGCGCATCCTGCGCAACACGGCCGGCATCAAGCACTCCGTCGGCCTGCTCGTCGAGACGCGTGTCACCCCCCTCACGGACGAAGAGAAGCGGGACACCGCCGTCAACAACCGCCGCCGCGTCACCACCCAGCTCACCGCCCTCGACGGCCTCATGCGGTACGTCGACGAGCGGCGCGGCCGCATCGAGGCGGCCACGACGGCCGCCCGGCTCGCCGGCCTGGGCGACCGCGGCCCCGTCCACCTCGGCGGCGCCGACAACGACCCGGCCGAGCCGGCGGAGGTCATCCAGGACCCGCCCTGCGCCTACCGCCTGAGCCCCGCCCAGTACGCCGACGTCCGCGACGAGCTCGCCCTACACGGCGTACGCGCCACCCCGCCGGGCGGCGACGGCTCCGTACACGTACCGCTGCGGCAGTCCGCACGCGCCCTGGTGCCGCTGCTCCTCGACGCACGGGCCGCGTACCACCTCATGGCGGGGGAGCCGGTGAACGCCTGTTGATCCCGGTCTGTGCCGTTTTCATGTGGTAGGGGGTACCGAGGAGCGAAATCACTGCTGGATTCGTGAAAGGTGCCGCCTGTGTCGCAGGACGAACGCAAACCGGGGCAACGGCTGCGGTTGCCGGTGAAGGCGGCCCTCCCGGGCCGCCACCCGCACGAGGAGAAGCCGCCCGTGACCGACGCGGTGGTGTTCGGCGTGGCGGCCGTCCTCACCCTCGCCTTCGTCATCTGGGGCTCCACGGCCACCGAGTCCCTGGAGAGCCTCTCCGACACGATGCTCGGCGGGCTGATGCACAACGGCGGCTGGGCGTTCGTCCTGGCCGCCTCGGGGTTCGTCGTCTTCGCCCTCTGGCTCGCCGTCAGCCGCTACGGTCGCATCGAGCTGGGGCAGGAGCACGAGGAGCCCGAGTTCAAGACCATCTCGTGGGTCGCCATGATGTTCAGCGCGGGCATGGGCATCGGACTGATGTTCTACGGCGTGAGCGAGCCGCTCGCGCACTACACCACGCCGCCGCCGGGAACCGACCCGGCGGACTCGGCGGACGCCATGCAGACGGCGCTCGCGACCACGCTGTTCCACTGGACCCTGCACCCCTGGGCCATCTACGCGGTGGTGGGCCTGGCCATCGCGTACAGCACCTTCCGGCGCCGCAGACGGCAGAACATCAGCGCCGTCTTCACCCCGCTGATCGGCAAGAGGCGGGCCGAGGGAGCGCCCGGCCGGGTGATCGACATCCTCGCCATCTTCGCCACGCTCTTCGGCTCCGCCACCTCGCTGGGCCTGGGCGCGCTCCAGATCGGCAGCGGCATGCGCGAGGTGGGCTGGCTGGGCGAGGCCGGGACCGGGCTGCTGGTCTCCATCATCGCCGTGCTGACGGTGTGCTTCGTCCTCTCGGCGGTCTCCGGAGTGGAGCGCGGCATCCAGTGGCTGTCGAACACGAACATGGTGCTGGCCGTCGTACTCGCCCTCTTCGTCTTCGTCGCCGGCCCCACCATCCTGGTCCTCGACCTGATCCCCACCTCGCTCGCCTCCTACCTCGGCGAGCTGCCGCAGCTCGCCGGACGCACGGAGGCGGCGACCGGCGGCGGTGACGTGGCCGACTGGCTCAGCAGCTGGACGGTCTTCTACTGGGCGTGGTGGATCTCCTGGACGCCGTTCGTCGGCATGTTCATCGCCCGCATCAGCCGGGGCCGGACCATCCGCCAGTTCGTCGGCGGCGTGATCCTGGTGCCCAGCACGGTGAGCCTGATCTGGTTCGCCGTCTTCGGCGGCACCGCCATGCGCCTGGAGGAGCGGGGCCGGCTCGCGGCCGACGCGACGCAGGAGGCGCAGCTGTTCGGCGTGCTCCAGGAGTTCCCGATCGCCGGGGTGATGAGCCTGGTGGTCATGATCCTGGTCGGCATCTTCTTCATCTCCGGCGCCGACGCGGCCTCGATCGTGATGGGCACCCTCTCCCAGAAGGGCACCTTCGAACCGGCCCGGTTCGTCGTCGTCTTCTGGGGCATCGTGACCGGGGCCGTCGCGGCCGTGATGCTGCTCGTCGGCGAGGGCAAGGGCGACGCGCTCGCCGGCCTCCAGCACCTGACGATCCTCGTCGCGGCGCCGTTCGTGCTGGTGATGGTCGGCATGTGCTGGGCCCTCATGCGGGACCTCCGGCAGGACCCGCTGATCGTCCGCGGCGAACTCGCCGAGGAGGCCGTGGAGGAGGCGGTGATCGCGGGCCACGAGAAGTACGCGGGCGAGTTCGAGATCCGCATCGGGCCGGCCGAGCCGGACGCCGGGCGTCGGCCCGAGCCCGGGCCGAAGGGTGGCGAGGAGCCGGGGGAGGGGCGTGACCGGCCGTCCGGGGAGAGGTGATCGTTGCGCTATGGTTACCAGTC
The DNA here is from genome assembly GCF_055571835.1 of Streptomyces sp. NPDC030862. Taxonomy (NCBI): domain Bacteria; kingdom Bacillati; phylum Actinomycetota; class Actinomycetes; order Kitasatosporales; family Streptomycetaceae; genus Streptomyces; species Streptomyces sp. NPDC030862. The sequence goes on along the minus strand of NZ_JBVIEN010000001.1, from coordinate 601,822 downwards.
GGTAATGATCAACCCCACGAACGGGCCCGCACAGCCCGGAAGTTGAGGCTCCTTTTCTATGCGTGTACGTATTTCCGCGCTGGCCGTCTCCGCCCTGGTGGCGGGCGGGCTCCTGATCGGCGGCGCCCACGTGGACCGGCCCTCGGTCGACCTGGTCGCCAAGACGGGCACCTGCCACATCGCCCAGATGGAGAACCAGATCGCCGACCTGCGGCAGAAGGCGCAGCGCCTGGAGCGCGACGGCCGCAAGACGGAGGCCGCCAAGGCCCGCGCGCTGGCCACGGCGATCGAGCGCAAGCTGAAGGCCTGCGTCGACGGAGACAACAGCGCGAGCAAGCCGTTCCCGCGCTGATGCCCGTCGCCCCCGTGTCCGTCCCGGACTGAACCGCGGGTCACCGGCCTTAGGGCCGGTGACCCGCGCGACTCCGAGACCACCGACCGGCATCGGACCTCCCCACGAGGGCGGCCGACCGGTCGGGAACCCCGAAAGGGCCGCCACCCGCGGCCCTTTCGGCATGTCCGGGCCCCGCGGCCAGGACGGTGCCCCAGCCCCGGTCACGGGCATACTCCCGGCATGTCTGCCGAGCAGGAGCACGACCGCGAGCCTCACGGTCAGCGCGACCCCGCCGCCGGCCGCGCCTACGCGTCCTTCGCGCTGACCCCGGCCGTCCGGGCCGGGGCGGTCCTGGCGGACGGCTCCTACCAACTGCACCGCGAGTACATGGACTTCGTCATCGACGGCAGCCCCCTGCTCCACCGGCTCGCCGACCTCGACGCCGTGTCGCCGCTCGCCTCCGACGTACCGCCCGCCATCCTCACCGACCATGTGCGCCGGCTGCTGCTCGACGCCGAGCCGCCGTTACCGGACGGGCGGTACGTCGTCTACGGCTGCCCCGAGTGCGAGGCGCTCGCGTGCGGCGCCGTCACCGCCGTCATCGAGCGGGACGACGGCGGCACCGGCGGTGGTGACGGCGGCGGTGGAGAGAGCTGCGGCGACATCGTCTGGCGCGACTTCGCCTGGCAGACCGGCGAGACCGTCGACCCGGCCTTCGACGTCTACCACGGCATCGGCCCCTTCCGCTTCCGCGCCGACGAGTACCGCAGCGCGCTGGAGCGGCTCCTGCCCGGAGCCCCCGCCCGCCGCCGCGTCCTGCTGATCGGCGCCCGCGTCGCGGTCCTCGCCCGGCTCGCCGCCGCCCTGCGCACCCTCGGCATCGGCGCCGACATCGCCGAGGACGCCGTCGCCGTGCCGCCCCAGGAGCTGCGGGCGTACGGGGCGGTCGCCTTCGCCCCGGGCCTGGACCGCGCACGGCGCGCCGCCGTCGAGGAGGCCTTCACCGCGGCGGGGGTCGAGGAGGTCGCGTACGTCGAGGGCCTCGCGCCCGTCGTGCCCCTGCTCGTGGCGCAGATCGAGCACGCCCTGGACCCCGCCCCCGCCGGGCGGCGGCGGCTGACCCGCCTGCACGCGGCCGACGGCGAGGTGGTCGTCGAGCTCGCCTCCCGCTGCCGCGTGCAGCTCACCGCGTACCGCCTGGACCGCCTCCGCCGCACCCGCACCCACCACCTCTTCGACGGCGTACTGGAGCCGGGCGCGCACCGCCTCCCGCTGGACGCCCGCGTCGCGGGCGGCCGGGCGTACCTGGTGGCCCGGGCCATGGGCAGCGTGCTCGTCGCACCCGTGGCACCCCCTAGGATCGATCCGCTATGACTGCCACTCTCGTCGCCAAGGACCTCGCCGCCGGCCACGGCGAACGCTCCCTCTTCTCCGCCCTCGACCTCGTCGTCGCACCCGGGGACGTCATCGGCCTCGTCGGCGTCAACGGCGCGGGCAAGTCGACCCTGCTCCGGCTCCTCGCCGGACTCGACGCCCCAGAGCACGGGGAGCTGCGCCTGTCGCCGCCGACCGCCACCGTGGGGCACCTCCCGCAGGAGCCCGAGCGCCGCGAGGGTGAGACCGTACGCGGCTTCCTCGCCCGCCGCACCGGCGTGGCCGCGGCCCAGGAGGCGATGGACGCGGCCACCCAGGCGCTCGTCGACGGCGCGCCCGGCGCCGACGACGCCTACGCCACCGCCCTGGAGCGCTGGCTGGACCTCGGCGGCGCCGACCTCGACGAGCGCGCCGAGGAGGTCGCCGACTCCCTCGGCCTCACCGTCGGCCTCGACCTGCCGATGACCGCGCTCTCCGGCGGCCAGGCCGCCCGCGCCGGACTCGCCTCCCTGCTCCTCTCCCGCTACGACGTCTTCCTGCTCGACGAGCCGACCAACGACCTCGACCTCGACGGCCTGGAGCGGCTGGAGCGCTTCGTCACCGGCCTGCGTGCCGGGACGGTCGTCATCAGCCACGACCGCGAGTTCCTCGCCCGCACCGCCACCAAGGTCCTGGAGCTCGACCTCGCCCAGCAGCAGATCCGGCTGTACGGCGGCGGCTACGACGCCTACCTGGAGGAACGGGAGACCGCCCGCCGCCACGCCCGCGAGGACTTCGAGGAGTACGCCGACAAGAAGGCCGCCCTCGAAGGCCGCGCCCAGATGCAGCGCTCCTGGATGGACAAGGGCGTCAAGAACGCCCGCCGCAAGGCCGGCAACGACAACGACAAGCTCGGCCGCAAGTTCCGCAGCGAGGCGAGCGAGAAGCAGGCCGCCAAGGCCCGCCAGACCCAGCGCATGATCGAGCGCCTGGACGTGGTCGAGGAGCCCCGCAAGGAGTGGGAGCTGCGGATGGAGATTGCCGCCGCTCCGCGCTCCGGCGCCGTCGTGGCGACCCTCCGGGACGCGGAGGTCCGGCGGGGCGAGTTCCGCTTCGGCCCGGCCAGCCTCCAGATCGACTGGGCCGACCGGGTGGCCATCACCGGAGCCAACGGCGCGGGCAAGTCCACCCTGCTCGCCGCCCTCCTGGGCCGGCTCCCGCTGGACGCGGGCCACGCCGCCCTCGGCGCAGGGGTCGTGGTCGGCGAGGTCGACCAGGCCCGTCGCCTCTTCCACGGCACCGAGTCGCTGCTGGACGCGTTCTGCGCGGCCGTACCGGACACCGAGCCCGCCGAGGTACGCACGCTGCTGGCGAAGTTCGGCCTCAAGTCCCACCACGTGCTGCGCCCGGCGACCTCTCTCTCCCCGGGCGAACGGACCCGCGCCGCGCTCGCGCTGCTCCAGGGGCGGGGCGTGAACCTGCTCGTGCTGGACGAGCCGACCAACCACCTCGACCTGCCGGCGATCGAGCAGCTGGAGTCCGCGCTCGACTCCTACGCGGGCACGCTGCTGCTGGTCACCCACGACCGCCGCATGCTGGACGCGGTGCGTACGACCCGCCGCGTCGAGGTGGCGGACGGCAAGGTCACCGAGGTCTGACCCCGTGGCCGCTACGGGCGGTCCTCGGGCTCCTCATACGGCTCCTCGAACGGCTCGTCGTCGCGCCGGACCGGGCCCGGCGTCTTCGCGGACCGGTCGTCGCCGGGCTTGCGTTCCTTCCGACGGGCGTCCCGCTGCTCCTCCTGGAGGTGCTTGCGGACTTCCTCGGGCTTGTCACCGACCTGGTTCATGCGGCCAGGGTCACACACCCCGTAAGCGCCCGCACGCCGGGCGGGCGGGTCCCCGGGAGCACCCCGGGGCCCCGCCCCTCGCCTCAGCGGCGGCGCTTGCCCCCGCCGTCGCCGCCGAGCAGGCCCGCCTTGCGCAGGGCGTCCGCCATGGCGCTGTTGCCCGGCGCAGGCGTCTGGGCCTTGCCCCCGCCGCCACCACCGCCTGCGCCCGCGCCGCCCCTGCGCTGCTGTGGCGGCCGGCCGCCGCCGCCCCGCTCGCGCTTCGGCCCCTTCTGCCCCGGCGCCGCCGGACCGCCGGGCTTCTCGTCGTCCAGCCGCAGCGTCAGCGAGATCCGCTTGCGCGGGATGTCGACCTCCAGCACCTTCACCTTCACCACGTCGCCCGGCTTCACCACCTCGCGCGGGTCCTTGACGAAGTTCCGCGACATGGCCGAGACGTGCACGAGCCCGTCCTGGTGCACACCGACGTCCACGAAGGCCCCGAAGGCGGCCACGTTCGTGACGACACCCTCCAGCACCATCCCCGGCTCCAGGTCGCCGATCTTCTCGACGCCCTCCTTGAAGGTGGCCGTCTTGAACGCGGGCCGCGGGTCACGCCCCGGCTTCTCCAGCTCGCGCAGGATGTCGGTGACCGTCGGCAGACCGAAGGTCTCGTCCACGAAGTCGTCCGCCCGCAGCGACCGCAGCACCGACGTGTTGCCGATCAGCGAGGCCACCTCGCCGCCCGTCGTCTTCACGATCCGCCGCACCACCGGGTACGCCTCCGGGTGCACGCTCGACGCGTCCAGCGGATCGTCGCCGCCCCGGATCCGCAGGAAGCCCGCGCACTGCTCGTACGCCTTCGGGCCCAGCCGCGGCACGGCCTTGAGCGCCTTGCGCGACCGGAAGGGGCCGTTGGCGTCCCGGTGCGCCACGATGTTCTCCGCGAGACCGGCGCCGATACCGGAGACGCGCGACAGCAGGGGCGCCGACGCGGTGTTGACGTCGACCCCGACGCCGTTCACACAGTCCTCGACCACTGCGTCCAGCGACCGCGAGAGCTTCACCTCGGACAGGTCGTGCTGGTACTGGCCGACGCCGATGGACTTCGGGTCGATCTTCACCAGCTCGGCGAGCGGGTCCTGGAGGCGGCGCGCGATCGACACCGCGCCGCGCAGCGACACATCGAGCTCCGGCAGCTCCTGCGAGGCGAAGGCGGAGGCCGAGTAGACCGACGCGCCCGCCTCCGACACCATCACCTTCGTCAGGTTCAACTCCGGGTGCTTGGCGATGAGTTCGCCGGCGAGCTTGTCCGTCTCGCGCGACGCGGTGCCGTTGCCGATGGCGATCAGCTCGACCGCGTGCTCCTTCGCCAGCCGGGCCAGGGCCGCCAGCGACTGGTCCCACTTGTTGGCGGGCACGTGCGGATAGATCGTGTCGGTGGCGACGACCTTGCCGGTCGCGTCCACGACCGCCACCTTCACGCCCGTACGGAAACCGGGGTCGAGCCCGAGCGTCGCCCGCGTCCCGGCCGGGGCGGCCAGCAGCAGGTCGCGCAGGTTCGCGGCGAAGACCCGTACCGCCTCGTCCTCGGCCGCCGTGCGCAGCCGCAGCCGCAGGTCGATGCCGAGGTGGACGAGGATGCGGGTGCGCCAGGCCCAGCGGACCGTGTCCGCGAGCCACTTGTCACCCGGTCGCCCCCGCTGCGCGATCCCGAAGCGGGACGCGATGATCGCCTCGTACGACGAGGGGCCCTCGACCGGCTCCTCCGGCTCCAGGACGAGGTCGAGGACCTCCTCCTTCTCGCCGCGCAGCATCGCCAGCACCCGGTGCGAGGGCAGCTCGGTGAAGGGCTCGGCGAAGTCGAAGTAGTCGGCGAACTTCGCGCCCGCCTCCTCCTTGCCCTCGCGGACCTTCGCCACCAGCCGGCCGCGCGTCCACATCCGCTCGCGCACCTCGCCGATCAGGTCGGCGTCCTCCGAGAACCGCTCGGTGAGGATCGCGCGGGCGCCCTCCAGCGCGGCGGCCGGGTCCGCGACGCCCTTGTCGGGGTCGACGAACGCGGCGGCCGCGGTCAGCGGCTCCACCGACGGGTCGCCGAGCAGTCCGTCGGCCAGCGGCTCCAGGCCCGCCTCGCGCGCGATCTGCGCCTTGGTGCGCCGCTTCGGCTTGAACGGCAGGTAGATGTCCTCCAGGCGCGCCTTGGTGTCGGCCTCCCGGATCCGCGCCTCGAGCTCCTCGGTGAGCTTGCCCTGCTCGCGTACGGAGTCGAGGATCGCGGTCCGCCGCTCCTCCAGCTCCCGCAGGTAGCGCAGCCGCTCCTCGAGCGTGCGCAGCTGCGCGTCGTCGAGCATCTCGGTCGCTTCCTTGCGGTAGCGCGCGATGAACGGCACGGTCGACCCGCCGTCGAGCAGCTCGACGGCCGCCCTCACCTGCCGCTCCCGTACGCCGAGCTCCTCGGCGATCCTGCCTTCGATGGACGTCGTCACGGTGTCCCGACTCGCCTTCTCGTGCCTACCAGCTTGAGCCTGCATTCTGCCGGGTCACCGCGCGACGTGTCCGCCTGCCCTGCCGTCAGGCGCGGCGCGCCCTGCCCCCGCCCCGTGACGCCCCGCCGAAGAGCCGTGCCAGCAGCCGGAAGGGCAGGGTCACCACGGTCGCGACGGCCGAGCCGATCATGCGGAAGAAGTCCGCGATGGTACGCAAGGGACACCTCCATGTCCTGTTGGTTGCCCCCTGCGGGTTGCCGCGCCCGACGCCGCGAAACGTCGGCCCTCCGCCGTCAGCCCTTGCCGGCCAGGTCCTGAGGGAACGCGCCCGCCGCCACCGCCGCGGCCAGGAAGCCGCGCCCCAGCTCCGTGAGGCGCTCGACGTCCGCCGCGCCGAGGTGCTCGTAGGGGGCGGCGTCCAGGCGGTCGGTGTGCTCCTCCAGCTCCGCGCGCAGGGCGGAGCCGGCCTCCGTCAGGTCGCCGGCCTCGTCCAGCAGGCCGCGCTCGCGGAGCCGGCCTGCCGCCGCGTCCCAGTCGGCGCGGCTCCAGCCACGGGTGGCGAGGATCCAGCGCGGGGCCATGCCCTTGCCGGTCGCCGTATGGCTGACCAGCGCCTCCAGCGGGTCCAGCCCGGCGGCCAGCAGCGCGACCAGGTGCGCGTCCCCGCGGTGCTCGCGCAGCAGCGTCGCGGCGTGCCAGTACGCGAGGTGCGGCTCCTCGGGTACCGGCAGGTCGGCGTGGGCGGCGTACAGCGGGCGCGCGTGTCGCGTGCACGCCTCGGTGGCGCGCAGGGCGAGCCGGGCGGCCTCGGCCATCGCCTCCGAGGCGACCGCCTCGTCGCCGAGCAGGCGCCGCAGCGTGGCGTCGGCGGCCCGCAGCCGCGCCGCCAGCACGGTCTCGGGGGAGGCGGTGTCCCAGACGGCGGGGAGGTGGCGGGCGACGAGCTCGTGGTTGAAGTTGTAGAACGCGGCCGCGACCACGCCGGGGCCCACCGCCCCCATCGCGGCGGCGCGTCCGGCGAAGTACGCGGCGCTGGAGTCCTCCACGCCCAGCCCGGCGAGCTCCTTGGCGTAGTCGGGGGAGAAGTAGACCGTCGAGTGGAGCGGGTTGAGTGCGTTGTGGCAGCGGCGGCCGGCGCGCGGCGGCAGAGTCGTCATGAGCAGTACGTTACCGACTGGTCGGTACGTCAGGCCAGGCCGTGCGCGGAACCTGGCCGCCGGTGTTCGCCCGCCGTCCGCGATGCGCACAGCGGAGACCGGCGGCGCGGAAACCCGGTTGCGCGTGCGTCCCGCGAGTCGATACCCAGCACGGGGAAGCCAAGGAGGACGCCATGACCACCCTCGGTTCGTTGAACGAGTTCTGCTGGATGGACCTGAAAACCCGTGACCCGTCCGGCACCGCCGCCTTCCTGGCCGCGGCGCTGGGCTGGCGTTCCGCCGTGGACGAGGAGGACTGGCGCCGGGCCACCAAGATAACCATCGAGGGGTACCCGATCGGTGGCGTCAGCGACCTCGCGAACCCGGTCTACCCGCCGGACACACCCGCCCACGTCGCGTACTACCTGGCCGTCGACGACGTCGACCGCCGCACCGAAGCCGCCACGGCGCACGGCGCGCGTCTCGTCGTGGCCCCCTTCGACGCGGGCGACCAGGGCCGTGTGGCGACCCTGATCGATCCGGTGGGTGCCGCCTTCTCCCTGTGGCAGTCGTACCGGTTCACCGGGTGGGGGTTCCCGCCCGGCCTGGCCGGCGCCCCGCACCACATGGTCCTGGCCTGCGACCAGCCGGCCCGGGCCCGGGCCTTCTACTCCGCGGTGACGGGCGCTCCTCTGGAGGCTGCCGCCTTCATCGCGCCGGGCGACCCCGTCGCCACCCCGCAGTGGGAACTCAGCGTCGGCGTCGACGACGTGGACGGCGTCGTCTCCCGCGTGGCCGGTGGCCAGGGCCTCACCACCTGGAGCCGGGAGGCCGACCAGCCCGTGCTGAGGCTGCACAGCCCCGAAGGGCTGACGTTCCGTGTGCACTCGCTGGGTGGAGGACGGCCGAAGCCCTGAGCACCCGGGCCGCGATCCCTCGTGCGGCGGGAGCGCGGCGTCACCGCGGTACGCATGTGTGCAGCGGGCGGAGTGAGTACTCACTCATTGCGGAGTGAGTACTCACTCCGTAGTCTTGCCGTCATGACAGAGCCTCAGGAGAACCAGACCACCCGCCGCCGCGCCCCCGGTATGTCGCCGGAGCGGCGCCGCGAAATGATCATCCAGACCGCGATCCCGCTGATCGCCGAGTACGGCGCCGCGGTGACGACCGCGAAGATCGCCCGGGCCGCGGGCATCGGCGAGGGCACGATCTTCCGCGTCTTCGCCGACAAGGAGGAGCTCCTGCAGGCGTGCATGGCCGAGGCGCTCTCGCCCGAGCACGCGGTCCGCGAGCTCGACGCGATCGACGTGTCCCAGCCGCTGCCCGACCGGCTCGCGGAGGCGGCCGAGGCGCTGCAGGCGCACATGTCCAGGATGGGCGCGATCGCCGGCTCGCTGGGGCATCGTGGCGGCAAGCACCCCGGCACGGTGCGCGGCGCGGGCCGCGACGAGTCGACGACCCGTATCCGCGCGGCCCTCGTGGAGCTGCTGGAGCCCGACAAGGCCGCCCTGCGCCGGCCGCCGGAGCAGATCGCGGCCCTCTTCTTCGGGCTGCTCTTCATCCAGCCGCGTACGGAGGACGAGCCCGACCTGACCCCGCAGGAGCTGGTGGAGGTCTTCCTGCACGGGGCGCTCTCCGGGGACGCCAAGTGAGCGCGCGGCGAAGGCGCCTGGCGGTGTCCGCCCTGGCCGTCCTGGCCCCCGTCCTGGTGTGGCTGGTGACGGACCCACTGCTGGGCCACCGGTTACGGATCGCCGACGGCGAGCAGACGCTCGACCTCGGCGCCGCGCCCGTGGCGGTCGTCGCCCTGCTCGCGTCGCTCTCCGGCTGGGGACTGCTGGCCGCCCTGGAGCGGTTCGGGACGCGGCGCGCCCGCGCCCTGTGGACCGGGGCGGCCGGCACCGTACTGGCTCTGTCCTTCCTGCCGTTCACCGGCGACGGCATGGACGGCGGCACCCGGGTCTCCCTCGCCGTGATGCACCTGGCGGTGGCGGCGGTGCTGATCCCGGGGCTGGGCGGCAGCTCCCGCGGGGTGGGAGCCGCTGCCGCCAGGGACTGACCGCCGGCACCAAGTACGCCGCAGACAGCGCCGGATGGAGGGGGTGAGCTTGCGCGGTACGAGGCTGTCCCGCACCGGGCGCTCGAGTCGACCGCGCGTTTCGCCGGCGCCGGATGCGGCGGAAGCGCCCCCGGGAGCCTGGCACAGCGGCGCGGTCATGCGCTCATCCGGTGGCCTGCGAGCCGATGTGGGCGAGCAGCGAAGCGGTGCCGTCCTCCGCGGCGATCCCGCGGGCGAGTTCGGTCGCGCGACGGCGGTGGGCCGGTTCGGAGAGGCAGGCCGTGATCGCGTCGCCGAGGGCTTCGGCGCTGAGATCCTGGAACGGCACAGGTCGCGGGGCGACGCCCAGCTCGTGCAGCCGAGACGCCCAGAACGGCTGGTCGGCCATGACCGGAACGGGCACGGCGGGCACGCCCGCCCGCAGGCCGGCCGCGGTGGTGCCCGCGCCGGCGTGATGGACGACGGCGGCGGTGCGCGGGAACAGCCAGTCGTGCGGGACGTCCCCGATGGCCAGGACGTCGGCGCCGCAGCCGTTCAGACCGGCCCACCCCGCCTGCACCACCGCGCGCACGCCCGCCCGCTCCACCGCCGCGGCCACCAGCTCGCTGAGCCGCTCCCCCTGGCCCACCGCCATACTGCCGAACCCGATGAACACCGGAGGCGGACCGGCCTGGAGGAAGTCGACCAGTCCGGCAGGGGGCTGCCAGCCGTCCGGCCGCGCGGGCCACCAGTAGCCCGCCACTTCGACCCAGGACGGCCAGTCCTCGGGGCGCGGCACCACCAGCGGGCTGAATCCGTGGAAGACCGGCCGCACGTCCGCCGCCGCCGAGGGCGCATCGGCGGGCAGTCCGAGGCGGGCGCGCAGCCGGGTGACGGCGCCCGCGAAGACGCCGTCCGCGCGCCTCAGCACATCCCGGCCCGCGGCGAGGTTGCCCTCCGGTCCCAGGCCGTCGGTGTTCCGAGCGTTGGGCAGCGGAAAGCGCCTGGTGGCGAAGGACGGTACGAGGTAGGTGCCGATGACGGGGACGCCGAGCGCTTCGCCGGCCGTCCGGCTGAGCGCCGCCGGGCCGAAGGCGGTGAGCAGCAGGTCGGCTCCGCCCGCCACGGCCTCCGCCACCCCGTCGGCGAGCCCGTCCGCGTACGCCCTCGTCAGTGCCTGGACCTCCTCCCGCGACGCCGCGCGGGACCAGTCCCGGATCAGCCCCTGAGCGTCCCCCGGCACGGGCCGGTAGTCGAGGCCGCACCCGCCGACGAGAGCCTCGAAGGAGGGGTGCGCGGCCACGGCCACCTGATGGCCGGCGTCCAGCAGGCCCCGCCCCAGGCCCGTGAACGGCGCGACGTCGCCGCGTGAACCGGCGGTGATGATCAGAATGCGCATGCCCCGATTCTCCTCGCGACGCGAAGTACCCGGCGCATGGCAGGAAAGGTGGGGTTCTCGTCATTGCCGCCACCGGGCCGTGCCCCGAAGGATGGGGGACATGACGCAGCGACCCGTACTCGTCGTCCTCTTCGACGGCGTGCAGAGCCTGGACGTCACCGGACCGGTGGAGGTGTTCGCCGGGGCGGCACACCTCGGCGCCGTCGCCCCCTACCCGATCCGTACCGCCTCGCTCGACGGAGAGCCCGTCCGCACCCAGAGCGGCCTGCGGCTGGCCGCCGACACCTCGCTCGCCGACGCCGAGCCGCCGCACACCCTCCTGGTCCCCGGCGGCGACGGCACGCGCGCACCCGACCCGCGCCTGATCGACTGGCTGCGCGTGCACGCACCGCGCGCCGAACGCCTGGTGTCGGTCTGCACCGGCGCGGTCCTCCTCGCCGAGGCGGGCCTGCTGGACGGCCGGCGCGTCACCACCCACTGGGCGTTCTGCGACCACCTCGCCCGCGACCACCCGGCGGTGGAGGTCGACCCGGAGCCGATCTTCGTACGCGACGGGAACCTCGCCACCTCCGCCGGGGTCACGGCGGGCATCGACCTCGCCCTCGCCCTGGTCGAGGAGGACCTCGGCCGGGACACGGCGCTCACCATCGCCCGCCACCTGGTGGTCTTCCTGCGCCGCCCGGGCAACCAGGCCCAGTTCAGCGCCCAGCTCGCCGCCCAGACCGCCCGGCGCGAACCGCTGCGCGAGCTGCAGCGGTTCATCACCGAGCACCCGGCCGCCGACCTCTCGGTCGACGCCCTGGCCGCCCGCGCCAGCCTCTCACCGCGCCACTTCGCCCGCGCCTTCCGGGCGGAGACCGGCACGACCCCCGGCCGCTACGTCGACCGGGTCCGCCTCGAACACGCGCGGCGCCTGCTGGAGGACACCCCCGACGGGGTCCAGGAGGTCGCCCGGGCCGCCGGCTACGGCACGCCCGAGGCGATGCGCCGCGCCTTCGTCAAGGCGTTCGGGACCGCGCCCGCCGAATACCGGCGGCGCTTCCACGCGCCCCACGTACCCGTCCCACGAAAGGACAGTTGACGCCCATGCGGATCGCCATCCTCCTCTACCCGGGCTTCACCAGCCTCGACGCCATCGGGCCCTTCGAGATGATCAGCCACCTGCCCGGCGCCGAAACCCGGTTCGTCGCCAAGGAGACCGGGCCGGTCCGCAACGACCAGGGCAACCTCGCCCTCGTCGCCGACCGCACCCTCGCCGAGCTCCCGCGCCCCGACATCGTCATCGTTCCGGGGACCGGCGAGTGGGAGCCGGTCCTGCGCGACGAGGAGCTCCTCGACTGGCTCCGCACCGCCGACGCCACCACCACCTGGACCACCTCCGTCTGCACCGGCTCCCTGCTGCTCGCGGCGGCGGGGCTCCTGGGGGGCCGCCGCGCCACGACCCACTGGCTCGCCATGGACAGGCTGAAGGAGCTCGGCGCCGAACCGACCGGCGAGCGGGTCGTCTTCGACGGCAAGTACGTCACGGCCGCCGGCGTCTCGTCCGGCATCGACATGGCCCTCCACCTGCTGGGCCGCATCGCAGGCGACACCGTCGCGCAGACCGTCCAGCTGATGACCGAGTACGACCCGCGTCCCCCGTACGACTCCGGCTCCCCGGAGAAGGCCCCGGCCGAGATCGTGGCCCGTATGCGCGGCGAAGCCCCGTCGCCGACCCCAGGATCTGATCAGGCCTGATCAGACCTGAGGATCCGGAAGACGGACGCTAGGCGACGTCCGGCAGCCCCGCCCGGTCCATGAGCTCGTGCATCGTGGCCTCGGGCAGGGTGGGGTTCGCCGCCGCCTCGTCCGCGGTCTCCCGGTCCTCCAGCAGCGCGGCCAACTCCTCGCCGGGCAGCCGGGGGTCGCGTACTGCGGCGTTCCTCACCCACCACGCGGGGTCGCGGGTCAGCCGGACCACCGACTCCGCCGACAGGCGGGGGTCGTCCAGCGCACGGCGGCGTACGGCCTCCTCCGGGTCACGGCTCAGCCGCTCGACGACCTCGGCCGGGCAGTCCGGGTCCAGCAGCGCGAGCTCCCGCATCCGGGGCCGCGGATCGTCGGCGTACCGCAGCAGGCCCTCGCGCGGGAAGTTCGGGTGCTCGGGCAGGTGGTGGGCGGAGCGGCCCTCCCAGGTCTCCCATATCTCCAGCAGCAGGTGTCCCGGGGCCTCGGCGCACCGCTCGGCGAGCATGAGCCGTACGGCGAAGTCCTCGTCCGCCGCGAGGCGTTCCACCACGTCGGCGGGCAGGCTGCGCGCGGTCGCGACGCTGCGGCGCAGCAGCACATGTCCGGACGCGGCGCACCGGCGCATCTCGTCTGCGTCGCCGTGCCGGTCCTGGACCCAGCGCAGCGGGTAGTGGCGGTTGTGCGGGGCCACCTCCACGCGCGCCGCCGCCCGCTGCTCCTCGGTGAGCGCCGGATGGACGGAGGCGTTGAGGCGTACCGCGTCGTCGGGGTCCTCGCACAGGACGGCCGCCAGGTCCGCGTCCAGGCGGGGGTTGCGGGCCACGGCGCACCGTGTCCCGGAGTCCTCGTGCCGGACCAGCCGCTCGGCGAGGTCACGCGTGAGCCGGCACTCCTCGGCAGCTTGCTGCGGGTACCGGTGCCCGTCGTCGACCAGGGAGGCGTACGCCGCCGGGTCCATCGGCGGTCCGTCCCGGTGGTGACTCAGCAGCGCCGCAGAGCGTACGGCGTCGTCCTCGTCCGCCAGCAGCGCCGCCCGCTCCGCCGCGTCGAGGTGCTCCCAGGCGCTCGGGCAGGCCGCGCGGCGGATGCCCGGCTCCGGGTCCATGGCCAGCCGACGCAGCGGAGCGGGCGGCAGCCGGCGGTGGCGGGCGATCTCACCGCGCACCAGGTAGTGCTCGTGCGTCGCCAGCCGCTCGAAGCCCGCATCGGTCAGCGCGGAGGAATCCCAGCCGGCGTGCAGCGCCACGGCGTACGCCATCCGGGGCTCCACGTCGAGCAGCCAGGTGCGCTGCTCGGGGGTGAGGTGGATGTGCTCCGCCACCGCGCGGCGGGTCTTCGGGTCCGGATGATGCGCCCAGGCCTCGATCACCTCGGCCGGCAGCCGCCGGAAGCGCCAGTTGAAGGGCAGTTCACGGTCGGGCGCCATGCCCAGTACCCGGAGGAGCACGCGCGTCGGCGCGGAGGCGTTCATGGCCAGGCCGTGCAGCCAGGCGCCGTGCAGTGCGGCCGTCGACGCCATCTCACACCCCGTACGTGAAGCGCGGCGTCCGCCGCTCCAGGAAGGCGGCGACCCCCTCGGCGGTGTCACCGCTGGAACGCGCCTGCTCCGCCCAGTACGCGTCCCGGTCCGTGCGGCCGGTCGCGAACTCCTTCGCCGCCGCCTGCGTCAGCTGCGAACGGGACACCAGGACCCGGGTGAACTCCGCCACCCGCTTGCCCAGTTCGCCCGGCGCGAGCACCTCGTCCACCAGGCCGGTGCGCAGGGCCCGTTCCGTGTCGATCAGTTCACCCGAGAAGAGGAGGTACTTGGCGGCCGACGGGCCCACCAGCGAGACCAGGCGGCGGGTGGAGGAGGCGGGGTAGACGATGCCGAGCTTCGCCGGGGTGATGCCGAAGAGCGCGCCCTCCTCGGCGAACCGCAGGTCGCAGGCGGCCGCGAGCTGGCTGCCGCCGCCCACGCAGTAGCCCCGCACCGCGGCGAGCGTCGGCTTCGGGAAGGCGGCCAGCGCCTCCTCGGCCCGGACCGCCAGCGTCTGCTGCTCGTCGCCCGGTGCGCCGAGCGAGGCGATGTCCGCCCCGGCGCAGAAGGTGGCGCCCGCGCCGGTCAGCACCAGCGCCCGGACGTCCCGGTCGGCGGCCAGTCCGGCGAGCAGGCCGGGCAGGGCGCGCCACATCGCCGCCGTCATGGCGTTCCTCTTGGCGGGGTTGCTGATGACGACGGTGGCCACACCGTCCGAGACGCTGTGCTCCAGCTGCGGCTGCTGCTCCATGGCCGGATGCTATCCGTCGCCGGGGATCGTGCCGTGAGCAGGCGTGTCGACAAAGCGGTCAAAGGACAATCCCCGGCGACTCGTTCGGTCAAAAGGCGTCGGCTACGCGGTGACTTCCGGTCAGTGGCCGGGCGGTGCTCCGGGCGCTCCCACACTCGTTGCGTGGCGACAATCGAGCACGAAGGTGAAAGCCGGACCATCGCATCCCGTGGGAGCGCACCGGCGCGGACGCCGACACCGGCGCCCCCGCCCACGCCGACGCGGCCACCGACGTACGACGGCGTCTGGCGGTTCACCGCGCCCGCCGTCGACGTCTCCGTACCGCAGGCCAGGCACGCCGTCAGGGATCTGCTGAAACGTCAATGCGCCCCCATCCGCGAGGACGTCGCGCACGGGCTGCTGCTGATCGTCTCCGAGCTCGTGACCAACGCCGTACGGCACGCGGCGCTGCTGTCACCCGAGGTCGCGGTCGAGGTCGGGATCGGCCCGGAGTGGATCCGGGTGTCCGTGGAGGACAACCACCCGTACCGCCCCAAGGCGCTGGAGTCCGACGCCGCGCGGACGGGCGGCCGCGGACTGCTGCTCGTACGCGAGATCACCCGGGAGGCGGGCGGCACGTGCGACGTCGAGCACACCGCGAACGGCGGCAAGATCATCTGGGCGGCACTGCCCCTGAGACCGGGGCCGCCGTTGCCCTGAGGCGAGGGTGCGGCGGTACCCGCCCGTACGTGAGGCCGGGACGGTGGCCTGATCTTTGTGGCTTCTGCCAGTACGACAGTCCGTCGTGATGTGGAGAGACTGCCCAGCAGAGGCGGCGGCGTGTCCCGGGAACGGGAACGGGACTTGCGCCGAGCCATGCGCATGAGCAAGCACACGGGAGGACGGCGCAATGAGCGTGCAGCAGTATGACGAGATCGGTGAGGCGTACGAGGGCTTCAAGGCCCTGACGCTGGAGCGGTACGTGGTGGTGCCCAGCTTCCTCGCCATGGTCGGGGACGTACGCGGCAAGTCGGTCCTCGACCTGGCCTCCGGCACCGGCTTCTACAGCCGGGAGTTCAAGCGGCGCGGCGCCGCGGAGGTGCTCGGCATCGACATCTCCGGTGAAATGGTCGCCGTGTCCCAGGCGCTGGAGGAGCAGGAGCCGCTGGGCATCCGCTACGAGGTGGGCGACGCGGCCGAACTGCGCACCTTCGAGGAGCCTTTCGACATCGGCCTGGCGGTGCAGCTGCTCAACTACGCGCAGGACATCGCCACCACGGAGCGGATGTGCCGCAACGTGCACCGCAGCCTGAAGCCCGGCGCCGAGCTCTTCCTGCTCAACCAGTCGCCCGACTACCGGTTCGACGGGCCGACCCCCGAGAAGTACGGCTTCCGCACCGAGCTCACGGGTGAGGAGGGCGAGACCGGACCCCAGGTCCGGACCACGGCGCTGCTCGACCCGCCGGTCTCGTTCGTCGCCAACCGCCCGCGCCGCGACGTCTACGAGCAGTGCCTGCGGGCGGCCGGCTTCACCGACCTGACCTGGGTCCCCATGGAGGTGTCCGACGCCGGCGTGCGCGAGTTCGGCGCGGACTTCTGGGCGGACTTCCACGCCAACCCGCCGCTGGTGATGCTGCGCTGCCGCGCCTGACGCCCGACCGGACGTCGCGGTAACGCCGACGGCCCGACCTCTGAGGTTCGCCCGAACAGAGGTGGGGCCGTCGGCCGTTGAAGGGCTTGGTTAGGAGCGCTTCGCGCACGTCATCACGTACGTGTTCCCGATGTCGGGATCGCCGAAGAAGAAGACCGACGGTCCGGCCCAGGAAAGGCCCTGGCCGGACCCGCGTCCCTGACCTCGTCCGTCACCGCGAGCACGCCGAGCGTCGCCGACCACGGCACCAGCGGACTCTCCGTCAGGCCCGCGCGGATGCAGCGCATCGCCTCGCGCGCTTCGTACGTATAGCCGCGCCCCGCCGGCGCCGATCGCCACTCGCGGGGCGGGCCCCCGGCCGGGTGCAGCACCACGCGGTCGGCGGCGTAGAAGGGGACCGGTAGCTCGAGGCGGCCCGCGCTGCCGGAGAGTTCGGCGTGTGCGGGGAGCTCGGTGGCGAAGGAGCAGGCGAGCTCCGCCATCGCGCCGGAGCGGTAGCCCAGCAGCAGCGCCGTGGTGTCGTCCACCGGCGGCGTGGTCGACAGGGAGCGGGCGCCGATGTACTGCGGCCTGCCCAGCAGCAGGTCGGCGAGGGCCAGCGGGTAGACGCCCGAGTCGAGCAGCGCCCCGCCGCCCTCCGGGTCCCGCAGCCGGCCCAGCGCGTGTGCCGGGGCGTGGCCACCCGTCGCGGCGCGCAGCAGGTGCGGCGTACCGACTGCGCCGTCCGCCACCAGCCGCGCGGCCCGGCGTACGGCGGGCAGGCAGCGCGTCCACATCGCCTCCATCAGGAACAGGTTCCGCGCCTCCGCCAGCCGCATCAGCTCCTCCGCGTCCCGGACGTTCGTGGTCAGGGGCTTCTCGCACAGCACGTGCTTGCCAGCCTCCAGGCAGGTCCGGACGGCGTCGTGGTGCCCGGTGTTGACGGACGCCACGTACACGATCTCGACGTCCGGGTCGGCGGCGAGCTCCTCGCGGCAGCCGTACGCCCGCTCCACCCCGTACCGCGCCGCGAAGGCCCGCGCCGAGGCCGCGGTCCGGGAGCCGACCGCGACCAGCTCGGCGGTGTCGCCGAGCAGCGCCAGGTCCTCGGCGAACGCGGCGGCCTGGCGCCCCGTGGACAGCACGCCCCACCGGACCGGGGTCACGGTGCCGTCCCCTGCGGCACGGTCTGCTCCGCGTGCCCGTCACCGGGCCCCGGCGGGACGGCGGTCTGCGCACCGTGCCGGGCGGCCAGCCGCGAGAACAGCACGACCAGCGCCACCACCCCGCCCACGCACCCCAGCGCCACCGACAGCGAGGTGGCGTGCGCGAGCGCCCCGATGGCGGGCGGCCCCGTCACCAGCCCGACGTACGCGACGGAGGACACGAAGCCCACCTCCCGCTCGCCGCTGGTGCCGAGGCGCTGGCCGTGCTTGCCCGCCTGGCCGATGGCGACCGGGAAGACCAGCGCGAAACCGAGGCCCGCCAGGGCCAGCCCCGCGTACCCGGCCACCGCCCACGGCAGGGCGACGGCGATCAGCAGGCCGCCGGCGGCGGTCGCGCCGCAGAGGCTGAGCAGCAGGTACGGGCCCAGCCGCTCCTCCAGCCGGACGCCCAGGAAACGGACGACGACGGTGGTGACGGAGAAGACGGTGTACCCGGCGGCGGCCGCCGACGCGGACAGGCCGCGCTCGGTGTCGAGGAAGAGGACGGACCAGTTCGCCATGGCACCCTCGCCGATCGCGGCGCAGAACAGCGTGAACGCGATCAGCCACAGCATCACCTGCCGCGCCGGACGAGGCACCGCCCCCGCGGCCGTCGCACCGGCCGCTGTGTGCTCGTCCTCCGCGGCACGCCCCGCGGCCTTCCGCTCCGCTCCCACCTTGGGCAGGTGACGCCCGAACACGGCCACCAGCACCAGCGCCACGGCCGCCACCAGCAGGAAGTGCGGACGCGTTTCCCAGTCGGCCCACGCCGCCAGGGCCGCCCCCGCCGAACCGGCGACCGCGCCCGCGCTGAACACCGCGTGGAAGAAGGACATCAGCGGCCGCCCCACCTGCGCGGTGACGAAGACCGCGCAGATGTTCATCGCCACGTCGAGCGTGCCGACGGTGAACCCGATGACGAAGAACGCCCCGCCCAGCAGGCCGTACCCGCCGGGCAGCGACAGCACCACCAGCGCCAGGCACATCGCCGGGAGGGCGGTGAGCGTGACCCGGCGCGTGCCGAGGGCCGCGCACGCCCACCCGGCGAAGGTGGCGCCGGAGAGGAGCCCCGCGACCTGGCCCAGCAGGGCCAGACCCAGGGCGCCCTCGTCGGCGCCGACCTGATGGGCCAGGGCCGGGACCCGGCCCACCCACGACCCGTACACCATGCCGTTGAGGACGAACGCGGCCGCGACCGCCGTACGCGTGGAGATCATCCGCGGCTCTCCGGGACTTTTTGCCGGGCATCCTGCGGGACCGGGGCCGGGGCCTCCTTCTGGAAGCTGGAGGTGATGGACGGCAGTTCGGGGTGTTCGCCCAGCTCCCGGGCCAGGGCCGCGATCCCGTCGTGCAGCGTCACGCGCGGCGCGTACCCGAGGGCACGCGCCCGGGTGATGTCGCCGACGAGGGCGTAACTGTCGTCCAGGACGGTGGCGTCGGCCGCCAGCACCGCCTCGCTCCCCGTCGCCTCGCCGATGGTCCGGGCGAGCTGCCGCAGCGACGTGTCCGTGCCGGACCCGACGTTGACCGCCTCACCCGGATCCGCGCGCCCCGCGACGTACAGCAGTCCGCTGACCATGTCCTCCACGTGGACGAAGTCGCGGCTCTTGCGGTCGATGTCGCCGACCGCCGGAATGGGCTTGCCGTTGAGGTGCCAGCGCAGGAACTGCGAGACCTCGCCCTCGGCGCGGCGCGGGTCCTCGCCGGGACCGTAGATCACGAACGGCCGGGCGATCGACGCGGGCAGGTGCCACGTCTTGACCAGTCCCCGGATGATGGCCTCGCCGCACAACTTGTGCGCCCCGTACGGCAGGATCGGGTCCTTGGCGTGCGCCTCGTCGGTGGGGCTGTACGTCGGCGGCCCGTAGACGGAGGCCGCGGACTGGTGGACCAGGCGGGTACGCGAACGGGCGCACGCCTCGGCGACGTTGAAGGTGGCCTCGACGTTCATCCCGAAGTCGAAACGCGGGTCCAGCAGCGAGCGCGTCCCGCTGGGGTTGCCCGCCAGGTGGAAGACGACGTCGACGCCGCCCAGCGCCTCGGCGGTCGCGGCCGGATCGCGCAGGTCGGCCGGGTGGAACTCGGCGCCCGGTAACGGCACCTCCGGCGCGACCAGGTCCACCACCCGCACCCGTACGCCGTGATGGGCGAGCGCGGTGACCAGGTGGCGGCCGACGAAGCCGGAGCCGCCCGTGACGGCGGCGGTACGGAAGGGGGCGAGGACGTCCTCGGGGACGTGCGCCCACGCGGGGTCAGTGGAAGGCATGCGGTTCTCCCTGCGGAGTTGCTCCCTGCGGAGTTCGACTGATGTGGGTATCGCCATGGATCACGTGGTGGACCGCGCCGGCCAGGCCCCGGCGGGCGCCCGGCGGCCGGTCGGGCAGCAGGTGGACCCGGAGGCCCGCGGTGACGGCGGCGCCGTCGTTCACCGGGTCGTCGCCGACCATCAGCGCCTGCTCCGGAGGCACCCCCAGGCGGGCGCAGGCCGTCCGGAACAGCCCCGGATCCGGTTTCTCGGCGCCCTCCTCGCACGACAGGACGAAGGCGTCGGCGTCGACGTACCCGGCGAGGCCGTGCGCGGCGAAGGTGGGCCGGATGTCCCAGCCGACGTTGCTGACGACGCCCGCCGGCACGCCGTGGGCCCGCAGCGCCGCCAGGGTCGTGCCGACGTCCTCGTACGCGGTCCAGGCCTCCGGCGAGAGGAGCCGCGCGTACAGCGCCCGCGCGAGCTCCTCGTCCGCCCCGGCCCGCCCGAACCACACCAGGTGGGCGCGGCGGTGCGCGGCGGCTGACCGCTGGCAGCCCCGCATCGCGGCCGTCACCCCGGGGGTGCGGCGTACCGCGAGCATCCGCGCGTACAGCGCCCGCGCCGCCGCCTGGTCGGCCGTCCGGCCCGTGGCGCGGCAGGCGTCGAGCACCCACCGCGGGCTGTCGTCGTGCGCGAAGAGCGTGTGGTCGAAGTCGAAGAGGACCGCGAGGAGAGGAGTTCCGGTGCCGCCCGCGACGGGAGGAGTTCCGGTGACGCCGCTCACGGCACGGACACCCCCTCGGCCACGGCCCGCTGCACCTCGCGGGGGAAGCCGAGCCGCGAGGGCGCCCGCCCGGCCCGGATCGCGGCGACGTCGGCGAGCTGGTCGTACAGCCAGTCGACCGGGTCGGCGTGTGCGACCGCCGCGCGGGCGCGGGCCGCCATGGCCCGCCGCCGCCCCGGCGGCAGGGTCAGCGCCGTGTACAGCGCGTCCGCCGTCGCCTCGACGCTGTGCGGCCGCTCCAGGGGCACGGTGCCGTCCCGGGGGAGCAGGTCGGCGGCGCCGGTGCCGGTGGACAGCACGGTCACGCCGTCCCGCTCGTTGACGAGCGCGCCCTCCTGGGCGACCAGGTTCATCCCGTCGGCCACCGCGTTGACCAGCAGCACGTCATGGGCGCGCAGCACGCCGAGGGCGCGCTCCGGATCGTCGCCGTCGTGGACCGTGATGGCCCCGGGGTGGCGGGCGTTGACCGCGTCGACCGTACGCCGGACCCGGTCGCGGTAGTCGCGGTAGGCGGGCACGCGCTCCCGGGAGGGCACCAGGCAGGCCACGAACCGGACCCGCTCGGCCAGCCCCGGGTGGAGGTCCAGCAGGCGGGCGTACGCCTCGAAGCCGCGCAGCGCGTTCTTCGCCGGGTCGAGGCGGTCCACGCGGGCGATCACCGCGCGCGGGTCGCCGTCCCTCGTCCGCGCCGCCCACTCGGTCACGCGCGGCGCCAGGGCGCGGGTGGCGAGCGCCGGGCCGTCGACGGTCACCGGGTAGCACCGCACCCACGTGGTGCGGCTCCGCCCCGACGCGACCAGCCCGCGGTCGTGGTCGACCGCCAGTCCCAGCTCGGCGCAGCACTCCAGGAACCGCCGTGCCCACGCGGGCCGCTGGAAGCCGAGCAGGTCGGCGCCGAGCATGCCGTGGACGAGCGTCGGGACCAGCGGGTGCGGCAGCCGCGACCACGACTCCCGGGCCGGGAAGGGCGTGTGGCTGAAGTGGCTGATCCACAGGTCGCCGCGCCGACGGCGTACGGCGCCGGGCAGCAGCAGCACCTGGTAGTCGTGGCAGGCCACCACCGCTCCGGGCGGCGCGCTGCGCGCGACGCGGGCCGCCAGCGTCTCGTTGACGGCCCGGTAGCCGGTCAGCGACCGCAGCGGCTCGCGCGGGTCGACGAGTACGGGCACCTCGTCCTCGATGCCGTGCCACACCGTCCACAGCAGGTTGACCCCGGCGTCGTCGTAGTAGCCCCGGTACGCCTCCGGGTCGACCGGCACGGCCTCGTAGCGGTAGCCCAACTCGGCGCCGAGGCCCTGGAAGAGCCCGAGCCGCACGGCGCGCGCGTCGGCCTCCGCGTCCGACGGCGCCAGCCAGCGGAGCGTGGCGGTGCGCGGGTCGACGGCCCGGCCGATCCGGTCCAGCAGGACGGTCACGCTGCCGTTGCGGCGCTCGGGCCGCAGCCCCGCGTGCCGAGACCCGGCGTCCCCGGACCACCCGTCCCTGGACCTCCCGTCCCCGGACCTCCCGTCTCCGGAGGTGAACCGCACGGGACCGCGATCGGAGACCAGGACGACGTCCTGGGCTCCGGGAGCCGCCCCCGTCACGGCGTACGCGCCGTCGCGGAGGCGGCGGCGACGCCGACCGGCTCGGGGACGGCGGTCCGCAGCACATCGGCGAAGGCGTGCACGATCGCGATGTGCGCCGTCTCGATCACCCCGAAGTCGTCGGAGCCCACGATCAGCGGGATGTCGACCAGCTCGGCGGCCGTCCCGCCGCCGCACCCCAGCATGCCGATGGAGACCAGCCCCATCCGCCGCGCGGCGCGCAGCGCGGCGACGATGTTCGGCGAGCGTCCGCTGGCACTGATCGCGACGACCGCGTCGCCGGGCTCGGCGTGGTCGGTCAACTGCCGGACGAACGCGTCGGCGTACGACACGTCGTTGGCGTACGCCGTCAGCACGGCGATGTTGTCGGCGAGCGCGAACGCCCGCAGCGGCGGCTCGGTGGGCCGCCGTGCCGTCTTCACCAGGTCGCACACGAGGTGGGTGGCGGTCGTCGCGCTGCCGCCGTTGCCCATGGCGTACACCCGGCCACCCCGCCGCCGTACGCCGTCCAGCGCTTCGACCGCGTCCGCCACGGCGGGCAGCGACACGGTGCCCAGACCGTTCACGGTGTTGCTGAAGAACCTCTCGCTCAACCACTGGTAGTGCTGCACCACAGACCTCCGGATCGGTATGTCCGTACATCGGTTACGTCGGGTACGTCACTTACGGAGCCTCAGCGTGCGCCGCCCGCCGACCGGACCCCGCACAGAAAGCGCCCAGATCCCGCCCTGCGGCGGCCCGGCCCCGAGGTGCCCGGCGGCGCGGCGGGCCCCGCGCCCCCTTCCCGCCAGCACATCGCCCAGTTCCGGACAATCTCCCCGCCCAGGTGTGGAAGGCGCGAAAAATGAGACTCGACGCGGGCCCATGTCGGAGGCAACTGACCGGAAGGCCGCCAGATGCGTTACGGATTGCTCGGTCCCCTGGAGGTGTACGAGGACGACGGCACGGTGCCGTTACCCCTGGGCGGCCCGCGCCAGCGGGCCGTCCTCGCGTCGCTCGCGCTGCGCGCCAACGAGACGGTGAGCGTCGACTACGTCATGGACGCCGCCTGGGAGGAGCCCCCCGCCTCGCCCGGCTCCAACATCCGCACGTACGTCAACGGGCTGCGCCGGCGGCTGCGCGACCACGGCCGCGAGCCGCGGCTGCTGGTCACCCGGCCCCCCGGCTACCAACTGCGCACCCGTTCCGGCGAGGTGGACGTCGAGGTCTTCGAGGACCTGGCGGCGCGCGGCACCCTCGCCGCGGAGGGCGGGGCGCTCGCCGCCGCCGCCCGCCACTACGGCCGGGCGCTCGCCCTGTGGCGCGGCCGCCCCCTGGAGGGCCTGCCGCTGGGCTCGGCGCTCCAGGCGGAGGCGGCGCGGCTGGTCGAGCGGCGCCTGGCGGTCGCCGAGCAGTACGTCGAGGTGCTGCTCGCCCAGGGGCGCTCGGCGGAGGCGGTGACGGTGCTGCGCCCGCTGGTCGCGGAGTACCCGCTGAACGAGAGTCTGACGGCGTACCTGATGCGGGCGTTGAGCCGGGCCGGGCGCCGCACGGAGGCGCTGGAGGTGTACCGGCAGGCGGACAGGGTGCTGGCCGACGAGCTGGGGGTGGCACCGGGCGAGGAACTCACCGCGGTACGGCGCGGGCTGCTGGACGGCCCGCGCCCCGGCACCGTGCCGGCGCCCCGTCGCGCCCCCGGCCGCGTACTGGCGCACGAGCCGCGCCACGACACGTCGGTACGCGCCTCCCGCCCGGTACGCGGACGGGCCCCGGCGGCCCTCGCGGCCCCGCCCGCCCCGACCCCGCCGCCACCGGCCCCGCCGACCGTGCCGACCGTGCCGCCACCGGGCCCGCCGACCGTGCGGCCACCGGCCCTGGTACCGGCGGCCGCGCGCCGCCCCGCCCCCGCCGTACGGGCTCTGCCGGGCGACAGCGCGGAGTTCACCGGGCGCGCAGCCGAGCGCGCCCGGGTGCACGCGTGGGTGCGGGAGGCGGTGGGTGCGCGGGAGGCGGCCACGGCGCCGCTCGTCTGCGTCATCACCGGAATGCCGGGCGTCGGCAAGACCCGGCTCGCGGTGCGCCTGGCACACGAGTTCGTGCGGGCGGGCCACGTGGGCGACGTCCAGCTCTTCGCCCACCTGCGGGGCCATGCGCCCGGCCGGGTGCCGATGGACCCCGCCACCGTGCTCGCCCGGTTCCTGCGGATGCTGGGCGTTCCGCCGGGCCGGATCCCCGACAGCGTGGAGGAGCGGGCGGCGCTCTACCGGGACCGGCTGCACGGGCGGGCCCCGCTGATCCTGTTGGACGACGTCACCGGACCCGGGCAGACGGACCCCCTGCTGCCGGGCGATCCGGCGTCCCTCGTCCTGGTGACCAGCCGCCGCGCCGGCTGGGCGCCGGCCGGGGCGCGCACGGTGGAGCTCGGCCCGTTCACGGTCGAGGAGTCCGTGGCGCTGCTTGCCGGGGTGGCGGGCGCGGAGCGCGTGGCGGCCGAGCGGGCGGCCGCCGAGCGGATCGCCGCGTTGTGCGGCCGGCTGCCGCTGGCGGTCGCCCTGGCCGCCCTGCGGCTACGGACCCGGCCGCTGTGGCGGCTCGCCGACTTGGCGGCCCGCCTGGAGCCGGAGGACGCCCGGCTGGACCGGCTCAGCGTCGGCGGCCGCTCGGTCCGGGCCGCGTTCGACACGTCGTACCGCAGGCTGCCACCGCACCGCCGCCGGACGCTGCGCTGCCTGGCCGGCGTGCCCGGCGGCGCCCTCGGCGGTGCCCGCCGGGCGGGGGAGGCGGAGGAACTGCTCGACCAGCTGCTCGACGAGTGCCTGGTCCAGCAGACGCCGACGGGTGGGTACGAGCTCCACGAGCTGCTCCGCCTCTACGCCCGCGACCTGCCTCCCGGCTGAACCCCAGACCCAGGCCGGGGATCACCAGCCGCCACTCTCCCCGGTCAGCTCCCTGACCGCCGGACGCGCGGCGTCCAGCACCGTCATGAACCACGCCGAGAACGGCTCCGCGGCGTGCCGCTCGGCCAGCTCCCGTGCCGTCACGAACGCCGTCTCCTCCACTTCCTGCGGGTCCGGCCGCAGCGGGGCCTGCACCATCCCGACGAAGAGGTGGTTGTACTCCTGCTCCACCAGACCCGAGGCCGGGTCCGGGTGGTTGTAGCGGACCGTGCCCGCCTCGGCGAGCAGCGACGGCGACACGCCCAGCTCCTCGTGCACGCGCCGCGCGGCCGCCGCGAACGGCGCCTCACCCGGATACGGGTGCCCGCAGCAGGTGTTCGACCAGACGCCGGGGGAGTGGTACTTGCCCAGCGCCCGCCGCTGCAGCAGCAGGCGCCCCGCCTCGTCGAAGAGGAACACCGAGAAGGCCCGGTGGAGCTGCCCCGGCGGCTGGTGGGCGGCCAGCTTCTCCGCGGTGCCGATCGTGGTGCCGTCCTCGTCGACCAGTTCGAGCATGATCGATGGCTTGACTCCGTTCGACGAGCTGCTCGCCGCCGTGGCTGGTGTGATCGGCATGACCATCCTTCGCTTCGGTTACCGGCCCTGTGGGGCAGTCTCAGTCTGCCGCACAAAAGCCGCTTGTCGGCTCACGTCGCCCCGCGCCCGGGATGTCTGCTCCACCGGGGTGACGGGCGGTCAGCCCCCAAGGCCGGCGGATACGCGATCCGGCCCCGGCGACCGCCCCGGAGACGTCCATGACCAGCGCCGTCATCGCCTCGCCTGGGCCTCGAAGGGCGCCGCGACGCCGTACCGCGACGCCCGTACGAAACCGCAGCGGGGGGAGTACTCCGGATGACCGAGGGCCGGCACCAGCCGCTCCCCGGCAGCCGCGCGAAGTCCAGCACCGCGCGGACCAACGCCCGCCCCGCGCCCTGCCGCTGGTACGCGGCCGCCGCGACCGGGGCCGGCGCCGGTGCCGGGGTACCGCCCACCCCGGCACCGGGTGATCAGCCGGGTGGGTCAGCGCCCGTCGGCCGGCCGCAGAACGTAGCCCCGGTAGCCGTACTCCGCGCCGTGCTCGCGGCGCAGGGCGATCTCGGCGCGGGTGGCGGCGAGCGCCTCGGCCATGCCGGGCGCCGTCGGATCGGTCGCGTCGGCGCGCTCGCCGAGCGGGCCGTAGTACTCGTCCCAGTCGCTCTCGGGCTGGGCGTACGTGCCGACCACGCGGTAGCCGGCTTGGACGGCCGCGGCGGTGTTGGCCTCGGTGGTACGCAGCGGGTAGTGCGCGTCCCAGAACGCCCGCGCCTCGGCGGACGGCTCACCGCCGGTCCACTCGCACTCGGTGAGGACCAGCGTCCCGCCCGGCGCCAGCAGCCGCCGCCAGGTGCGCAGCGCGCGGTCGAAGCCGATGGCGTACGCCGAGCTCTCCGCCCACACGAGGTCGAAGGACCCGTCGGCGTACGGCGGCTCGGCCATGTCGGCGGTGACGGTACGGATGGAGGCGCCGAGCCCGCGGGCGTCGGCGGCCCGCCGTAGCTCGGCGAGGAACGGCTCGTGCAGATCGACGGCGGTCACCTCGGCGCCGGCCGTGCCGGCTTCCGCCGCCAGCAGCAGGGCGGCCCGGCCGGGACCGCAGCCCAGGTCGAGCACGCGGGGACGCGAAGGCAGGGGGCCGGCGAGGGAGAGCAGCCGGCGGGTGGTGTCGTCGGAACCGGGGCCCTGCCGCGGAAGACCGTGGTGCAGGGCGAAGAAGGCGTCGTACAGAGCGTTGTCGGACAACGTGGAAACCCTTGTGTGAGGGCGGGCCCGGCCGACGTACGAGTCAGGTCAGCCGAGAACCCGCGGGATGAGGTTGCGGGTCGAGCGGGACGCCACCGCGACGGTCATCAACCTCAGCTCCTCTCACAGGCACGGACGGCCGCACCCTATCAGTGGCACAGCCGCGCCTCATGGGCCGCATGGCCGCTCGGCTCCAGCTGGAAGGTGCAGTGCTCGACGTCGAAGTGGCCTTCCAGGCACTCCTGGAGCTCGTGCAGCAGCTTCTCGTGCCCCACCGAATCCAGCGCGCTCTGGGTCACCACCACATGCGCCGACAGCACCGGCATCCCCGAGGTGATCGTCCAGGCGTGCAGATCGTGGACGTCCTCCACATTCGGCAGCGCCAGTATGTGGGCGCGCACCTGCGCCATGTCCACGCCCTTGGGCGCCGCCTCCAGCAGCACGTCGAGCGTCTCGCGCAGCAGCTTCACTGTGCGCGGGACGATCATCAGGCCGATCAGCAGGGACGCGATCGGGTCGGCGGCCTGCCAGCCGGTGGCCAGGATGATGCCCGCCGAGACCAGGACGGTGACGGAGCCCAGCGCGTCGGCGAGCACCTCCAGATAGGCGCCGCGGACGTTGATGCTCTCCTTCTGCCCCCGTACCAGCAGGGAGAGCGAGATCATGTTGGCGACCAGACCGAAGAGCGCGAACGCGATCGCCAGCCCGCCCTTGGTCTCGGCCGGCGTGATGAACCGCTGTACCGCCTCGATCAGCAGGTAGCCGCCGGCGCCGAGCAGCAGCAGGCAGTTCGCGAGCGCGGCGAGGATCTCGGCCCGGGCGTATCCGAAGGTGCGCTTGTCGGTGGCCGGGCGGCCGGCGAAGTGGATCGCCATCAGTGCCATCGCCAGGCCCACCGCGTCCGTCGCCATGTGGGTGGCGTCGGCGATCAGCGCGAGGGAGTCGGCCAGCACACCGCCGATGACCTCCGCCACCATGACCGAGAGCGTGATCGCCAGCGCGATCCGCAGCCGCCCCTTGTAGGCGGCGGCCGCCGTGCCCGTCGGCGGCGGGCCCGCGTGCGTGTGCCCGTGGTCGTGCCCAGCCCCCATGCCATGCCTCCAGCCGCTCGCGAAACCTCGTTCGAGCGGCCAGTGAACTACGGGTGGGGGGTATGTGCAAGCCGGGACTGAACACCGTTGTCATATGCTCTGACCTGCGGTGATGCCCGCAGGTCAGAGCGGTGGGCGTACCTGTGGCCGCCGCGCGGGCTCAGTGGCCGCGCGCCTCCGGGTGGCGCAGGCACCAGCCCTCCCACGCGGACTCGACCATCGCGCGCACGCCGTACGACGCCGTCCAGCCGAGCTCCTTGGTGATCCGCTCGACCGACGCCACGGCCTTGGCCGCGTCACCCGGGCGGCGCGGGCCCACCACCGGCTCGGCGGTGTGCCCGGTCACCTCGGCGACGACCCGCGCCAGCTCCCGCACGGAGACGCCCTCGCCGCGGCCGATGTTCACGGTCAGGTCCCCGGGGCCGTCCTGGTCGGCCAGGCGGCGGGCGACGGCGAGGTGCGCGTCGGCGACGTCCGCGACGTGAATGTAGTCACGGATGCAGGTGCCGTCCGGCGTCGGGTAGTCGTCGCCGAAGATCCGCGGGGCCTCGCCGCGCGTGATCCGGTCGAAGAACATCGGGATGATGTTGAACACGCCGGTGTCCGCCAGCTCGGGGCGCGCGGCCCCCGCCACGTTGAAGTAGCGCAGGCAGCCCGTGGCCATGCCGTGTGCCTGCCCCGTCGCGCGGACCAGCCACTCGCCCGCGAGCTTCGTCTCGCCGTACGGGTTGATGGGCGCGGTCGGCGCGTCCTCGCCGATCAGCTCCACGTCCGGGACGCCGTACACCGCGGCGGACGAGGAGAAGAGGAACCGCCGCACCCCGGCGGCCACCACGGCCTCCAGCAGCACGGTCAGCCCGTGGACGTTCTCCCGGTAGTAGTGGAGCGGCCGCTCGACCGACTCCCCGACCTGCTTCTTCGCCGCCAGGTGCACCACACCCGTGACGGCGTGCTCGGCGAGCGTCCGGTCCAGCAGCTCCCGGTCCGCGACCGCCCCCCGGACGAGGGGGATCCCGGCGGGTAGCCGCGCGGGCACGCCGGAGGACAGCTCGTCGAGCACGACGACGCGCTCACCGGCGTCCGCCATGGCGTGCGCCACGTGGGCGCCGATGTATCCCGCTCCGCCTGTGATCAGCCAAGTCATGACGGTCAGCCTATGCCCTGGCCGGCCGCGGTTTGTGGGCCGAGGCGCGGATCCACCATGATGATCTCGGCCCCCCGCGCCGCCGCGGGCCCGCGTCACGCCTCGGTGAACTTCCTCTTCCGTTCATCGGATAGCCTCACCCGGCGTGCCGCCGCGCCGCACCCGTCCCCGTTCGGCTCCAAGGAGTGAGTTCGTCTGTCGACCGCCATCCTCACCGGTCCTCCGGTACCCGGATCGCCGCTCGAGGGCGATCTGCGGTCGCTGGGCTTCGACGTCCGCGTCGCCACGGACCCGCGTGAGACCGCCGCACTGCTCGCCGCCGTCCCGGCCGCCGAGCGCGTCGCGGTCGTGGACCCCCGCTTCGTGGGCCACGTCCACGCCCTTCGCCTGACCCTGACGGACCCCCGCTTCCCGGCGGCCACGGCCCCCGGCGCTCTGACGGCCCAGCCCGAGGCCCGCCCGGCCCTGAGCCGCGCCCTGACGACGCTGAGCGCCGCGGCGGAGGCGGGCGCCTCCCCGGCCGCTGCCGCGGGCGCCACCGCCACCCCGGCGCCCGGCGCCCCCGGCGCCGACGCCGTGCCCGGTTCGGCCGACGGCCCTGCCGCGCACGGCACCGGCACAGCCGCAGACACGGCCCCTGCCACCGCAGGCGCCACGTCCGGCGCCGCGCCGCAGTCCGGCCCCGCCGGCTCGGCGGCTTCGGACCCCGCCCAGGCCCCGGGCGCCGGCCGCCCGCAGGGCGACGACGCCCACGGCGGTGTCCTCACCTTTCCCGACCGCCTCGCGGAGGCGCTCAGCGCCGACGGCGTCGCCGTCCACCGGCCCGAGTTCGGCACGCTCGTCGCCGCCGTACCGGCCGACCCGCAGAGCCGTAAGGAAACGCGGGACGCCGTCGAGGCCGTCGACGACGAAGCCGTACGGCTGCGCTCCGCCGTGAAGGCCCGCGACGGGTTCTTCACCACCTTCTTCATCAGCCCGTACTCGCGCTACCTCGCCCGCTGGTGCGCCCGCCGGGGCCTCACGCCCAACCAGGTCACCACCGCCTCGCTGCTCACCGCGCTCATCGCGGCGGGCTGCGCGGCGACCGGGACCCGGGGCGGGTACGTCGCGGCCGGCGTGCTGCTCCTCTTCTCCTTCGTGCTGGACTGCACCGACGGGCAGCTCGCCCGCTACTCGCTGCAGTACTCCACGATGGGCGCCTGGCTCGATGCGACCTTCGACCGGGCCAAGGAGTACGCCTACTACGCGGGCCTCGCCCTCGGCGCCGCCCGCGGCGGGGACGACGTATGGGCCCTGGCCCTCGGCGCGATGGTCCTGCAGACCTGCCGCCACGTCGTGGACTTCTCCTTCAACGAGGCGAACCACGACGCCACCGCCAACACCAGCCCCACCGCCGCGCTCTCCGACAAGCTCGACAGCCGCGGCTGGACGGTCTGGGCGCGCCGGATGATAGTCCTGCCCATCGGTGAACGATGGGCCATGATCGCCGTCCTCACGGCCGTCGCCACGCCTCGCATCGTCTTCTACGCCCTCCTCGTCGGCTGCGCCTTCGCCGCCTGCTACACCACCGCCGGCCGCCTCCTGCGCTCGGTCACCCGCAAGGCCCGCCGCACCGACCGTGCCGCCCGGGCGCTCGCGGACCTCGCCGACTCCGGCCCGATCGCCGAGCTGGTCGCCCGGGCCGGCCGGCGGCCGGGGATCCGCCCGGTCTTCCGTTCGCCCGCGCTCATCAGCCTGATCGGCGCGGTGTTCCTGCTGGCGTTCGTCTGCCTGGAACCCTTCGGCAGCCCCTTCACGGTCATGGCCGCGGTCGTGTACGCCGTGTGCGCGGGCGGGGCCGTCGCCCGCCCCCTCAAGGGCGCCCTCGACTGGCTCGTTCCGCCCGTCTTCCGGGCCGCCGAGTACGTCACGATCCTCGTCCTCGCCGCCCGCTCCGAGGCCCCGGGAGCCCTGCCCGCCGCATTCGGCCTGGTCGCGGCCGTCGCCTACCATCACTACGACACGGTCTACCGCATCCGCGGCGGCACCGGCGCGCCGCCCGCGTGGCTGGTGCGGACGATCGGCGGCCACGAGGGCCGCACGCTCGTGGTCGCGGTCCTCGCCGCGACCCTGACGGCAGGCGACCACCTCAGCCTCGCGCTCACCGTCCTCGCGGTGGCAGTCGCGCTGGTCGTGCTCGTGGAGTCCATCCGCTTCTGGGTGTCCTCCGGAGCACCCGCAGTACACGACGAAGGAGAACCCGCATGATCGGCCTCGTACTGGCAGCCGGTGCCGGACGGCGTCTGCGCCCCTACACCGACACGCTCCCGAAGGCCCTCGTGCCCGTGGACCCGGCGGGAACCGGTGAGAAGACGGTCCTCGACCTGACCCTCGCCAACTTCGCCGCCGTCGGCCTCACCGAGGCCGCCATCGTCGTCGGCTACCGCAAGGAGGCCGTGTACGCGCGCAAGGCCGAGCTGGAGGCCACGTACGGCCTGAAGCTCACGCTCATCGACAACGACAAGGCCGAGGAGTGGAACAACGCCTACTCCCTGTGGTGCGCGCGTGAGGTCCTGAAGCAGGGCGTCATCCTCGCCAACGGCGACACCGTCCACCCGGTCTCCGTCGAGGAGACCCTCCTCGCCGCCCGCGGCGACGGCCGGCGGATCATCCTCGCCCTCGACACGGTGAAGACCCTCGCCGAGGAGGAGATGAAGGTCGTCACCGCCGACGGCAAGGGCGTCCAGCGGATCACCAAGCTGATGGACCCGGCCACCGCCACCGGCGAGTACATCGGTGTCACCCTCATCGAGCCCGAGGCCGCCGCCGACCTCGCCGACGCGCTGAAGGCCACCTTCGAGCGCGACCCCGACCTCTACTACGAGGACGGCTACCAGGAGCTCGTGCATCGCGGCTTCCAGATCGACGTGGCGCCCATCGGCGACGTCAAGTGGGTCGAGATCGACAACCACGACGACCTCGCGAAGGGCCGTGAGATCGCGTGCCTGTACTGACCCGGCTCATCCCGTCGCCGGTCGTCGTCGACATCCACCGGGGCGCGATGGACGACCTGGCCGGCCTCCTCGCCGACCAGCGCATCTCCGCCTCCGGCAAGCTCGCCATGGCGGTCAGCAACGGCTCCGGGCAGGCGCTGCGCGAGAAGCTCGCGCCGCTGCTCCCGGACGCCGACTGGTACGACGTCGCGGACGGCACCATCGACTCCGCCGTCCGTCTCGCCGACGAGATCAAGGGCAAGCGGTACGACGCCGTCGTCGGCGTCGGCGGCGGCAAGATCATCGACGTGACGAAGTACGCCGCGGCGCGCGTCGGCCTGCCCATGGTCGCCGTCGCGACGAACCTCTCGCACGACGGCATCTGCTCGCCGGTCTCGATCCTCGACAACGACAACGGCCGCGGCTCCTACGGCGTCCCCTCGCCGATCGCCATGGTCATCGACCTCGACGTGATCCGCGAGGCACCGGCCCGGTTCGTCCGCTCCGGCATCGGCGACGCGATCTCCAACATCTCCGCGATCGCCGACTGGGAGCTGTCGCACCGCCACACCGGCGAGCAGGTCGACGGCCTGGCCGCCGCCATGGCCCGGACGGCCGGCGAGTCCGTGCTGCGCCACCCCGGCGGCGTCGGCGACGACGAGTTCCTCATCGTGCTGGCCGAGGCGCTGGTCCTGTCCGGCATCGCCATGTCGATCAGTGGCGACTCCCGCCCCTCGTCGGGCGCCTGCCACGAGATCTCCCACGCCTTCGACCTGCTCCACCCGGGACGCTCCGCGCTCCACGGCGAGCAGGTCGGGCTCGGCGCCGCCTTCGCGATGCACCTGCGCGGCGCCCACGAGCAGTCCGGGCTCTTCGCCGAGGTGCTGCGCAGGCACGGCCTGCCGGTGCTGCCCGAGGAGATCGGGTTCTCCGCGGACGAGTTCGTCGCGGCCGTGGAGTATGCGCCGCAGACCCGCCCCGGTCGCTTCACCATCCTGGAGCACCTCGACCTGTCCACCGACCAGATCAGGGACGCGTACGCCGACTATGCCAAGACCATCCGTAGCTGAACTCCGCCCGGTCGTTCACCCGGAGGGAGTGAAGGACCGGCGCAGCGGTGAGCACTGGGGCGGCCGCCTCTACATGCGCGAGATCTCGCTGCGCGTCACGCGGCTCCTGGTCACCACCCGGGTCACGCCGAACCAGCTCACGTACGTGATGACCCTCGCCGGCGTGCTGGCCGCCCCGGCGCTGCTGGTGCCGGGCGTCTGGGGCGCGGTCCTCGGTGTGGTCGCGGTCCAGCTCTACCTGCTGCTCGACTGCGTCGACGGCGAGGTCGCCCGCTGGAAGAAGCAGTTCTCGCTCTCCGGCGTGTACCTGGACCGGGTCGGCGCCTACCTGTGCGACGCGGCGGTCCTGGTCGGCTTCGGCCTGCGCGCCGCGGACCTGTGGGGCGGCGGCCGGATCGACTGGCTGTGGGCCTTCCTCGGCACCCTCGCGGCGCTCGGCGCGATCCTGATCAAGGCGGAGACCGACCTCGTCGGCGTCGCCCGCCACCAGGGCGGCCTGCCGCCGGTCAAGGACGCGGCCGCCGAGCCGCGCTCCTCCGGCATGGCGCTGGCCCGCCGGGCCGCCGCCGCGCTCAAGTTCCACCGGCTGGTCCTCGGCATCGAGGCGTCCCTGCTCATCCTGGTGCTGGCGGTCGTGGACCAGGTCCGCGGCGACCTGTTCTTCTCCCGCCTCGGGGTGGCGGTACTGGCGGGCATCGCGCTGCTCCAGACGCTGCTGCACCTGGTGTCGGTCCTCGCCTCCAGCAGGCTGAGGTGAGCGCCGTGACCGCGATGAAGCTCGGCGCCGTCATCATCACCATGGGCAACCGCCCCGACGACCTGCGCGCCCTGATCGACTCCGTCCGCAAGCAGGACGGTGACCCGGTCGACATCGTCGTCGTCGGCAACGGCGCCCCCGTCACCGGCGTCCCCGAGGGCGTACGCACCGTCGACCTCCCGGAGAACCTCGGCATCCCCGGCGGCCGCAACGTCGGCATCGAGGCGTTCGGCCCGAACGGCTCCGACGTCGACGCCCTGCTCTTCCTGGACGACGACGGCCTGCTGCCGCACACGGACACGGCCGAGCTGGTGCGTGCGGCGTTCGCCGCCGACCCGAAGCTGGGCATCATCAGCTTCCGGATCGCCGACCCGGACACCGGCGTCACCCAGCGCCGCCACGTCCCCCGGCTGCGCGCCTCCGACCCGATGCGCTCCTCGCGGGTGACGACCTTCCTCGGCGGCGCCAACGCCGTCCGTACGAAGGTCTTCGCCGACGCGGGACAGCTGCCCGGCGAGTTCTTCTACGCGCACGAGGAGACGGACCTCGCCTGGCGGGCGCTCGACGCCGGCTGGATGATCGACTACCGCTCGGACATGGTGCTGCTCCACCCGGCGACCGCGCCCTCCCGGCACGCGGTCTACCACCGGATGGTCGCCCGCAACCGGGTCTGGCTGGCCCGCCGGAACCTCCCCGCGCCCCTGGTGCCGCTCTACCTCGGCGTCTGGCTGCTGCTCACGCTGGCGCGGCGCCCCTCCGTCCCGGCGCTGAAGGCCTGGTTCGGCGGGTTCAAGGAAGGCTGGACCAGCCCCTGCGGACCCCGGCGGCCCATGAAGTGGCGTACGGTATGGCGGCTGACCAGACTGGGCCGGCCCCCCGTCATCTGACAAGCTCGTACCGACAAACCCCGGGCGCACCGGGCGGCCCGCCGGCCGCCCCGCGCCCACCCCCGCCGCGCATCTTGAACACGAAAGTTTCAACTGGTGAGTGAGACAACCCATGACGGAGCGATCGCCGTGACCGCGGCCTCCGCCCCGCCATCTCCGGACGACGGTCTGTCCCCGGCGGAACTGGCCGCCAAGTACGGCCTCTCGGTGAGCGGTGCCCGGCCCAGCCTGCCCCAGTACGTCCGGCAGCTGTGGGGCCGGCGCCACTTCATCCTGACCTTCTCCCGCGCGAAGCTCACGGCCCAGTACAGCCAGGCCAAGCTCGGGCAGCTGTGGCAGGTGGTCACGCCGCTGCTGAACGCGCTGATCTACTTCCTGATCTTCGGCCTGATCCTGAACGCCGCGAAGGGCATGTCGAAGGAGGTGTACATCCCGTTCCTGGTGACGGGTGTGTTCGTCTTCACCTTCACCCAGAGCTGCGTGATCGCGGGCGTACGCGCGATCTCCGGCAACCTGGGACTGGTGCGGGCACTGCACTTCCCCCGTGCCTCCCTGCCCATCTCGTTCGCCCTGCAGCAGCTCCAGCAGCTGCTGTACTCGATGATCGTGCTGTTCGTCATCGTGGCGGCGATGGGCAGCTACCCCTCGCTGAGCTGGCTGCTGATCCTGCCCGCGCTGGCCCTGCAGTTCGTGTTCAACACCGGTCTCGCGCTGGTCCTGGCCCGTCTCGGCAGCAAGACGCCGGACCTCGCCCAGCTGATGCCCTTCATCCTGCGGACGTGGATGTACGCGTCCGGCGTGATGTTCTCGATCCGGGTGATGCTCGCGGACAAGCCGGAGTGGATCGCCAACGTCCTGATGTACAACCCGGCGGCGATCTACATGGACCTGATCCGCTTCGCGCTGATCGACGGTTACGGCGCCGAGAACCTCCCGTCGCACGTCTGGCTCGCGGCCCTGCTGTGGGCGGTCCTCGTCGGCGTCGGCGGCTTCGTGTACTTCTGGAAGGCAGAGGACCGGTACGGCCGTGGCTGAGAACACCAAGGCTGAGGACACCCGGGGCGGCGCCGCGGCCGGTGCCCGCGTCCCCACGGTCATCGCCGACGAGGTGCACATCGTGTACCGCGTCAACGGCGGTTCGTCGGGCAAGGGCAGCGCCACCGCCGCGCTGAACCGCATAATCCGGCGCGACAAGGGCGAGTCGCGCGGCGTGCGCAAGGTGCACGCCGTGCGCGGCGTCTCCTTCACGGCGTACCGGGGCGAGGCCATCGGCCTCATCGGCACCAACGGCTCCGGCAAGTCCACCCTGCTGCGGGCCATCGCCGGCCTGCTGCCCTGTGAGAGCGGCAAGGTCTACACCGACGGCCAGCCCTCGCTGCTCGGCGTGAACGCGGCGCTGATGGGCGACCTGACCGGCGAGCGCAACGTCATCCTCGGCGGCCTGGCCATGGGCATGTCGCCCGAGGAGATCCGTTCGCGCTACCAGGACATCGTGGATTTCTCGGGCATCAACGAGAAGGGTGACTTCATCACCCTCCCCATGCGGACGTACTCCTCCGGCATGGGCGCCCGCCTCCGGTTCGCCATCGCGGCGGCCAAGGATCACGACGTACTGATGATCGACGAGGCCCTCGCCACCGGTGACCGGAAGTTCCAGATCCGCTCCGAGCAGCGCATCCGCGAGCTGCGCAAGGAGGCCGGCACCGTCTTCCTCGTCAGCCACAGCAACAAGTCGATCAGGGACACCTGCGACCGCGTCCTGTGGCTGGAGAAGGGCGAGCTCCTGATGGACGGCCCGACCGAAGAGGTCCTCCAGGCGTACGAGAAGGAGACGAGCAAGCCGTGATCCCGCCGGAAGGGCCCCTGCCGCAGCAGCCGGCGGGGGCCCTTCCGGCGGGCGGCCCGCGCCGCGCCGTTCGTGCGTGTGTTCCCCCGTGTGGAACGCCCCGACGGGGGCCCGGCCGTTGTACAACGTAAGCTGTGCCGGTGCCGATTCACGGCAAGTGGGGCGATACCGCCCGGGTCCCGCCACTCCGGAGGTCCGGCGGCGTGTCCGAAATGGGATGTTTTGGGTCGGCAGTGTAGAACGGGAGACGTGACGGCATTGACGGAAGATCTCCAGCTCCGCGAGAGTGCCGCCGTCCCCGCGCCGGGCAGTCCGCGGTGACAGCCACCCGGCAGGTGCGCCCCGACGCCTCCTCGCGCACCACACTCGACAAGGCCGCGCACGAGAACTTCCCCGTGGCCCCCTTCTTCCTGCCCGCCGCCTGGCGGGACGACCTGATGGCGATCTACGGCTACGCCCGGCTCGTCGACGACATCGGCGACGGCGACCTCGCCCCCGGCGGCGCCGACGCCCGCCACCTGGGCGCCGAGGGCGAGACGGACCGGCTCGCCCTCCTCGACGCCTTCGAGGCGGACCTGTACCGCGTCTTCGACTCCGTCCCCGCCCACCCGCTGCTGCGCGCCCTCCAGCCCACCGTGCGGCGCCACGCCCTGCCCCCCGAGCCGTTCCTGGGCCTGATCGCGGCCAACCGCCAGGACCAGCTGGTACGCCGCTACCAGACGTACGACGACCTCGTCGCGTACTGCGAGCTCTCCGCCAACCCCGTCGGCCGCCTCGTCCTCGGCGTCACCGGCACCACCACCCCCGAGCGCGTCCGCCACTCCGACGCCGTCTCCACCGCGCTCCAGATCGTCGAGCACCTCCAGGACGTCGCCGAGGACCTCGCCCGCGACAGGATCTACCTCCCCGCCGAGGACATGAAGCGGTTCCACGTCACCGAGGACGACCTCGCCCGCCCCACCGCCGGCGCCTCCGTCCGCGCGCTCATCGCCTACGAGGCGGAGCGCGCCCGCCGCCTCCTCGACGAGGGCGCCCCCCTCGTCGGCAGCGTCCACGGCAGGCTGCGCCTGCTGCTCGCCGGCTTCGTCGGCGGCGGACACGCCCAGCTCGACGCGATCGCGGCCGCCGGCCACGACGTACTGCCCGGGCCGCCCAGGGCCACCAAGCCGCGACTGCTGCGCCGAACGGGAGCCGTCCTGCGAAGCGCGCGCAGAGAGGGGTGAGCGGGATCATGGAAGGACAGACGCCCATGTCCGCGCCCGTGCAGGCCGCGTACAGCTACTGCGAGGCCGTCACCGGCCGGCAGGCCCGCAACTTCGCGTACGGCATCCGTCTGCTGCCGACCGAGAAGCGCCAGGCCATGTCGGCGCTGTACGCGTTCTCGCGGCGGGTCGACGACATCGGCGACGGCCGGCTCGACCCGGTCGCCAAGGAGGACCGGCTCGACGCCACCCGCTGCCTGCTCGACCGGATCCGCAAGGACGCCGTCGACGAGGACGACACCGACCCGGTCGCCGTCGCCCTCAGCGACGCCGCGCGCCGCTTCCCGCTGCCCCTCGGCGCGCTCGACGAGCTCATCGACGGCGTCCTGATGGACGTACGCGGTGAGACGTACGAGACCTGGGACGGCCTCAAGGTGTACTGCCGGTGCGTCGCGGGCGCCGTCGGGCGGCTCTCGCTCTCCATCTTCGGCACCACCCCCGGCGCCCGCTCCACCGAACGCGCCGCCGAGTACGCCGACACGCTCGGCCTCGCGCTCCAGCTGACCAACATCCTCCGGGACGTCCGCGAGGACGCGGCCAACGGCCGCACCTACCTCCCCGCCGACGACCTCGCCAGGTTCGGCTGCACGGACGGCTTCCGCGCCGCCACCCCGAGGCCCGGCGCCGACTTCACCGGGCTCGTCCACTACGAGGTCCGCCGCGCCCGCGCGCTGTTCGCCGAGGGCTACCGGCTGCTGCCCATGCTCGACCGGCGCAGCGGCGCCTGCGTCGCCGCGATGGCCGGCATCTACCGGCGCCTCCTCGACCGCATCGAGCGCGACCCGCTCGCCGTGCTGCGCGGCCGCGTCTCCCTGCCCGGCCGGGAGAAGGCGTACGTCGCCGTGCGCGGCCTGTCCGGCCTGGATGCCCGGACCATCTCCCGGCAGACCGTCAGGAGGCACGCCTGATGACCGCATCCGAGGAGGGCGCATGAGCGGCGA
Organism: Streptomyces sp. NPDC030862; assembly: GCF_055571835.1. Lineage (NCBI taxonomy): Bacteria > Bacillati > Actinomycetota > Actinomycetes > Kitasatosporales > Streptomycetaceae > Streptomyces > Streptomyces sp. NPDC030862. The sequence goes on along the minus strand of NZ_JBVIEN010000001.1, from coordinate 563,151 downwards.
CGAACCGGCACCGCGCCCCGCGGCCGCCGACCCGTCGGCGGCGCACGAGGCGCGTACGACAGGCGCCCCGGCGCGCCGGCGCTCCCCGGCCGCCGGGCCGTCGGCACCGCGCGCCGTGCCCGACGGCGCCGACCCGGCACGGGAGCGGCACGCCGTGGTCGTCGGCGGCGGGCTCGCCGGGATCACCGCCGCGCTGCGCCTCGCCGAGGCGGGCACCCGCGTCACGCTCCTCGAAGGGCGGCCCCGCCTCGGCGGCCTCGCCTTCTCCTTCAAGCGCGGCGACCTCACCGTCGACAACGGCCAGCACGTCTACCTCCGCTGCTGCACCGCCTACCGCTGGTTCCTCGACCGCGTCGGCGGCGCCCACCTCGCCCCGCTGCAGCCGCGGCTCGACGTGCCCGTCCTCGACGTGGCCCACCCGCGCGGACCCCGCCTCGGCCGGCTGCGCCGCACCGCCCTGCCCGTACCGCTCCACCTCGCCGCGAGCCTGGCGACCTACCCGCACCTCTCGCTCACCGAGCGCGCGAGCGTCGGGCGCGCCGCCCTCGCCCTGAAGAAGCTCGACCCGGCCGATCCCGCCCTCGACGGCGTCGACTTCGCCACCTGGCTCACCCGCCACGGCCAGTCGCCCCGCGCCGTCGAGGCCCTGTGGGACCTGATCGGCGTCGCCACCCTCAACGCCACCGCGCCGCACGCGTCCATGGGCCTGGCTGCGATGGTCTTCAAGACCGCCCTCCTGACCGACCCCGGCGCCGCCGACATCGGCTGGGCCCGCGTCCCGCTCGGCGACCTGCACGACACCCTCGCCCGCAAGGCCCTCGACGCCGCCGGCGTCCGCACCGAGCTGCGGGCCAAGGCCACCGCCGTCTCCCGCGCCGCGGGCGGCCGCTGGCACGTCCGGCTGCCCGGCGAGACCCTGGAGGCGGACGCCGTCGTCCTCGCCGTACCGCAGTACGAGGCCCACGGCCTGCTTCCGAACGGCGCGCTCGACGACCCCGGCGCCCTCCTCGACATCGGCACCGCACCGATCCTGAACGTCCACGTCCTGTACGACCGCAAGGTGCTGCGCCAACCCTTCTTCACCGCGCTCGGCTCCCCGGTCCAGTGGGTCTTCGACCGCACCGACGCCTCCGGATACACCGACGGCCAGTACCTGGCGCTGTCCCAGTCCGCCGCGGGCGACGAGATCGACGAGCCCGTCGCCGTCCTGCGCGAGCGCTACCTGCCGGAGCTGGAACGGCTGCTGCCGGCCGCGCGCGGCGCGAAGGTGCGCGACTTCTTCGTCACCCGGGAGCGGACGGCGACGTTCGCCCCCACGCCCGGCGTCGGACGGCTGCGCCCCACCGTCCACACCCGCGCACCCGGCCTGTACCTGGCGGGCGCGTGGACCGCCACCGGCTGGCCCGCCACCATGGAGGGAGCGGTACGCAGCGGCCTCAGCGCCGCGGGCGCCGCCCTCTCGGCACTCGGCCGCCCCCATGTACATCCGCTCGAGGAGGCGGCATGAGCCTGAGTACTGGAACAAGAGGAGAGACCGTGCCGACTGTGCCCCCGGTGAATCCGGCCGTCGACACCGTGGACGTCACCGCCCTGCTGGAGCGCGGGCGGACCATGTCCACCCCGGTTCTGCGCGAGGCCGTGAAGCGGCTCGCGCCGCCCATGGACACCGTCGCCGCGTACCACTTCGGCTGGATCGACGCCCACGGCCTGCCCGCCGACGGCGACAGCGGCAAGGCCGTACGCCCCGCGCTCGCCCTGCTGTCCGCGGAGGCGGCCGGCGCGACACCGGAGACCGGCGTACCCGGCGCCGTCGCCGTCGAGCTCGTGCACAACTTCTCGCTCCTGCACGACGACCTGATGGACGGCGACGAGCAGCGCCGCCACCGCGACACCGTGTGGAAGGTCCACGGCCCCGCCCAGGCCATCCTCGTCGGCGACGCGCTCTTCGCCCTCGCCAACGAGCTGCTGCTGGAGCTCGGCACCGTCGAGGCCGGCCGCGCCACGCGGCGGCTGACCACCGCCACCCGCAAGCTCATCGACGGCCAGGCCCAGGACATCTCCTACGAGCACCGCGAGCGGGTCACCGTCGAGGAGTGCCTGGAGATGGAGGGCAACAAGACCGGCGCCCTGCTCGCCTGCGCCTGCTCCATCGGGGCCGTCCTCGGCGGCGCCGACGACCGCACCGCCGACACGCTGGAGGCGTACGGCTACCACCTCGGCCTCGCCTTCCAGGCCATCGACGACCTGCTCGGCATCTGGGGCGACCCGGAGGCCACCGGGAAGCAGACCTGGAGCGATCTGCGCCAGCGCAAGAAGTCCCTGCCGGTCGTCGCCGCCCTCGCCGCGGGCGGTCCGGCCTCCGAGCGCCTGGGCGAGCTGCTGACGGCCGACGCCAAGAGCGCCGACCTCGAGAGCTTCTCCGAGGAGGAGTTCGCCATGCGGGCGGCCCTCATCGAGGAGGCGGGCGGCCGCGAGTGGACCTCCCAGGAGGCCCGCCGCCAGCACGCCGTCGCCATCGAGGCCCTGTACCGGGTCGACATGCCGGAACGGGTCCGCGCCCAGCTCATCGCGCTCGCGGACTTCGTCGTCGTACGAAAGCGATGACCGCCATCGGGACCGACATCACCACCCCCGTCCGCACCTCCGTCCCCACCACCATCCGCACCATATGAATCGCTAGTCGCCGGCCGGTGCCCCCGCGTGCACCGGCCGACGGCCCACCCGTAGCCGCAGCACATCCACTGCACGAAGGGGAAGCCATGACAGCGACGACCGACGGAAGCACCGGGGCCCTCGACCCCCGCGCCGCCTCGGCCACCACGACCACCACTCCTACGACGACTACGACGCCCACGCCGCCCACGAGCCCGGCGCCCCCGGCGGCGGGCGACGTCCACGAAGCCGCCGCCCGGGCCGCCGAACGGTCCATCGCCCACCTCCTCGAACGGCAGGACGCCGAGGGCTGGTGGAAGGGCGACCTGGAGACCAACGTCACCATGGACGCCGAGGACCTCATGCTTCGGCAGTTCCTCGGGATCCAGGACGACACGATCACCCGCGCCGCCGCCCTGCACATCCGCGGCGAACAGCGCGAGGACGGCACCTGGGCCACCTTCTACGGCGGACCCGGCGAACTCTCCGCCACCGTCGAGGCGTACGTCGCCCTGCGGCTCGCGGGCGACCCGCCCGACGCCCCGCACATGGCCCGCGCCGCGGCCTGGATCCGGGAGCGCGGCGGTATCGCCGCCGCCCGCGTCTTCACCCGCATGTGGCTGGCCCTGTTCGGCTGGTGGAAGTGGGAGGACCTGCCCGAGCTGCCGCCCGAGCTGATCTTCCTGCCCCGGTGGTTCCCCCTCAACATCTACGACTTCGGCTGCTGGGCCCGGCAGACCATCGTGCCGCTCACCATCGTGTCGGCGAAGCGGCCCGTCCGCCCCGCGCCGTTCGCGCTCGACGAGCTGCACACCGACCCCCGGGTGCCCCATCCGGCCAAGCCCCTCGCCCCGGTCGGTACCTGGGAAGGAGCCTTCCAGCGGCTCGACAGGGCCCTGCACGCCTACCACCGGGTCGCCCCCCGCCGGCTGCGCAAGGCCGCGATGAACACCGCCGCCCGCTGGATCATCGAACGGCAGGAGAACGACGGCTGCTGGGGCGGCATCCAACCACCCGCCGTCTACTCCCTGATCGCGCTCCACCTGCTCGGCTACGACCTGGAGCACCCGGTGATGCGAGCGGGCCTGGAGTCCCTCGACCGGTTCGCCGTCTGGCGCGAGGACGGCGCCCGCATGATCGAGGCCTGCCAGTCGCCCGTCTGGGACACCTGCCTCGCCACCATCGCGCTCGTCGACGCGGGCCTGCGCCCCGACCACCCGGCGCTGGTCAAGGCCGCCGACTGGATGCTCGGCGAGGAGATCGTCCGCCCCGGCGACTGGGCCGTCCAGCGCCCCGGACTCGCCCCCGGCGGCTGGGCGTTCGAGTTCCACAACGACACCTACCCCGACATCGACGACACCGCCGAGGTGATCCTCGCGCTGCGCCGGGTCAAGCACCCCCACCCGGAGCAGATCGAGGCGGCGGTCCGGCGCGGTGCCAACTGGACCGTCGGCATGCAGTCGCGCGACGGCGGCTGGGCCGCCTTCGACGCCGACAACACCAGCCCCTTCCCGAACCGGCTGCCGTTCTGCGACTTCGGCGAGGTCATCGACCCGCCGTCCGCCGACGTCACCGCGCACGTGGTGGAGATGCTCGCGCACGAGGGCAAGGCCCACCACCCCCGTACGCGCCGGGGCATCGAGTGGCTGCTCGCCGAACAGGAGGCGAACGGCGCCTGGTTCGGACGCTGGGGCGTCAACTACGTGTACGGCACCGGGTCCGTGGTGCCCGCGCTCACCGCGGCCGGCCTGCCCGGCTCGCACCCGGCGATCCGCCGCGCCGTCGCCTGGCTGGAGTCCGTCCAGAACGACGACGGCGGCTGGGGCGAGGACCTGCGCTCCTACCGGGAGGAGAAGTGGATCGGTCACGGCGCCTCCACCGCCTCCCAGACCGCCTGGGCGCTGATGGCGCTCCTCGCGGCGGGGGAGCGCGACTCGCAGGCGGTGGAGCGCGGCGTCCGCTGGCTGACCGCCACCCAGCGCGAGGACGGCTCCTGGGACGAGCCGTACTTCACCGGCACCGGCTTCCCGTGGGACTTCTCCATCAACTACCACCTGTACCGGCAGGTCTTCCCGCTCACCGCGCTCGGCCGGTACGTGCACGGCGAGCCCTCCTTCGGCCGCTCCGGCGCGCTCGACAAGGGGGCCTGATGGCGGCAGAACCGGAGCATTCCGGTTTCGCTCACGCTTCCGGGGCGCCGGCGGCGGCGCCGATGGTGATCGCCTGCGCGCTCGGCATCGAGCGGCTCGCGCTGAGCCGCCGCCGTCGCCACGGTGGCAGCCCGCCGGCCGGTCAGGTGACCGTGGTGCGTACGGGCATGGGCCCGCTGAACGCCCAGCTGGCTGTCACCCGGGCGCTGCGGGACGGGGCGCTGGACGGCGCCGCGGTCGTCGCGTCCGGATTCTGCGCCGGGCTGGAGCCGGGCATGCGCCCGGGCGACCTGGTGGTCGCCGAGGAGACCCGTGGCCCCGGCGGCTCCACTCTCTGCACGGGCACGAAGCTGCTGGCCGAGGCGCTGAGGCGGGCCGTTCCCGGCCGCACCGTGCACACCGGCCCGCTGATCGGATCCGACCACGTCGTCCGGGGGCAGGAGCGGGCGCAGCTGTGGGCGACGGGGGCGATCGCGGTCGACATGGAGTCGGCCGCCACCCTGCGCAGCGCCCTCAGCGTCGGCGTCCGGCCCCGCCCGGTTGCGGCCGTCCGGGTGGTCGTGGACGCCCCCGAACACGAACTGGTCCGGATCGGCACAGTGCGCGGGGGAATATCAGCATTCCGCGTTCTTCGTGCCGTATCGCCTGCTTTTCTTGAATGGCACCGTTCTTTGCTGCTCCCCAGGAGGTGAGCCAGATGGCCATGCCGCTCCGCCAAACCATCCGGGTCGGGACCTATCTTTTCCAGCAGAAGCTCCGCAAGCGCGACAAGTTCCCCCTCATCGTCGAGCTCGAACCGCTCTACGCGTGCAACCTGAAGTGCGAGGGCTGCGGGAAGATCCAGCACCCGGCCGGGGTCCTGAAGCAGCGCATGCCGGTCGCCCAGGCGGTCGGGGCCGTCCTGGAGTCCGGTGCGCCGATGGTCTCCATCGCGGGCGGCGAGCCGCTGATGCACCCGCAGATCCACGAAATCGTGCGGCAATTGGTGGCCCACCGGAAATACGTGTTCCTCTGCACGAATGCCCTGCTGCTGCGCAAGAAGATCGAGGACTTCCGGCCGTCGCCGTATTTCGCCTTCGCCGTGCACATCGACGGACTGCGCGAACGCCACGACGAGTCCGTCGCCAAGGAGGGCGTGTTCGACGAGGCGGTGGCGGCCATCAAGGAAGCCAAACGGCGCGGATTCCGGGTCACCACCAATTCCACCTTCTTCAACACCGACACCCCGCAGACCGTCATCGAGGTGCTGAACTTCCTCAACGACGACCTCGGCGTCGACGAGATGATGATCTCGCCCGCGTACGCCTACGAGAAGGCGCCCGACCAGGAGCACTTCCTCGGCGTCGAGCAGACCCGCGAGCTGTTCCGGAAGGCGTTCGCCGGCGGCAACCGGCGGCGCTGGCGGCTGAACCACTCGCCGCTCTTCCTGGACTTCCTGGAAGGCAAGGCCGACTTCCCCTGCACCGCCTGGGCCATCCCGAACTACTCGCTCTTCGGCTGGCAGCGGCCCTGCTACCTGATGGCCGACGGCTACGTCCCGACGTACCGCCAGCTCATCGAGGAGACCGACTGGGACAAGTACGGCCGCGGCAAGGACCCGCGCTGCGCCAACTGCATGGCGCACTGCGGCTACGAGCCGACCGCCGTCCTCGCCACCATGAGCTCGCTGAAGGAGTCGCTGCGCGCGACCCGCGAGACGGTCTCCGGCGGCCGGGGGTGAGCCCCCCGGGAGTGCCCGCCGACACCGCCGGCTGAACCGACCAGAGAGGGGGTCCGAAGCGTGACGTTGCTGGAGAACATCCGGGGGCCGCAAGACCTCAAGGCGCTGGACCGTACACGGCTCGGCGAACTCGCCGACGAGATCAGGAAGTTCCTCATCCAGGCGGTGGCCAGGACCGGCGGGCACCTGGGGCCCAACCTGGGCGTCGTGGAGCTCACCATCGCCCTGCACCGGGTCTTCGACTCGCCCGCGGACCGCGTCCTGTGGGACACCGGCCACCAGTCCTACGTCCACAAGCTGCTCACCGGCCGCCAGGACTTCTCCAAGCTGCGCGGCAAGGGCGGCCTGTCCGGCTACCCGTCCCGCGCGGAGTCCGAGCACGACGTCATCGAGAACAGCCACGCCTCCACCGTCCTCGGCTGGGCCGACGGCCTCGCCAAGGCCAACGAGCTGAGGGGGAGGACCGACCACGTCGTCGCCGTCATCGGCGACGGCGCGCTCACCGGCGGCATGGCCTGGGAAGCGCTCAACAACATCGCCGCCGCCAAGGACCGCCCCCTCGTCATCGTCGTCAACGACAACGAGCGCTCCTACGCCCCGACCATCGGCGGCCTCTCCAGCCACCTCGCCACCCTGCGCACCACCGACGGCTACGAACGCTTCCTCGCCTGGGGCAAGGACGTCCTGCGCGGCACGCCCGTCATCGGGCAGCCGCTGTACGGGTCGCTGCACGGCGCCAAGAAGGGCTTCAAGGACGTCATCGCCCCGCAGGGACTCTTCGAGGACCTGGGCCTGAAGTACGTCGGCCCGATCGACGGCCATGACGTCGAGGCCGTCGAAGCGGCGCTGCGCCGCGCCAAGCGCTTCCACGGCCCCGTGCTGGTGCACTGCCTGACCGAGAAGGGGCGCGGCTACCCGCTCGCCCTGGAGGACGAGGCCGACCGCTTCCACGCGGTGGGCGCGATGGACCCGCTGACCGCCGCGCCGCTCGCCCCGGCCGGCGGACCCTCCTGGACGTCGGTCTTCGGCGACGAGATGGCGGCCATCGGGGCCGAGCGGCCCGACGTCGTGGCGATCACCGCGGCGATGCTCCAGCCGGTGGGGCTCGCGGCGTTCGCCGCGCGCTTCCCCGACCGGGTCTGGGACGTGGGCATCGCCGAGCAGCACGCCGCCGTCTGCGCCGCCGGGCTCGCCACGGCCGGACTCCACCCGGTGGTCGCCGTGTACGCCACCTTCCTCAACCGCGCCTTCGACCAGGTGCTGATGGACGTCGCCCTGCACCGGCTGGGCGTCACCTTCGTCCTGGACCGGGCGGGCGTCACCGGCACCGACGGCGCCTCGCACAACGGCGTGTGGGACCTGTCGGTCCTCCAGGTCGTGCCAGGCCTCCGGATCGCCGCCCCGCGCGACGCCGCCCAGCTGCGGGCGCAGCTGCGCGAGGCGGTCGACGTGCCGGACGCGCCGACCGTGGTCCGCTTCCCGAAGGAGGCGGCGGGTCCGCCGGTCCCGGCCGTCGGGCGCGTCGGCGGTATGGACGTCCTGTACCGGCCCGACCACGGCGAAGCCGACGTGCTGCTGGTGGCCGTCGGCGTCATGGCCCCCGTCTGCCTCCAGGTCGCCGGGCTGCTGGCCGAACGCGGGCTGCCCGCCACCGTCGTCGACCCGCGCTGGGTCAAGCCGGTCGACGACCAGCTCGCGCCGCTGGCCGAGGCGCACCGCCTCGTCGCCGTCGTCGAGGACGGCAGCCGCGCCGGGGGCGTCGGGAGCGCGGTCGGGCAGGCGCTGCGCGACGCCGGGATCGACGTACCACTGCGCACCTTCGGCATCCCGGAGCAGTTCCTGCCGCACGCCAAGCGCGGCGAGGTGCTGGCCGATGTCGGACTCACCCCCGTCGAGATCGCCGGACGGATCAGCGCCGCGCTGGGCAGCAGCACCGCGCCGGCACGCAAGGAGAGCGAAGCATGAGCAAGAAGTTCGATCTGGCGGCGCTGCTCGCCGACCGCGGCGCCGAGCGCTACGACCTGCACGCCCGGCACCTCAACCACCAGCTGCCGCGCATGCTCCACACCCTCGGCTTCGACAAGGTCTACGAGCGGGCCGAAGGCGCCTACTTCTGGGACGCCGACGGCAACGACTACCTCGACATGCTCGCCGGCTTCGGCGTGATGGGCGTCGGCCGCCACCACCCCGTCGTCCGCAAGGCCCTCCACGACGTCCTCGACGCCGAGCTGCCCGACCTCACCCGCTTCGACTGCGCCCCGCTGCCCGGCCTGCTCGCCGAGAGGCTGCTGTCGTACTCGCCGCACCTGGACCGCGCGTTCTTCTCCAACAGCGGCACGGAGGCGGTGGAGACCGCGCTCAAATTCGCCCGGTACGCGACCGGCCGGCCGCGCGTCGTCTACTGCGCGCACGCCTTCCACGGCCTGACCACCGGCTCCCTCTCCGTCAACGGCGAGGAGTGCTTCCGGGACGGCTTCGCGCCCCTGCTGCCCGACACCGCGATCGCGCTCGGCGATCTGGACGCGCTGGAGCGCGAGCTGAAGCGGGGCGACGTGGCCGCCCTGATCGTCGAGCCCATCCAGGGCAAGGGCGTGCACGAGGCGCCGCCCGGCTTCCTGCGCGCCGCCCAGGAGCTGCTCCACCGCCACAAGGCGCTGCTCATCGCCGACGAGGTGCAGACCGGGCTCGGCCGGACCGGCGACTTCTACGCGTACCAGCACGAGGACGGCGTCGAGCCGGACCTGCTGTGCGTCGCCAAGTCGCTGTCCGGCGGCTACGTGCCGGTCGGCGCCACCCTCGGCAAGGACTGGATCTTCAAGAAGGTGTTCTCGTCGATGGACCGGGTGGTCGTCCACTCGGCCAGCTTCGGCTCGAACGCCCAGGCCATGGCGGCCGGCCTCGCAGTCCTGTCCGTCCTGGAGGACGAGGAGATCGTGGCCAACGCTCGGCTCACCGGTGAACAGCTGAAGACCCGGCTCTCGGCGCTGGTGGACCGCTACGAGCTGCTGCACGACGTACGCGGCCGGGGCCTGATGATCGGCCTGGAGTTCGGCCGCCCGTCCTCACTGGGTCTGCGCAGCCGCTGGACCATGCTGCAGGCGGCCCGCAAGGGGCTGTTCGCCCAGATGGTCGTCGTCCCGCTGCTCCAGCGCCACCGGATCCTCACGCAGGTCTCCGGGGACCGCCTGGAGGTGATCAAGCTGATCCCGCCGCTGATCATCGGGGAGCGGGAGGTGGACCGGTTCGTGGCCGCCTTCACCGCCGTCATGGACGAGGCCCACGCGGGCGGCGGCCTGATGTGGGACTTCGGCAAGACGCTGATGAAGCAGGCGGTCGCCAACCGCTGATCTTTTTGCCTCAGAGGCAAGAAAATTGCCTCTCGGGTCCCTTCCTGGCGCAATGGGGGCATGACCACCCCTGCCGGGGCTCCGTCCCCGGAACCGGAAGACCGGAGCGAGCCGCTGCAGGACGTCGCGCCCCGGCTGCGCGAGCTGCGCCGCCGCCGCGGCCTCACCCTGGAGTCCGCGGCCCGGCGCGCGGAGCTGTCACCCGCGCACCTCTCCCGCCTGGAGACCGGTCGGCGCCAGCCCTCGCTGCCCATGCTCCTCGGCCTCGCCCGTGTCTACGGTACGACGGTGTCCGAGCTGCTCGGCGAGGTGCCGCCCGAGCGCGACCCGATCGTCCGCGCCGGGCGCGCCGAGCCCGTGGAGGCGGACGGCTGGACGTACCACCAGGCCGGCGGCGCGGGCCGCGCCCTGCAGGCCCTGCGCGTGGAGGTGCCGTACGCCGCCGGGCAGGGCGATCTCGTACGCGTCCACCCGGGGGAGGAGTGGCTGTACGTCCTCACGGGCCGCGTGCGGCTGGTGCTCGGGGACGTGGCCCACGTCCTCGACCCGGGCGACAGCGCGCATTTCGACTCGCTGACCCCGCACCGCATCGCCGCGGCCGGCCGCCGCGGCGCCGAGCTGCTCTTCGTCCACACGCTGCTGCGGAGCGCCGCGGCCGACCTGTGCCTCGGCGGCACCGGCGCCCACCGCTGACGAACCCCCGGAGAGGGAGAACCCCATGTCCTACGAAGTGAAGTTCCCGCGCGGGCTCGTCATCCGGCTCTTCGCCTACCTGGTGGCGGGCCACCTCTTCGCGGCGTTCCTGTACCTGCTCTTCGCGCTGGGCACCGGCTGACGGCGGCCCGCCCGGCCCCGGGGCTCAGCCCGCGTCGACGAGCCGCTCGCGCAGCCGCTCCCGCGTCTCGGGCGCCAGCTTCAGGCCCTCGGAGAGGTACCGCTCGGTCGTGCCCCAGGTCTCCTCGATCGTCGCGAAGGCCGCCCCCAGGTACTCCAGGCGCGCGTCGAAGAGCGGGCTGAGCAGCTCCATCACCTCGGGCGACATCCCGGCCGGGGAGCTGTCGCTGCGGTGCACCTTGTAGCGGCGGTGCGGGTCGTTGGACTTGAGGTAGTCCGCCTCGATGGCCTCCCGCTCCACGCCGACCGCGAGCAGCGTCACCGCGATCGACAGCCCCGCCCGGTCCTTGCCCGCCGCGCAGTGCATCAGCGCCGGGACGCTGTCCTCGGCGAGGGCGTGCAGCACGCGGCTGTGCTCCGCCGTGCGCTCCTTGATGATCATGCGGTACGACTCCGACATCCGCGCCGCCGCCTGGCCGTCCGCGAGGATGGAGCGCAGCTGGTCGAGGTCGCCGTCGCGAACCATCCGCCAGAACTCGGCGCCGTCGGCCGGGTCGGTGAGCGGGATGTTCACGTTCCGGACGCCGGGGAGCTCGATGTCGGGGCCTTCGAGCTTCTGGTCGGCGGCGTTGCGGAAGTCGAAGATCGTGTGCAGCCCGAGGGAGCCGAGGAACACGGCGTCCTCACCGGTGGCGTGCGCCAGGTGCCCGCTGCGATAGAGCCGCCCGTGCCGGACGCGGAGCCCGTCCACCGTCGGCAGCCCGCCCACGTCCCGGAAATTGCGCACACCGGACAGATCGGGCTCGCTCGACGGGGCCTGCGGCACCTGCTGCGTCACGGGGACTCCTCCGCGTCTGACGTCGGCGCCGGCCGCCGACGATGTCGCGATCCGACGATACGACATTGGGTTCCCAGGGCAATCATCCGCGCGGCCGTGGCCGCGGCCGCCGCGACGGCTCGTCGAGGTATGACGCTTCTGTCCGTATTGGGATGTTCGGCATAACGTGCCCCGATAGAAAGGGAGATGGGCCCCGGCACGTGAGCAGCGTCATAAAAGTGACCGTCCGTGGCCGGGCTTCTTCCACAATTCCCCTGCACCCGGCGGGAATTCATGATCCGTAATCCACGGAGGGTGACCGGTATTCCGTAGCGGTACGGCGCAAAGGAATGCACGCGGGAAAGCGGCGGCTTGTTCGCGCCGACCCGGCTGTCCTACGGTCACCGCAATCCGGCCGGACCGCCGAATCCTGCCGCCGGCCCGGAATTCAGCACCCACCCACGTGTGGCAGGAGCGGGGGACCCAAGGTAAGTCCGCCGAGCCCGGAATTCCGGGACCGGCTCGGGGTTAAGTCGCGTCACCACGCGGCCGGGCATCTCCAGCCCGAACCCGACAGCTCACCTCGCAGGCGCCGGAGAGGAATTCGCCATGCCCGCCAAGGGTAAGCACCGCCGTCCCAAGTCCAGCACGCTCACGCGTGGTTTCGTCGCCGCCGGTACCGGTGGCGCGGCCATCGCCCTCCCGCTGCTCGGCGCCACCGGTGCGCACGCCGCGGAGCAGAGCGCCGCGCCGGCGACCGCTCCGCAGCAGGTCGTCGCCGCCGCGCAGACCGCCCCGGCCGCCGCCAAGCCCGCGCCCCGTACGTACACCGTGGTCGCCGGCGACTACCTCGCCAAGATCGCCCACAACAAGAACGTCAAGGGCGGCTGGCAGAAGCTGTACAAGGACAACCGCGAGGTCATCGGCGAGGACCCGTCGCTGATCCTGCCGGGCATGGAGCTCACCCTCGGTGCCAAGGCCGCCCCGGCCAAGGCGAAGGCCGACGAGGACCGCGGCGAGGCCCGCGCCTCCCGCTCCGCCGCCAAGCCCCAGGCCCCGGTGGCCAAGCCCCAGGCCCCGGCGGCCAAGGCCGCCCCGGCGCAGTCCGCCCCGAAGAGCAGCGCCTCGGGCTTCACTGCCCCGGTCGACTCCTCGATCACCACCCCCTACCGCGCCTCCGGCTCCATGTGGTCCTCCGGCTACCACACCGGTGTCGACTTCGCGGCCTCCTCCGGCACCAGCGTCAAGGCCGTCGGTCCCGGCACCGTCGTCTCGGCCGGCTGGAGCGGTTCGTACGGCAACGAGGTCGTCATCAAGCACACCGACGGCACCTACTCGCAGTACGCCCACCTCTCCCAGCTCTCCGTCTCCTCCGGCCAGAGCGTGAGCGGCGGCCAGCAGATCGGCCTCTCCGGCTCCACCGGCAACTCCACCGGCCCGCACCTGCACTTCGAGATCCGCACCAGCCCCAGCTACGGCTCGGACATCGACCCGCTGGCGTACCTGCGCCAGCACGGCGTCTCGATCTGACGCACCGTCGGCACACCGCCGATCCCGCCCTGCCCGGCACCGTGCCCCACGGTGCCGGGCGGTGGCGTATTCCGGCTTGGGTGAATCTTGACCGGTGGCGTATCTCACGCTACGTCAACCCCTCCTTACGGTCGCGTAGGTCACATGGAAGGAGGCAGGATGTGCTCCCGTGGCAGACGATTCGACCTTCAGAGACAGTGACGTATTCGGGTCGTACGTGGCGATCGGTGACAGCTTCACCGAGGGCGTCGGAGACCCCGGACCCGACGGGACGTTCGTCGGCTGGGCCGACCGCCTGGCGGTGCTGCTCGCCGACCGGCTGCCCGAGCCCGACGACTTCCGGTACGCGAACCTCGCCGTACGCGGCCGGCTCCTCGACCAGATCGTCGAGGAGCAGCTCCCGCGGGCGAAGGAGCTCGCCCCGGACCTGGTGACCTTCTGCGCGGGCGGCAACGACATCATCCGGCCGGGCAGCGACCCCGACGACGTGGCCGAGCGCTTCGAGCGGGCCGTCGCCGACCTGACCTCGGTGGTCGGCACCGTGCTGGTGACGACCGGCTTCGACACCCGCGGCGTGCCGGTACTGCGCCATCTGCGCGGCAAGATCGCCACGTACAACGGCCATGTGCGCGCCGTCGCCGACCGCTACGGCTGCCCCGTGCTGGACCTCTGGTCCCTCAAGACCGTCCAGGACAGGCGGGCTTGGGACGCGGACCGGCTCCACCTGTCCGCCGAGGGCCACACCCGTGTCGCCCTGCGCGCCGGGCAGGTCCTGGGCGTGGAGGTGCCCGCCGACCCGGACCAGCCGTGGCCGCCCCTGCCGCCGCGCGGCACCCTCGAAGTGCGCCGCGACGACATCCAGTGGGCCCGCGAGTTCCTGGTGCCCTGGATCGGCCGCCGCCTGCGCGGCGAATCCTCCGGCGACCACGTCTCGGCCAAGCGCCCGGACCTGCTGCCGCTGTAGGGAGCCGGACCCGCACCCCCGGCTGTCACACCCCCCGCCCATAATGGGAGGCCCGAGCCCTGGAGGTGCCGTGACCGGCTCCGACGCCACGCCCACGCGACCGTCGCGGTCCCGGCCGCGCCCGCTGTGGCCCGCCGCCTTCGGCGCGGACCCGGCGGGGGAGCGCCTGGAGCGCATCCGCCGCTCGCCGCACTTCGCGGACGGGGTGTTCCAGAACCCCGTGGGCGCCCGGCACAGACCCTCCGGCTCGGCCGTCGAGTTCGCGAAGACGTACTTCGAGAAGGAGGGGCGCCGGCGCCGCGCGCCGGCGGGCACCATCCCCGTGCACCCCACCACCGTCGCCGACCTCGCCCGGCCCCCGGCGTCCGGGCTGCGCCTGACGTGGCTCGGGCACTCCAGCGTGCTCGCGGAGATCGACGGCGTCCGCGTCCTCTTCGACCCGGTGTGGGGCGAGCGGTGCTCGCCGTTCCCCTTCGCCGGGCCCCGGCGGCTGCACCCGGTACCGCTGCCCCTGGCCGCGCTCGGCCCGGTGGACGTGGTGGTGATCTCCCACGACCACTACGACCACCTGGACCTGCCGACCATCCGCGCCCTCGCCGCCACGGACACCCTCTTCGCGGTCCCCCTCGGCGTCGGCGCCCACCTGGAGCACTGGGGCGTGCTGGCGTCCCGCCTGCGCGAGCTGGACTGGCACGAGTCGACGGAGGTCGGCGGCGTACGCCTGACCGCCACCCCGGCCCGCCACTTCTGCGGGCGCGGCCTGCGCAACCGGCAGCACACGCTCTGGGCGTCCTGGGCGGTCGCCGGACCGGAACACCGCGTCTACCACAGCGGCGACACCGGCTACTTCCCCGGCTTCCGGGAGATCGGCGCCGAGCACGGCCCGTTCGACGCCACCATGATCCAGATAGGCGCGTACAGCGAGTTCTGGCCCGACATCCACATGACCCCCGCCGAGGGCGTCCGCGCCCACCTGGACCTCCAGGGCGGGGCCGCGGCGGGCGTGCTGCTCCCGATTCACTGGGGCACGTTCAACCTGGCGCCGCACCCGTGGGCGGAGCCGGGGGAGTGGACGAGGGACGCGGCCGAGGAGACCGGCCAGGCGGCGGCGTTCCCGCGTCCGGGCGAGCCGTTCGAGCCGGCGGGGGAAGTGCCGGCGGAGGCGTGGTGGCGGGCGGTGTCGGTTCCGATCGCGCGCCCCTGGCGCCGTCGCCGAAGTGCCGAGCGCGGGGCCGAGACGAGCAGGGGCGATCTGAACCTCGCGGGTGAGCGGTGACGTCGGTCGGGGACGAGCTTGGGAGATGGTCCGGATCCTTGAGCGTCCCCCGGTTGATGGGCCGGATCGTTTGCCGCCGGACTTGAGCGGGGCGCCCCTTCGACGCGCCTTCCTACGGGAGACCCTGCGGTGCGCTTGGCGCGGGTGATCGCCACTTGTTCAACCGGTCACCCCGACGAGTCGGAGTCGCCGCCGCCTGCGGAACCGCCCAGCACGCGCTCCAGTGAGCGCGCTTCGTCGGCCAGGCGCAGTGTGACCGGCTCGCGGCCGTAGCCGTTGCGGGAGAGGCGGTCGGCGAGAGACTCCAGAAGCGTAATCGTGGTGCGCACGCGTGTGTCAACGCTTTCGTCGTCCTGCGCGGGTCGGCGGGCTTGCGCAAGGCCTTCCGTCAGTTCGCGCGTCGTCTCTTCCCGTACGCGTGCAGGTAGGCCTGATCGTTGAAGATGGCGCAGCAGCCGCTGAGCGGCGAGTTCTACCTCGCCGAGGAGACGTACCTCGCGGTTGACGGTGAATCCCGCGTCCGTGACGGTGATACTGCGCAGGAAGCTCGTGTGCGCCTGGCGGGACGTAGAGGGGGACAGGGCTGGGCCGATGCCCGCGAGATGCGCTGAGGCGGTCTCCTCGCAGTGGAGCGCGGATCGGAAGCATGGGTGAACATGCAGTTCGTCCTCGTACGGTTGGACGGGCAGCGCTGTCGAGCCCGCGTATGCGACGCCCTCACCGCGCCGTACACCGAGGAATCCGATGGCGAAGAGAGCCTCCACCACAGCCTGCGCGTTCAGGTGATCGGTGTAGGCAGGGTACGTCTCGTGGAGGTTCGCGCGGATCACGGCGAACCGTTCTGCGAAGGTGTCTCGGTCGACCCGGTAGTCGCCGTGCTCGAAGAGCGCGAACACCTCGCGCAGGAAGGGGAATCCGACGTTGTACTCCCGAGCGAGGTCCTCCAGCTTCCACTGGGAGAAGCGCTTGGTCGCGGCCAATATGTCCGACTCGTGGACTGTACCGTGGCCCCGCTCCCAGGCAACGTCACGGCAGCGGGTGAGGAACTGGATGGCGTCGCGCGGGCGGGGCAGGGAACGGTGGATGAGATAGTCCGCGGTCGGCTCGCCGCCGACCGTGGCGGGGAAGACGTCACCCCACAACTGCGAGTGGGTCAGATCTCGCCCGAGGGAGAGCGACGCACGAGCGAGCGCCAGGTCCTTCAAGGCCCCCGGAGTCCAGGTGATGTGAATCTCGTCGCTGCGGAACTTGTCTCCGTCCGCGAAGTTGAGCGTGTCGTAGATATCGGAGCGGATGAACAGCACACAGCGCACGCCCTTGCTGTAAGACCTCGCGATGTGCTTTGCGGCCATTAACAACCCGGTGACCAGTGCGTGGCTGTCCGGGTCGGCCTGCCACACGAGCTCCAGTTGGTCCACGAGCACGAGCAACGGCGGGTGCCCGGCGGCGGAGCAGTCCAAAGCGTCGAAGGCCTTCCGAACGCCGACTTCCAGCGCGTCGAGCTGCCGCATGGCGCGAGCGCCCTCGGATCCGGACTCAGTCACCCCGTCCCCGGTCTGCATGCTGGCCTCTACGCCGAACATCTTCACGGACAACGTTGCCGACTGCAGACGGCTCGCGCCGCGCCGGAGCCGGTCCGTCAGACGCGCGTTCGCCTCCTCTCCGTTGGCCCGGAGGAAGTCACGCAGGGCACGCACCGGCGCGGGCCGGCGCAGCGACCGGCCGTGCCTGGTGTCGGAGTGGTCGACCACATGACGGGCAGCTTCGAGTGCGAACAAGTAGCGCCAAATGAGGGACTTGGCCGTATCCGAGGTGAGGCCCTGCAGGTCGAAGCGGCGGATTTCGTCGCCCGCCGCGTTGTCCGGCACGATCTCGGCCGTGGGTCCGGAGTACACCCCGCCGTGGGCGAGCTGTGCACAGATGGCGCTCTTCCCCGAGCCCTTGCGGCCGATGATCAGCGATTTTCGTCCGTTGAGCGCCGCCTCGTAGGCGAGAGTGCGTTGGAATCCCCGCCTCAGTAGACCATCGGCGAAGTCGTGCTCCGCGTCGTCCCGCCCGAAAAACAAGTCTAGTACGGGACGGTGCAGTTGATCCACTATATCTACGTCTCCCCCTGCGGATGCCGTCGCAGCGTGGCACCACGTCAACCAGTACGTCCAGATTAGCGCTTCGAGGTACGGAGGGTGGAGGCGTACGGATAATGAGGAGAAGACGCGAGTTGGAGATGGTGCCGGGCGAGGGCGCGGCATCGGGTGCGCTGACCGGTTCGGGGGCGATGTGACTGAACAGGGGGATATGGAGGCACGCTTTGACGACCTGGAGACCTCCCTGCAGCAGGTACATCGCGGTGTCGACGCCATGGGGGCCCGGATCGACGTGGCGCGCGACGAGCTCGTATCACTACGGAGCCAACTCGGCACTGTAGCGGCAGAGTTGAGCGACGTCGCACACGCGGTTGGGCGAGTCGAAGGCTGTGTACTCCAACTTGAGCGCCGATTTCAGGAGTTCACAGATCAGTACGCCAAGGACCAGGCGCGAACGCTGGCGGAGGCGGAGCTGACGCGGCTCACCATCGACTGGCACGCTCGTTTCGAGCAGCGCCGCCAGACTCGGGCTCTAGCACACGGCCTCGTGCACGCGCTGACCAAGGACGCCTTGGAACGGGACGTGGTGGACAAGGACCTGGTAGCAGCATGCGCCCAAGAGCGCATGCTCATGGAGCCGGACTTCTGGCTTGGTCCGGCCATGGTGTCCCTCGCGGCACGGCACCTTGGCAAGGCGCCACAGATGCGCCGGGCCCGCGCCCAGGCCTACTCTCTCGACCAGGCCCGCTCCAACCTCTTCTTCACCCTCACCTGCACGCGCCTTGGCGAGCTGGACGAGGCCGCCCGATGGATCGACCGCTATCTGCAGTCGCTCGACCCTTACGCCCTCGACGAGGACTTCCACGTTGTCCTCGATGCGGTCGCCTGCAACGAGTTGGGCGAGCAAGCCCATGCCTACACTCGGCAGGCCATTGAGCGGTGGCTGGACCGTCTCGGTCTGGCCAGGGCGTCCACACTCACCAAACAAGTGGCACAACGCATGAGTGAGTTGGGAAAGAAACTGCCTGACAAGCGCTTTGAGGAGCTGAGCCGGGTGTGTGCCGGGGGCTGGGATGAGCTGCGCCGCGGATGGGAATGGGCGACGATTCCCGAGGCCACGCTCCTCCATCTGCGCCGTGCGTTCCCCGGTGATCACGACAAGGACAGGTCTGGGCACGCGGCCAGCGCCCTCGACGCCCTCATAGACCGGTATGACGCCGACGAGGCCGCACTTGCATCGCGCATCCGCTATCTCGAGCTCGTCGTCGAGTACGGCGGTGACGAGAAGGCGGCGCGTGAAGAGCACGCCGTGCAACAGGCCGCCGCCACTCCCGTGGATCTGAGTACCTTGCTGGTCAATGCCGTGTTCGTTCCCGAAGCGGTACGTCTTGGAGAGGAGGCACGCCTGCTGTCGCTGCGCGCGGTGTGGCCGCAGGTGCTGAGCACCTCCCGTGTCTACGTCGAACACTCGCGGTCACTGCTGCCTCCGGAGATCGACGTCACGTGGGGTGAGTGGCGACGCCCGCTGCCCGCAGACCCGAACGTGTCTGTGCCGGAGAAGTCGCTCGTCAACGAGTTGCGCGGCCTCATCGAGGAAAATACGCGCAAGCAGGTCGATTCGGTGCGGCTCAACCTGGGCCGGCTCATCACCGCAGCCGCTATGTCGCTGGTGAGCGCGATCGCAGCGTTTCTGGTGTCGAGGGGTACACCACGCGTGACCGTAATTCTCCTGGGCATCGTCACCGCCGTCTGGGCGATCGTCGAGTGGCGGCGGGTGCCCGCACGCAAGCAGGAGCTGAGCCGAGAGGGTCGCGACAAGGTGCGCACTGGCACCGCCGCGCTTAAGCGAGCGCTGGCCCAGCGCACCGAGTTCTTCACAGCCTGGCGGGAGTACCTCGACGCTGAGCAGGGGCTCGAGGACTGGGCAAAGGGTGCGTGGCGCGGCGAGGCGGGCGCGCTCGAAAGGGGCGCGCCAGAGGATTTCGGCCCTGCGGAAACACAGGAGTGAACGCGTTCCCCGGCGGTCGCCGGACCGTCGGACCCAATAACCGCTTCGAAATGGATCGTCACCTGGGCAGCGGTGGATTCGGACACGTATGGCTGGCGCGTGACAGCGTTCTGGCCCGTGAAGTCGCCCTGAAGTTTCTCGCGTGGGACAAACTGGTCGGACCGCGACCGGATCCCGTACGCCTGGCGACCGTTCGAGGCCGATTTGAACGCGAGAGCCTGATCGCCGCCAAGGTCGACAGCCCCTATGTCGCAAGTATCTTCGACTGTCATATGGACGGCGTCGACCCCTTCCTCGTCATGGAGTTCGTCGACGGGCAGCCGCTGACCGACTTCGTGGGTCCCAAACCGCTGCCGTTGGCTCGGACCTGCCGCTGGAGCGGCCAAATTGCCCAGGGACTCGCCGCTGCCCATGACAAAGACGTCGTACACCGTGACATCAAGCCCGGCAACATACTGATTCGCGAGGCCGAAAGCGACGTACGCATCGTCGACTTCGGTCTGTCACGCTTCGTCGACGCCACCGAGACACGCAGTCATGCCGGCACCCCCCTGTACATGTCACCGGAACGATGCCGCGCCGATCCGGGCGACGAACTCAGCGACCTCTACTCGCTGGGCTGTGTGATGTACGAGATGGTCACCGGCTGGCCGCCGTTCGGTGACGGCCGCGCCGATCCGGTGGCCCTCGCTCTGGCACACCAGGAAAGGACACCCAAGCCCCCGCGTGCGCAGGTGGCGGGTGTCCCTGCGCGGCTCGATGAACTGATCATGGCGCTGCTCGCCAAGGATCCGCGGCAGCGTCCGGAGAACGCGCGCACGGTCGTACACGCGATCGCGGAGATAGAACGCCACCTCGATAGGGCCTCGGAGGACCGGCGCGCCACCTCGGACCCGGCCCTCGGGGCGCTCCGGATCGACAGCGGCTTCGCCGACCGGCTCAGCGCTGCCGACCTACAGGTCCGGAAGCTGGCCCGGGAGCACGGCTTTGACCATCCCCTCGTCGTCACCGCTCGAATGAACCTGGCTGACCTCACCGGCCGCAGCGGCGATGTGCGCGGCGCCGCCGAACTGTACGACCGGATCGGCCGGGACTGCAGCGACTGGTACGGACCGACTCATGTCCGCACGCTCGACGCCTTTGAAGGCATGGCACGGTGGGTCGAAGGCGCGTGAGGTCGCCCTCGGAGGGACGGGTCGGACGACCAGTCGCGACGTGTCCACCTGGCCCACGTTCCCTCAGCCGCCCGTCCGCCCATCGGCGCGTTCCGGCCGGGGCCCGGCTCCTGGCGCTACGACTCCGGTCCCCCGGCCTGACCGTCCCGGCCGGCTTCCGCATGCGGCGAGGTGCTCGAGCCCGCCGGGGAGTGTTCCGCCGCCCGCCCGCTCTCCCGCCGACCGCGCGCGTACGGCCTCACGCGCCCCCGGCGGCGCGTGGCCCCTCGGCGTCCAGCGCCGGGGCGATGACGGCGAAGGCCCGGTCCAGGAGCGCGGCCGGGTCGTCGGCGCCGTCGCTGTCGCTCCACCGCCGCAGTACGGCGTCGTAGGCGGCCAGCGCCATCCCCGCGGCCAGCCGCGGGTACAGATCGGCCGCGGGGTCGAGCCGCAGGCGGTGCGCCAGCTCCGCCGCCAGGTCGTCGCGCCACTGCGCCTGGCGTTCCAGGAAGCGCGCGAGCAGAGCGGGCGTGCGCAGGATCAGCTGGACCACGCGCAGCGCCCTCTCCGCGTGGTCGGAGCGGTCGCCACAGGCGGCCATGGGCACCCAGACCGCGTGCCGCAGCGCCACCGACGGCGGCTCGCCGTCAGCGCGGCCCGCCAGCTCCGTCCGTATGCCGGCGCCCATGTCGGCCAGGAACTGGACGACCACGTCCTCCTTGGACGCGAAGTACCGGAAGAAGGTGCGCTTGGACACCCCGGCGGCGGTCGCGATCTCGTCGATGGTGACCGCGTCGAACCCCTTCAGCGCCAACAACTGCAGCGCCGCTTCGGTCAATTCGTTGGCGACGAGCTGCCGCTTGCGCTCGGCCATGGTCACTTCTGGACGGGAACTCACCCGGCCATCGTAGCGCCATGCCGTACGTGTCACTAGGTGACGTCTTGACACTTGGTGCCATCACAGGCAGCGTGTGTCGCATGACAGAGCAGATGCAGCGCTGGACCGCCGAGCGGATACCCGACCAGACCGGCCGCGTGGTCGTCGTCACCGGAGCCAACAGCGGCCTCGGGCTCGCCACCACCCGGGCGCTCGCCCGCCGGGACGCGCACGTGATCCTCGCGGTGCGCGACGAGGCCAAAGGGCGCCGCGCGGCCGCGGAGATCACGGCCGGGCTGCCGGCCGCCCGCCTGGAGGTGCGCCCCCTCGACCTGGCCGACCTGGACTCGGTACGGGCCTTCGCCGACCGGCTGCGCGCCGACCTCCCGCGACTGGACGTGCTCGTGAACAACGCCGGCGTGATGGCGCCTCCGAGGTACCTGAGCCCGCAGGGTCACGAGCTGCAGTTCGCCGTCAACCACCTCGGCCACTTCGCCCTCACCGGCCTCCTGCTCGACCTGCTGAGCGCCGGGCGCGACCCCCGCGTCGTCACGGTCACGTCCCTCAACCACCGCAAGGGGCGGCTGCACTGGGACGACCTCACCGGCGAGCGCGCGTACGCGTCCATGGGCTTCTACAACCAGGCGAAGTTCGCCAACGCCGTCTTCGGACGGGAGCTCCACCGACGGCTCACCCGGGCCGGCAGCCCGGTGCGCAGCATGCTCGCCCACCCCGGCTACACCGCCACCAACCTCCAGACCAGCGGGCCGGTCGGTCTGGTGAAGGTGCTCTTCGGCCGCCTCCTCCTCCCGCTCGCCCAGGCCCCGGCCCAGGGCGCGCTGCCGCAGCTGTACGCGGCGACCGATCCGGGCGCGGAGGGCGGCGAGCTCTTCGGCCCGGACGGCCGGGGCGAGTTGCGCGGCGCCCCCACGCGGGTGGCGCTGTCCCCGGCGGCCGCCGACGCGGAGGCCGGCCGCCGCCTGTGGGAGGTGTCGGAACGGCTGACCGACGTACGGTTCACCTTCCCGACCCCGGCCTCCTGAGGTCGCGTCAGGCCGCATCGGACCGCGTCCGTACGAGCCGCGGGGCCGCCGGATCGCACCGGGGCCCCGCGGCTTTCGTCAACTCCGCGTTTTCGGGCTGGAGTACGAGGCCTCATACCAGAGCGGGACGCTTGGCGGGCAAGTTTGTCAACTGCCCATCGGACGTGAATGTATGCCGACTACCGTGTGTGGCCGGTGATCAACGGTGGGCTCATCGGACGCCTGAGGCGTTCTCCGAAGCGCCACGGTCGAACACCCGCAGCATCCGCAGCATCCGCACCACCACAGCACTCCACACACGCACGTCCGTACCTCCACGCCGATTCCCGGGGCCCCACGTACCAAGGACGCTGATGTCTCAACTTCGCGCACCCGCCGCGCGGCCGGACCGCCGTGAAGGCGGGCGGCACGGCCGGTCCGGCGCCCGTCCCCTGCCGCACCACGGGAGGCCGAACCCGCCCGGCCCGTCTCCCGAAGCCCGCATACGCTCCCGACTCCTGGGCGCCGCCGTGGCGCCCGCGGTCGTCGTCGCCCTCGGCGGCGTCGCCGCGGTGCTCCTCACCATCCGTTCCACCGGCGCCAGTCCGTCCCCCGCCCTGTGGGCCACGCTGACCGCCTGCGCGGCGCTCGCCGTCGCGGCCATCGCCGCGGCCGCCCTGAGCGCCGACCGCGTGGCCACCTCCGTACTGGACCGGTGCGCCGTCCTGCGCCGCACCGCCGCCCGCAGTCAGAGCGACCTCCAAGCCCTGGTCGCCCAACTGCGCCGCGGCGAGCGGCCGCCCCCGCTGCCGGGCACACCGCTGCCCGGCCCGGGCGCGGACGAGTTCGACGTGCTCGCGACCGAGCTGACCCGCGCCCACGAGGCGGCGGTCACCGCCGTCGTACAGGCGTCCCAGCTCTCCAGCAGCGTCGGCAACGAACAGAAGGTCGAGGTCTTCGTCAACCTCGCCCGACGGCTCCAGTCCCTCGTCCACCGCGAGATCCAGCTCCTCGACGAGCTGGAGAACCAGGTCGAGGACCCGGAGCTGCTCAAGGGCCTCTTCCACGTCGACCACCTGGCCACCCGCGTCCGCCGGCACGCCGAGAACCTCGCCGTCCTCGGCGGCGCCATCTCGCGCCGCCAGTGGTCCAACCCGGTCACGATGACCGAGGTGCTGCGCTCCTCCATCGCGGAGGTCGAGCAGTACCCGAGGGTCAAGCTGGTGCCGCCGATCGAGGGCACCCTGCGCGGGCACGCCGTCGCCGACGTCATCCACCTCCTCGCCGAACTCGTCGAGAACGCCACCCTGTTCTCCTCGCCGCACACCACCGTGCTGCTGCGCGCCCAGTACGTCACGGCCGGGCTCGCCGTCGAGGTCGAGGACCGCGGGCTCGGCATGTCGGCCGACGAGCAGCACAAGATGAACGCGCTGCTCAACGACCCCGACCAGGTCAACGTCGCCCATCTCCTCCAGGACGGGCGGATCGGCCTGTACGTCGTCGCGGCGCTCGCCCGGCGGCACGGCATCGCGGTCCGCCTCCAGACCAACATCTACGGCGGCGTCCAGGCCGTCCTCGTCCTGCCGCAGGGACTCCTCGGTGCCGATTCCGCCGCGGCCTCCCAGACCCCCGCGACCCCCCAGGCCGTCTCGGCCACGGGAGCCGCAGCAGCGGAGGTACCGGCGACGGGCGGCGCTCCGGCGCCCCCCGCGCCGCCGGAGACCGCGCGCCCCGAACCCGTACACCCGCGGCCCGCGCCGCCCGCCCTACCGCCGCAGCAGCCGGCGCCGTACGTACCGGCGGACCCCGTGCCCCTGCCCGTACAGGAGGAGCACGGCGACCGGCCGCGCCTCCCCAAGCGGCGCGCGCAGGAGCACCTGGTGCCGCAGCTGCGCGACGCGCCCGTGGCCCGCCGCCACGACGACGAGGTCCTGCACGACCCGGGCCTGATGGCGGCCTTCCGGCGCGGCATCGGCCTGGCGGAGCTCGCGCACGCCGACTCCGACACCGACCCGGCCCCCGCCCCCGCGCCCGATTCCGTACGACACGACGAAGCTCACAAGGAGTAGATGCACCATGGCGAGTGATGTGCCGACCGGCCATTCCTCGGATCTCGACTGGCTGCTCACCGGTCTGATCCAGCGGGTCCCCCATACCCGCAGCGCGGTTCTCCTCTCCTCCGACGGCCTGGTGAAATCCGTGCACGGCCTCGACGCCGACAGCGCCGACCACATGGCGGCCCTGGCCTCCGGCCTGTACTCGCTGGGCCGCAGCGCCGGCAGCCGCTTCGGCGACAGCGGTGAGGTCCGGCAGGTCGTCGTCGAGCTCGACGACACCCTGCTGTTCGTCTCCACCGCCGGATCCGGCACCTGTCTGGCCGTGCTGGCCGGGCGCGAGACCGACGCCGCCGTCCTCGGCTACGAGATGGCGATGCTGGTCAAGAGCGTACGGCCGTACCTCGTCACCCCGGCCAGACAAGCGGCGGCGGCACCGGGCGCCACGGGACGCTGAGCCATGCAGTCCTCCCGACCACGGCAACGCACAGGGCAGTGGCAGGACGGGCCCTGGCTCGACGACGCGGCCGGCCGGCTCATCCGCCCGTACACGGTGAGCGGCGGCCGCACCCGGCCGACGGCCGCGCTGGACCTGCTCTCCCTCGTGATGGCCACCGGGGCGGTGCCGCAGGCCCCGCTCGGCCCGGAGCACAACCAGGTCCTCGGGCTGTGCCACGGGCCGACCTCGGTGGCCGAGATCGCGGCGCACCTGCGGCTGCCCGCGGTGGTCACCAAGGTGCTGCTCTCCGATCTCGTCGACTGCGGGGCGCTGACCGCTCGGGCGCCCCGCGCGCACGACAACCCCACCGACCGTTCCTTGCTGGAGGCAGTGCTCCATGGCCTACGACGACGGCTCTGAGGCTCGAGACGGTTTCGACGACGACGTCTTCCCCACCGCCGTGAAGATCCTGATCGCAGGCGGCTTCGGGGTCGGCAAGACGACCTTCGTGGGCGCGGTCAGCGAGATCGAGCCGCTGAGCACGGAGGAGCTGCTCACCCAGGTGAGCATCGGCACCGACGACCTCGACGGCGTGGAGTCCAAGACCACCACCACGGTCGCCATGGACTTCGGCCGCCTCACCCTCGACCGGCGGCACGTGCTGTACCTCTTCGGCACACCCGGCCAGGAGCGGTTCTGGTTCATGTGGGACGAGCTCTCCGAGGGTGCCCTCGGGGCGGTCGTACTCGCCGACACCCGCCGCCTCCAGGCCTCCTTCTCGGCCGTCGACTTCTTCGAGCGGCGCGGTATCCGCTTCGTCGTGGCCGTCAACGAGTTCGACGGCTCCTTCCGGTACGCACCCGAGGAGATCCGCGCCGCCATCGACCTCAAGCCGGAGGTGCCGGTCGTGCTGTGCGACGCCCGGATCGCGAGCTCCGGGATCCAGACCCTGGTCACCCTCGTCCAGCACCTGCTGGCGACCAACCCCGCCCCGGCCCCGGCGCCGAGCTACGGAGCACCGTCATGACCTATGACCCGACCCGTCACCTGCTGCTGACCCCCGTCGACCGCGAGGCACCCCTGCGCGTACGGCGGCTGCGCGAACTCGGCCTGGGGGAGCAGCCCGACCCCGCCCTCGACGCGTTCGCCGCCAGGCTGGCGCAGGTGACGGGCGCGCCGTACTCGATGGTCAACTTCATCGACGAGAACCGGCAGTTCTTCGCCGGCCTGCACACCCCGGACGGCACGCACGCGCGCCAGGACCTCAAGTCCACGGCCGCCGCCACCGCCGCGGCCACGGGCGGCGTCAGCCGCTTCATGGCACGCGACCACGGCTACTGCCCGCACGTGGTCGTCCGCCGCAAGGCGCTGGTCCTGGAGGACGTCTGCGACTACCCGCGGTTCGCGGGCAACCCGGTCGTCGACGAGATCGGCATCCGCTCCTACCTCGGCGCGCCCCTCATCGACCGTACGGGCACGGCCCTCGGCACGATCTGCGTGGTCGACACCGAACCCCGGCCCTGGGGCCGGGCGGGCCTGGAGACGATCAAGTCGCTCGCGGCGGAGCTGGTGGAGCAGATCCACCGCCGCGAGGACGGCGGCCTGTGAGCCGCGCCCACTCCGTGGCGCACCGGCCGTGATGTCCCCGCACGGCACGTTGGTGCGGGTGGTTCTCTCTGGCTCTCTGGTGGCTTTTCCGGTTCTGGCGAAGGCCGTGGTGGGAACCACGGTCTGCCGGGACCGCGCGTGCGCGCGAGGGCGGCGGCCCGCTCCGCCGGGAACAGCCGAAGGATTCCCCGGTCGTTGAAGGCGTGAACGGCGGCCGTGGCCGGTGGCCGGCGGCGGGGGCGTGGGCAGGCAGCAGCGGGGGAGGGCTCCTCTGCCGCCAGCGCATCTGCGGACCGTCCTGGGGCCGGTGGACCTGGTCTGGGCCCGGCTGGAGCGTCCGGCCGCCCGCCGACTGGTGGAGGCCGTCGCCCGCAACGAGCCGGCCCGCGTGATCGGTTTCGCCGGTCGTGCTGACGGCCCGCAGGTCATCGCCGACCGGCTCGCCCGCCGTCTGGCCACCCGGATGCGGCTGGCCGGGCAGATCAAGGCCCCGGTGGGCCGGCTGATCGGCCGGGCCTGCCGCAGCGCCGGTTGGTGCGCGGAGCCCCGGTGCGACGAGGGTGCTCTGCTCGACTCCGGCCGGGACCGTCCGCGCTGCGAGGACCGGCAGGTAGACCGCCGTGCCCAGCGCCGTGCGGTCGCGACCGCCGTCGACGCCGCGATGCCCGGTGCCTCCGAGAACGAGCGCCGTGCGGCCGTCGAACAGCAGCTGCACCAGGACGTTACGGCCAGGGCGTGGGCGAAGGCGTACGAGTGGGAGCAGGTCCGCGCCCGGAAGGCCGCCGCAGCTCAGGCCTGTGCCGAAGCTGCGGCCGCGCAGGTCTCCGTCCCAGCTGGGCCCGTGGCGCCGGTCGTCGTGCCCGCGCCCCGCCCCGCCGCCGCGCCGGTTCCGGTCGTCGACGACGTCGACCAGGGGCAGGAGCTCGTCCTCGAGGACCTGACCCGTGAGCAGGTCATCGACTGGCGCGCCCGCGCCGCCCGTGACCACCAGGTTCGTGGACCAGGTCCAGCGCCTCGCGGGCCTCGGCCACCTCGGCCTCGGCTACTCCTCGTGGGGACAGGCATGAGCGGCGGAGAGCTTTCCGGTGTCGACCTCGCGCGCCAGGCCCTGGTCGCAGCCCGGGAGGCGGCGAGGAAGAACGGCGCCGCCCGCAAGGAGAAGCCGAAGCGGCGCACCAGCACGGTCGTACGCCGTGACGGCCGTGAGCCGCTCGGGCTCGGAGCGGCGATCAACATGATGATGACCGAGCGCGGCATGGTCGCCCTGGCTGTTGGCGGCAGCTCCTCGATCAGTTCGGCGATGTCGTCGCCGCGGCCGCACCGGAGCTCGCCGGACACGTCCAAGCTGTAGCGTTCGACGCGGACACTGGCCGTCTGGCTGTCGTCCCCGACGCTCCCGCGTACGGCACGAAGCTCCGCTGGAGCGCGCCCAAGTTGATCGCGGCGGCCAACGAGCGGGTGCCGAACGCGTACATCCGCGCCCTGCACGTCTTGCCGCCCACTCCGGCGAAGGATGGCCCCGCAACCACGGCCGTTAACCCGGACCCGCAGCCGACCGCGACCTGCCCGCCGGTACAGCGGCGGACCCCGCCCGAGGGCTACCTCCGCGCCCTGGAAGCGCACCGCCAAGCCGTGCGACCGGGCCAGACGCGGACCCGGCGATCGCGCGAGCGGTGGAACGACAGACCGCCGCAATGCGGGAACTGAGCCGCCGCGCATTCCGCGAGCCCAACGTCGTCCCGCACGACGCGCCGGCCCCGATCGAGCAGGCCCACACCCAACTCCGCCGCCACACCGCAGCGACCAAGGCTGCCGCCCTGCAACGAGCCCGTGCCGGGCGAGCGGCGTGGGAGACCGAAACACCGCTGGTTGGGCCGTCGCCTGCGCTGCGGACCACGGCTTAAGCCGAAGCATCCATCTCACGGAAAGGCCTTCGAAGCACCACCCCCGCGCGTGCGGGGAGAACCGCGAGCAGTTGCCGTAGCCGCCATCCGGCAAGCGCTGCTGGATGAGCACTACGGCCGACCGAAGCAGCTCGGGGTCTCGCCCGGGATGGTCAAGCACCAGGGCACCCAGACCGTCCTGTGGGTGGAATCGCTGTTCGAGGAGCGCGGCAGCGTCTTCAACATCGCCAACCTGATCAAGACCGACCAGAGCGCCGGAGAAGGGGAGTAACCCATGGCCGACTCGATCGGGGACAGCCTGGACCGCGCGCTGGAGTCGGCGTTCACGCGCCGCCCCCCGCAGAGCGCCCAGGCGCAGATGAAGTACCTGGTCAAGCAGCTCAAGGGCACCAAGGCCGCCGCCCAGGCGCTCGGGATCTCCCAGCGCACCGTGGAGCGGTACGTCGCGGGCAAGCTCAAGCGCCCCCGCCAGGAGCTCCGCGGCCGCCTGGAGCGCGGGGTCAAGAAGCGGTGGCAGCCGCAGGTGCGGGCGAAGGTGAAGAAGAAGGCGGCCTCCACCGGCGGCCTGGTCCTCTCCACCCGCGCGAGGTTCGGGTTCACCGCCGCACCAGGCACGACCGACGACGCCCGGATTCGCGACATCACCCAGGCCCTGCCGCCCGTGTTCGCGGACCGCCTGTTCACCGCCCGGAAGCAGGGCGCCACCGAGCAGCAGCTCCAGCAGATCGCGGCTGAGGGCCTCGCCCAGATGTACTTCCGCGCCAACAACACCCGGGCCCACGGCCTCGGGGTGGAGTTCACCGATGTGGAGCGGCTCGACATCGAGCTGTAGGCCAGGTTCCTTGTACGAGCGCCGCGCCCCGTGTGACTCAGCGCTTCACTTGGCGAGTGAGCGTATGAGTTGGCGGCTTTGAGGATGCCTCATCAGACCACTGACGCCGCCGGATTCCGTGGACCGCCCCGCGCCCCATCCAGCATGATGATCACCATGACTCCGATCACTGGGCTGGACCTGACGGGCTTCACCGAGCGTGAGGTGGGCGTGTGGACCGACGAGGCCGGGCTCGTCCTTTCCGTGCACTTCTTTCCCCTCGTACCGGACCTGCCGGGCACGCTGGGGGAGCCGGAATGGCTGCGGGCCGGGCTGGCGCGGATCGCGGCCCGGGCGGGGGGCGGGCTCATCGAAGCAGTGATCGGCGGGGTGGACGGGGTCCAGGCAGTCCGTCAGCTAATCAAGGTGCCGCGGCCTGGCGGGCACGGGCAGGTCTTCCTCGGCACCTGGACGGTGCCCCGTGCCGGGTGCAGCACGGTCCTGAAGGTGCAGGCCGCCGAGAGCGGCATGACCGGGATGCGTGAGGCGATGATCATGGCTGAGGTGGGTCCGGATCAGTACTTCCGGCCTCACCCGTACGGGGACGGCGAGCAGTTCGGCGGGCTGCCGTACCACGTCGCCGATGACGAGGAGTGGGACGACCGGTTCCCGGACCACCCGCTGACCCGGGTCCGGGCAACCCTCCGCCGCCTCACTCCTACGATCACCCTCGACGACCGCTTCAAGGCGCTGCCCCCGTTCACCGGACCGGCGGCCGCTCCTGCCTGATCCCGGGCGGCGGAGATCTGGAGCACCGCGCCGCTCGTAGCGTGCTCTGTTCACCAACCAAAAATCTCGGTGGCATGAACGATTCCTTGCTGCCGTACGAGCTGCCCGGCTGGTGTTCAGCTCGCCAAATCAAGTGCTCAGTCACACCCCGGCATTGCAGCTGCCGGGGACGCGGCGTTTCGAGACGAGCTCTTGAGAAGCTCACCACACAGCGAGCACAGCCGGACGGGTTAAGGTCCGGGGTCGGTAGCGCCCCTGGCGAGATGTCCTCCAGAAATACCGTGCCACCACGTCAGAGCGCCCTCAGAGGAAAGGGTTCTTTTCCTACTACGAATACTCCTTCCCGGGAAATTACCATGCGCTAATTGGGCTGTGCGGGGGAGCGAAGGCCAGGGTTCGACCCGCGGTTTGTCAGCGGCCCCTCCTAGCTTCAGCAGCATGAATTTCTGGGACGAGCCCGGACGGGCCGTGCAGGACGCTGGCCAGGCAGGCGACGGCGTACAGGTGACCTGGGATCAGCTTGACCAAGCCGAAGTAGCCGGTGTGGCGGCGGTGTGCGCTGCAAGGCTTTCCAAGGGCGATCTCATCCTGGCGAAGGTGCCGATGGGACGCACGACCAACACCCGTCACGCCTTGGAAGACTTCGTCCGGGGCCGTGGCATCAGCGTGGAAACCGCCGACCAGTACCGGAGGGTCTCGGCGTTGTACACCGCAGAACGGCGGCAAGTGGCTTTGTTCACGGGTAGCGACAGCAGTTGTTCACGGGTTTGGGAGGCACCCCGATCCACGGTCGGGTGATGTTCACGAGTTTTGACAGCACTGGGGTTCTTGCCAGGGCAGCATCGGGATGCTCCTGGTGAAAGGTGCTGGTCATGCCGCAGATGTCGAAGGTCGAGCTGTATGCGGCGATCCGGCGTGACCACCGTGCTGGTACGTCGATGCGAGCCCTGGAGCGCAAGTACGGGGTGACGTACCGGACGGTGCGGAAGGCGGTGAACTCCGCCTGGCCGGAACCCCGGAAAAAGCTTCCGCCGCGCGCTACCGCTCTCGATCCGTACAAGTTCGCAATCGACCAGATGCTGCGGGCGGACCTGGATGCGCCGCGCAAGCAGCGGCACACGGTCACGCGGATCTTCCACCGGCTCGTTGAGGAGAACGAGGCCGAGGGCATCTCCTACCAGATGGTCCGACGCTACGTCGCTGACCGGAAGCCCGAGATTCTGGCGGCCTCCGGGAAGGCACCGGTGGAGGCGTTCGTCCCTCAGTCCCACCAGCCCGGCATGGAGGCTGAGGTCGACTTCGGTGACGTCAAGGTGTGGCTGGCCGGTGAGCTGGTCACCTGCTACTTGTTCTCCTTCCGCCTGTCCTACTCGGGCAAGGCAGTGCATCGCGTTTTCGCCTCCTGTGGCCAGGAAGCCTTCTTTGAAGGCCACGTGCACGCGCTCAGAACGCTGGGCGGCGTCCCGCGGAGCAAGGTCCGCTACGACAACCTGAAGTCCGCCGTCGCCCAGGTCCTGGGGCTCAGCCGGGCCCGAGTGGAGACGGACCGCTGGATCGCGTTCCGCTCCCACTTCGGCATCGAGAGCTTCTACTGCCGGCCCGGCATTGAGGGCGCCCACGAGAAGGGCGGGGTCGAGGGGCAGATCGGCTACTTCCGCCGCAACCACTTCACACCTGTCCCGGAAGTCGCCTCGCTCGCTGAGCTGAACGAATTGGTCGGCCAGTGGGACCTCCACGACGGACGCCGGCGCATCGGGTCGAGGCCGCGGACGATCGACGAGTACTTCGCCGTCGAACAGCCGCTGCTGGCGCCCCTGCCAGACGAGCCGTTCGAGACCGGCCGTCTGTTCACGCCGCGGGTGGACCGCTACAGCCAGATCACCGTCCGCGCCAACCGCTACTCGGTCCCCGTCCGCTTGATCGGCAAGAAGGTCCGGGTCATGCTGCACGCCTCTCACCTCGTGGTTTACGACCAGAACGTGGAAGTGGCCCGGCATGAACGCCTGATCGCCAAATGCGGGACTCGTCTGGAGCTGGATCACTACCTGGAGGCCCTGGTCCGCAAACCGGGCGCCTTTCCCGGCGCAACCGCCCTGGAGCAGGCTCGTTCGGCGGGAAGGTTCACCCCGGTTCACGACGCGTGGTGGGCCGCCGCCCGCAAGGTCCACGGCGAGAGGGACGGCACCCGAGCACTGATCGAAGTGCTCCTGCTGGGACGGCATATCGCGCACGAACATCTGGTCGCGGGCCTGGCCACGGCCCTGAGGGCAGGCGCTCTGACCGCGGACGCCGTTGCCCTGGAGGCCCGCAAAGCCGCCCAGACCGAGGACGAGATCATCGCCATCCCCACCCCGCGCGATCCGCATCCGGCAGGCCAGCCGTCGGCGACCGTCACGTCCTTGCACGAGTGGCGGCTCGCGCACCTGCCGCCGGACACCAGGCCACTGCCCTCGGTGACCCCCTATGACCAGTTGCTCCGCCGCCACCGCACCAGTGGCAGCACCCACCGTGAGGGAGAAGCCCAGTGACCCTGCCCCGCCAGCGGAACATGACCGAGCAGGCCGCCGACGCTGCCATCGACACCGCCTGCCGTCTCCTGCGGCTGCCGACGATCCGGGCCGAGTTCCCCGACATCGCAGCCGCGGCCGCCAGGGACCAGATGACCTACCGCGGCTTCCTTGCCGAGCTCTTGATGGCCGAGTGCGATGACCGGGCACGGCGCCGCTCCGAGCGGCGGATCAAGGCGGCTGGGTTCCCCCGGGAGAAGTCCCTGCGATCCTTCGATTTTGACGCCAACCCGAATATCGACCCGGCCACTATCCATACCCTCGCCAGTTGCGAGTGGATCAAGAAGAGCCAGCCGCTTTGCCTGATCGGCGACTCCGGCACGGGCAAGTCCCACATGCTCATCGCGCTGGGCACCGAGGCCGCGATGAAGGGCTACCGCGTCCGCTACACGCTTGCCACGAAGCTGGTGAACGAGCTGGTGGAGGCCGCCGACGAGAAGCAGCTGAACAAGACGATCGCCCGCTACGGCCGCGTCGACCTCCTCTGCATCGACGAACTCGGCTACATGGAACTCGACCGCCACGGCGCCGAACTCCTCTTCCAAGTCCTCACCGAACGCGAAGAGAAGAACAGCGTCGCCATCGCCTCGAACGAATCCTTCGGCGGCTGGACCAAGACCTTCACCGACCCCCGCCTCTGCGCGGCCATCGTCGACCGCCTCACCTTCAACGGCACCATCATTGAAACCGGCACCGACTCCTACCGCCTCGCCAGCACACGAGCCCGAGCCGAGCAGACCGCAGCGGGCTGACGTCCCTGAAACCGTTGGACTGCTGGTCAGGTTACCTGTCAGGCTCCGCCTCGTGGAGATTCTCGATGTCCTGACTAGCATGGCGAAGACGGGCCGGCTGGGCCCGGTGTTCAGCGGAGCCGACTGGAGCGATGTGACCGCGGCACTCGGCGAGCCGTGGGACATCGGAACGATGAGCCGGAGCAGAAAGTGGCCGAGGCTCTTCGCCTACGGAGATCTTGAGCTGAGTGTCTGCCGCTGTCGCAAGGTCTCTCTCATCTGCCTCCAGACCTGGCGTGACACCGTCGAACTCCCTCCATCGGTTGCCGGGGGGACCGGCTCCTTCCCGGCAGGGCTCAAGCACGCGGACGTCATTTCCGCCTTGGACAAGGCCAGCTGTTCCTGGCAGCCCTATCCGCCGCTGACCTTCAGCGACCAGTGCTCGCTCGTGGTGATTCCGTCGGGAGCGAACTTCACCTTCGAGATCCCCGAGGGCGAGGAACCCGTGCTGAATGTCATGGGCCTGCCCGGCGACGGACACGACTGCCCCACACCGACGGCAGGCGGAGATCACTGACGCGAAGCGCCGTCAAAACTCGTGAACATTCATCGCCCCAGTGATCACTAACCGCTGCTCAAACTGGTCGACAAACGCTGTCCCTGAAGATGAACGAAGCCACGCCGGCGATCAGCAGCACCAAGAGGTGGGGATTTAGCGGGCTGGGGCTGTTCATCGGACCACCGCCGAGGAGGTCGAGGGGCGTACGACGACGCTGGATCGCGCCGAAGCTGATCGCGGCGACCAACGAGCAGGTGCCCGACGCGCGCTTACGCACCCTGCACGTCCTGGCGCTCGCGCCCGGGAATGCTGGCGCCGCCACGGCGGCCGCCGACGCGGCCTCGCCTCTGTCCGCACCCACCGCGCCCTGCTCCGTCGGCTGGCACCGCCGCGCGCTCGAGGCGCTCTACCCGGCGGCGCCACCGCCCCGTGGGGAGCTGAAGGTTGCCCAGGCTGTGGAGCTGCAGACCGCCACGCTGCGCACACTGGCCCGCCGCGCCTTCCCCGAGCCCGACGTCACGGACGATGCGCCGCACTCGCGGCATATCTGTCCGGCGCGACGGCCGGGAGCTGGCCGGGTTCGCCGCCGTGCTCCAGGGCTTGATGGCCGACCGGGCTTGGGACGTCCCGGCCGCAGGCGGCAGCGTCCTGGACCAGTGGCCGAACATCGCGGCTGCCGTGTCCCCTAACCTGCCCGCCCACGTTGGGGCCGTGGCGTTCCACGCGGAGTCTGGGCAGTTGGATCTGCGCCCGGACTCGCCCGCATATGCCGCCCAGCTCCGGCTGATCAGCGCCCGGATCATCGCCGTAGCGAACAGCTCGGTCAGCACGGACGCCGTACGCACCATCCGGGTCCTGGCGGTCGGCGCCGCACCCGTGCCCCGTACGACCGAGCAGGCCCCGGCGGTCTCGACCGCGCCCGAGACGCCGGTGAAGAGCCGGGAGATCGCGTGCCCCGGCTACCAGGCCGCGCTCGCCGCGCACCGGGTCGTCGCACCCGAGCAGCGGATCGACCCGGCCATCGCGGAGGCTGTGCAGCGGCAGACCCGCGCGATGCGCCAGCTCAGCCGCCAGGCGTTCCCGGAGCCGGATGCGGTGCCGGACGATGGGTCGGCCTCGATCGAGCTGGCCCGTGTCCAGCGCCGGCGGGAGGCCGCGGCGAGCGAGGCGGCCGCGATGAGCGTGCCCCAGCCGAAGACCAGTGTGCTGAGACTGCTGTCTCGCCGGTCTGAGCTGTAGGCGACGCCCTGCATCGTGCGTGCGGGGACGATCTCCGCACCGCTCCGGCGAGCGCCACACGGTCAGGGCTACCCCCGCGCGTCACGAACACTCCGGACTACCCCGCGCAAGCGGGGACGACAGGCCGCTTGCCCAGACCACCAGCTCCACCATCGGACTACCCCCGCGCGTGCGGGGGCGACGACCGCAGCCGGCACCGACAGGGAGTGTGTCGGGGACTACCCTCGCGCGTGCAGGGACGACGACATCGAGACCTGGCGCCGCATGGGCCTGCAAGGACTACTCCCGCGCGTGCGGGGACGACGCCCGGATGATCGCTTCGTGGGCCTGGTCCCGGGGACCACCCCCGCGGGCGCGGGGACGACTGAGGGTCCGTCAAGTCTAAAGCGACTAACGGGGGACTGCCCCGCGGGCGCGGGGACGACTCATACCGCCGTGATGGGTCGGGCCGGGCCGAGGGACTACCCCCGCGGTCGCGGGGACGACACTTCTTGACCTGCACTGATGCCAGCGATGCGGGCACTTTTCATTCGGCAGATTCGGCAGCCGCAGCGGCAAGGCGACGGCATGGAGCTGACGGTGCGGCTCCACTGTACGGAGGAACCCACACAAGTGGACCGGACCCGATCAACTGCCGACCCCATACAAGCGATACGGCTGTCGGGGATACCGTGCGCTCCGGTCTCGTAGACGGAACCGGCACCGGCTGCCGGGACGCAGAACGCGCCACCGCCCGGCAGGGGCTGCCGTACGCACAGCACGGGCAGCTCCCGGCACCGAGGCTGTCCCCAGGCACGACGACCGCGTCGGTGTCGTCCGGGAGCAGCACGACGGACTACCCCCCGCACGCGAGGACCACTCCTCCTCCGGCTTCGGCTCCGCGGCCAGCGCCGGACTACCCCCGCGCATGCGGGGACGACACACCCACGCTGTCCTTGTCGCCGTGGTCCAGGGGACTACCCCCGGGCGTGCGGGGACGACATCGCGAGGTAGCGGCTGTCCTTCTTGGTGGCGGGACTACCCCCGCGCGTGCGGGGACGACGAGCTGCCGAAGCCCGCGACGCTGCGGCCCGGCGGGCTACCCCCGCGGTCGCGGGGACGATGGGGGAACGGCCGCGTTGCGAATTGCTCCACGGGGACGACCCCGCGGGTGGCGCAACACCGTTGAACGGTGCGTCAACCACCTGAAGCAGGGGCGAGGCCTGGCTACGCGAACGGGCAAGCGTGTGATCGCCTACCAGGCCGCACTCCACCTCGTCGCCATCCTCATCTGGGCACGCCGATGACCACGGGACAAACAGCTAGACCCGTTCCAGCGGGCGGTGGGGGAGGGGCGGGGGCTCGACCCGGATGGAATCGTCGGGGCGGATGGTCCCTCCACGGCGGACCACAGCCATGACGCCACACTTGAAGGCGAACTCGCCGGACAAGGGGTCGATGTCGAAGACCTCACTGAGCAGCCCCTTGCGGAAATCGTTGATCTTCGAGCACGGGTTGCGCAGTCCTGTCACCTCAAGCACCGCCTGCTCCCCGAGATGGAGCAGAGCGCCGGTGGGCAGGCCCAACAGGTCCACCCCGCGCGTGGTGATGTTCTCACCGAGCTGGCCCGCCGAGACCTCGAAGCCCTTGAGCGCGAGTTCGTCGAAGAGCTCTTCGTGCATCAGGTGGACCTGGCGCAGGTTGGGCAGGTCCGGCTCGTAGGTCATGCGGAACTGGTGGCGGATCGTCTCCCCTGCGTGAACGTCTCCTTCCACACCGAGCCCCGTGAGCAACGTGATGGAATCGCGATTGGGCTTGCTGAACGCGTACGTCTCGTTACGGCTCACTGCGGCGACCCGACCAGGCATCACGCCTCCACCCCGTTGTCGTTCTGCGGCCGGTCGATCATAGAGGCGGTGCAGCCAGGCTCGTAGGGGAGGCATGCAGTGAGCACAACTCATGGGGAGGATGCGTCAGGCCCGGCACCCAACCGGCACCGTCCCTCAGTGAACATCAAGGAGACAGCCCCTAGAGCACCTCTCCGGCCAGGGTCGGAGCCCGGCGAGCTACCCCCGCCCGTGCGGGGACGACGCCCGGGTCCCATCCGCCCGCTCCACGAGCACGGGGCTACCCCCGCGTGCGGGGACGACACACTAGGCCTCGTCCGCTGCGGGCGGATCTGGGGACCACCCCCGCGCGTGCGGGGAGGACGAGTACACCCTGCCCGACTCCCTGCCGCTGCTGGGACCACCCCCGCGCAGGCGGGGACGACCAGCTGCTGTTCTTGACCTAGGCCTGGAACTTGGGACTACCCCCGCAGGCGCGGGGACGACTGCCAGAGGCCCCGGTCCCGGGAAGGCGGGGAGGGACTACCCCCGCGGGCGCGGGGACGACACTTCTTGACCTGAACTGATGCCGGCAGTACGGCCGATTCTCATTCGGCTAGATTCGGCGGCTGAGCGGCCAGGGGACGGCGTGTACCTGGTGCTGCGGATCCACTGTACGGAGGAACCCCACACCAGTGGGACAGGCTTGGTCAACTGCCGACCTGCTGCAACCGATACGGCTGTCGGGCATGCTGTGCGCACCGGTTTCGTGTTGCCGGAGCGGGCACCGGCTGCCTGGGCGCTGGACGCGGCCACCACCGGGTAGGTGCTGCCGTACGCACAGCACGGGCAGCTTCCGGCACCGAGGCTGTCCCCAGGCACGACGGGCTCGTCGGTGTCGTCCAGCACGACGGACTACCCCCGCGCGCGGGGACGACCAGCCGCACGACCGGCTACGCAGCTGGCGCGGGGACTACCCCCCCGCGCGTGCGGGGACAAGGGGCCTCCCGCCGGCTCGGCCTCCTCGTCGGACTACCCCCGCGCGAGCGGGGACGACTCCCAGGGCATGAGCGCGATCTCGCCGCACGGGGGAGTCCCCCCCGCGTGTACGGGGACGACTTCAACGTGGTGCGCCGCGCCGCCGCGTACTCCGGACTACCCCCGCGCGTGCGGGGACGACATGAAGAAGGTGCCCGGCCTGGAGGCCGACCGAGGGCTACCCCCGCGCGTGCGGGGACGACTCAGGGTGGTGGCGCTCATGATCGTGCTCCTTGGGGCTACCCCCGCGCGTGCGGGGACGACTCCATCGCGACATGGTCCGCAGGCGAGAGGGTCGGACTACCCCGCGCGTGTGGGGACGACGTGGGCGTGAACGTAACGATCACGTCCGGCACGGGACTACCCCCGCCGGTGCAGGGACCACTCGATCATGTGGCAGGCGAGCGAGGCCTTCGGCGGACTACCCCCGCGGGCGCGGGGACGACCTGCAGCGCGCCACGAAGGTCGCCGTGGCCAAGGGACTACCCCCGCGCGTGCGGGGACGACACTCCGGTGGCGGCGGTGGTCTGCTCGGCGGGCGGACTACCCCCGCGCGCTGGGACCACTCCTCCTCCGACTTCGGCTCCGCGGCCGGCGCCGGGCGTGCCCTGCACGTTCGGGGACGAAGTACGCCAGCCGCACATGTACTCCCCCACCCGCGGACTACCCCCGCGCATGCGGGGACGACGCCGTGCCGCTGGCGCTGGGCAACCCGCTCCAGGGACTACCCCCGCGCATGCGGGGACGACACTTCTTGACCTGCACTGATGCCGGCAATGCGGCCGACGCTCATTCGGCAGATTCGGCGGTCACAGCAGCAAGCCGATGACATGTCAGTTTTGGTGCGGATCCACTGTACGGCGCCGCGGTGGAGGACACCCGCCCCCATCATGCCTGCTGCCCCCGCGGGGCGGGGACGAGGCCAGGGTGGCTGCGGCCTCGGCGAGGTCCGTCGGACTACCCCCGCGCGTGCGAGGACGACCGGGGTGTGGGCGGCGCGCTGCTCGCGGTCCTCGGACTCCCCCGCGCCTGCGGGGACGACGGCACGGCCACGACAACCTCACCCGTGACCCGGGGACTACCCCCGCGCGTGCGGGGACGACATGTTGCGGAAAACGCCCGCGGCCTTGGTCGCCGGACTACCCCCGCGCGCGGGGACCACTCCTTCTCCAACTTGGGCTCGGCGGCCGGCGCCGGGCTACCGCCGCGTGCGTTGCGGGGACGATTGCTGCCCTGGCCTGCCGTTCCAGTCGCACGGGGACTACCCCCGCGGGCGCGGGGACGACACTTCTTGACCTGCACTAATGCCAGTGGTGCGGCCACTTCGGCAGATTCGGCAGCCGCAGCGGCAAGGCGACGGCATGGAGCTGACGGTGCGGATCCACTGTACGGAGGAACCCACACCAGTGGACCGGACCCGGTCAACTGCCGACCCCATGCAAGCGATACGGCTGTCGGACATACCGTGCGCTCCTGTCTCGTGCGACGGAACCAGCGCCAGCGGCCTGGATGCTGGACCCGGCCCACCATCCGACAGATGCTGCAGTACGCACAGCCCGGGCAGCTGCCGGCACCGGGCTGTCCGCGGGCACGACGGGCTCGTCGGTGTCGTCCAGGAGCAGCACGACGGACTACCCCCGCGCGCGGGGACCACTCCTTCTCCAGCTTCGGCTCGGCGGCCGGCGCCGGGCTACCGCCACGTGCGTTGCGGGGACGATGGCTGCCCTGGCCTGCCGTTCCAGTCGCACGGTGACTACCCCCGCGCGTGCGGGGACGACTTCCTGGCGGTGTTCGTGGACGGCGACAACCACGGACTAGTCCCGCACGTGCCGGGACGGGCTGGACGGCCAGCCACCCTGGTACCGCACCTGAGCCACGCCCACCAGCCCCTGATAGCCACCGGGTCCGGACGCGTCACCGCCGCCCACGCCGACGCACCGCGCTCTGAAACGCTCCTGGACAACCGGCGCCCCCAGGCCATCGTGCGCGAGCACCTGTCCCTGTGGGTCTCCCCTATCTCGGTGGGGCCCGGGCGGGAGCCGAGCTCCTCTCCGAGGCCCTTCGCCTCCACGCGCGGGGCGTACGGAAGATGGCGGCCACGGTCGGTGGCCTCGCGCAGGATCCAGTCCGGGTAGCCGGACTGCTGGCGCAGGCGGCCGAAGCGGCCGCAGTCGGCCACTGGCAGACCGCCCTTGCCGCACTGGGAAAGGCAGAAACCCTGGCCCCGCCCCCGCTAAGCAGGTGATCCGTAACGGGAGGACCCCCGGCGGTCAGGCCGGGGGAGTTCCGTGCGCGCCGTCCACGGCCGTGCCCGCCAACGCAACCAGCCCTCCACCGCTACCGAGGAGGCCGCCAAGGCCTGGCGCTGGCCTCCGAGTTCCCCTGCCAGGGGCGGCCCAAGCTTCGTGCAGACCCGGCGATCCCAATCTGGGAACCCAGCGAGGCGCGAGCGACGACGAACAAGCGGTGGGCGTACGGCCTGGTGACTCCGCCTGTGCATACCGGCACCTGATGAGCCGCATTTCGTCGGTCCCGCTCTCTTAGCGCGTGCTGAGGACGAGGTTCATGACCTTTCCTCTGTAGGTGGGGACGGCGCTTTTGGAGTGCAGGTAGAGCCGCCCGTTTTGGTAATGAAAGTAGTCGGTGCCCTTCTCGCTCATCATCCGGTAGTCCGGCTGGTTGTCGACGGCTGTCTTTCCGTCCGGCATCTGCAGCAGAACGGTGTGCTTGCCTGTCTGCGCGGACAGGCTGACGATCTTGCTTCCCACGTTGCCCCGGGCCTGGACGTACGCGAGAAGGTTGCCGGTGGCGTCGGCGGTGATGGGGAGAACCCTTTGCTCGGGCCACTGCTTCAGCTGGACGTTCCAGCGCCGTGTGCCTGAGCGCATGTCGAAGGCCGCGATCTCGTCCGCCTCTGGCGACCCGGGGATGCGGGAGGTGACGTAGAAGCTGTCCTGGGTGACGACGACTTTGCCACAGCGCGACTCCAGCCACTCGCAGCCCGCCTGGTACTTGTCGCCGAGGTCGATGGCGGCCTGGAGCTTGTTGGCCGGCGAGATCACCAGCACGCCGTTGGCATTGCCCAAACCTAGTTCCGGGTTGGTGCTGATCCCGACGACAAGAGGATCGGCGGAGACGAGCCACGCGTCGGTGGCATCCGGCACGCTGAACCGCCATCGCATCTTGCCCGACGCCGGGTCGCGCTCACCGACCTTGTGCATGGAGCCGCACCGGGCGAGGGAGACCACCTTTTGCCCGCTGACCACTCCCCGATGGTCCTCGCCTTGGCATCCGGATGTCGGCGTGGTCCACAGGGGCGTGCCTGTGGCGGTCTGGTAGCCGACCGAGTACTCCTCCCATCCGGCCGCGACGATGGTGTCGCTGATCGCGACGGAGGTGCGGAAGCCCTCCTTGACCTTTGCCTCGGGGATGGATCTGTGCCACACCATGGTGCCCTTGTTCAGGTCGATGACGGCGATCTCGGTACATCGTCCCGCGACGCTCTCCGGGAGCGCATACGTCACCGCAATCAGTCCCGCGGCTGTCTTGGTGTCGGAGGCGGCGCAGATGGCACCCGTCAACGGCACGTTCCATAGGACTTTGCCGCTGACCGGGTGGTAGCCGGTAACTGCTTTAGGAGCACCGGTGGCGTACACATGAGGTGTCAGCCAGGCCCCGTCTCCCGCTGGCACGGGTGCTTCGGGCTGCATGGCCACCCACAGGAGCCCCGGGCCGGTGGGCTTCGGCGACGAGGACGCCGAGGCTTGGACGTCCGACGGCTTTCCGGGGGTGTCAGCGGACAGCATGGCCCACAACGCCGTCCCTGCCACCAGGGCCGCAACGGTGACCACCGCTGCGATGATCACGGCAAGGCGGCCCCGGCGCCGACTGCGCGGAGGCTGAGGGGGATAGGGCGGCACGGGAGCATACGGGCCGGCGAGATGCCCGGCATACGATGCGGCGGGATCCTGCGGTGGTATGCCGGGAGGCGGCCCGTAGGGGCCGCCAGGCACGGAAGGCTGCTGAGACATCAGAGCACGATAGGCGAGGACTGATGTTCGTCGCAGCGGAAGGTCGGGTGTCGCCGATGTCAGCCGTCATGAGGATCGCGGTGCCGCGCCGGGCGAGGGGCAGTGAGTTCGGTACTACTGGGCCCATACGGCGTCGCCGTGGCGTACATCCGGGCCTCCGGGAAGGGTGTCGACGACTCCTTCGGTCCGTGGGAGGACCTGATTCGCGATGTCCGCGGGCTGCGGCTGACCGTGTACGACATCGCCGACCGACTGCGCTCGATGCGGCCGGCCTCCTGACCGCCCCCGCCGGTCAGCTGCTGGCGTTGCCCCGACTGCTGAAGGGCCGTACCCGCGACCCGGTGTTCGTCACCCACCGCCGCCACGGGCTGACCACGCCCGGCGTCCCGGTGCCGCGCCCCGCTCCGTCGGAGGGCTCTACCACCGCGCGATCGCGGTGCACCGTGCCGCCGCCCCGTGCCGACCAGGCCATCGCGGATGCGGTGGAGCGGCAAATCGCCGCGCTGCGGGGACTGAGCCGCCGTGCGTTCCCCGAGCCCGGGATCGTTCCGGACGACGCGCCGGCCCCGATCGAGCAGACCCGCGCACAGCGCGCCGCCGCCAGGCCGCGGCGACAGAGGCCGCCGCGCTGCGCCAGGCCCGCGCGAGAAGGACGGACTGGCGCGGTCAACGACATCAGCAAACCGTTCGACCCCTGGGCGCTGCGGGCAAGGTCGCCGTCTGCACGGCCATCCACCTCGAACGCCGCGTGCGACCGTAGGCCGAGGCTGCCAACGCGGGGCGCCGATCGTCGCGCCGGGAAGGCCGGGTGCCATCCGGGCCGTATGACTCGCGTTGTCAGTGCCGTGCTGTTCACTTGGCCGCATGGACGCCTCCGCACTGCGCGCCCGTCTGCACGACGCCTGGCGTGCGCCTGAACTGCACTGCCCGCTGCCCACTCATGGGGCAGGGCATGTCTGTGTGCCCAGTGACGCGGAGGATCTGGCCGAGCTGGAGCGCGTCGCCGCGGACGTGGTCGACGGGGCGGGTCTGCCTGTACGCGCGTGGGTCGTCGGGGGTACGGCGGCTGGGGTGCCCGACGGTCCGCCGGTGGGCGGGGACGGCGGGCTCCCCATCGGCGGCGAGGGCGGGCTGATTGAGCTGCGCGGGTGGGTGCTGACCGAGCACTGGTTCGGATACGGCGTGACGGCCACCGCCGACGGCCCGCGCCGCGTCGCGGTCCTCGCCCGGCGCGCGTTCACCCGCCCGCCCGGTGTCGGGTGGGTGGA
Source organism: Streptomyces sp. NPDC030862 (assembly GCF_055571835.1). Lineage (NCBI taxonomy): Bacteria > Bacillati > Actinomycetota > Actinomycetes > Kitasatosporales > Streptomycetaceae > Streptomyces > Streptomyces sp. NPDC030862. The sequence continues at coordinate 519,873 of NZ_JBVIEN010000001.1, read as the reverse complement.
GTTGCTGCGGGAGGTCACCGGGTGGACGGAGCCCGATCGGCGCGGCGTCGACTGGGCCGCGACGGAGGCCGCGCTGGGCACCGCGCTGCCCGGTGACTACAAGGACATCGTCGACGCCTTCGGCGCGGGCAGCTTCGACGAGTACCTGGACCTGCTGGTGCCGGGTGCGCTGGGCACGGATCTGGTCTCCTGGGGCCGGGGCATGGCGCGGTACGCCGACCTGTACCGGCCGTACCCCGTCCACCCCGCGCCCGGCGGCGTGCTCATATGGGGGACCTCCGAGCAGGAGCTGACCTTCCACTGGCTGACCGGACCGGCCGGTCCCGACGACTGGCCAGTCCTGGTGCAGTACCTGGACGGTGAGTGGCAGCGCTTCGACTGCGGTACCGGCGAGTTCGTGCTGCGCCTGCTCACCGACCGCACCCCGCCGTTCGCCTTCCCGCCCTCCGCCGGACCGTTCCCCCACTGGTTCGCTTCATGGGAACTGCCGGAGCACTGACCCCTGCCGAAAGGCCCGGCGGTCGTCGTGCCCGACGCCGCGCGGTCGCGGCCGCCGTCGACGCCGCGATGCCCGGCGCCTCCGAGAGCGAGCGTCGTGCGGCCGTCGAGCAGCGGCTGCACCAGGACGTGACGGCCGAAGCGTGGGCCAAGGCCCGCCGGTGGGAGCAGATCCGGGAGCAGCGGGCCGCCGCTGCCAAGGCCCGCGCCGCAGCCGGGGCCGCGCAGCCGGCCGATGTCGTCGTGGACGAGCCGGTAGCCCCGGTCGTGCTGCCCGCGCCGCGTCCGGCCGCCGTCGCACCCGCTCCGCAGCCGGAGGCCGCCGACATCGACGACGACCCGGAGCTGGTCCTCGAGGAGCTCACCCGGGAGCAGGTCCTGGACTGGCGCAACCGCGCCGCCGCCGACCACCAGCTGGTGTTCGACCACATCGACCGGTACGGCGAGCTGCTTCCTGAGCGACCACCAGGCGCTGTTCGGCCGGCGGAGGTGGGTGGGCTGCCGCCGTGGCGGGATCCGCCGCCGTGAGCGCGAGTGGCAGGACGTGCAGGCTGCGGACGTTCGCGCCCTGCACCTTCTCGTTGGCGGCCGCGATCATCAGCTCGCACGCCCGCGGAGCCGCGCTGCGTAAGACGGCGTGATCGCGGGGAGCGCGAGCCCGTCGCCGTCTTGAACCCACCGGTAGGCCGCCGCGACGCTGCTGTCGGCGGCGCGGCGACCCGGACGAAGGTCACACAAGTACCGCATTCCTGCGACAGTGCATATCTGTTAGGTTCGTGATCGATTCGGTTGAGCGCTGCTGACCACAGTGCGTGCCGAAAGGCGAGGCGGCCTTTGAACAGGGGGGACGCCCATGCCCGAGACCACGTCTGGAGATGTGTTCACCGGCCGCGTGCTGGAGTGGCACAGCGAAGAGGGATGGGGCGTGCTCGCCTCCGACGCCCTTCCGGCCAGGGTGTGGGCGCACTTCTCGGTCATTCAGGCCGAGGGGTTTCGTGAGCTGACCGTCGGCCAGTCCGTCACCTTCTCGGCCGAGCGGGCCGAGCAGGACGAGTACCACTGGCGCGCCGTGAGTATCTGGCCGGAGGCCGGATCGCACCGCCGGTCCGACGAAGACAGCGGGCCGGGCTTCTCGTCCGGCCTGGACATCCGCTTCGATTCCTGACCGCGCGTCGGCACCTGCCGAATCGGTCCTATCCGTCACGCCTGGCAGGGGCCTGGTCTCTTCTGCCGTGCGCTCACAGACAGGATTCTCGTGTTCTCCATATCCACGAAGAGGGCAGCCGTGGTCGGCTCGACGGCCCTTGCCGCTGTTCTCGCTCTCGGTGCCGTGCCTGCCCAGGCCGGCGTCAACCAGGGGAAGCACACCTTCAAAATGTCTGCCCCGTCCTACACGAAGACGGACTCCAACGGCACCTTCACCGGGCAGGTGAACATGGCCGGAACCGTGGGCAAGCCTGCCCCCATGGCCTGGTCCTTCCGGACGTCCAAGCAGGTGCAGGCCATCGCGACGGGGAAGATGACGTGTTCGGCCGGACACATGCAGCTGCCCTACCACGACAAGCACTCGAACGTCGCCGTCGACTACTTCTGGCACTCGTCGGTTCCCAACAACCGGCGTAACAAGGACTACACGCTGTACGGGAACTGCACCTTCCGCGTGAAGGTGGGCGGTTAAGACCGGAACCGCAAACCTCGGCTTCCGTTTCAACTACTCGCTGTTCGACGGGATCAGCAAGTCATCCTCGGCACAAGATGGGCCTGCCGCCGAAGACAGCACCGCCTTCTCAAGCGATCTCGACATCGCGTACGACTCCTGACGCGCACCGGCTCTCCGCGCATCGCCCTACGATGCCCGGAGAGCCGTGGTCGGGCCGGCGCTTGATGCAGGGCGGCGCGCGAACCTGTGACGGCGGCCTTTTCTGCCGGCGGATGTGCGGCACGTCAACCGCCTCCCGGGGCGGTTTGCGTTTACCGGGGCTGCGGGACGCCCTGCCCCCGAGCGGCCGCGGGGTGCAGGGCAGAGCCCGGCCCCCCTGGGCCCGCGGCACCCGGGCGGGCCGGTCATGCGGAGGTTGCGGACTGGCGCGAGGTCACCTCGGCGAACTGGATGCACGGCAAGGTGGATACCTCTACGGCCTTCCGGCCGGGCGGGGCGGCGGCGATCGGCTGATACACCGCCGCCGCTGCGTCGGCACATGCGCCGATCAGCGTCGTCAGGGCGGCGATCAACCGCGCGTGACGGCGTCGACGGGCGGGCAGGTCCAGACGGTCCGGTGGCGCGGTCACCCCCGCGCGATGCCGTGCGGCACCCGCCCCCGGGCCTCTCTCAGCCCACCGGCCAGCCCCTGGTGCGCCACGCAGGCACACCACAAGTCGCTTCACAGGGCCTCAGTGAGGCCCCGCAGCTTCCACCGCCGCCCTTCGGCCGGCGTCAGCCGCGGGTGTTGCGACGCCGCGCACAAAGGCGGGCCAGCCGCCGGCGAGGTACGCGGCCGCGCAGACGGCGGTGAGGGCGGCGGTGCGGTGTCAGGCGCCGGGGCCGCGGAGGCCCGCGGCGACGCTGGCGGCGGTGGCCAGGATGCCGCGCGGGGTGAGCGGGTGGACGAGCGCGGCCGCGGACTTCCGTCCGGTGGCGCCGGGGCGCAGGCCGGCCTGGTGGAGCTCGGCGAGGTTGGGTTCGCTGGTCAAGGTGGCGTCGGCGTGGTGGTCGCGGACGTGTCAGCGGCGGCGACCGGAAGGGCGCGCAGATGGTCGGTGGCCCGCCGCTGCGCCCGGAGGAAGTCGTCCAGGATCCCGGCCCGCTCCTTGGCGAAGTTCTCTCGGACGGTGACCCCGGTGGAAGGTCGAGTACCGGCCGATCGAGGAACCACCAGCCGAGGGAGTCGTCGAACCTGGCGACGCGATCCACTTCTCGGGTGAGGAGGCGGAGCTGTCCTGCTGCTTCGGAGACGAAACGTGGACGCCGAGCGCGCCGCTGTCCCGGCGCGGCCTCGCACAGCTTTCAATCACTGTCGACGGGCCACGGCAGCCCGTACACCCAGCTACGGCGGAGCTCGCAGTGGCGCCGCAGCCTGTGTCGCCGAGCACCCTCCGGCCACGGTCCGGGGAGTGCGAGATCGGCGCTCCCCGGTGTGGCCAGGCGGTACAGCCCACCGTCCCGCCGACTGCAGAGCCAACTGCCCGTCCGGCCCCTGCTGCTTGGCTGCCGGCGCAACCGGTCGACGAGCCCACGCTCGCTACAGAGAACGAGCGCGCTCCTCAGGACCTGGCGGACACCGGCGTGCCGGAAGGCGAATCAGATTCGAACGCACGTATCATTCTGGCTATGGCTGAGGCCTCCTTCCCCGGCGACCTGCTCGCCGCCCAGACCCGCCTCCACCAGGTAACCGCGGAGCTTTCGGCGCTGTTGCGGTCCCTGCCGTGGTCGGTGGAGCCCATGGAGGGCTGGCCCGGTACGGAGCACCCTCATACCGGCGAGGTCACCGGAGGCCGGGAATCGAGCCCTGGATGGACCGATGAGCAGAAGGCCGCCGCCCGGCTGCGCGAGGAGTGCCTCGAGCTGTCCGAGACGGTCACGACCCACTCGTACTGGGAGGGCTTCCAGGGCGCGGACGTGGTCAAGGAGAGGATGCGGCTCAAGGCCGCGTCCCGCGCCGAGGTGACGGTAACCGCGGCGGACCTGAGTACCGCCGCCTGAGCGCGTAGACCGGTCACGATGCCCGACGGTGGATGCTCCGGCGGCGGAGGACCGCGCTCTGCCTCGGCCATCGATGCCGTCCTCGTCTGCCGTCGTACGAGGCCGGCCCGGAGAACCTGTGCACGATCACGCAGAATCCCATGAACAGTCCGGAGATGAGCAATTTCGAAAGACAGATCTGCAAGGCTGCGAAGGAGAAGGGAGAAGTAGTCACCTACAATGTCTTCCTTCACTACGCGAACGATGACCTCGGACTCGCCTCCGCAGAGCGTCCAGGTCGAAGCCTGGACGCAAGAAAGGCGAGAACAAAAAGCTCCTGTTTGATATCGAGGACTGGATTGACAATCCTGTCCATGACGAGCCGCGGCCCTAACGCCCTGGAGAATGTATGGCTGCGATCCCTGCTCTGACTCAGCTGTGCCCGCCACCCTCGGAGCCCAGCCGTCACGATTGGGACGAAGTGGAGCAGTCTGTCGGGCTGCACCTGCCTGACGACTACAAGCAGGTCGCAGATCTCTATGGGTGCGGTGAATTCAACAACTTCATCACCCTCTACCAGCCCGGAGGGCACGAAGAATACAGCCTGACCGGTCCCATGCCGAGACGCCTGCGCGAACAGATCAAGCAGATATGGCAGGCCGACCTGCATGCCGAGCCACTTCCCTGCAATGTAGAAAATCTTCTGGCCGCAGGTGTCGCAGGAAACGGCGACTACATTTTCTGGATCACGGATCCCGTCGAAGATCCGGATTCCTGGAAAATTACGGTCAATCACGCCATGCGCGGCGGCTGGTTCACATTCGAGGGGAAGATTAGCGAATTCATCCTCGCCGTCCTGCAGGGGTCCGCGCAAGTCCCCATGTTTCCTCGCACGCTTCCCACTGCAGGGCCCGTGTTCTCCCCGGCCCCACCAGAACGCGGCCCCAGCGTGCGGGTCAGCACAGAAGATGCCGCAACGAGCCCTAAAGACATCAGGGCATGGGCACGTGCCAACGGGTACGAACTCCCGGACCGCGGACGTATTCCTCCCGAGATCGTCCGGGCTTGGGAGCAGCGCGGCGACGGTTGACAACAGATTGCCTCCCTGCCTGACTGCGCCAAGGCAGGCATGGGCAGCTGGCCCCCCGTACCGAAACCCGCCGCACCATCGAGGTCAACGGAGCCCAGGAACCCCAGATGGACCGACGAGCAGCAGGCCGCCGTCGCCCGGCTGCGCCAGGAGTGCCTCGCTGGCCACGACCGTCTCCACCCACCCGTACTGGAAGACCTTCGAGGGAGCAGACGTGGTCAAGGAGCGGATGCGGCTCAAGGCCACGGCTCGCCCCAGCGTGGCGGTGACCGCGGCGGACCTGAGCATCGCCGCCTGAGCTCTGCTCCCCTGGGTCGCAGGAAGGAGGTACCTGCGCCCAACCAAGCGCCAAGAGCCCGCCGACCGTTGACACGGTGACCCGGGCGTGTACAGAGTAGGGTACGGGTACGTACCCGTACCCATGGGGAGCAGGAGCATGATGATGTCCGACGCCAACGTCCGCATCCCCGAGGAAGCAAAGGACCGGCTGGCCGCCATAGCTGCAGCTGAGGGGATGTCCCTGCGCGCCTACTTGGCGCGTCTGGCCGAGACGCTGCTGACCCCGGCCGAGCGGGCCGAGCGGGCCGAGAAGGCACGGGCCGCACTCAAGGAGTGGACCGGATACGCACCGACCGCTGCCGAGGAGCAGGAGCTGGACAGCGAGCTGGACCGACGCCTGGCGCAGGCGGCCGCCCGGTGAGCGATGCCGTGCACATCGTCCTGGACGACACCGCGATCACCGCGGCCGGCCAGGGCAACGTCCTCGCCTCCCGCCTGATCCACCGCGCCCACGCCGAAGCGGGCTGGTTCCTGTACGCCCCGGCGTGCGCGCTGGTCGAAGCCGACCGCGTCCGGCCCGGCACGGCCGAGCACCTGGCCTCCCTGCCCGGCGTCACCGTCCTCGAGCTGGACCTGCCCGGCGCCCTTGCCCTCGCACGGCAGGAGACCTGGGCCGCCGCCCACAGCCAGTACGCGGCGCAACCGACCGCGGATCGACCCGACGGAGCGATCATCGCCACCACCGCCCCCGACCGGTGGGCGGGGGAGCCGGTCCGCGTACTTGACCTGACCCCCTGAGCCGGCAGCGGCTCGTACGACAAGGCGACCGTAACCTGTCCACGCTCACGCCGCGCGAGCTCGAGGTCCTCCAAGACCTCGCGCGCGGTCTCAGCAACGCCGAACTGGCCGCCCGGTTTCACCTCAGCGAGGCCACGGTGAAGACCCACGTCGCCCGCATCCTGTCGAAGCTCCGCCTCCGCGACCGCGCGCAGGCGGTGATCGCGGCGTATGAGACGGGTCTGATCACCTCAGGCTCGGACGGCCTTCCGCACTGACCGGGACGCGGTCCTCGCCACCGGCCGGGGCCCGCCGATGGTGGACCCGCAGGTGCAAGGTGGCCAGGCCGAGGAGCGGAGTCACCACCCCGAGCTCCCGGGACCGGCGGGTCAGGTCGCCGAAGAGGGTGCTCGCCCTCCGCGGTCAACCCGCCGTCAGCTCGTGGGAGAAGGACGGGACCATCGGTGACCCCGACGCGGACACCACGGCCAGCGCCGCCTTCCCCTCCGCCTCCGGTACCGAGTGACGGGCCGCAGCGGCCACCGCCGCCGCCTCGTCGAGCACCGCGGGGCCGAGGCCGGGCCGCCCGGCGTTCAGAGCCTCCTGCACGCTTCAGGCGCTTACGGTTCGAGCGGCGGCTCGGCACCAGCCTGTGCCACTTGGGCTGGACCTGGGTTACAACGCCCTCGGTTACTTCGGGGGCTTCGGCATTACCGGAAGTTGGCTCTGAGGAGGTACAAATGACCGAAGCAGCGGGAATCGGATTCCAAGGAAACCCGGCGGCGACTTGGATACTCGGAGGCGTCGTTCTCGTGGTCGGATTCCTACTTGGTTATTGGCGTTACAAGAAGGAGAAGAAGTAGTCCGGCTTACTTAAGTGTGGGGGAGCCCCACAGCCCCACGGCTGTGGGCCTCCCCGCATCAGTGCACCGCTACCCTGGGGTCAATCACAGAAGAATGCGCGCTGGTCGGATCTGACGGCGATGAAGGTAAGAAGTGCATGACGTGATCGCTCTCTGAGGCGACTGGGAGGGGAAACGCCGTGTACTCGACTTCCAGGTCACATCCTGCTGATACCGGAGCCGATGTCGCCACGGCGAGAACAGGACCGATCCCTCGAAAGCGAAGCGCACCCCGCTGAAGAAGGAAAGCAAATGTCGGAGGCCGCCGCCGCGGCCTCGTTGGTCCGGTGACGGATGGGGAGATTCCTGACGCCGCGGTGGGCGGTGATTGAACCGCTGCTGCCACCTGTGTCCGCGCCGGTCTGCCCTGGAGGGACCTGCCCGAGCGGTTCAGCCCGTGGCAGACCGTCCCCGGGTGTTTCGCCCGCTGGGCCGCCGACGCGAACCTGGCCGGGGCGGGCGTGGGGTCCGGCACCTCCTCTAGGCGAGGTGCTCGGCGGGGCCGAAGGCGTGCAGGCGGATGCGCGCATGGTGGCTCCCCCTTGCTGAGTGGGGCGCGTGCGGCGGCGTCGCGGTGTCGCGGCTCCGCGCGGTTTCGTGCGGTACGGGGAGAGCCTTCAGCCTCAAGTCCGCTTGAGGTCAAGGCGCGGGCGTGCGGGACGGGGTGACGCGGGCGGCCCGCAGGGCGAGGGACGCCGCACTGATCGCGCTGGTGAACGACACCTCGGTCAGCACGCCCGGCGCCGAGACCTGGTCGCCCGCGAGGAGGACCCCGTCGCCCCGGTCGATCGCCGGGCGGTCGCGCCACGTGGTGCCCGGCAGGTCGACCGCTCCCGTACGGCCGTTGGCGACGGCCTCGCGGCGCCAGAGGGTGCGCTCGCGCCAGCCGGGGAAGCCCTTGTCGAGCAGCCGTTCCGCGTGGGCGACACCGTCCGCCTTGGACTGCTGCGGGGCGATCGGGAACTGGCCCTGGAGGAGGGTCTGCCCGGCCGGGGCGAGGGAGGGGTCCTGGGCGGTGAACCGTTCCAGCCAGCCGGGTGCGTCCAGGTCGGAGATCACGAACGGGTCGCCGCGGTGCGACCGGAGCGCCAGGTCGAGCAGGACGGTGCGCCCGCTGGGCCAGGTGAGCGCCGGGTCCCCGAGGAGGCGGCGGGCGGCGTCCAGGGACGTGGCGACGACGACCGGGCCGTCACGGTCGGGCAGCGCGTCCACGCGGGCGGAGGTTTCGACGCGTACGCCGAGGTTCCGGGCGCGGGCGGCCATCCGGTCGATGACCCGGCCCCAGCCGCCTCGCGGGTAGTGCGCCTCGGGCGGCAACGCGGTGGCCCGGCGCAGCCGCTCCTGCACGAAGCGGGCGGAGAGCGAGCCGGGGTCGTGGTGGAACAGCGCGACGGCCGCGAAGTGCGCGGCGGCGCGGCCGGCGGGGCCGCCGGTCAGGCGCTGCGACCAGGTGGCGAAGTCCGCGTCGACCGGGGCTTGTTCGGGCCTGCGGCGCGCCAGGCGGAGCAAGCCGAGGGGCGGCGTGCGGCGCAGCTCGCCGTCCAGGTGGAAGCGGAACCGGGCGCTTTCGCGCGGCGGCACGGCCGCCATGGGCCCGAGCAGGCCTCGCTGCGCCAGCCAGGACCAGTGCGGGCCGCGGTGGTAGAGGGCGTGGGGGCCTTCGTTCGTGCGGTACGGGCCCTCGGCGGTGCGGGCCCGTCCACCGAGGGTGCGGTGCGCCTCGTACAGGGTGACCCGGGCGCCGGCTTCGGCGGCGGTGATGGCGGCGGTGAGCCCGGCGAAGCCGCCGCCGACGATGGTGATGAGGGTGGGCATGGTGTCTCTCCCGGAGGTGGGTGTGTGGCCGTTCCTCAGGGATGACGGGTGGGCGGTGCGATGTGTGACATCGGGCCGGGTGCCGCGCGCGGGGCGCCGGGTGGAACCTGCGCCTGCTGGACGGCACGCTCTACTCCGGCTCCATCGCCAAACGCAGCCCGCTCGCGGATCGGCCGGACTGGCGGACCGCGCTGTACGGAGCCGAGGCCGATAAGACGCAGCTGTCCGACGTCCTCGTGACGCGGGGCCTGCACTGGCTCGCCGAACACGGCATGGTCGAGGCCGGCCGAGGGTCGGCCGACGGCCAGCGGGGGCCAGGCCGGCGCAGCGGAGTCAGCGCCCGCAACGCTCTGCTAAAAAGCCCGTACAGACTGTCGCCCTGAAGCGCGCGATCGCCCGCGCCAACGACACCGGCACCCAGCAGCCCCGGCAGATCGATGAGACCGGCGCTCCGGTCGACGGCACCGTCGCCGACCGCATCCTCGCGTCAGCGGGAGGCGCGCCCCAGGGGTGCGGGATGGCCGTGCGTCGCGCTCACTTGCTCCTCCCGGCTGCCTCGAGGGGCGGCTCCCGAGCCCCTCGAGGACACTACGCGTTCCGGCGGCACCGCTACAGGGCGGGTTCCATGCGTACGACATCGGCGAGCCGCTCCGACCACTGGCCTTTCGACGCGCCCAGCGCCACCTCGGCGAGGCGCAGCAGCTGGACGTCGGAGGTGCCGGCCGGGGCGAAGATGTGGTGCGCGTCGCGCAGGTAGCGCTCGACGGGGCGGTCGGTGAAGAGTCCGGCCGCGGCGTGGATCTCCATGGCGTCGCGCGCGGAGTCCAGCGCCGACTCGACGTTGACGAGCTTGGCGTTCATCAGCTCCGCGTCACAGGGCAGCCCCTGGTCGAGCAGGTGCACCGCGTGGTAGGCGGCCAGCCGCGCGGTCATCAGCCGGGACTGGATCCGGCCCAGCTTGAGCTTGACGGACGGCAGTTCGTGCAGCGGGGCGCCGTAGCGGTGGCGCTCCTCGCAGAAGCGGGTCGTCTCCTCCAGGATCGCCCGGTGGATGCCGAGCGAGACGGCGGTCAGGTTGGCCCGCCCGTACAGCACGCTGGAGGAGTACGCGACGGCGAGCCCGTCCCCCTCGTCGCCGAGCCGGTTCGCCGCCGGGACGCGGCAGTCGTCGAAGAACAGCTCACCGAAGCCGAAGCCGTGCAGGCCCATCGTCGGCTTCTGGTCGCCGACGCGGAAGCCCGGACGCCAGGGCTCGACGAGGAAGGCCGTGAGCCCCTTCGCACCGGGTCCGGTGCGGACCACGACACCGTGCAGGTCCCCGACGTGGCTGTTGCCGACGAACACCTTCCGGCCGTTGAGGAGGTAGTCGTCGCCGTCCCGTACGGCGGTGGCGTTCATGCCCAGGACGTGGCCGCCGGACTCGGGCTCGGTGACCGCGATCGTCGGCAGGCAGTCACCCGCCGCGATCGCGGGCAGCCAGGTCTTCTTCTGCTCGTCACTGCCGAAGTGCACGATCTTGGCGGCGCCCAGCTGGGAGGCCTGCACCATGGCGCCCATGGCACCGCTGACCCGGGACAGCTCCTCGATGATGATCGTCTTCCCGAGGTGGCCCACCCCCATCCCGCCGTAGTCCCTGCCGATCGTCGCGCCCAGCCAGCCCTGCCGGGCGATGAGCCGGGACAGCTCGTGGTGCACCGTCCGGGCCGCCTCCATGGCGGGTATGAGTGGCCGGACCTCGGTCTCCGCGAAGTGCCTGACTTCCTCCCGTAGTTGGTGATGGAGTCGACTGGCGAAATACCCGTCCATGCGAGCCCTCCTCTGCGAAACGCCTGCTCGCGGGGTGATGAGAACAGGTGGTGCATCGGTAGTGGTCCCGTCCGAACAGGCCGACCACCTCATGGTGTTGATCGTCTCCGACCCTTCAGTGCGATGCTCAACTTTGTCCAGAACGCGGTCGGTTGACGTTTCACGAGGACTGTGGTTCCCGTGGTACTGGCCTGTCCGGTCCTATCCGGGGTCCATTCCCCCTGCGCTTCTTTCTGCCACATGCCAAGGGCAAAGCTTTCGCGTGCGTCTCGCCCGGAGGGGTGGATTCCGACCTCTGGGTTCACAGGGGCCTCAGGCGTACGGCGGGGGCGGATCGATTTGGCGCGGGTGCCGACCGAATCCCTACCGTGGATGAGCGGGATCTGCGCTTCGTTGCGCGGTGGTGGCCGCGATGGCCCGGGGGAGGGGCGTGCGCACCTCCGGCGTGTGGGGGCGCACTGGGGCGTACGTCGCGTGACGGGGTCGCCCGCGGGATGCGCGGGGGCGCGTGGGAGTGGCGCACGCGCGGGGTGGTGCCGGATTCGAACGCGCGATCGATCTGGAAAGCGGTTCGTGATCATCGCTTGGAGTGCGGTATTGTTCTCATGCACGCCGGGCCGGGGGAAACCCCAGGTCAGACGGGTATCGGGACGTGGCGCAGCTTGGTAGCGCACTTGACTGGGGGTCAAGGGGTCGCAGGTTCAAATCCTGTCGTCCCGACTTGTGAGAGTCGCAGGTCAAGGGGCCGTTTCAGAGCAATCTGAGATGGCCCCTTGATCGTTTTTGGGGACCAGTTGGAGACCAGGCCCCTTGACCGTGTCAGCGGGAGATCACGATCGGGCTTGGCAGGGAGCGGGGGGCGCGCAGCGCGCTGAGGTGGGCCGAGAGGGCCGCGCCTGCAGCGGTGATCTTGTGCATGTCGGGTGGGTGGCGCCGTACGGTCCAGATCCAGTTCGTGGTGTCGATGTTCCCGAGGTCGGCCACCGCTGGTGGTCGATCTCCGCGCCGGTGCGGGCCACGACGACGGGCCATTCGTACCTGAGGGAGGCGGGCAGAAGCTTGCGGTCCTCGTCCCACTGGATCATGGTCGGCCCGCTCAGGACGATGAGCACGGCATCCAGTCGTGCGGGCAGGCGCCGGGCGGCACGCCATGGCGGACGGCGGCAAGGAAAGGTGTCGGGGGCCGGTTCGATGTGGGGGACGTCTTCCCGGGCCGGCTCCGACCACCCGTGGACCGGCACAGGGGCCGGGTGACGGCCTCGGCCGAGGCCGTCACCCGGTAGCGGTGTCCGATCTCAGCGCCGTGGGCGGTCGTGGGTGCGCACCACACGTGCGCTCGTTCCTCGTAGTTCCACCACCGTTCCGCTCACGCCTGTCCGCTCGCGCCGGAGCGGACAGGCCCGGGAGCGTTGCGAGGTCGGCCAGGACGCGGGCCGCCGGCGCCGGGTCGACCAGCCACTTCAGGTGGCTTCCCGCCAGTGTGCGGACGTCGTACGGGTTGTCCGGGGTCAGCTCGTCGCCCTCGCGGATCAGCCGGTCCTGCAAGGCGAGAGGCAGGCTCGTGTCGTCGGCCAGGCGGATGTAGGTCTTGGGGACGCGGCCCCAGGTCGCGGCCTGCGAACCCCATGCCCCGGGCCGTTGTCGGCCAGGGTGTGGGCGACCAGTGCGTTGGCGTGGCCGCGGCCAAGGCTGTAGCTCAAGTCTTGCTCTGAGACGGCGGGAAGGCGGTTGGTCGCTGCGCCGTCAGGTGACACTGCCACCAGGTGAGGTGGGCCAAAACGGGGGGTCTGGTATGCGGTGGGTGTTCCGGTGGATCGTAAGAGGCTCGGGCGAGACGCGGGCTCTGGATGTGTATGACGTCGCGTTCCTGGCGGGCGGGGCCCGGCGGGTGGTGGATAGCGCGGTCATCGCCCTGAACCGGCGCGGGCTGCTCGTGGTGCACGCCGCGCAGGTGCGCACTGTGGATGGGGAGCAACCCCTGCATGCGGTCGAGCGCGCTGTGGTTGCGTTCTGCCGGCGCACCAAGAGCATCGACACCGTACGCGCTGGCCTGCAACGCTCCCCGGAGGTCGAAGAGATCGCCCGTGGGCTGGCCACATGGGGCTTGGTGGCGGGCGCGGACCGTAAGGTGACGCATGCGGGCCGGCGGCACCTCCAACAGGCCGAGTGCGATCCGAGCATGCCGGTGTACGTCTTCGTCGAAAGCACCATGCTCCGGGAGGAGACCGTGCGACGCCCGGTCGGCCGCGCGCAGGCGGCTCCAGGCCGTCCCGGCCGGCCTCCGAGACGCACGCGCAATCGCCTGTTCGGCGACCCCGGCCCCGGCCCGGATACGGGCACACACTCCGGCGGCGGTCACAGTTGCGGGGGCGGCCACAGCTGCGGGGGCGGGGGAGGCGGAGGTGGAGGTGGCGAGTGAGGTCTCACAGGCCAGTTCACTACGGGTCGGATTGCTCAAACTTCCCTACGTTGTCTGACGGGACAGCTCGCCGTCGCAGGTCGAGGGGCCGTTTCCGAGCAATCTGAAACGGCCCCTTGATCGTTTCGCGGCCAGGCTCGGAAGGGAGCGCGGGGCGTGCAGCGCGCTGAGGCGTGGTCGGCGGTCTGGCGCCGCACGGTCCCAGTCCCGCAGAGTGCGATGAGCGGGTGGTCGTCGGTGTCGGCCGTGGAGGTACGCCTGCGCGGGGAGGCGTACCTCCACGGCCGGCGTGCTCGGCGCGGACGGGATCGCCCGCCGGTCGCCCGCCGGGACGTCCCCGCCCACCGGTGGCCGTCACACGGTCACCCCCGTCTACGAGCTGTTCGCGAGTGCCGAGGTCACCGGGGTCTGCGCCCGGCCGTCAGGCCGTGTCGCGGCGCTCCGGCCCCTCGTCCACGTCGTCCGCCGGGGTGGGCCGGGGGAGGGGGATGCGGGTCTGGCCCTCGATCGGGGCCGGGGTGCGCTCGCCGAGCCGGTCCTCCAGCAGGCGAAGCCTGGTACGCGTCTCCTCGGTCGTCATGTTCCCCCTCCCCGTCACCGCTGCCGCGGACCGGGATCCGACGGACGGCCCTGCCCCTGCGCCGCGGCCGCCGATGCCACGGTCCGGGGGTCCTCGCCGGTGAGTTCGACGATGCGGTGCGGCGGAACCCCGGCGGCCGTGGCCCGCGCCAGCAGGGCGTCCCGCTCGCCCGCGCAGTCGCGGTAGGCCAGCAGCTCCTTCTCCACGCGGGCGAGGGCGCCCGGCGCCAGCGCGTGGCGCAGCCGGTTCAGCTCCTCGTCGCTCAACGGAACGGGCAGCTTCTCCGCCCCGTCGGGGATGGCGCCCGTCTCCTCCGGCGGCAGCAGCCGGACCTCCGCGGAGGCGGCGGTCACCTCATGCGCGTCGAGCCAGGCCCGTACGGCGGGCGTCTCCAAGCACGCCAGGTCTCCGACAGCGGCGACGGATGCGCCCAGCGGGGTCGCCGGGTCGTCCACGAGGAACAGGTAGGCGTCGTCGGTCATGCTCGTCTCCTTCGCAGACGCGATGGTCGTGTGCTGTCCTCACCTACCCCCTCCGGCGGGAGCCACCGCCCGGCTCCCGTCACCTTCGCCCACGTGGCGCCGGTGCCGCGCACGCCGCCGTCCCGCCCGGCATCCGGTGCCGGTTGTCCGCCACCAGCCGGTAGACGGCGTGGGCGACCCACCGCACCGGGGGCAGCATGAGCAGCGCGCCCAGCGGCGCCCAGCCCCGGCCCGTGCACAGCAGGATCTTCGCCACCGCCCGGGCACCGCCGTACACCAGGCCCGTGGGGGTCACCCAGAGCACTTCGTGTGCGGCGCGCTCCGGCGTCACGCCCAGCGCGGCCAGATCCGCGAACTGCCAGGGGACGGTCTCGCAACCGGGGCGGAGGCGGCGTTCGACGAACGACACGCAGGACGTGCAGAAGCCGCAGTCGCCGTCGAAGACGAGCACCGGTCGGGTCCGCATGACTCCATCATGCCGAAACGGCGGCGAACCCTCCGCCCACGAGGCCGGACGAGGGACGGGGGATGCCCGGCGGTTGAGGGGGCACACGGGCACATGGTGCTCGCAACCACGCTGCCGGGCACGCCACCGGCAGCACACGCGTGGGCGGGCGGACGACGGCAGGTGACAACAGGACGCAGGGAGCGCAGTGATGAAAGTCCGCTCGTGGCCGATCCGGCCGGACCTCCGGCTCACCGCCCACGTGGTGGCCGGTCGTTACCGGCTCGACGACCTGCTGGGCCGCGGCGGCGCGGCCGACGTGTACGAGGGCGTGGACCTGCGCCTGCGGCGGCCGGTCGCGGTGAAGGTCTTCCGCCCGGACGGTGCCGCCGACACGGAGGAGCGGTTCGACAGTGAGGGCCGGCTGCTGGCCCAGTTGCAGCACCCCGGCCTGATCACCGTGTACGACTGCGGCCGGGACGACGGAACGCCCTACCTGGTGATGGAGTTGGTCAGGGGCACGACGCTGCGCCGGCGGATCACCGCGGCTCCGCTGGAACCCGCCGAGGCGTGCCGGATCGGCGCCGAGCTGGCCTCCGCCCTGGCCCATGTGCACCGGGCCGGAGTCGTCCACCGCGACGTCAAACCCGCGAACATCCTGCTGGACGAGGCGGGCCTCCCCCGCCTGACGGACTTCGGCATCTCCCGGCTGCTCGGCACCACGGCCCAGACCGTCCCGGGCGCCCTGGTGGGGACCGCCGCCTACATGGCCCCGGAGCAGGTGCTGGGCCGGGGCGCCGGGCCGGCGGCGGACATCTACAGTCTGGGACTGGTGCTCATCGAGTCCATCAAAGGTGAACTGGAGTACGACGGGGCGCCGCTGGAGGCCGCGATCGCCCGCCTGCACCGGCCCCCGGTCATTCCGCCGGACATACCGGCGGAGCTCGTCGAACTGCTGGCCGCCATGACCGACGCGGAGGAGACCCGCCGGCCGGACGCCCGGGCCTGCGGACGCGCCCTGGCAGCCTTGGCATCGGAAGGCCCCGCGGAAGCGGCCGACGTGCCCACGGGATCCTCCGTGCTCGCGGCTTCGCCCGTGAGCGGCGAGGACGACGCCGGCGAGCGGAACCCGGACACGCTGAGGTCGCACGGGACGGGCGCCGCGCTCCGGACCGCCGGCGCCGAGGCCGCCGTCTCCGCACACGGCGGTCCGGTACCTGCGCGATCCGCCTCCGGCCGGCCCGCCGCTCGCCGGGCCGGCCGGATCCTGCTGACCGCCGGCGCGGCCATGACCGTCTTCGGCGTCGGACTGGCCGGTTCGGTGGGCGGGCCGTCCGCCGAGGCGGAGAACGCCGCGTCCGGTCCTCCCCGCCCCGCGACGACCGAGCCAGCCTCACCGGGCGCGAACCGGTCGAGCGCGTCCGCCTCCTCCCCGTCCGCGTCCGCCCCCTCCGCCTCCTCTCCGTCCGCGTCGGCCTCCGCGACCGCCTCGCCCACCCCGTCCGTCGGAGCCGCCGCCGTCTCCGCGTCCGCGCCGCGGTCCCCCTCGTACACCGTGAGCCGGCGGGCCACCGGCGCCGAGGAGACGGCGGTCGACAGCGGCACGCCGTCGGCTTCCGGCAGTGGGGAGCGGCAGCGCGGCCGTGCGGACGGTCCCGGAGCAGCCGGCCCGGCTCCCGAGAAGGCGGAGGAGCGGCAGGGAAAGCCGAAGCCGGCGAAGGGCAGGCACGCGCGGTGACACCGCCGGGGCTCCCTGGCGTTTACGCCGCCCTGACGGGGCACCAGACAGGCAACCCGCCGCCCCCGCTCGGGGCGCGGCGGCGGCCGGGTGGCGGCAGGCCCTGAACGGAGCGGTGATGTCATGACGATCGGTGTACCCGCGAGCGGCTCGGCGCCCGGTCGGCGCGAGCACGGGGCGCACGCCAGGGCCTTGGTCCGTACACCGGTCGCCGTCTGGGAGGACGACCTCACCGACTGGGCGGCGGCGCTGACGTACTACGCGGTGCTGGCCGTCTTCCCGGCCCTGCTGGTGATGATCTTCTCCATCGCGCTGCTCGGCACGGACTCCCCGGAGGAGGTCGTCGCGCAACTGGCCGCCTTCGTGCCGAAGGCGGCCCGTCCGGTCCTCGCCCAGGCCCTGAGCAGCCCGCAGGAGGGCTCGTCGGTCCGCTGGCTGCTGCTCGTGGTCACCGCCGGGGCCGCGCTGTGGTCCGCCTCCAGCTACCTGGCCGTCTTCCGGCGGGCACTGCACGCGATGTACGGCGTTCCCGACTGCCGCCCGGCGTGGCGGACGTTCCCCGCCATCCTGCTCAGGGCGTTGACCGTGCTCGCACTGCTGGTCAGCGGGGTGCTGACGCTCACGGCTGCCGAGCGGGTCGCCCGGGCCATCGGCCGGGGCACGGGAACGGACCATCAGGCCGCCCTGGTCTGGGCGGGCTTGAAATGGCCGCTGCTGTTCACGGTGGTCGTCGCCCTGGTCCTGCTCCTCTTCCGGTCCGGGCCGCCGGAGACCCGCGGTGTGCGGCAGACGCTGCCCGGCGGAACACTGGCGGTGCTGCTCTGGCTGCTGGCGTCGGCGGGCTTCGCCTTCTACGCGTCGCACATCGCGACGTACAACCGTCTCTACGGCTCCCTGGCGGGTGTGGTGGCGTTCCTGGTGTGGCTGTGGGTCTCCCATGTCGTGCTGCTGGCGGGTGCTCAGTTCAACGCCGAACTGGCGCGGGACGGGCGACCGGAGCGGCCCGATCCCTGCTCCTCGCCGACCTGAAGCGGTCGCGCCGCCGGCCTCATCGGCACCACCATCGACGCGTCACGGCGTGGGGGAGCAGGTGAAGCCGTCGGCGGAGTCGGGGCTGCCGGTGCCGGTGTACCGCGGCCAGGACGGGTGGGCGCACAGCGGCCGGGTCCGGCCGTTCGCCGCGGGGTTGGCGTCGCTGACGACCGGCCGCAGGGGGGCGGTGTCCTTCTCCACCCACGTCTCCAGGGCGGTCAGTGAGTCCCAGCTCGCCGCGAAGGACGCGTCGACGTTGACGTGGTTGGCGCCGGGGACGAGGTAGAGCCGGGCGAAGGCGTCGGTGGCGCGCTCGCCCATGTGCTTCCGTACGCGCTGGAAGTAGTCGACCGTGGCGCGGTGGCTGACGAGTTCGTCGGCCGTGCCGTGCACCATCAGCAGCTTGCCGCCGGCCTCGGCGAACCGGCGCAGGTCGGGGTTGTTGACGTCCTGCAGCGCCGACAGCTCGCTGATGCGCCGCTGCCAGGCGCCGGGACGGCGCGGGTCCAGGCTCAGGGAGTCGTACGCGGGATCGCGGGTGACGAAGTAGCGCACCCACTGGTCCCAGAACTGCACGCCGTAGCCGCTGTTCTTGGGCATCGGGTGGCCGGGGGGCTCGGTGCCCATGCCCAGCAGGGGCGTGGACATGTCAGCACCCGAGAGGAAGGGAAAGCCGGGATAGCCCTTCTCCCCACTGGCGAGGCGGTACGGCCAGCGCAGTGGCGCGGACAGGTCCCGTACGGCGCGGATCTGGGCGTCGGACAGGCAGGTGTCCGAGGTGTCCCGGCCCTGCGGGCAGCGCAGTGTGCGCGGGTTGAAGTGGCAGCCGCGTTCGTGGGAGACGACGCCGTCGCGCAGGCCGTCGTCACCGTCGCAGGCCGCGAGGACACCGCGGTGGAGCAGGTGCTGCTCGGCCGGGTTGAGGAAGGCCCCGGGGCGGGAGAAGACCTGCGCCGTGTGGCCGAAGAAGAGGTCGAGGCTCGCGGCGTTCCAGGCGGGGTAGGCGGCGATGACGCCGTCGAAGTCCGTGGGCCAGCGCTGGGCCACGGCGAGCGCCTCCCGCCCGCCGCTCGATCCGCCGGCGAAGAAGCTGTGCGCCGGAGCGCCGCGCCGGTAGTGCGCGCGCAGGACGAAGCGTGCCGTGTCGCTGGTCTTCTTCAGGGCGTCGCCCGCGAAGTTGCGTACCGCTTCGTCGTTGAGGCCGAAGGACCCGTCGAGCGAGGGCGTCGGCTTGAAGCCGGGTGCGGCCTGATGCCCCGAGTCGCCGGCGAAGACGGCGTAGCCGCGGCTCAGCGGCCGGGGCTGGTCGGTGGGGCCGAACGGGACGTTGCCGGTGACATCGGGGATGGTCCCGTCGTAGCCCCCGCCGCCGAACATCATCGCTTTCCCGTTCCACCGCTCGGGCAGGGCCACTCGCAGGGTGATGTCGGGAGCCTGCGGGTCCACGGGGTGGATGGCGGCGTCCACCCGGCAGTAGGCACCGGTCGCGGCCGTGCCGCTGCCGGCCGCCGGGACCGGTCGCGCGGCGGTCACCTCGCCGCCCGTGGTGGGCAGGCCGATCGCGGAGGCGGGAATCCGCAGGCCGAGCAGGTCACCGCACGCCGCAGGGGAGCCCGGGGTGGACGCGGCAGGCGGGCTGACGCCGCTGACCAGGGTGAGCGCGAGGCCCGAAGCGGCGATGATCTTCTTCATGGTCTGTCTCCATGCGTGCGCCGAGGGGGAGCGGGCGCACAGGCTATGGAGCCCGTCCCCCTGGGCACTATGGCCTCGGCGCACACTCCTGCCGCTCGCGCGGTGTGGAACAGGACCCAGGGCGCGCGAGCTCGGCAGGATCCGGAAGACACCTCTTAGGACTTGCTGACTCTCAGCAGCCGGAGGGCGACCTGGATCTCCAGCAGCCTCTCCGGCTCCCGCCAGCCGTCGCCGAGGAGCCGGCTGACGCGGGCGAGGCGCTGCGCGACGGTGTTGACGTGCACGTGCAGCATGCCTGCGGTGTTCCTGGCGTGTTGGCCGCTGCGGCAGTACGCGTCGAGCGTGCGCACCAGCTCCGAGCGGTGGCCGCGGTCGTACGCGATCACCGGGCCGATGACCGAGTCGATGAAGGACGCGACGGCCGGCCGGCCGCTGAACAGGGCGCCGACGAAGCCGAGACCGCGGGTGTCCGCGATCTCCCCCGTCCTGCCCAGGGCGAGCAGCGCCCGCAGGCATTCGTCCGCCTCCAGGTAGGCCGCGGGGAGGCCGGCGATGTCCCCGGCGCGGGCGGTGCCGGCGGTGACGGGGCGTCGGCAGGTCCGCGTCAGCTCGCGGGCTGCGGCGCGCGCCACCTCCAGGGGGTCGTCGCCGGGCAGCAGCAGGATCACGGTGTCGCGCCGGAGCGTCGCCAGTCCGCGGCGGCGCCGGGCGAAGGCCGCGGTGGACGCGTAGACCCGCTCCCGCGGTTCGTCGTCCAGCCGGGCCACCACCACGATCCGGCAGGCGTCGAGGTCGACGTCGATCAGGGCCGCGCGGTGCCGGAGGAGGTCGTGGTCCTTGGGGTGCGCCGCCAGCAGGTCGGCCAGCAGCTCGCCGCGCACCCGTGCCTCCGCCTCGGCCATGCGTCTGCGGGTGACGAGCACGAGGGAGGCGACCAGCGCGGCCCGCTCCAGGATGCGGCGGTCGATCGTGCCGATCTCCGTCGCCGTCCCGGCGAGGACGATGGTGCCCAGGGGCTCCGACTCGGTGATCAGGGGGACGGCGCACCGGGCGCCCCGGACCACCGTGCCTCCGGCCTGCCAGGCGTCGGCGCCGATGGCCCGCAGCTCGTCCACCGGTATCGACGCCGGGCCGCGGGACCGGGCCGCGATGTCGCCGTCCTCGTCGAGGACGACGACCGTCCCGGACAGCGAGGTCGCGGTCGCCTGCGCCACCTCGTCCACCCCCTTGCCCTGGATGACCAGGCGCGTCAGGCGTTCGTGGACGTCGGCGGTGCGCTCCAGGTCGGCCATGTGGGCGCTGATCGTGTCGTTGGCGACCCGCAGCTCGGCGACGGCCGCCTGGGCGGCGCCCAGCAGACGGGCGTTCTCGATGGCCACCGCCGCGTGCGAACCGAGCATCATCAGCACGCTGATGTCGCGGCTGCCGAACCCCCGTCGGCTCCGGTGCGCGGCGAGCAGGACCCCGATCACCTCCTGGTTGAGCTTCACCGGCACGCCCAGCAGGGACTCGATCCGCTCGGCCGCGACCGTACGGTCGATCTCGGCGGTATGGGCGAAGGAGTCGTCGGAGAGGTACGAGGTGACGGCGTACGGCTCGCCGGTCCGCGCGACGATGCCGCCGACTCCGCTGCCGACCGGCAGCCTCAGCTCGCGCAGCCGGCCGGAGATGTTGCCCGCCGCCGCCTTGATGTAGCTGTCCCCCCTGCCGCGGTCGCTGAGGCTGATGTAGGCGAGGTCGCATTCCAGCAGGCGCCGTGCGCGATCGGAGATGGCCTGGAGGATGGAGTCGAGGTCGCGCAGCGAGGCCAGGTCGTTGGCGGTGTCGTTGAGGAGCTGGAGCTCCGCCTCGTTGCGGCGGTGCCGCAGGTGCCGCTCGCGCAGCCGCAGCGCGAGCGCGCGCTCCTCCTCCAGCTCCGCGAGCCGGCCGGCCGGTTCCCCGGCGGCCCGGGCCGCCGCCAGCACGTCGTCGAACGCGCTGATGTCGGCTTCCCCCAGCAGCAGTTCCAGGAACACGCCGCCGTACGTCCGTGCCATGGCTCCTCCGTCGGACATGCCCGTCACGCCACCGGGCCGCGGCGGGGTGTGCCGGGCCCCGCCGGGGAGTATCACCGCTCCGCCGCCCGCCGGACCCCTGCCGGACGGTCTTGCGGCGCAGCGAGGTTGTGGCGGATTCCGGCTTCCAGTCGCCGTGCGACCTCCTCGCCCCGCCCCTCCGGCCAGGGCAGCAGCCCCGCTCCGGAGGCGCGGCCTGCCTGGCCGGCGCGGAGGAGCTCGTCGAGGACGGGGAAGTCGCCCGTCCGTGCCGACAGGTGGGGGCTGAGGCTGCCGAGGATGGACCGGGTCAGCTCCAGCCCGATGAAGTCGGCGTTCTCCATGGGGCCCACGGCAGGCCAGCGCAGGGCGAGGCTCGACCGCATGACGGTGTCGATGGTGACCGCGTCGCACACGCCCTGGTCCAGGAGGTGCAGCGCCTCGCGCACGAGCGCGAACTGCAGCCGGTTCCCGACGAATCCGGGGACGTCCCGCTGGAGGCGTACCGTCGTCTTGCCCAGCCCGTTCAGCACCTCGCACGCCTCCTCCACGAACCGGTGGTCCGTCTCCGTCCCCGGCGCGACCTCGACCAGCGGGATGACGTACGGCGGGTTCCACCAGTGCACTCCGACCAGCCGCTGCGGGTGCCGCATCCCCTTGGCCACCTCCGTGAGCGGCAGGACCGAGGTGTTGGACCAGATCGGCGTCACGTCACCGACCCGCTCCTCCAGCGCGGCCAGCACCTGGTGCTTGACCTCCAGGCGCTCGGGGACGGCTTCCACCACGATGTCCGAGCTCCGCGCGAGCTCCGCGAGCGTCGCGGCCGCGGTGATCCGCTCCGCCACCGTCGCACGCTCTTCCGCCGCCGTGCCGCAGCGCTGGAGCGCCTGCCCGACCCGCTCACCCAGACCGGCCAGCGTCGCGGGATCCGCGTCGTGGACGGCCACACCGAAGCCCGCGCGGGCCAGAGCGACGGCGATTCCGTGCCCCATCAGGCCACCGCCGACGATGCCGAACCGGATCATTTCCCATCCTCCCGAAGCCGGATATGTGCGCAGCACGCTCGCAGCGCGCCTCCGGCGCCGTAATGGTCACGGTGGACACATACGCGGCGGAACTATGTGCGCCGCTCCCATCAAGCCGCCGAGTGACGCGGTTCTACGGTGCTCCCCATCCCCACCCCACATCCCCGTCGACGACCGCCGGGCGGCGAGCCGCAGTCCGCTCCCGGCGCACCGTACGACGGGCAAGGAGGCACCCATGTCGTTCCACCCCGTCCGGCGGACGCTGACCGCCACGCTCGCGGCCGTACTGACCGCGGGCCTGCTGGGGCTGGCGTCCCAGACGTCCACCGCGGCCCCGCGTACCGAGGCCGCCGCGGCCGCCGGGCACGACCCGGTGATCATGATCCCCGGGATGACCGGCCAGCCGTCCAGCATGGACACCATGAAGTCGAACCTCCAGGCCCACGGCTGGCCGGCGGCAAGGCTGTTCACCTGGACCGACAGCAGCCGGATGACGCAGGACCTGGCCAAGGCCGCCCAGGAGCTCTCGGTCAAGGTCGACCAGGTCCGCAGCCAGACCGGCGCCTCCAGGGTCGTCCTGGCCACCTGGTCGGCCTCCACCCTGGCGGCCCGGTACTACATCAAGAACCTCGGCGGCGCCGACAAGGTCTCCCAGTACATCGGCTTCGCCGGACCGCAGCACGGCACCACCAACAACGGCTGCCAGTGGTACGTCTCCTGCCAGCAGTTCGCGTCCCCCGACACACCGTTCCTGAAGGCGCTCAACTCGCCGACGGAGGTCCCCTTCAACGACAAGGTCGACTACCTCACGATCCGGTCGACCGCCGACTACAACGCCGTACCGACCAACACCGCCATGCTCGCCGGCGCCGACGAGAACTACCTGATGAGCGGCCCGATGGCACCCAGCCACTTCACGGTCATCACCAACAGCACGGCCCTGGCGAAGATGCGCTCCTTCATCACCGCGCACGAAACCACCTGACCCTTGCCACCATCACCGTCACCACGCACGCCGCCGCGATCCCGACCGGGCCGCGGTGGCGTGCGCGCCGGCATGGCACGGCGTACCGGGCCGCCGCTCAGGGTCCGGTCAGGACGCGTCCCAGGTGACCGGCAGCCGGTGTACGCCGTAGATGTTCATGTCGGTGCGCAGCGGTACTTCTTCGGCCGGCACGTCGAGCCGCAGGGTGGGGAACCGCCTCAGCAGCGCGGGCAGGGCCACCGTCAGTTCGACGCGGGCCAGTTGCTGGCCCAGGCACTGGTGGATGCCGTGTCCGAAGCCCAGGTGCCCCGTGGCCGCGCGGTGCAGGTCGAGGACGTCGGGGTCGGGGAACCGCTCCGGGTCGCGGTTGGCGGCTTGGAGGGAGAGGGTGATGCTCTCGCCGGCCGCTATCGTGACGCCGTCCAGCTCGACGTCCTCCAGCGCGGACTTCATGGTGGTGTGGGCGACCGTCAGGTAGCGCATCAGCTCTTCGACGGCCTTCGGGGCGAGATCGGGGTCGCCGCGCAGGGCTTCGGCCTGGGCCGGGTTGGTGAGCAGGGCGAACGTGCCGTGCGCGATCATGTTGGCGGTGGTGTCGAGCCCGGCGGCGAGGAGGAAGCCCCCGATGCCGACCAGCTCCTCGTCGGTGAGGTCGGAGTCCTTCGCCAGGTCGCCGAGCAGGTCGTCGGAGGGTGCGGCGCGCTTGGCGGCGACCAACTCGGCCATGTACTCCTGGAGTCCGACGAAGGCCGCGTACCGTTCCTCGGGCGTCACGTCCTGGGTCATGAGCGTGTGGGCGTGCCGCTGGAAACGCTCCCGGTCGGCGTAGGGCACACCGAGGAGCTCGCAGATCATCAGCGCCGGGATGGGCTGGGCGTACACCTCGACCAGGTCGAGGCCCGGCCCCCGGCGCTCCATCGCGTCCAGCTGCTCGGCGGTGATCTCCTCCACCCGTTCGGTGAGCAGGCGCATCCGGCGGACGGTGAACTTGCCCGTCAGCAGCCGTCGGAAGCGGGTGTGCTCGGGGGCGTCCATGCCCGTCATGTCGCCGACCGGGGCAGGCTGCAGAGGGCCCTCCGGCCCACCGGGGAAGGGGTAGTGCAACAGCTCGTACCGCGAGCTGAACCGTGGGTCGCCCATGATCGCGCGGACCGTCGAGTACCCGGTGGCGAGCCAGCCGACGTGTCCGTCGGGGTAGGTCATCCGGGCCAGGGGCCGTTCCTCGCGCACGTGCGTGAGGCCGGTGGGCGGGTCGAACGGGCAGCCGGCGGCGCGCTGCGTGGCTAAGGTGACGGGCTCGGCGGCGTCCGTGGCGATGGGGCGGGCCGACGGTTCGTGCTGCATGGTGTGTCCTCCATGGCGGTGTGACGGTGTGACGGTGTGACGGTGTGACGGTGTGACGGTGTGACGGTGTGACGGTGCGATGGTGTGTGGAGTGGTACTCACCGCTCGGCGGGACGGCCCGGAGGGCGCACCGCGCTGAGAGGTCGCTCGTGCGGGAGGTCAGGCGCGGCGGATGACGATGTCGCCGACGCCGGTGCGGGCATGGATCTCGACGGTCTCGTCGGCGGCGTCGGGCCCTTCGGCGGCGCCGAGCTCGTTGCGGACCGTGCCGAGCTTGCAGCCGACGTCCAGCCAGGCCGCCGTGGACTCGCGGATGCCGACCTCCACGTCGCCGACGGCGGTGTGCAGGTCGATCACGCCGCGCGCCACCTGCCGCACGCTGATCGTGCCGTTGGCGGACTTGGCCTCGACCGAGGTGTGCGCGGTGCCCACCGTGATGCGGCCGTTGGAGGAATTGACCTTCAACTCGCCGGTGATCTCACCGATCTCGGTCTCGCCGTTTCCGTTCCTGATGGTCGCCGCACCCACGATCTCGCCGAAGTCGACCCGGCCGGCCCCGCGGACGTCGGCATCGCCCACCGCCCGGTCGACGCGGATGTGGCCGTGCTCGGTCCGCAGGTTCACGCTGGACGCCTCGTCGAGCCGGATGTCGCCGAGCGAGGTCTTGATGCGGCACTCGCCGAGCGGTCCCTCACCGGTGTAGTCGCCCATGGGGGAGGTGGCGCGGACGCGCGATCCGGCGGGGAGCTCGATGATGACGTCGATCGAGCCGCTCCTGCCGAACAGCGAGCGCTTCTTGGGCCCCTTCATGGTGAGGGTGCCGTCGGCGTACGCGACCTTCGTCTGCTGCGCGGCCCGTACGTCGGCGTCGTCGGCGCCGTTGCTCGGCAGCACCTCGACGACCGTGTCCCCGCGCTTGCCCGCGGTGAGCCGCACATCGCCGACTTCGAACTCGAGGACCGCCGTGATGGGCCCGGCGGTGTCGTAAGAAGGCATGGCTGGTCCGTCCTCTTGACTCTGGAAGGTGTGTGCGCAGGTGGCGCGGGAGGAGTGACGTGCGAAGCGGGGACTCCGGCTAGCGGACCCAGCCCCGGTAGCTCTGGCCGTGACGCGCGGTACGGCCGGCCGGCCGGTCCGGTCCGCCGCCCGGTTCGAGGGCGAGGGCCACGGCCCGTACGAGCCAGGCGTTGACGGACAGGCCCTCCCGGCCGGCCGCCTCCTCGACCCGCGCCTTCAGCGGCGCCGGGAGCCGGAAGTTGATCCGGGCCGTGCCTGCCCCTTCCTCGCTGTCCGCCGGGGAGGGCGCCGGTGGTGCCACCGGTGGCGCCATGGGTGCCGCCATGGCAGGCGCCTCCTCGCCGGGGGACTCGGCGGTGGGCGGTGCGGTCACCACGAACTCGGGTTCGAGCCCCCGCAGGCGGACGTCGACCGAGCCCGGTGCCAGCTCGCGCGTGATCTCGTCCGAGGCAGCGGAGAGCGCGTTGAGCAGCGTCAGCCGGGCGGCCGACTCCAGGGGCGCGGTGAGCCGCTCCGCCAGGGCGCGGGCCTCGTCCCCGCCGGCGTTCGCGGCGACCGCGAGCTCACGGCGGAGGTGGTCGACGTAGGGGGTCAGGTCCATGGGAAGCATAGTGGCACCACTGTGGCGCCATGGGAAGCGATTATGGCGCCACAAGGAAGTGTGTGGCGCCAAAGCGGCGCCATGGTGGCGCATTTCCGCTCGGTGACGGTGCCCGCGCCCGCCCTGTACGAGCCGGCCGGCCTCCACCCGCACACACGGGAGCTGCTCGCGGCGACCGGCGTGCGCCGCCTCTCCCCGGGAGCACGACCATGACACCGCCGCCACCGCCGCCATCGCCGCCATCGCCGCCGTCGCCGCCGTCGGTCTGGGCCCTCGGTCCGCTGCGCGCCGAGCCCGGCACCAAGGCCCGTGGCGCCGGCGGACCTCGCCGTGGTGACCGCGGACATCCCGGTGACCCTGGTGAACGGCGCGCGCCCCGGGCCCCGGGTGGTGATCACGGCGGGCATGCACGGCGGCGAGTTCACCGGGATCGACGCGGCCGCCCGCCTCGCGACGCTGCTCGCGCCGGAGGAGGTGACCGGCCAGGTGCTCATCTGCCCGGTCGCCCATCCGCCGGCCGCGTACCACGGACGCCTCGGCGTCTCCCCGCTCGACGGCGTGAACATCAACCGCGTCTTCCCCGGCGACGCGCAGGGCGGCCCCACCGAGCGGCTGGCGGCCTGGCACACCACGCACCTGATCACCAGGGCGGACGTGTACGTCGACCTGCACTCCGGCGGCATCGACGAGACCCTGCGCGACTTCGTCGGCTACCGGCTCACCGGCGAGCCGGGCCTCGACGCGCGGACCCGCGCGCTGGCCCACGCCCTCGGTGTCGAGGACGTGATCCTCGGCCGGGACGCGAGCGGCGGCAACAGCCACGCGGCCGCCGCGCGCCGGGGCGTCGCGGCCGTCCTCGTCGAGACCGGCCGGCTCGGCGAGCGCGACCCGGCCACCGCGCACCGCCTGGTCGACGGCCTGTACGGGCTGCTGCGCGAGGCCCGTGCGCTGGACGGGCCGGCACCGACGAGGACGGCGCCCGTACGGGAATGGGTCTGGGCCGGAGCGGTCACCGCACCCGCCACCGGGCTGTGGTACCCGGCCTTCACCGCCGGCGACGACGTCACGCAGGGCCGGGTCATCGGCCGGATCGCCGACCCGGCCGACGGCCGCGGCCGCGACGTCGCCGCCCCGGCGACCGGCCGCGTCTTCTACGGCATGCACGGCCTGACCGTCACCTCCGGAGCCGAACTCGCGGCGATCGCTCGTCCGTTGGTGTAGGCGCCGCCTCCTGTGGGGTGCCGGTCACCGACGTGTGCGGCACCCGGTGCCCTGCCCCAGTTGCCCGGCCCAGTCGAGCAACGCGGGCTCCCCGAGGCCGGTGCCCAGCCAGTCGTGGTCGAGGCCGGTTTCCGGCAGGGACGGTACGACCGCGACGTAAAGCCCGGCCGCGCGTGCCGCGGAGACGCCCGTGGCCGAGTCCTCGAAGGCGACGGAGCGCTCCGGAGCCACGCCGAGTGCCTCGCAGGCCGTGAGGTAGAGGTCCGGTGCGGGCTTGGGGCGTGGCACCTCGTCGGCGGCGAACGAGTGGGTGAAGTACGAGGCGAGACCAGCCGATCGCAGTGCCGTGTCCAGCAGTTCCCGAGGGCTGTTGCTGGCGACGGCGATCGGTACGGCGGCACCGCAGGCGCGCACCAGTTCCACCGCCCCGGGGAGGGCGACGGCGCCCCGCGCCAGCTCCTCGCGGCCTCTTTCGAGGAGTTCGGCGGCGAGTTCGGCACCGGCTCCGGGCAGTCCGAAGTAGTCCGCCATGGCCTCTCCCGAAGCCTCCACGGTACGGCCGAGGAGCAGCGCCTTCTGTGCGGGGCCGAAGGGGTGCCCGTGCGCCGCGAAGACGGCCGCTTCCACGACGGTCCAGCAGGTCTCGGTGTCGACCAGCAAGCCGTCGCAGTCGAAGACCACGGCTTCGGCGCCGGTGGGAAGCGAGTGCACGCGTCCGTCCTTTTCGGTTCGGGGGAGGGGGCTGCCCGTTCGTCGGTCGTCGGCGCGGTCGGCAGGGGCTCGCACCCGCCTCACTCCGCTCACTCCGCTCACTCCGCTCACTCCGCTCACTCCGCTCACTCCGCGAGTGCGAGACGGAGACCGAAGGCGGCGATGACCGTACCGGTGATGCGGTCGAGGCGGCGGCGCACCGAGGGCCGCTGCAGCCGGTCCCGGAGCGCGTGGGCGAGGGCGAGCAGTGCGCAGGCCCAGACGACGGCCAGAACGACGTGGATGCCGGCCAGGAGCGCGCCCGCGGCGAGGTGCGAGGCGTCGGCGGGGATGAACTGGGGGAGCACCGCGACGTAGAAGGCGCCCATCTTCGGGTTGAGGAGATTGGTCGTGATCCCGTGACGCCAGCCGCCGAGCAGGCTGCCCCCGGCGCCTGTTCCGGTGCTTGTTCCGGTGCCGGCCCCGGCTTCGGCCGTCTCCGGGCACTCGGCTGCCGGCCGGCGCCAGGTGGTCCACAGCAGCCTGCCGCCCATCCACACCAGGTAGGCGGCCCCGGCCCAGCGGAGCGTTGCGTACGCGAGGTGAGAGGCGGTCAGCAGTGCGGTGACCCCGAGCGAGGTGAGCACGCCCCAGACCAGCGTGCCGCTCTGGATCCCGAGGATCACGCCCCAGGCGCGGCGGCGGTGCCCGAGCGCGGCGGTGCGCAGGATGAGCGCGGTGTCCACCCCCGGCGTGAGGGTGAGGAGTCCCACCATCAGAGAGAACGTCCACAACGCGGTTACGGTGATCATGGACGCTCACCATAGAGCGGGAGTCGACGAACCTCCAGATTCCTGCCCGAAATCGGGCAGGAATCTGGGAGTTGTCGACCGGTGGTGTTGAACAGCCCCGGGTGGAGCTGCAACGCGTCCGACGTCACCCCCACGGCTCCTGCCTTCGGGGCGCCCTGCGCCTCGCGTGCCACAAAGGCCGACACGCGCCCTTCTGTTCACACCCGCCCTCTCGTAACGTCGTCGCCGTTTGAAGTGGTCGTGGCCAACGAGAGGGTGCTCATGCGTAGACGCCTGCTGTCGTTCGTCCTCGCCGTGGTGGCCGGCGCCGCCGTCCTCACGGCGCCGGGCACCGCCCCCGCCACCGCCGCGCCGCCCGGCCCGCCCGACGTCTACCGGCCGGTGCGGGGGCCGTCCGCGCCGGCGGAGTACCGGTACCAGCAGAAGACCCTGCCCGGGCAGGCGATGCCGCGCCACGCCCACGACCTCGCCGCCCAACAGGCGCGGAAGCTGCCCGCGATCGGCGGGCGCTGGAAGGCCGTCGGGCCGACCGACATCGGCGGCCGGATCGTCTCGCTCGCGCTCGACCCCACCCGCGCCGACACCGTGTACGCGGCCGCCGCCGGCGGCGGCCTGTGGCGCTCCACCGACGCCGGGAGCACCTTCCACTCCGTGTGGCCCGACGACTGGACGCAGGCCATGGGCGCGGTCGCCACCGCCCCCGACGGCACCCTCTACGTCGGCACCGGCGAGCCCAACCCCGGTGGCGGGAGCATCACCTACGAGGGCACGGGGCTGTACCGCTCCACCGACGGCGGGGCCCACTGGCGCCCCATCGGCCTGCGCGACTCGGGCGCGATCAGCGCCATCACCGTCGACCCCGCCAACCCGCGGCGCGTCTACGTGGCCGCGGCCGGCTCGCTCTACAACGGCGGCGGCGACCGCGGCGTCTACCGCTCCGACGACGCCGGCGAGACCTGGCAGCGCATCCTCGCCGGGGAGAACGACTTCACCGGCGCCACCGAGATCGCCGTCGACGGCGACCGGCTCTACGCCGTGATGTGGGACCACCGCCGCCGCCCCGACCTGCGCACCTACGGCGGCGTTGGCTCGGGCGTCTTCCGCTCCACCGACGGCGGCCGGAGCTGGCAGCGCCTGGGCGGCGGCCTGCCCGCGCGCGGCCCCGACGTGGGGCGCATCGGCCTCGCCGTCGCGGGCGACCGCCTCTACGCGCTCGTCAACAAGTCCGGCGGCCCCTTCGAGGGCTTCTACGTCTCCGACGACGGCGGCGACACCTGGAACCGTACGCCGGACGACCAGGCGCTCGCCGCCTCGCAGTCCAGCTTCGGCTGGTGGTTCGGCAAGGTGTGGGCCGACCCGCGCGACGCCGACCACGTCCACGTGGCCGGGGTCGCGCTGATGACGACGCGGGACGGCGGCGCCACCTGGACCGGCGACGACACCAGCATCCACGTCGACCACCACGCCATGGTGTGGGACCCGCGCCGGCCCGGCCGCGTCTACCTGGGCAACGACGGCGGGGTCTACCGCTCCGACCGCGACGGCGACGGCGGCTGGGTCAAGGCCCGCCACGAGCCGTACACCCAGCTGTACAGCGCCGCCATCACCCCGCAGGACGTCACCCGGATCTCCGGCGGCGCCCAGGACAACGGCTCGCTGCGCTCCTGGGCCGGGGACGGCGACGGCTTCAACGAGTACCTCGGCGGCGACGGCGAGGAGAACCTCATCAACCCCACCGACCCCGACAACGTCTTCGCCTGCTACCAGTACGGCAACTGCTTCCGCTCCACCGACGGCGGCGACACCCTCACGTACTTCGCCGACAAGACCGCCTTCAAGCGCCGGAACTGGTTCACGCCCGTCGTCTTCGACCCGCGCGACCCGCGGATCCTGTACTACGGCTCCGAGGTCGTCAACCGCTCCACCGACGGCGGCGTGACCTGGCATCCCATCAGCCCCGACCTGTCCGGCGGTCCCGGCGCCGACCCCGCCTACCCCAACTACGGCACCATCACCTCCCTCGCCCCGGCGGCCGACGGGCGCACCGTGTACGCGGGCACCGACGACGGCCGCGTCTGGGTCACCAGGGACCTCGGCGCGACCTGGACCAAACTCGCCGAGGGGCGGCCGTGGGTGACCCGCGTGGTCGTCGACCCGGCCGACCCCGACCGCGTCTGGACCACCCACTCCGGCTACCGCGCGGGCTCCCCGCTGCCGCACGTGTACGCCAGCACCGACGGCGGCCGCCACTGGCGGGACCTGTCCGGGAACCTCCCGGCCGCGCCCGTCAACGACCTGGTCGTCGCCCGCGGCGGCATCCTCTACATCGGCACCGACCAGGGCGTGTTCACCAGCCCCTCCGGCCGGGGCCACTGGCTGCGCCTGGGCCGCGGCATGCCCCAGGTCCCGGTCGACGACATCGAGTACGACGCCCGCCACCACCGGCTGGTCGCCGCCACCTTCGGCAGGGGCTTCTACGAACTGACCACGCCCTGACCGGGGCCTGATCACCCGTACGAGGGGCCGCTCGCGGTTCGCCGCCCCCGCCGTGCGCCCGCCACCGCAGAATCCCCCCATGAGGAGCGGTGCGCGGGCGCGCTGGGACGGGGTCATCTTCGGCGTACTGGCGGTCGGGGGCGTGGCCGGGGCGCTGTGGATCACCTTCCGCTTCGATCTGCGGCCGGCCGAGACGGCGGTGTCACTGCTGCCGTCGCTGG
Source organism: Streptomyces sp. NPDC030862 (assembly GCF_055571835.1). Classification (NCBI taxonomy): domain Bacteria; kingdom Bacillati; phylum Actinomycetota; class Actinomycetes; order Kitasatosporales; family Streptomycetaceae; genus Streptomyces; species Streptomyces sp. NPDC030862. The sequence goes on along the minus strand of NZ_JBVIEN010000001.1, from coordinate 488,194 downwards.
CCGGGCTGTACCTGTCGTGGGCCGCCTTCCGCGCCGAGCGGACGGAGGCGGCCGTCGCCCCCCGCCCCGCCGACATCGCCGACCAACTCGCCGTGGCCGTACGCAGCCAGTGGGACGCCGAGGTGCGCGTACGCCGCCTGAACGACCCCTATCCGCTCGCGGTGTCGTGGCGGGCCGCCGACCCGGACCTGGGCGAGGCGTGGCCCGACCTCCTCGCGATGGCGGAGGCCGGTGACGCGGGGGAGACCCGCCCGGCCGCCGACCTGGCCGGGGCCGGGGCCGAGATCACCGACGTGTTCCTCCACCGGCTGCCCACGCGGCGGCTCCTCGTCCTCGGGGAGCCCGGCACCGGCAAGACCATGCTGCTGATCCGCCTGCTGCTGGCCCTGATCGCCCGGCGCGCCGAGGGCGGGCCCGTCCCGGTGCTGTTCCCCCTCGCCTCCTGGAACCCGGCCCGGCAGCCGCTGGAGGAGTGGATGGCCGAGCGCCTCGCGCGGGACTACACGGGGCTCGGCGACTCCCAGCTCGGCCACGCCCGGGCCCTGTTGGAGCACCGGCTCATCCTGCCGGTCCTCGACGGCTTCGACGAGATCCCGGCGCCCTTCCGGAGCATGGCCCTGGACATGGTCAACGCCGCGCTGCCGCTCGGGCAGCCGCTGGTCGTCTCCAGCCGCGTCACCGAGTACCGCGCCGCGCTCGCCCCGGCGTCCGGGGTGCCGGTCCGCCTCGCGGGCGCGGCCGCCGTCGAGCTGCGGCCACTGGACAACGCCGACATCGCCGCCTATCTGCGCCGGGACGCCGGGGGTCGGGGCACGGCGGCGGCCGACCGCTGGGAGCCGGTGATCCGCCGCCTCGGCACCGACGCGCCGGTGGCCCGGGTGCTGCGCACGCCGCTGGCGCTGTTCCTGGCGCGTACCGTCTACAACCCCCGCCCCGGCGAGCACGGCGCGGTGCTGCCCGCCCCGGCGGAGCTGTGCGACCCGGGCCGGTTCCCCGACCGCGCCGCCCTGGAGCGCCACCTCTTCGACGCCTTCGTACCCGCCGCCTACCGCCCGCACCCCCGCCACCCCTGCCGCTGGACACCCGAGCAGGCCGAGCGCGCGCTGCGCTTCCTGGCGCGGCACCTCGACGCCGCCCGCGGCGGCACGACCGACCTCGCCTGGTGGCGGCTGCCCCGGCTGCTGCCGCCCCGGCTCGCGCAGGCGGCGACCGGCGTGGTGCTCGGCACCGCCGCGTGGTTCGCCGCCACCGTGATCGGCAGGCTGGTCGCGCTGGCCGCCGGGCTGGACAGCGGCTGGCTGACCGGGCCGCCCGCGGCGATCGTCGGCGGGCTGGCCGGCGGGGTCGCGGGCGGCCTCGGCTGCGGCATCGCCGCCGGGCTCACCACGGGCGTCGCCGAGGGCGTCACCCTGGCGCTGGCCACCGGTGCCCCGGGCTGGCTGCTGACCACCACCGCCAACGGCTTCGCCTACGGATTCGCGGGCGGCGTCGTCGGCGCCCTGACCAGCCGGCTCGTCGCGCCGCGCCCGGCCGGCCGGCGGAGCTGGGCGTGGGACTGGCGCGGGTGCGCCGTGGGCCTCGCCGCCGGCGGTGTCCTCTGGTTCTCCTTCCGCCCCACCTTCGGCCCGTCGGCGGCGCTCCTCGGCGCCCTGGCGAACGCCGCCGTCTACGGCCTGGCGGGCGGCGCGGTCGGCGCCGTGGCCGGTGACCTGTCGGCGCGCCGCCCGAGGCCCATCCCCACCATCCGTACGCAGTGGACCTGGTTCTGGCCCGGCTTCACCATCGGGCTGGCCAGCGGCTCCACGATCGGGCTCACCCACTGGGCCGTGCTGCGGATCCAGTCCGCTCCCTCCGGGGTGCCCACGTACTCCTTCGGCATCATGCTCGCGTTCATGACCGCGTACGGACTCGCCGTCGGTCTCGTCCACGGCCTGAAGGGGAAACCGGCCGACCTCGCCACGGCGGTCGGCCCGGCGGAGCTGTTGGTGCAGGACCGCCGGGTCTGCCGCCGGCAGTGGCTGATGGTCGGCTCGGCGATCGGCGGCGCCTTCCTCGTCTGCTACGCCGCCGGATACGCCCTGGAGAGCGGGCCGTTCTACGGTCTGACGCGGGGCCTCGCCGACGGCGGCAAGGTGGCGATGACCCCCGCCCACCTCCTCTGCCGCGCCCTGGCGTACGGCACGGCGGTCGGGCTCGGTGCCGCCCTCAGCCACAGCGCCTGGTGGCGCTACACCCTCGCGCGCCACTACCTGGCGCTGCGCGGCCACACCCCCCGCGACCTGACCGCCTTCCTCGTGGACGCGCACGAGCGGCGCGGGGTGCTGCGCCAGGTGGGGGCCGTCCACCAGTTCCGCCACATCGAGCTGCAGCACCGTCTCGCCGCCGGGGCGGACGACGCGGGGGCGGACGACGCCTCCGGGGCCCACCCGGGCGTTCCGGGACCGCGGGGCCGCGGCGGTTACGCCGCATGGCGGGCCCGCGTCTGCCGTACCACCTAATAAACCGACAAGCCGACATTTTCGGCGGCGTTTTCGGCAACACCTACGGATCGGGCCTTTCCCCCACCGAAACCGAGGTGACACCTGATGCTCCACCGACACACCACAGCCGCGTGCACCGCCGTCCTCGTCGCGGCCGGCGCGCTCGTGCTGACCGGGCTGCCCGCCGCGGTCGCGTCCGAAACGCCCACCCCACCCGCCGGACCCTCCTCCACCGTGCCGTCGGCCGCCGCGACGCTCGGCGCCGACAGACCCTCACCCGAAGTGCTGCGCGCCCTCCAGCGCGACCTCGGCCTCACCGGCGACCAGGCCGCGAAGCGCCTCGTCAACGAGGCCGAGGCCGGGGCCATCGCGGGCCGCCTGCGCGCCGCGCTCGGCACCCGCTTCGCGGGCGCCTGGGTCCGCGGCACCACCTCCGCCATCGTCACGGTCGCCACCACCGACGCCGCCGACGTGCCCACCATCAAGGCCGGCGGTGCCGAGGCCGAGGTCGTACGGTACGGGCTCGCCGAGCTCGAAGCCGCCAAGGCCAAGCTGGACCAGGCCGCCACGACCACCAAGACGATCGACGCGCCCGTCTGGTACGTCGACGTACGGACCAACACCGTGACGCTGGAGGCCACCGAACCGGCCGCGGCGGAGGCGCTCCTCACCGCCACCGGCCTGGACCGCGCCCTGGTGCGCGTACGGACGACGGCCGAGCGGCCGCAGCCGCTGGCGCACGACCTGCGCGGCGGCGACGCGTACTACATCGGCGCCGCCCGCTGCTCCGTCGGCTTCTCCGTCATGTCCGGTACGCAGCCCGGCTTCGCCACCGCCGGGCACTGCGGCAAGGAGGGGAACGAGACCATGGGCCACAACAAGGTGGCCCAGGGAGCCTTCAAGGCCTCCAAGTTCCCCGAGAGCGACATGGCCTGGGTGGCCACCAACGCGGAGTGGGCCGCGACCGCGTACGTCAAGGGCGAGGCCGAGAAGAACGTCGAGGTGACCGGCTCCACCGAGGCCCTCGTCGGCGCATCGATCTGCCGCTCGGGCTCCACCACCGGCTGGCACTGCGGCACCGTCGAGCAGCACAACACCAGTGTCACCTACCCCCAGGGCACCGTCACCGGCATGACCCGCACCACCGTCTGCGCCGAGCCCGGCGACTCGGGCGGCGCGTACGTCTCCGGCAGCCAGGCCCAGGGCGTGACCTCCGGCGGCTCCGGGAACTGCACCTCGGGCGGCACCACCTACCACCAGCCCATCAACCCCATCCTCCAGACGTACGGGCTGGCGCTGAAGACGACCGCCAGCCAGCCGGGCGAGGCCGGCAAGGCGGGCGGCACCTGGGCCGCCGGCAAGGTGTACGCGCCCGGCGACCAGGTCACCTACGACGGCCTCACCTACCGCTGCATCCAGTCCCACCAGGCGCAGCCGGGCTGGCACCCCGCGGCGGCCCCGGTGGTGTGGCAGCGCGCCTGACCACGGGAGCCTTCGGCGGTCCTCCTCAGCGGTCCTCCTCAGCGGTCCTCCTTGAGGAGGTCCGCGCACTTCTCGCCGATCGCCATCGTCGTGACGCACGGGTTGACCGTCACCAGGTCCGGCATGACCGAGCCGTCCGCGACCCGCAGCCCCGCCACGCCCTTCACCCTCAGCCGGGCGTCGAGCGGGGCCAGCGGGTCGCCCGCCGCGCCCATCCGCACGGTGCAGGCGGGGTGGTAGACGGTGTTGTGGGTGGCGCGGATGTAGTCGAGCAGCTCGTCGTCGCGGCGGACGTCCGGGCCCGGCGCCAGCTCGGCGCCCGCCCACCCCGCCAGAGCCGGCTGGGCGGCGATGCGGCGGGCGAGCCGCAGCCCGTACGTCATCACCCGCACGTCGTGCTCGTGCGTGAAGTAGCGGGGGTCGACCCGCGGCTTGTCCCGGAAGTCGCGGGTCCGCAGCCGCACGGTGCCCCGGGAGCGGGCCCGGGTCACATTGGGCGTGAGGCAGAAGGCGTTCTCGGAGGTCGGGTAGCCGTGCCGGACGGTGTGGAGGTCGAAGGGCACCGAGCCGTAGTGGAACATCAGGTCCGGCCGGTCCAGACCCGGTCCCGTGTCGTAGAAGACGCCCGCCTCCCACCACTGCGTGGACGTGGCGGGCATCGGCTGCTTCGCCTCCCACATGATCACGCCCTCCGGGTGGTCCTGGAGGTTCGCCCCGACCCCCGGCGCGTCGACCAGCACGTCCACGCCCACCTCCCGCAGGTGCTCCGCCGGGCCGATGCCCGACAGCATCAGCAGTTTCGGCGAGTCGATGGCGCCGCACGAGACGACGACCTCGCGCCGGGCCCGCACGGTACGGGTGTGGACCAGGTCCGGGTCCAGACAGGCGACGCCGACGCAGCGGTGGCCCTCGAACACCAGCTTCTTGGCCCGCACCCCGGTGCGTACCTCCAGGTTGGGCCGCTTGCCCAGCACCGGGTGGAGATACGCCACCGACGACGACTGGCGGATGTTGTTCTCGTCGGCGTTGATCTGGAACCAGCCCGCACCCCGCACCACCGTCCGCCCCGTGTTGAACGGCGTCGTCGGGATGCCCGCCTGCGCGCACGCCTCCAGCAGCGCCGTGCCGCACGGGTCGCCACCCTTGAGGGTGCGCAGCCGCACCGGGCCCGTACGGCCGTGGTGGTCGCCGGGCGCGTCGTTGTTCTCCAGGCGCCGGTAGAGCGGGAACAGGTCGGCCGCGCCCCAGCCCCGGCAGCCCGCCGCCGCCCAGTCGTCCAGGTCCTCCGCCGGGGCCCAGAAGGCGATGCACGAGTTGTGCGAGGAGCAGCCGCCGAGCACCCGGGCGCGGGCGTGGCGCAGGAAGCCGTTGCCGTGCTCCTGCGGTTCGACGGGGTAGTCCCAGTCGTAGCCCGACTCCAGCAGGCCCATCCAGCGCTCCAGGCGCAGGATGTCGTCGTCGCCGACGTCGCTCGGGCCCGCCTCCAGGACGCACACCGTGACGGTCGGGTCCTCGCTGAGCCGGGCGGCGACGACGCTGCCCGCCGTACCGCCGCCGACGACGACGTAGTCGAACTCCTGGACGGTCATGAGCGGGTGACCTCCTTCGTGGCCGGGGCGGGCGCGGGGGCCGCGGCGTGCTCCGCCAGGACGCCCGTACGGTGCCGCTGGACGAACCAGTAGTAGGCGAAGCCGCCCGCCGCGATGGCCCCGACGAACAGCACGGCTCCCCACCGCAGGTACCAGTGGTACGGGGCGGTCGCGTTGTAGACGGCGGCACGCGGCCAGATCAGGTTGAGGGTCATCGCCGCGCCCCACAGCACGGCCAGGACGTTCACCGGCAGGCCCCAGCGGCCGAGCGAGAACCTCCCCTCGGCCGGCTGCCACCGGCCGCGCAGCCGCGCCACCAGCATGGGCCCCGTCACCAGCAGATAGGCCACGTAGATCATGACGATGCCGATGCCGGTGACCACCGTGAAGATCTGCGGCTGCCGGACGTTGACGAGCAGGACCGCCAGCGCCAGCACCCCGATGAGCACGGTCGGCAGCACCGGCGTACCGAACCGCGGGCTCACCTTCGCCAGCCGCGCCGACGCCGGGAGGTTGGTGTCGCGGGCCATCGCGAAGGCGAGCCGGACCGCCGCCGTGTGCACGGCCAGCGCGCACACCGTGACGGCGACGAGCACGCACCACAGCATCGCCGTGCCGGCCGTCGGCCCGAGCACGTCCAGCACCACGTACTGCAGCCCCTCCGTCGACAGCTTGTCGCCCCGCAGGCTCCTGACGCTCATCAACGCCAGCAGCAGCACCAGCCCGCCCAGCACGAAGGAAGCGACGATCGCCCGGAGGACGGCCCGGGGCGCGTTGCGCGACGGGTCGAGCGACTCCTCGCCCAGCGACGCGGCCGTGTCGAAGCCGTACATGACGTACGCGGAGGCGAGCGAGGCGACGAGGAACGCGCCGAGGTAGCCGAAGGGCTGCCCCGCTCCGGTCCCCGCCGTCTCGGTCACGACCTGCGGGCCGCGTACGACGTTGACCGCGAGCAGCGCGATCAGCACCACCGTGGCGATCAGTTCGAGGAAGACGCCCGCCGTGTTGATCCGTGCCATCAGCTTCACGCCGAAGGCGTTGACGAGGGTGGTGAAGAGGATGAGGACGGCGGCGAGCAGGACGGCGTTGGCCGCCACGTCGTACGTCCCCGTCCCGTCGCCCACGAACTGGAACGCCGACGAGATGCGCGGCAGCGTCAGCTGGTAGGCGAGGGCCACGGCCGCGATCGACACGATGGAGGCGATCAGCATCATCCACCCGGCGAGCCAGCCGATGTGCGGATTGCCCAGCCGCTTGGCCCAGTTGTAGACGGACCCGGCCACCGGATGGCGGGCCGCGAGCTCCGCGAAGCACAGCGCCACCATGAACTGGCCCGCGAACACCATCGGCCAGGACCACCAGTAGGCGGGCCCGCCGCTCGCGTAGCCGAAGTAGAAGAGCTGGAAGGTGCCGGTGAGGATGGAGATGTACGAGATGCCGGCGGCGAACGTGTGGAAGCCGCCGAGCGTGCGCTTGAGCTCCGGACGGTAGCCGAACTCGGCGAGTGCGGCGTCGTCGTCCGCCCCGCCGGTGAGGGCGTCAGGCACCGGATCCTCCCGTCCTGTCGAGCAGCCAGGTGTGGAAGAGGGAGATGTGGTGCTCGCTCGGCACGAGGACGCCGCCGGCGCGGTAGGCGCGCGACGCCATCGCCGGCTGGGTGCGCTCGCACGCCTCGAAGTCCTGGAGGTTCACCCGGTGGAACAGCTCCACCGACGTGGACACGTCCGCGCCGGAGGCCACGACCTCGGGCGCGTACAGCCAGTCGCACTCCACCACCGTGCGGTCCTCGGCCAGCGGGAACATCCGGTGCAGGATCACATGGTCCGGGACCAGGTTGACGAAGACCGTCGGCTTCACGGTGATGGCGTAGTACCGCCGGTCCTGGTCCGGGGCGATGCCGGGCAGCTTGCCGAACCCCTCGCTGCCGTCGACCGTGAAGCCCTTGACGTCCTCGCCGAAGGCGGCGCCGTGGCCGACGTAGTACTGCGCCGCGTACCCCTCCGCGAACTCCGGGAGCACGTCCACGAGTTCCGGGTGGATCGTCGCGCAGTGGTAGCACTCCATGAAGTTCTCGACGAGCAGTTTCCAGTTCGCCTTCACGTCGTACGTGATGCGGCGGCCGAGCGCGAGCTCCTCGGTGCGGTAGCGCGCGAGGGAGGCGGCGTCGCCCAGCCGCTCCACCGCCGCCCCCATCACGGTCTCCTCGAAGGACGGCGCCTCGTCGGCCAGGCACACCCAGGCGTAGCCCAGCCACTCGCGCAGGTGCACGGCCACCAGGCCGTACGCGACCCGGTCGACGTCCGGCATCCTCGCCAGGTTCGGCGCGGCCACCAGCCGGCCGTCCAGGTCGTACGTCCAGGCGTGGTACGGGCACTGGAGGTTCCTGCGCACCTCGCCGGACTCCTCCAGGCAGAGGCGCGCGCCCCGGTGGCGGCAGATGTTGAGGAAGGCGCGCAGCTCGCCCGCCCGGTCGCGGGTGACGAGCACGCTCTCGCGGCCGACCTGGACGGTGCGGAAGGCACCCGGCTTGCCGAGGTCCGCGCCGCGCACCGCGCAGAACCACATGGCTTCGAAGATCCGCTCCTGCTCCCGGCGGAAGAGGTCGGGGTCGGTGTAGGCGGCGCCGGGGAGCGTGGCGATCAGGCTCGGGGGCGGGGTTGTTGCCGTCACGGCGGCCTCCTAGGCGGGCGCGGCGGTGAGACGCCGGGGGTCGAAGAGCTCGATCGGATGCGCGGTGGTGCCGGTCAGGGCCAGATCGGCCAGGATCTCGCCGACGACCGGCACGAATTTGAAGCCGTGCCCGGAGAACCCGCAGGCGACCGTCACCGACTCCGGGTGCCGGGGATGGCGCGCGATCACGAAGTGCTCGTCGGGCGTGTTGGAGTACATGCAGGTCGCGGCCTTCAGGAACCGGCCCGGCAGGTCGGGGAGGAGACGGCCCGCCTGCCGGGCCATGGCCGCCGTCTCGTCGTCGCGCACGGTCCGCTCGATGGTCTCCGGCGTGCAGACGGTGCCCTTGCGGAAGAACGCCACCTTGGCGCCGAGCTCCGGCCCGTCGATGGCCGGGAAGCCGTAGATCTGGACCCCGTCCGCGTCCTCCCAGATGTAGACCGGATGGTGCGCGGGGAGGAACCGTTCGGCCGGACCGCGTGGCCGGAACCAGTACATGACCTGCCGCTCGATGGTGAACGGCACTCCGAGGTCCGCGAGCAGCTCCGGCGCCCACGCCCCCGGGCAGATCACCAACTGGCCGGCCGTGTAGGTGTTCTCGGCGGTGTGGACGCGTACGCCGTCGCGGTACGGCTCCCAGCGCAGCAGCGGCTCCTCGTAGTGGAGCTCCGCCCCGGCCGTGGTGGCGAGCTGCAGCTGGGCGGCCACGGTGTTCTCGGGCCGCAGCAGCCCGGCCCGCGCCTCGTACAGCGCCACCTCGTCGTCGGCCGGCGTCAGTGTCGGGAAGCGGCGGCGGATCTCCTCGGCGTCGAGCATCTCGTGCGGCAGGCCCCACCGCTCGGCCGACAGCCGCGATCCGGCGACGGTACGCGACGCGGGGCGGCCCAGCATCAGCCCGCCGCACAGCGTGGCGATGTCGCGTCCGGTGTCGCGCTCCAGCCGCTCGTAGAGCTCGTACGCGCGCAGCAGCAGCGGTACGTAGGCGGGGTCCTCGAAGTACGACTGGCGCGTGATGCGCGAACCGCCGTGGCTGGAGCCCCGGTTGTGGACCGGACCGAACTTCTCCAGGCCCAGGACGCGGGCGCCGCGCGCGGACAGGTGGTGCGCGGCGGCGCTGCCCATGCCGCCGAGGCCGACCACGATCACGTCATAGGTGGGTGACACGTTGCTCCGGCCTCCTCAGCGGCGGATACGGCTCATCTCCGGGTCGAACAGCGGCTCGTCCGCGACCGTCGCCGGCACCTTCTGGCCGAAGTACTCCACGTGCACGGCCGTGCCCGTCGCCAGCGGCGGCAGCCAGGCGTACGCGACGCAGCGGCCGAGGGTGTAGCCGTACGCGGCGCTCGTCACGTATCCGGCCGGGGCCCCGTCGACGTACACCGGCTCCTTGCCGAGGACGACGGCCGCCGGGTCGTCGAGGAGCAGGGCGGTGAGCCTGCGGCGCGGCTCGGCCGCCTTGAGCAGTGCCTCGTGCCCCACGAAGTCGCCCTTGTCCATGCGGACGGCGAAGCCCAGACCCGCCTCGTACGGGGTGTGCTCGGCGGTCATGTCGACGCCCCAGGCCCGGTAGCCCTTCTCCAGGCGCAGGCTGTTGAAGGCGGACCGCCCGGCGGCGATGACGCCGTGCTCCCGCCCGGCCTCCCACAGGGTGTCCCAGAGCCGCAGGCCCAGGTCGGCGCCGGTGTACAGCTCCCAGCCCAGCTCGCCGACGTAACTCAGGCGCATCGCCGTCACCGGTACGTGCCCGACGTACGTCCGCTTGGCCCGGAAGTAGCCGAAGCCCCGGTGCGAGAAGTCGTCGCGGGTCAGCGGCTGCACCACCTCCCGGGCGAGCGGGCCCCACACGCCGATGCAGCAGGTGCCGGAGGTGACGTCGCGGATGTGGACGCCACCGGGCGCGTGCCGCAGCAGCCAGTCCTCGTCGGCGGGGCTGTTGGCGCCGATCTGGAACCGGTCCTCCGCGAGCCGCGCCACGGTGAGGTCGGAGCGGATGCCGCCGGTCTCGTCCAGGAGCAGCGTGTACGTCACCGCGCCCGGCTTCTTGGCGAGGTTGTTGGTGGTCATGCGCTGGAGGAAGGCGAGCGCGCCCGGCCCGGAGACCTCCAGGCGCCGCAACGGCGTCATGTCGTACAGCGCGACCCTCTCGCGCGTCGCCCGCGCCTCCGCGGCCGCGATCGGCGACCAATACCGCGCGGACCAGGCGTCCCGCTCGGGTACGCGCACGCCTTCGGCGAGCGGGGCGTTGGCCTCGTACCAGTGCGGGCGCTCCCAGCCGCCGCCCTCCAGGAAGTACGCGCCCAGCTCCCGCTGCCGCGCGTGGAAGGGGCTGACCCGCAACGGCCGGGGCTGTTCCACCGGCTGGAGCGGATGGACGACGTCGTACACCTCGACGAACTCCCGGGCGCCGCGCTCCGCGACGTACGCGGGGGAGCGCTGGGCCTCCTCGAAGCGGGTGAGGTCGCACGCGTGGACGTCGGTTGTCGGCCGCCCGTCGACCATCCATTCGGCGACCGCCTTGGCGGCGCCCGCCGCGTGCGTGACCCACACCGCCTCGGCGAGCCAGAAACCGCGCAGCGCGCGGGACTCCCCGAGGAGCGGCATGCCGTCGGGCGTGAAGGAGAAGACCCCGTTGAAGCCCTCCTCGACCTCGCTGTCCGCGAGGGCGGGCAGCAGCCACCGGCAGTCCGCCCAGCTGGGCGCGAAGTCGTCGGGGGTGAAGGGGTACGAGGAGGGCATGACGGGCGCCTCGTCGTACGCCGTGACGGTGAAGGGGTCGACGGGCATCGGCCGGTGCGCGTAGCTGCCGATGCCGAGCCGGTCCGCGTGCTCGCGTACGTACAGGTCGCGGTCCTGGAAGCGCAGGATCGGCCGGGTCGCCTCGGCGCGCGCGCCGGCCAGGGCGGGCAGGGGACGGGTCCGCGCGTACTGGTGGGCGAGGGGCAGGAGCGGCACGTCGACGCCCGCCATCCGGCCGATGACCGGGCCCCAGAAGCCGGCCGCCGAGACGACGTGATCGGCCGGGAAGGCACCCCGGTCGGTGACGACCGCGGTGACCCGGCCGTTCTCGCGCTCGATGCCGGTCACAGTGTGCCGGTCGAGGAAGCGGGCGCCGCGCTGCTCGGCGCGCGTGATCTGGGCGCGGCAGGCGGGGACGGCGCGGGCGAGCCCGTCGTCGGGGGTGTGGAACCCGCCGAGGACCTTGGTCTCGTCGAGCAGCGGCCACAGCTCCTTGCAGCGGGACGCCGGGACCACCTCGCCGCGCACACCCCAGGAGGCGGCGAGCCCGGCCCTGCGGTGCAGGTCGGCGAGGCGCTCTTCGGTGGTGGCCAGCTCCAGGCCGCCGACCCGGTCGAAGCAGGGCAGCCCGTCGGCCTCCAGGGCGCCGAACTTCTCGACGGTGTACGCGGCGAAGTCGGTGAGGGTCTTGGACGGGTTGGTCTGGAAGACCAGACCGGGCGCGTGGGAGGTGGAGCCGCCGGGGGCGGGGAGCGGCCCCTGCTCCAGGACGGTGACGTCGGTCCAGCCGCGGGCGGTCAGTTCGTCGGCGAGGGAGCAGCCGACGATGCCGGCGCCGATGACGACGACGCGGGGGGTGGCGCGGGCGCGGGGCCGGGCCCGGGCGGGTGCGGGTGCGGGTGCGGGTGCGGACGAGCGGGACGTGCTGGACGTGCTGGACGTGCTGGACATGCCCCTCCTCGGTGTCGGGGGTGTCAGACGGCGGCCGGGACGTGCGGCCGCTCGGCGGCGATCGTGGTGTCGCGGCCGTGCCCCGTGTGCACGACGGTGGCGCCGGACAGGGGCAGCAGCCGCCTGCGCAGGGACGCCATGATCGTCGCCTGGTCGGAGTGCGAGCGGCCGGTCGCGCCTGGCCCGCCGTGGAACAGGGTGTCCCCGGTGAACACCGCGTCCAGGAACGGGACGTGGACCGCGCAGCTGCCCCAGGTGTGGCCGGGGGTGTGCAGCACCCGTGCCGCGACCCCGGCGACCAGCAGCCGCTGCCCGTCGCGCAGTTCACCGTCCGGCTGCCGCCCCGGGTGGACCGTGTCCCACAGCGCCCGGTCGGCGGCGTGCAGCAGGACGGGCGCGCCGGTGGCCTCCGCGAGGGCGGGTGCCGCGCCGATGTGGTCGTCATGGCCGTGGGTGCACACGATGGCGGTGACCCGGCGGCCCGCGACGGCGGCCGCGATCGCCCGGGCGTCGTGCGCGGCGTCGACGACGAGCACCTCCTCGTCGTCGCCGACGAGCCACACGTTGGTGTCGACGTCGACGGTCTCGCCGTCGAGGCTGAAGGTGCCGGAGGTGACGACCCGTTCGGCACGCACGCCGCTCACCGTACGGTCACCGAGCGCAGCACCTCGCCGCACCGGTCCGCGTCGTGGAGCTCGCGTGGCTCACGTTGAGGGGGCTCTGAGGACTCAGGGGGCTCCGAGGGCACGACAGCACTCCTCTGCTGTTGCACAATGCGCGATGCGTTGCGCGGCGAGGAACATACTGGGAAGGGCGCCGACGGACCGTCAAGAGGCCGGGACGAACGGCGCGCAAAAGCATCGGGCGCCGTGAAACGCCCGGACGCACGACGACGCGGGGCCGGGTTCCCCCGCCCCCGCGGAGGAGCGGAGTGCCGTTTCCGGGCGCCTTCACCGTCTCAGAAGCCGTACCCCATGCGCCGGGAGAGCTCGTCGGCCGCCGACACCGTGCGCCGCGCCAGCTCCGGCAGCCGGTCCCGCTCCAGCCGGTAGGCCGGGCCGGACACGCTCAGCGCGCCGACGACCTTGCCGTCGTGCGCCCGTACCGGCGCGGCCACCGCGTTCAGCCCGAGCTCCAGCTCCTCCGTGACGAGGGCGTACCCCTGTCGGCGCACCGCCTCCAGCTCGGCGCGCAGCATCCGGGCGCTGCTCACCGTGTACTCCGTGAACCGCGGCAGCGCCCGCGCCAGCAGTCCCTCGCGCAGCGTCGCCGGCAGGTGGGCGAGGAGCACCTTGCCGCTGGAGGTGGCGTGCAGCGGGGTCCGTCTGCCCAGCCAGTTCTGGGCCGTGACGGACGCGGGGCCGCGCGCCTGCATGATGTTGACCGCCGCGTCGTCGTCCAGCACCGCGATGTTGACCGTCTCGCCCAGCTCGTCGGCGAGCTCCCGGCAGACCGGTGCGCCCTCCTGCGAGATGTCCAGCCGGACGGCCGCCGCCCCCGCCAGGCGCAGCACGCCGGCCCCCAGGAAGTACTTGCCGCGGTCCTGCGCCTGCGAGACCAGGCCGCGGTTCTCGAGCACGCCGAGCAGCCGGAACGCCGTCGACTTGTGCACGTCCAGCTCGTCGGCGATGTCGGTGACACCGGCCTCGCCGAGGCGCGCGAGGATCTCCAGCACGCTCACCGCGCGGTCCACCGACTGGATCGAGCCGGCCGCTCCCTTGGAGGCCCGCTCGCGCCCGTCCTCGCGCACGTCCTCACGGGTGCCGTCGGGGAGTTGTTCGGCCACTGACGGTTCACGGGTCACAGCTCAACTCCCACCCCCTGGCAGCCGGTTCGGGCCGCATCCTCGGGAAGCCCTTGACGCGGCGGGCGACCCGACCGGATTCTGTTGCGCATCGCGCTCTCTCGTGTGCCATGCGAAACATCATGTTACCCAAGGGCCCTGGATTCCCGGACCACGGAGGGGGACCCGTGATTCCCGTCTGCCGCCTCGAAGAACTCCCCGTCGGCGAGTCCGTGCGCGTCGGCACCAGCCCGCCGATCGCGGTGTTCCACACCGAGGACGGCGAGCTGTACGCCATCGACGACACGTGCACCCACCAGGACGCGTCCCTCTCCGACGGCTGGCTGGAGGGCTGCCTGGTCGAATGCCCGCTCCACGCCGCCGCGTTCGACCTCCGTACGGGCCGGCCGACCTGCCTGCCCGCGCGCCGCCCGGTCCGCACCCATCGGGTGGTCGTCGCGGACGGCGTCGTCCACGTCGTCCCGTCCGCGCAGGAGGACAGCGCCGCATGAAGCGCCCTCCGCGCTCTCGCCTGCAGGGCCGTCCGGCGCCCGCGCCCTGACGGAGCGGGACGGTCCGCTTCATGAGAGCCGCGCCACGCACGCGGGGCCGACCGTCCCACGAGGCGACCGTGGCCCCACGCACGCGTCCACGCGAGGCTCAGCCCGGCTGTGTGATGCTCTCGAGCCATGGCGGAGGAAGTCGTGGCGAAGGGCGTGGACGAAGGCGACCCACCTGTCGCACCGCCTCCTCGACCTTCGGGTCGCCTAGCCTGGAACTATGACAAAAGCCGCTCATCGCCCGAAACTCCGCCGGGTCTACGAGCCGCCGGAGCCCGGCGACGGGACGCGGGTCCTCGTCGACCGGCTGTGGCCGCGCGGACTGGCCAAGGCGGACGCCCACGTCGACGAGTGGCCCAAGTCCGTCACCCCCTCGACCGGGCTACGGCGCTGGTACCACGCCGGCGAGGGCACGTACGAGGAGTTCCGCGAGCGGTACGAGGCGGAGCTGGCCGCCCCGGAGGCGGCCGAGGCCCTCGACCGGCTGCGCGAGCTCGCCCGGAAGGGGCCGCTCACGCTGCTGACCGCATCCAAGGAGCCCGCCGAGAGCCACGCGGCCGTGCTCGCGGAGCTCCTCAGGCGGTGACCGGAGCGGCCACGCGCTGACCGGACGTCAGCAGCAGTACACCGCGCGCCGCCAGCGCCGCCGAGCCCGCGGCGACCAGCCACCCCACCGGCCCCGCACGAAAGCCCTCGCCGAGCAGGGCGACGCCGATCACGGCCGCCGCCGCCGGGTTCGCCAGGTTCACCACCGCGAGCGGCGCGGCGAGCCCGCCCCGGTACGCGGCCTGGGACAGCAGCAGCCCACCCGTGGCGAACACCGCCACCAGCACGGCGAGCAGCGCCGTCTGCCAGGCCGCCAGGGGCCCGCCGGGCAGCTCGCGCGCGAGCGAGGCGGTCACCGTCTGCGTCAGCGCGGACGCCACGCCCGACGCGACGCCCGACGCGGTGGCGAACCCGAGCCCGTACCCGTGGCCGGTCCGGCGTACGAGCGCCGCGATCGCCAGCGCCGTCACCGCGGCGACCGCCAGCCCCTCCGGCAGGGACAGCGCGTCGCCCGGCGCCGCCGGACCCACCACCGCGACCAGGCCGACCAGCCCGCCCAGGGTCCACAGCGCCCCGCGCCACTCCGCCCCGCGCACCCGCCGCCGCTCGAAGCACGCCCCGACCGGCAGCGCGGCCACCAGGGTCAGCGCGCCGAGCGGCTGGACCAGGGTGAGCGGCCCGTAGTGCAGCGCCGCGACATGGGTGAGCGCGCCCGCCGTGTTGAGCCCGATCGCCCACCACCACAGGGGGCGTGCGGCCAGCGCCCGCAGGCCGCCCGCCGGGGCGAGCCGCGCCTGGACGACCGCGGCCAGCGCGTATCCGGCGGCCGAGGCCAGCGACAGCACCACCGCGAACAGCGTCGCCTTCATCGCACCGCCACCCCGAGAAGCACCGGCCCGCGCTGCACGGCCCCCGGCGCCCGTACGACGGCGAGGACACCGCCCAGCAGTACGGCGGCCACCAGGGCGTCCAGCCAGTAGTGGTTGGCGGTGCCGACCACGACCAGCAGGGTCAGCAGCGGATGGAGCAGCCACAGCGGCCGCCACCGGCCCCGCGTGGCGGCCATCATCCCGATCGCGACCATCAGCGCCCACCCGACGTGCAGCGACGGCATCGCCGCGAACTGGTTCGCCATCGTGTCCGTCTCGGGCGTCGCCTCGTACACCGACGGGCCGTAGACGCGCGCTGTGTCCACCAGGCCCGCCTCGGCGAGCATCCGCGGGGGCGCGAGCGGCACCAGCAGGTGGAGCGCGAGCGCGGCGCCGGTCAGGAGCGCGAGCGCCCGCCGGGACCACAGGTAGTGTGCCGGCCGGCGCCAGTACAGCCAGCCGAGGAAGGCCACGGTCGCCGGGAAGTGCACGACCGCGTAGTACGTGTTCGCCGCGTGGACGGCCGTCCCGTCGTGCAGCAGCAGCCGCTGCACCCACCCCTCGCCCGGCAGGTGGACGGCCCGCTCCAGCTCCCAGACGTGGGCGGCGTTCCCGAAGGCGCGGCCCTCGTGGCCGTTGGCCGCGAGCCGGCCCAGTTTGTAGACGAGGAACAGCGCTGTCACCAGCGCCAGCTCCCGTACCAGGGGCGGCCGCGGGGTGGCGGTCGTCTCCGGTGGTATCCCGGCAGCCATGGTCCGGCCCCTCTGATGGTTCGCTAAGGCAACAAAACGGAAAGCTTAGGTCCCGTCTCATCGATACGCAAACGTCTCGATACGGGCCCGTCTCGATGAGGTAGGCTCGAAGGCGCACCGAGGCATCCGTCAGCGGGGGAGAACCCGATGTCCACGCAGGCCGCCACCGCCGCCGCGCGCCGCAGCAAGATCACTCCCGAGCGTGAGCAGGAGCTGTACGCGGCCGTCCTGGACCTGCTGCGGGAGGGCGGCTACGACGCCGTCACGATGGAGGGCGTCGCCGCCCGCACCAAGTGCGGCAAGGCCACCCTCTACCGGCAGTGGAAGACCAAGCGACAGCTCGTCACCGCCGCGCTCGCCAAGAGCCGACGCTCGCTCTTCACCGACATCGACACCGGCTCCCTCGCGGGCGACCTGCGCGCCGCCGCCGAGGCCGCCGCGACCCGCCGCGGCCGCGACACCGAACTGATCGAGGCCGTCGGCCAGGCCTACCTGCTCCACTCCGACCTGCGCCGCTCGCTGCGCGAGACGGTCATCGACCCCGAGGTCGCCGCGCTCGACGCGATGCTCCAGCGCGGCATCGCCCGCGGCGAACTCGACCCCGCCAATCCGGCCATCGCGTTCGTCGCCCCCTGCTTCCTCGGCGTCCTGCGCGTGGAACGCCTCTTCGACGACCGCTTCACCGGCGAGGACGCCCTCCCGGCCCTCCTGGAGGCGGTCCTGCTCCCGGCGCTGGGCCTCGCGCCGCCGCAGGCGTAGACGGCCCCGGGGCTGTCGGCGCGCAAGCCCGCCTACCGGCGCAGCCGCGGCGCCTCCGCCGCCGGATCGACCACCGGGTCGGCCACCAGTTCGGCCGCGCCTTCCAGGCGGCCCGCCAGCCCCCGCGCCCACTCCACCAGCCCCCCGACATCGATCCCGTACACGGGCGAGAAGGCGCGGATCCGCTCCGCTCCGCGCCGCAGCAACCGCGCCCCGCCCGCCCTGTTCCCGCGCGCCGCGTGCGTGAGGCCCACCGCCAGCTGCGCCAGGCCCCGCCACAGCTCACGTTCCTCCTCCCGCTCCCCGGCGCACGCCTTCCACGCGTCCTCCAGAACCTCGTGCGCGTGGAACGGCAGCCCCGCGTCCAGCAGCCGCTGGGCCTCGCGGAGGGTTTCCCCGGGCGTACGCACCACCCCCTCCGGCTGGCGCTCCACACCCGGCGCGCCGTACGGCAGCGGGCGCCCCAGCCCGTCGCGGGGGCGTGCGTTGCGTGCGCGGCCCTCGGGGTCGCGGTCCCTTCGCGTCGTGTTCACGCCTCGATTGTCACCCTTCCGGCGGGAGCGTTCCCAACCATGTCCTCCGCCGCCGGGGCGCGGCTACCCTCGGGTCCGGAGACGCACACATGCCCGGGCACGTCGAGGGGGAGGGAAGGCGATGCTGCCGTCCCGGTCGGAACACCGGCTGTCCGTACCGCTCTTGGAGCGCGAACCCGAGCTCGCCGCGGCGGCCCGCGCCGTGGACGCGCTGTGCGGCGCCGGCGCCTCCGGCGGGCTGCTGGTCTACCGGGGTGAATCCGGCATCGGCAAGACGGCGTTACTCGACGCCGTACGGCGGCTCGCCGCCGACCGCTGCACCGTCCACGCCGCGCGCGGCGGCGAGACCGTCACGTCCGTCCCCTTCCACGTGGTACGGCAACTGCTGCAACCCGCCCTCGCCGCGTACGACGGCGACGAGCTGCGGCGGCTGTTCGCCGACCGGTACGACATCACCGCCCCCGCCCTCGGCGTCACCGTCCCGAGCGCCCCGCTCGCCGACCCGCAGGGCGTACGGGACGGGCTGGACCGGCTCGTCGCGCGGCTCGCCGAACGCCACCGCCACCAGCACCACCGCCCGCTCGTCCTGATCGTCGACGACGCGCACTGGGCGGACGCCGAATCGCTGGGCTGGCTCGCGTCCTTCGCCGTCGGCCTGCCCGCCCTGCCGGTGCTCGTCGTCCTCGCCCACCGCCCCAGAGCCGGGGCGGACCCGGCCACCGCCCTGCTCGACCGGCTCGGCGAGGCGGCCAGGCTCCGCGTCACCCTGCGCGCCCTCACGGCGGACGCCACCGCCGGCATGGTCCGGGCCGCCCTCGGCGACGAGACGGACGAGGCGTTCTGCCGGGAGGTGTGGACGCTGACCGGGGGCAACCCGTACGAGACGGTGGAGCTCCTCGCCAAGGCCCAGGACCGCATGCTGACCCCGGTCGAGACGTCGGCGGCCCTCCTGCGCGACCTGGCCGCCTCCGCGCGCGGCAGCGGGCTCGTGGCCCGGCTGGAACGGCTCGGCACCGGCCCGACCCGCTTCGCCTGGGCGGCCGCCGTGCTCGGCACCGACATCTCGCAGTCCCTCGCCGCCAGCCTCGCCGGGATGACCGCGGCCGAGGCGGAGAACTGCACGCGGCGGCTGCGCGAGGCCCGCATCGTCACCGGATCCGACCACCTGGAGTTCGTCCACCCGCTCATCGCCACCGCCATATACCGCTCCATTCCGCCCGCCCTCCGCACCGCCATGCACGGCCGGGCGGCCTGGGCCCTCACGCGCGCGGGCCTCGGTGCCGCGGCCGCCTCCCGCCACCTGCTCGAGATCCACCCGGACGACGACGAGGAGGTCGTCGCCCAGCTGCGCGAGGCGGCCCGCGAGTACCTCGCCCTCGGCGCGCCCGCGGCGGCCCGCCGCTGCCTGGAACGCGCCCTCCAGGAGCCGCCGCCCCCGGAGGCGTACGCGCAGGTCCTGTACGAACTGGGCTGCGCCGCCCTGTTCACCTCGCCGTCCGCCGCCGTGCGCTACCTGCGCTCCGCCCTCGCCCTGCCGGGCCTCACCGGGCCACGGCGCACCGACGCCACCTGCCGCCTCGCGCAGGCCCTCGCCCACACCGACGAGCCGCGCGAGGCGGCCCGCGCCGTCGCCGCGGAGGCCGCGCGGACGCCGCCGGGCCCGGCCCGGACGCGGCTGGAGGCGGCCCGGTTCATGTACGAGGGGTTCCAGGCCGCCGAGGAGGACGGACCCGGCCGCTCCCGCCGCCTCGCGGACCTCGCCGGCCGCCTCCCCGGAGCCGACAACGCCGAACGCGCCCTGCTGTCGCTGCGCGCCTTCGACGCGATGCTCCGCGGCGAGAACGCCGACCACGTCCTCGACCTGTGCGCGCGCTCCCTCCCCGACGGCCGCCCGGCGCGCGGCCTGGGCTGGACCGACACCGAGTGGGGCTGCGAGACACCGGCCATGGTCGGCGTCGCGTACGCCTTCGCCGACCGGCCCGACCACGCCCGCGCCCTGTTCGAGGAGGCGGTGCGCGCCTTCGAGATCTCCGGCTGGAGCGGCGCCCACCTCGCCTTCGCCCACACCCTCCTCGGCCTGGCCCACCGCCGCCGCGGCGCGCTCGTGGAGGCCGAGAGCTTCCTGCGCGAGGCGCTGCGCATCGCCGACCGCCTCGGCACCGGGCTCCCGGTCCAGTGGGACGCCGTCTGCCTGCTCATCGACACGCTGCTGGCCCGGGGCCGGACCACGGAGGCCCGCGCCATCGCGGACCACTACCGCTTCGGACCGCCCTGGCCGCACGCGATGGTCGTACCCGACGGCCCCTGCGTCCACGGCAGGCTCCTGCTCGCCGAAGGCCGCACGCAGGAGGCCGTCACGGAACTGGAGTCGGCCGGCCGCGCCTTGGAGCGGCGCGGCCGCCTCAACCCCGTCTGGGCCCCCTGGGCCTGCGACCTGGCCCGCACCCTCGCCCCGGCCGACCGGCCCCGCGCGGCCCGCTACGCCGAACAGGCCCGCGCCCACGCCGAACGCTTCGGCACGGCCACCGCCCTCGGGGAAGCCCTGCGCTGCGCGGCCCTGTTCGCCCGCCCCGACGAGGCCGTCCACCTCCTGGACCGGGCGGTCCGGCACCTGGAGACCTCCCCCTCCGCGTACGAACACGCCCTGGCCCGGTACGACCTCGGGCTCGCCGCCGGCTCCCCGGCGGAACTCACCCACGCCGCCACCCTGGCCACCACCTGCGGCGCCGACACCCTCGCGACCCGCGCACTCGAGGCCCGGGAGACGAACCCACGCCGAGAGTGAGGTAATCTTCTCCTGCGCGCTCACCACGGCGACCAGCCGGGGGACACGCGCATCGGGACGTGGCGCAGCTTGGTAGCGCACTTGACTGGGGGTCAAGGGGTCGCAGGTTCAAATCCTGTCGTCCCGACTTTGCGAAGTCGCAGGTCAGGGGCCGTTTCAGAGCAATCTGAAACGGCCCCTTGATCGTTTTTGGGACCACTTGGGGACCGGGCTCCTTGACGGGTGTCAGCGGGTGATGACGATCGGGCTCGGGAGCGAGCGGGGGGCGCGGACCGCGCTGCGGTATGCGGAGAGTGCTGCGTCGGCGGCCGTGATCTTGTTGTGTACGTTCGGGTGGAGGTAGCGCTGGGTGGCCACGAGGGAGCCGTGACCGGCGATGCGTCGCAGGACGGGTACCGGGACTCCCGCGTCGGCGAACCAGGCCAGGCCGGTGCGCCGGAGGTCGTGGCGGCGCAGGTGGTCGTAGCCGAGTCGGGTGACGACGTCGTCCCAGTGGGTCGCGTCGCGCAGGACGGCGGTGGAGATGCGTCCGCCGCGCGGGCCGGTGAACAGGCGGGCGTCGGGGTCGGGGACGGCGGACAGGACGCGCTGGGCGACGAGGGGGCGGATCTTCTCGATGATGGGGACCTTGCGGGCCTGCTTGCCCTTGGTGCCCTTGTCGGTCAGTCCGCCGGGCGCGGGCGTGGCCCGGCGGCGCACCGTCCAGATCCACTGGTCGGTGTCGATGTCCTGGACGCGGCAGCCCGAGATTGCTGATCCGGGCGGCGGTGCACGCGGCGAAGACGAAAACGTCTTCCGCGCACGGCCTGTTCCATGACGCGGACCAGGGCGGTGAGCGTGTTCTTCACCGTTGAGCGGCTGTGCTCCTCGGTGATCCAGTTCTGCACGGTCCAGTTGACGACACCGTTGGTGATCGGCCACACGGGTAGGTGGCCCAGAGCGGGAACCACGCACATCCGCCATCCTGCGAGGTAGGGGTCCAGCGTCTTCAACTCCAGGCCGCGCAGCACGAGGTCCATGTTCGCTTCGCCGTATTCGGCCAGGGCATGGTGGCGGTCGACAAGGTCAGGCCGGCTTGTACGGCCTGGATGATGGCCTGGAGCCACTCCTGCGCTTCTTCTTCGCTGTTCTTTCCCTCGGACAGTGACTGACGGCGCTTGGTGGTGGGATCCCACCATCGGACGCGCGCCCGATAGGGGGCGGGACGGTCAGGGCGGTGTTCGATGTCGGTGGAGAGCCGGATGCCGACGGGAACGTTGGTCTCATCGGCCATGGATCCCCTTGGTGGGGACGGCACGGCGGCTGTGCAGCCATTCCTCGACATCGAGCGCGCTGTACATGACCACACGTTCCGAAAGGGCGACGAAACGCGGTCCTTGTGAGGTTGGGCGGTGCGCCATCGGCGCAGGGTTGAGGCGTCCACCCGGAGACAAGAGGCCAGGTCGGTGGTTGAGTACCAGGCGTTGGTCAGGAGGGGCGCTTGGTTATCGGCTGGGACGGCATGCTGGCGGGGAGTTGCGGGTTGTGCTGCTGCGGCCTTCTTCTCGCGAAGAGGCTCGGTGTTGAAGCTTGTTGCTATCGGCACGGGCAAGTGCGGGCATTCTCGGGGCAGTACAGAGCACTAGGAGGATCGGTGGAAGAGATTCGTATGGGGGTGACACGCTTCGAGAACGGAGGTGTGGCGCCCCATGGGCGGCAGCGCTGACGTCAACCACCATCACCCGCGGTTGTGCTCTGAAACGAACGTTGACCAGATAATCGTCTTGGGATACGCCGGTTTGGCTAACCGGCGATCACGAGCTATGTTGCCCAACTGAAGCGACATGACAGGGTAGTGAAAAGTTGGCGGTTCGCTTATAGGGCCTAATCGGCCTGTTTCTCATGACCCATCATGTGGAACGCGTGGCGATCCTTGAGTCCGCCGAAAAGGGGCCGCGGAGGCGAGACCATCCCCGCGCGTCCGGCGAGCAGGACTGGAACGGGCACGGGCAGCCCGGCGAGGAGGGGCCATCCCCGCGCGTGCGGGGAGCAGGCCCAGGGCGCGAACGCGTCCAGCAGATGAGGGGGACCATCCCCGCGCGTGCGGGGAGCAGGGGTTGGGCAGGCTGGAGATGTCCGCGCTCGCGGGACCATCCCCGCGCGTGCGGGGAGCAGACTTTCTGACCTGCGAAGTGATTGCTGTAGTGACGCGTTTTCAGTAACTATCGCAGATTCCGGCCAAGGGGACATTTTGGCACTCGGTCACGTGAGTGCTTCTCGCTGGATCAGTGGCAAGCCGATGATGCTACGTGACGGCGGTGCTGTTTCCCTGTAGGCGCTTCTGTTGGCTTGTTTTGGTGTGCGGGGGTGGGGTCTGCCGGTATCAATTGCTCATGAGTGATGAGGGGAGTGCTTGTTGCGGCCTGTTGCGCCGGCTCGGGGGGCCGGCCCGGTCGGTGTGGGCCAAGTATGACTGTGACACCGATGGATGGTTGCCGTTGTGGCGGCACATGGAGGACGCAGCTGCGGTGGCGGGCCTGTTGTGGGACCGTTGGCTGCCTGTAGGGGTGCGCAGGCTGGTGGCCGAGGCGTTGCCGCAGTGCGATGCAGACGCACGCGCCCTCGCCGTATGGCTTGCCGGGGTGCACGACATCGGCAAGGCCACCCCGGCATTCGCCTGTCAGGTCGATCAGCTGGCCGACGCGATGCGTGGCCACGGGCTGGAAATACGTTCGGCGAAGGCGATGGGGCCGGACCGTCGGATCGCGCCGCACGGTCTGGCCGGGCAGGTACTGCTGGGGGAATGGCTGGAGGAACGCCACGGGTGGGTGTCCGCCCGGACCGGGCAGTTCACGGTTGCTGTGGGCGGACATCATGGGGCGCCGCCCGAACACGGCCAGATCACAGCTTTGTACGAGCATGAAGAGCTGCTGCGCACTCCTGGTGCGAGTGGCCGACTCTGGCGGCAGGTGCAGACCGAACTGCTCGACGCCTGCGCCGAGCGTTTCGGTGTGGCGCAGCGGTTGGCGGCATGGCGGACGGTGAAGCTGCCGCAGCCGGTGCAGGTGCTTCTCACCGCGCTGGTCATCGTCTCCGACTGGATCGCCAGCAACCCGGACCTCTTCCCGTATTTCCCCGATGGCGCGTCCCGCGATGACCAGGAGCGTCTCGCCGCGGCCTGGCAGGGACTGGACCTGCCGGAACCCTGGCGGGCCGAGGAAACGGACCGAAGCGCGCGAGAGCTGTTCGCCTCCCGGTTCGAACTGCCGGCGGGAGCGCGGATACGCCCGGTCCAGGAAGCGGCCGTGGAACTCGCCCGGGAGATGCAGACGCCCGGGCTGATGATCGTCGAGGCACCGATGGGGGAGGGGAAGACGGAGGCGGCGCTCGCCGTGGCCGAGATCTTCGCAGCGCGCTCGGGCGCGGGAGGCGTGTTCTTCGCCCTGCCTACCATGGCCACCGGCAACGCCATGTTCCCTCGCCTGCTGGACTGGCTGGAGCGGTTGCCGGGGGTGGCCGGCTCGCGCCGCTCGGTGCATCTGGCCCATTCCAAGGCCGCTCTGAACGAGGACTTCGCCGGCCTGATGGCCCGTGCAGGGCGGGTCGTGGCCGTCGGCGTGGATGAAGCGGCGCCCGCACCTCGGCAACAGCGGGACGAGCAGCACCGCGCGGCTGCTGAACTCGTGGCGCATGCGTGGCTGCGTGGCCATAAGAAGGCCATGCTGGCCTCGTTCGTCGCAGGCACCATCGATCAGTTGCTGTTCGCCGGGTTGAAGAGCAGGCACCTGGCGCTGCGGCACCTCGCCTTGGCGGGGAAGGTCATCGTCATCGACGAGGCGCACGCCTATGACACGTACATGAGCGTGTACCTGGACCGGGTGCTGTCCTGGCTGAGTGCCTACCGGGTCCCGGTGGTGGTCCTGTCTGCGACCCTGCCGGCCTCGCGCAGACGTGAACTCGTCGCGGCGTACTCCGGCCGGGCCGATGCCGACGGGAACACTGCCACACCGGACGCGTACCCCTTGCTGACCGCCGTCGCTCCGGGCGGCGCCTCACTGTGCCGCCGCCCGCGGGCGTCGGCCCGGTCGACGGCGGTCAACTTGGAGCGCCTGGACGACAGTTTGGATGTCCTTTGCGACCGGCTGGAGAGCGAACTGGCCGACGGCGGATGCGCTTTGGTGATCCGGAACACGGTCAGGCGGGTGCTCGAGACAGCTCGCGCGCTGCGCGACAGGTTCGGGGCCGAGAACGTGACCGTGGCCCACTCGTGCTTCGTCGATCTCGACCGGGCGGACAAGGACAGCACGCTGCTGCGTCTGTTCGGGCCTCCGGAGAAGACGGATGACAGGCCCACGGGCCGGCACATCGTGGTGGCCAGCCAGGTTGCCGAGCAGTCTTTGGACGTCGATTTCGATCTGCTGGTCAGCGACCTGTGCCCTGTCGACCTGCTTCTGCAGCGCATGGGGCGCCTGCACCGCCACCAGCGCGGACCGGGTCAGGAAGAGCGGCCCGTACGCCTGCGGACGGCGCGCTGCCTGGTGACGGGAGCCGACTGGACGGCGGACGTGCCCGCCCCGGTGCGGGGCTCGGTCGCCGTGTACGGGCAGTACACCCTGCTGCGATCGGCCGCAGTGCTCTTCCCTTACCTCGACGGCGGATCCGGGCGGCCGGTGCGGCTCCCTGCGGACATCAGTCCTCTCGTGCAGAGCGCGTACGCGGAGGACCCGATCGGGCCGGACCACTGGCAGGACGCGATGAAGAGAGCACGCGAACAGTTCGACCGGCACCGCGACGACCAGGCCGGGCGCGCCGCTGTGTTCCGTCTGGGGGGCGTCGGCAAACCGGGGCGTCCGCTGTTCGGCTGGGTCGCCGCCGGGGTGGGGGACACGGACGACACCCCCACCGGGCGTGCCCAGGTCCGCGACAGCCGGGACAGCCTGGAGGTCGTCGTCGTGCAGCGGCGCGGTGACGGAAGTTTTGCGACCCTGCCGTGGCTCAAGCCGGACAGCAAGAAGCGGCAACGAGCCGACCTCGCACTGCCGCAGGACGCCACGCCGACACGGTTCGCGGCCCGTACAGCCGCGAGCTGCGGACTGCGGCTCCCCTTGCAGTTCTCCGGCGAAACCATGGACCGGGCCATCCAGGAGCTGGAGCAGCTGTACGTGCCGAAGTGGCAGGGCAAGGACAGCCCTTGGCTCTCCGACCAGCTGATTCTCGCTCTCGACGAGGACTGTCAGACCCGGCTGGCGGGATTCTCGCTCCAGTACAGCCCTGAAGACGGTCTGGAGGTAACCCGTGCTGAAGGGCCGACGACGTGAAACCGTCTGGGACCACCCCCATGTTGGTGGGGAGCAGTAATCGCATGCTACGCGGGAGCTTGCTGCGCTGCCCGAAGTTGCCGTGGCGCGACACCCGTAGGGAGCCGCAGGGCGGAGCGATCACATTTCCTTCGGTGGCTGCTGACTTCTCTCTCCCCACCGGATCAAGGGCAGGCCCGCCACGGCAGACACTGCACCGGCCAGAGCGGTTGCCCAGCACCAGGCTTAACCAAGAGATGACAACAACGGCGCTCGTCACCAGGATCCAGCGGATCCAGCTACTCATGATTTCCGTACGCCCCTCAGCCTGTTGCAGCATGGATGCGCGTACCTCGGGCGAAGTGGAGCCTCATGCAAACTCCTGCAGGTCAAGCGTCAACTCGCTTACGCCACAACGGTGGTGCACCACGCCCGGGTCCTGCAAGCGCTCAATGGCCATGGGTTGTCGCGTGGTCGTGGCATGGATGGCTGGCATACCAGCCGTTCCTCTCCGCGGCGGGCATTGTCAGACCCGTGTGGCAGGCTTCTGCCTCCGCTGCAGTCCCAGCGACCGTCTTGAGGTGAGCAGTGCCTAAGTACAGTCCGAGCAACGATGGCGTACTGTCCTTCGACCTGACCCGCCGGCCGTGGATCCAGGTGCTGCACAGCGACGGTTCTCAACACGAGTTATCGCTGTGTCAGGTTTTCGCCCGAGCCGATGATCTGCAGCGCGTCGTGAGTGACCTGGCCACTCAGGAGTTCGCTCTGGTCCGCCTCCTCCTGGCCGTCGCGCACGACGCCCTGGACGGTCCGCGCAGCATCGAGGAGTGGGCGGAGCTGTGGGAGGACCCCGAGTGCTTCGCCCCCGTCCAGGCGTACCTGGAGGAGCACCGCGAGCGGTTCGACCTTCTGCACCCGCTGACGCCGTTCCTGCAGGCCGCCGGGCTGCGCACCGCGAAGGACGAGGTCTTCTCCCTGAACCGGATCGTGGCCGACGTGCCCACCGGGGAGCCGTTCTTCACTGCGCGGATGCCGGGCGTGGAACGGCTGACCTTCGCCGAGGCCGCGCGCTGGGTCGTCCACGTCCACGCCTACGACACCTCCGGCATCAAGAGCGGCATGGCCGGCGACGACCGGGTCAAGGGCGGCAAGGTGTACCCGCTCGGCACCGGCTGGGCGGGCGGGCTCGGCGGCGTCTTCGTGGAAGGTGCGACGCTACGCCAGACGCTGCTGCTCAACCTGGTGGCAGCGGACACCGAAGCACTCGACTTCTCTCCTGACGACCGGCCGGCCTGGCGCCGTGAGCCGTGCGGGCCGGGATCCGACGGCCGGGCTGCGTGCGGCCTTCGAGACGTGTACACCTGGCAGTCGCGCCGGGTGCGGCTGCACCACGATGCGGATGGCGTCCATGGTGTCGTTCTCGGCTACGGCGACCCGCTCGCCTGGCGGAACATGCATCGCCGCGAGCCGATGACCCCGTGGCGGCGCAGCCCCGCGCAGGAGAAGAAGCTGGGGCAGTCACCCGTGTACCTGCCCCTGGAACACGATCCGGCCCGCTCGTCCTGGCGAGGGCTCGCCGCGCTCCTCGCCGACCGGCTGGAGGAGGCCGGCGGCGCGGGAGGACCGTCGCGTCTTCGGCCGCGGATCCTCGATTGGGTCGCCCGTCTGGTGACCGAAGGCCATCTCACCCGCCGTTCCCTCATCCGTGCCCGGGTGGTGGGCGTCAGGTACGGGACCCAGCAGTCCGTGATCGACGAGGTCGTCGACGACCGCTTGGCGATGCCGGTCGTCCTGCTCCACGGGCAGGATCCCACGTACGCCCGGCAGGCCATCGCCGCGGCCGAGGACGCCGATCGGGCGGTGCGGGCCCTGGAGGACCTTGCGGCTGACCTGGCCCGGGCCACCGGAACCGAACAGGAAGGACCGAAGTCCACTGCCCGCGCCGAGGGATTCGACGCGCTGGACCATCCGTACCGCGGCTGGTTGTCCGCCCTGGCGGAAGCTGACGACCCGTTCGAGCACCGCCA
Source organism: Streptomyces sp. NPDC030862 (assembly GCF_055571835.1). Lineage (NCBI taxonomy): Bacteria > Bacillati > Actinomycetota > Actinomycetes > Kitasatosporales > Streptomycetaceae > Streptomyces > Streptomyces sp. NPDC030862. Next base: position 460,396 of record NZ_JBVIEN010000001.1, on the reverse strand, counting down.
CACCTGGCAGCGCCAGGTACGGCAGATGGTGGGCCGTCTCGGGGACCGTCTCATCGCCGCCGCGGGCGACGCGGCCTGGCAGGGGCGGATCCACACCGGCGACAAGGGCGGCACCCACTGGCTGAACGCGGGCCTGGCCGACGTGTGGTTCCGCGGACGGTTGGCCAGGGCGCTGGGGGACCCCGACTCTCCAAGCGCTGCGGGCCACAGCGAAAGTGCCGCCGTCCCGAACGGCGACGGTCCGCCCCGGCCGGGACCCGCCGGCCTGCCGGCAACCGATCACGCCGCGACCAACCCGGAGGTGCACGTATGACCCCCGCAACGCCCGTATCCCCGTCGGCTCCCCCCGCCGTGGTCCCGGTTCACCAGCAGGTCGCAGAACTCGCCGCCACGCTCATCGGCTCCTGGCAGGCGGGATATCTCCAGGACAGGTCCCAGGCCGTGGCCGCCCTCGCCCGCCTGCGCCGCGGTGCGGGCCGTGAGGCGGGCCAGACGCCCGACCTGTGGAGCCTGATCGACACCGATCCGCTGCACACTGCGGCCGAAGACACCCGGCCGTTGAGCGAGCTGGAGCTGGTGCGCGCCGAGAACGCGCTGCACGCAGCCCTCACCCTGTGGGCGTTCCACCAGCAGTCCCGCGGTACGCCCATGCACCTCCGGCACACCCGTGAACGGCCCGGCGGCCTGGGCGCGGCGGTTCGGCGCCTGATGCCGGCCGACGGCATCGACGAGCCCGTCCGCAAGCGTCTGGTCCGCGCGGGCACCGCCCCCGACCTCGTCACTCTCGCCCAGCGGCTGCGCGACATCGTCGCCCTGCTGCGCCGCCACGACATCCCCCTCGACTACGCCCTCCTCGCCGGCCAGCTCTACCTCTGGCAGTGGCCCGACGGGCCCGCCGCCGTCCGCCGCAGGTGGGGTCGCTCCTTCCACGAGCAGCGACGGCCCCAGCCGGCCTCGGACGAGAACACCACCCCGGACAGCGACAAGGACGCCTCGTGAACCGCATCTTCCTGGACGTACACGCCCTGCAGACCGTCCCGCCCAGCAACCTCAACCGGGACGACACGGGCGCGCCCAAGACGGCCGTCTACGGCGGCGTTCCCCGCGCCCGTGTCTCGAGCCAGGCGTGGAAGCGGGCCATCCGCACCTACTTCAAGGACGAGCACCTGCTCGACCCCGCCGAACTGGGGGTGCGGACCAAGAAGGTCGTGGAACTCCTGGCCGACCGGATCACCGGCCTCGACCCGTCCGTCGGACAGGAGACGGCGCTCAAGCTCGCCGACGAGATCGTCAAGGCCACGGGCATTAAAACCGAAGTTCCCAAGCGAAAATCCGACAAGGCGAAGAAGGACGCAGGACCCATCCCCGCCCCCGAAAGCAAGTACCTGGTCTTTCTCAGCTCCCGGCAACTCGACGGCCTGGCCCGCCACGCTCTCGAGGGCGCCGCCGACATCACGGCCTTTTTGAAGACCAAGGAGAACAAGGCCCGCGTCAAGGAAATCGCGGACACCCGCCACTCCGTGGACATCGCCCTCTTCGGCCGCATGGTCGCCGACATCGCCGACATCAACGTCGACGCCGCCGTGCAGGTCGCGCACGCCCTCAGCGTCCACCGGGTGGACAACGAGTCCGACTACTACACCGCCGTCGACGACGAGAACAAGGACGAGGAGACCGGCGCCGGAATGATCGGCACCGTCGACTTCAACTCCGCAACCCTCTACCGCTATGCCGCCCTCGGCGTGCACCAGCTCGCCGCCAATCTCGGCCAGGGCCTACGCGACGACGAACCGCGCACCGAGCCGGTACGCCGCGCCGTCGAGGCGTTCGTGCACGCTTTCGTCTCCTCCCTCCCCACCGGGAAGATCAACACCTTCGGGCACCACACCGAGCCCGACGCCGTCGTCATCAGGCTCCGCACCACCCGGCCGATCAGCTACGTCGCCGCCTTCGAGGACCCGGTCCGCAGCGACGGCGGCGGCCACATGCGCGAGGCCGCCGATCGGCTCGCCGCCTACGCCTCCGATGTCGAGCGTGCCTACGGCGACCCCGAGACCACCCTCACCTGGGTCCTGCGCGTCGGCCCCGCCACGCAGAAGCTCGCCGATCTCGGCATCGAGACCGGCACACTCCGCGAACTCGCAGCCGCTGTCGGCCAGGCCGTCGCAGAACGCCTGGAGAAGCCCGCATGAGCCGCACGGGCGTACTCGCCCTCCGCCTGGCAGGCCCCCTGCAGTCCTGGGGCGCCTCCTCCCGCTTCACCCGCCGAACCACCGAATCGGCCCCGACCAAGAGCGGCGTCGTCGGCCTGCTCGCCGCGGCGGCCGGCATCGAACGCGGCGACGACACACGCCTCGCCCCCCTGGCGGCGCTCCGATTCGGTGTCCGCGTCGACCAGCCCGGTACCCGCATCCGGGACTTCCATACCGCCCACCATGGCGTCACCGGCGCATCCATGCCGCTGTCCGAACGCTTCTACCTCGCCGACGCCGTCTTCGTCGCCGCAGTCGAAGGCGATCACGCCCTGCTCACCAGCCTGTGCGACGCCCTGCGCACCCCGGCGTACCCGCCCTACCTCGGACGACGCTCCTGCCCGCCCTCCGAACCGGTCGGCCTCGGACTGTACGAGGACACCCGCCTGGAGGACGTACTGACGCGCGTGCCCTGGCAGGCATCCGCCTGGTACCGCAGGCGCCACCCGATCCCGCAAACTTTGACGGTGCTGCGCGAGACGTCCGCCGACGAGCCGGTCACAGCGGCAGACGTCCTGCGCGACCAGCCGGTCAGCTTCGACGCCGCACACCGGCGACACACGCTGCGCACCGTCGCCACCTCCCCCGTGCCCACTCCGGTCCCGGCGGGCGGCAGCCCGCAGGATACGCACGATCCGTTCGCCGCCCTCGATGTCCTGGAGGATGACAGCGCCTGATGTTTATCACCCGCTTCCGCGTCAACACCGCGCGGCCCGGCGCCCGCCGCCTGCTGTCCTCACCTCAAGCCATGCACGCGGCCGTCATGTCGTCCTTCCCCCACATCCTGCCCTCCGACGCCCCGAAGCCCGACACACCGCGAGTGCTGTGGCGTCTGGATCAGCGAGCCCGCGCCGAGGTACTGCTGTACATCGTCAGCCCTGATCGCCCCGACCTGACGCACCTGGTCGAGCAGGCCGGATGGCCCGCCGCCGCCGACCCCGACAACCCCGGTTGGCAGACCCGGTCCTATGCTCCGCTCCTCGACCGGCTGACCGCCGGTGACCGCTGGGCATTCCGCCTGACCGCGAACCCCGTGCACACCATTCGCCGCAAAGAAGGCGAACCCCGCAAGATCACCGCCCATCTCACACCCATCCACCAGATGGGCTGGCTGCTCGACGAAGAGCGCCAAAAACGCCTCGGCTTCCGCATCTGCGAGAAACCGGCCGACCGGCGACTCTTGGCCGATGGCACTACCCACCAGAAGCGTTCCCATCCCGGTGACCGGTACGAAGTGGCCGTACGGGACACGCGGTCCCTCTCCTTCGACAAGCCCCACAGCTCCGGCGGGCGCAGGGACAAGCCGGTCACCGTCGTCACCGTCACCTTCGAAGGACGGATGGAGATCATCGACCCCGACGCCCTGCGCCGTACCCTCACCCAGGGCGTCGGCCGGGCCCGCGCCTACGGCTGCGGCCTCCTCACCCTGGCCCCCCTTGCCCAGCCCGCCCGGAAAACACCATGAGTACAGTCTCCCAGCGCCCGGCACTCACTCCCCGCCAGCTCACCCGCACCGACGAACGACTCTCCTTCGTCTACCTGGAACGCTGCACGGTCCACCGCGACGCCAACGCCATCACCGCCCAGGACGCCGAAGGCACCACCCACATCCCCTCAGCGACCATCGGCACCCTCCTCCTCGGCCCCGGAACACGCGTCACCCACCAGGCCATGAGCGTGCTGGGCGAGACCGGCGCGGCAGTCTGCTGGGTCGGCGAACACGGCGTGCGCTACTACGCCTCCGGCCGTGCCCTCAGCCGCTCGAACGCCCTCATGGAGGCCCAGGCCCGGCAGTGGGCCAACCCGCGCAGCCGCCTCGCCGTGGCGCGCAAGATGTACCAGCTGCGTTTCCCGGACGAGGACCCGGCCGGCCTCACCAGGCACGAACTACTCGGCCGCGAGGGACGACGAGTCAAGGACTGTTACCGAGCCCAGGCCACCCGCACCGGCGTCTCCTGGCGGGGCCGCCGTTACACCCCCGGCGACTTCACCAGCGGCGACGCCGTCAACCAGGCCGTCACCGCCGCCGCCCAGTGCATGTACGGCATCGCCCACGCCGTCGTCACCTCCCTGGGATGCAGCCCAGCCCTCGGTTTCATCCACTCCGGCCACGAACTGTCCTTCGTCCTGGACATCGCCGACCTCTACAAGACAGAAATCGGCATCCCGCTCGCCTTCGACGTGGCCGCACAGGGCGAGGAGGACGTCGGCTCCCGCACCCGCCGTGCACTGCGGGACCGCATCACCGAAACATCCTTGCTGAACCGGTGCGTCGACGACATCAAACACCTCGTGCTGCCCGAGACGGCCACACCCTCCGAGTCCGGCGACGACCGGGACGTCGTCACGCTCCAGAGCGACCGCAATCACCAGGTCGCCGCGGGCGTCAATTACGACGGGCCCGACTACGGGGATGAGCTCTGGTGACCGTCATCGTCCTCACCAACTGCCCGGCCGGACTACGCGGCTTCCTCACGCGCTGGTTGCTGGAGATCTCCGCCGGCGTGTTCGTGGGCAACCCCTCAGCCCGGATCCGCGACGTGCTCTGGGAAGAAGTCCAGCAGTACGCGGGGCAAGGCCGCGCCCTGCTGGCCCACACCACCAACAACGAGCAGGGCTTCACCTTCCGCGCCCATGACCATGCCTGGCAGCCAGCCGACCACGAGGGCATCACCCTGATCCGCCGCCCTGACCCGAACGCACCCGCCGCCGGTCCAGTTCCCAACGGGCCGCCATCCGGCTGGAGCAGGGCCGCCAAACGCCGACGGTTTGGGAGGGGCTGATGCATATCAGAAAGCTTTTGTCTCATTTGTCGGAATCAGAGAAAGTGCTCGGAAACCGCCCCCAGCACCACTAAAACCGCAGGTCATTCAGTCTGCTCCCCGCACCCGCGGGGATGGTCCCAGGATGCGCTTTTGCTCCGACCCGTAGCTGTCCTGCTCCCCGCACCCGCGGGGATGGTCCCTCAGCAGCCATGCCCGGCGCCCGGCCGCCACGCTGCTCCCCGCACCCGCGGGGATGGTCCCGTGCCCCGGTTCGCTCTGCACTCGGGCCGGAACTGCTCCCCGCACCCGCGGGGATGGTCCCTGTGCTGGGGCCGTCGGCTCCGATGGTGTCGACTGCTCCCCGCACCCGCGGGGATGGTCCCGCAGTCGCCAGGGTGATCACGCCGCGCGACCCCTGCTCCCCGCACCCGCGGGGATGGTCCCGTGGCCTCCACCTGCCAGGACTGGCCGGTCTTCTGCTCCCCGCACCCGCGGGGATGGTCCCGACTCCAAGATCGCGTGGTCCATCTGCGTGCCCTGCTCCCCGCACCCGCGGGGATGGTCCCGCCAGCCTCTCGGGAGACTGGAAGCCAGCCACCTGCTCCCCGCACCCGCGGGGATGGTCCCTTCCCGATCACCGGAGCGAAGGACACACACTTCTGCTCCCCGCACCCGCGGGGATGGTCCCGCGGCCACGATGAACTTGTCGGCCTTGACGTACTGCTCCCCGCACCCGCGGGGATGGTCCCGCCGAGGCACAGCAGGGACTCGAACTCGGATGCTGCTCCCCGCACCCGCGGGGATGGTCCCGACCCCTGCGACCTACTGAAGGGCACGCCGGGCTGCTCCCCGCACCCGCGGGGATGGTCCCGTCCGCAACCAGTTCCAAATCCGGGTGTGTATCTGCTCCCCGCACCCGCGGGGATGGTCCCGGGCGCCCGGTCCTCGACGGCGGCGCGAGCTTCTGCTCCCCGCACCCGCGGGGATGGTCCCACCGTACCCACCCGCATATCGGCCGCCGGAGCGTGCTCCCCGCACCCGCGGGGATGGTCCCGACAGATCACCCGCCTTGACCGACGTCCACGGCTGCTCCCCGCACCCGCGGGGATGGTCCCAGCTGCGGGGTGATGACCTCGTACTGGTCGTACTGCTCCCCGCACCCGCGGGGATGGTCCTCACTTGTTGTAGATCAGGCACCGCTTGCCATCCTGCTCCCCGCACCCGCGGGGATGGTCCCGGCGGCCAGCCACCGGCGGCGCGCGGCGGAGTCTGCTCCCCGCACCCGCGGGGATGGTCCCCACAGCCGCTTTCACCCAACGCTGCGCAGCACCTGCTCCCCGCACCCGCGGGGGATGGTCCCTCTCCCCTCAACAGAAACCCGGTCCCGTCCGTCTGCTCCCCGCACCCGCGGGGATGGTCCCACCTGGTTGCCAAGGCGGGCCATCTCCAGCAGCTGCTCCCCGCACCCGCGGGGATGGTAGTCCGCGGTGGCTCCAGACCCCGGATCTCCCATGCTGCTCCCCGCACCCGCGGGGATGGTCCCGGAGTCCTGATGCGCCTGCCCGCGATCCTCCGCTGCTCCCCGCACCCGCGGGGATGGTCCCGCCAACAACGCCCCCGACGACACCGCCGAGGACTGCTCCCCGCACCCGCGGGGATGGTCCCGTCACGTCGGCCGCGGTCGCCCGGTCCACGTACTGCTCCCCGCACCCGCGGGGATGGTCCCGAAGTGCCGGCGGAACGGGCGAGGTCGATGCGCTGCTCCCCGCACCCGCGGGGATGGTCCCAGCCAGGCCAGGCCAGCGATGACGAGCCCGGCCTGCTCCCCGCACCCGCGGGGATGGTCCCGAGGCCCGCGGCGTCGGTGACTGCTCGGCGAGCTGCTCCCCGCACCAGCCGGGATGGTCCCAGCTCGGGGTCGACCTCGCGGCAGGCCGCGCGCTGCTCCCGGCACCCTGCGGTTCCACCACGTTCAAGGTGTTGATCGAAAACGTCGTACCCGACGGCGAGTTGGTGGCGGTGCAGGCCCGCGCCACTGCGGAACGGGCTGCGTGTGCGGCGTCGTCGCCTCGGGTGTACAGCCGGTACGTACGCCGGCTCGCCGACAGCGCGGTCGGCGGGCGTCGGGTGCTGATTGAGTTGCGGGTGCGGGGGTTCCGCTGCGGCCAACAAGGTTGCTGGCAGGTGGCGTTCGTCGAGCAGGTCGATGGGCTGACCTTCCGGCACGGCAGACGCAGCACCAGACTGCAGACGGTGTTGGAGCGTCTGGCGGTGATGCTGGCCGGCCGGGCCGGTGCCCGCCTGGCCCCTACACTGGGGGCCGGGGTGAGCCGCTCGACCTTGTTGCGCCTGGTCCGCCGCCTGCAGGACCCGGAAACTTCCACGCCGCGAGTGTTCGGGGTGGACGAGTCCGCCCTGCTTGCAAGGGCCACAACTACGGCACCATCCTGATCGACATCGAGACGCGCCAGCCCGTCGACTGCTACCGGACCGCACGACTACGACGGTGGCCCGGTGGCTCGCCGCGCATCCCGGCGTAGATGTAATCTGCCGCGACCGCTCCATCGCTTACGCCCAGGCCGGACGCCTCGGCGCCCCGGACGCCGTGCATGTCGCAGACCGGTGGCACATCTGGTCGAACATTGCCGAGGCTGTCGAGAAGACGGTTGTCCAGCACCGTGCCCTGCTGCGCGAGCCGCTGGACAGCGCCACGACCCAGGAGAGCCTTGACCTCGATTCGGCTTCCGCCGTGGGGCCGCGGATGTCCGGCTGCCTGGCCGACCGGGTCCGCGAACAACACGCGATGGTCCGTGCCTTGGTTGAACAAGGAGTTGCACTAAGGGAGATCGGCCGCCAGCTGTGGCTGGCCCGCAACACGGTGCGCCGCTACGCGCATGCGGCGAGTGCGGACGAGCTACTGGGCGGGCGGTGGACCGGCTGCACCAGCATTCTCGACCTCTACAAGCCCTACCTGCACCAGCGGTGGGCCGAGGGCTGCCCCGTCGCCCGCCGCTTGTTCGAGGAAGTACGTGAGCGCGGCTACCCCGGCGGCGAGGACGTCGTGATTCTCGTCGCCGAACGGCTGCTCGGCCCGGCGAGCGGCCTCCCGTGCAGCACAGCCGACGGGACGGCGGATCTGTCCGAGCGCCACCGTGGTCCCGGAAGTCAGCCGGGCATCGTTCGCCCAGGCATCTTCGATGGCACCCCCGTCTTCGACCGGCGCCCCGTCACACTCGATCACATCCATGCGCTGCGCACGCTGGCGCCAGGTGCCGGCCAGCTGTACCTCGTCCTCTCGGCGAGCGGAGGAGCGGAGGTGCTGCCTCTTGACACCATTGAGAGGCGGCTGGCCAAGGGGTGGCTGGGCGTCCTCATCGCAGGCGCCCGCGACCTACCCGGAAGCGTGATCGGTCCGGAGGAGCCGGGAACCAGTCCTGAGCCCGAGGTGCGTGACGCTCAGCTGCCCGGTCGCGGCCAGGGCGTCCACGATCCGCATTTCGGTGAAGGTCTGGGCCTTACCGAGGGCGGACGACGGACCCTCCGCCAGATCTACGGCACCGAGGATCGGGATCTGAATTTTCGCCTGGTTGCCCTGGTGCGGCGCACACGACCCGCGGAGCCTGGATGCCGAGCGGCCTGGCGGGCTGCCGGTGGCGGTATGGCACGGCACGTTCGACGGCGGTTGTTTTCATCACTCGAAGCCCCTCTACACCGCGGAGGTTCCGACACAGCACGCGCGGCGGAGAGCCACGAGGAACATGCGAACCATGCAGCGGCGCCAGCCGAGTTGGCTTCTCCAGCCACATCGACCGGGGGCAGGGCCCCGGTCGCCGGGGTGACGCGCCGTCGCGTCACCCGAATGCTCGCAGTCGGACGTTGATCGAATCATCGGGTCATGAAGTGGTTCCTCCTCTGCAGGCGGCACAAGTGGCCACCTGTAGTGCGCGAAGTGACCAACTGGCCCTCTCCGAAACCGGCCCTGGCCGTTGTAGTGCCGCTGAGCGGCGCCGGGGCTACGTGGCGGTGCGGGACGCGATGCCCAGGCCGATGCCGAGGAGTTTACGCAAGGCGATCACCGCGGCCGCGAGGGCGATGCCGTCCCAGGAGGGGGCGCCGGAGAGGCGGATGAGACCGGCGGCGGTCAGGAAGTCGAGCAGCACGGCCAGGGCCGGCCGGAGGGTGTGGGTCAGGCGGTAGGCGGAGACGGCCGAGACGAGCCCGGCGGCGGTGATCAGTACGGCCGCCGCCTCCAGCCAGGACTTCATGTCGGCAGGCCCTTGGTGCTGTGCCGCTGGTGCGGTGCGTCATGCTGTTCGAGCTCTGCCCGCTCCTGGGCGATCTCCCGGCCGAGGAAGTAGTTCAGCGCGGTCCGGATCGCCGCGATGGCCGCCAGTTGCCCGATTTCGGTGAAACTGGGCGCGACCGCGGTGCGCAGGACGTCTCCCGCGAGCTGGAACTCCAGGCCGAGTACGAGGAAGCGGCCCAGGCTCAGGCGGATGCGGTTGAAGCCGGCCACCCGGCCCCGTGCCCGGACCCCGGCCCGCACGAACTGGACGAACGCCCAGACCGCACCGATGAAGATGATCAGAGCGCCCGCGGACTCGATCAGCCGCACGAGCAGGCCGATCACGTCGCGCAGTGTCGACTCGGGCAGCGGTTCCACCGACAGGGCCATGGCTCAGCCGGTACCCCGCCACCCTTCCGGTGATGCCCGGCATGCCCCGAGCGGCCCAGTCGGCGACGCGGTGCCCGGGCGTGGCGCGGCGGGTACGCGGGGGAGCGGTCACCCTCCGCAAGCCTGTCGTACGAGGTTCTCGAACGCCCCCCGCGTCATGGCACCTTGGCCGGTCAGCACCTGTCCGGCCGGCAACGCCGCGAGTTCCCGGGCGTCGAACGTCACCGAGGCGGTGTAGACGTAGGAGTCGTCGGGGTCGGCGAACGCGAGCTCATACGAGTGACCCGGTTGCAGGCTCTGCGGGCCACGGGTCTCGGCGGACCATGACGAGGGCGGGGCGAACAGGGGAAAGTCGGCGGCCTCGTGGGGCCCACGGGTCTCCCAACCGGTCCAGGAGTCCTCCGCCAGGGGCTCCGCCGGTGCGCTGCCCCGCGCCTCGTCCGGTGCGGCCCCTTTCGTACCCCGCGCGAAGGTTCCGCGCAGCCCGGGCCCGCGCACCCGGCCGTCGTCGTCGCACGACCTCAGCAGCGCGTACGGGACACCCCGTTCGTCCACGTACACCGCCACCAGCGGACGCTGCTCCGGCGAGCACCCCGTCACAGACAGGAGCAGCGCCCCCGTCAGCACCGGGACAAGGCCCGCCCGCATCCTCATCCTCTTCAGCACACCCACCAGTCAGCCCCCCCACGAGCATCCGCGTGGCGCGCAGTCTCGCACAGCGCGAACCTTCACGTCCGCGGCCGCACGGCGTCGGTCCGTACGGCGTCGGTCCGTACGGCAGGGGAGCCCAACGCCCGTGTTCCGCCCCGTCCTATCGTGGAGTGTCGAGCAGATGGACGAACGGTACGGATCATGGACTATGGCGTAGCGGAGCCGGAACGGCTGGGAGAGGCCCGGCTGCTGGACGGCCGGCTCCTCGGTTGGGCGGAGTGGGGCCCGGTCGACGGCATCCCGGTGCTGGTGTGTCCGGGGGCGGCCACCAGCAGATGGCTCGGTTTCGGCGGCGGTCTCGTCGATGCGGCCGCGATCCGGCTCATCAGTGTGGACCGGCCCGGCCTCGGTGCCTCCGACCCGGCTCCCGGCCGGACCCTGACCGACTGGGCAGCCGACATCCAGCACTTCGTCCAGCAGCGGGCTCTGCGCGGCCCGTTGGCGGTGGGGTTCTCGCAAGGGGCCCCGTTCGCGCTCGCGCTGGCGGCAAGCGGTCTGGTGAAGGCGGTGGCCGTGGTCTCCGGCAGCGACGAACTCGCCCATCCGCGCTTTGCCCACGTGCTCGCCCCACAGGTCAGGGACATGGTGGACGCGGTCGCGGCCGACCCCGACGCCGCCATGGCCTCCTTCGCCGGCTTCGGCAGCGCCAACGCCCTGTGGGAGCTGGTCGTCACCACCAGCTCCGAGGCCGATCGCGCGGTCTACACCGACACGGTCTTCCGGCACGCCTTCCGGCGCGCGATGGACGAGGCGTTCCGCCAGGGCTCGGCGGGCTACGCCCGCGACACCGTCCTGGCGATGGCCCGCTGGCCCTTCGACCCGGCCGACATCGCCGTCCCGGTCGACCTCTGGTACGGGGAGCAGGACACGAGCCCGGTCCACTCCCCGGACCTGGGCGCCTCGCTGGCCCGGATGATCCCGCTGGCGACCCGGCACCTGCTGCCGGCCGCCGCGGGTTCCCTGCTCTGGACACACACCGAGGCCGTGCTGCGCACCCTGCTCTCCCGCGTCCCGTGAGGAGCCGGGCGGCGCGCGGGCGTGCCCGCGGCAGGAGGGCCCGCCGTCACCATCGAGGTGCCGGCAGGCCGACCCGCCTGGACATCAGCAGTGCGGGGCGTAATACCGCCACCTGTCCCCGGAGCCGGGCGTGCCGTTGCCCGAGGAGTTGACGTACACGGCGGACGCGTAGCCGTAGACGCCGGTGGCGGCGTTCCGTCCGCGCACCCACACCGTGCTGCCGGATACGGACGTGCCGTCCGTCCAGCAGTCCACGTTGAAGGTCTGCAGGCGCTGTCCCTGGCCCACCACCGTGCACGAGGTGTAGGGACAGGTGCGGATGTTCACGCCGTCCCCGAGGAAGAAGCCGGCCGTCGCCGCCTGCGCGGTGCCGGCCAGCACCACTCCGCCGAGCGCCAGTGTGGCGCTGGCGACCACCGTCGCCCGAAGCGCGTTTCTCATGTGACTACCCCCGTAGGTCGACTCGTCGACTGACTGCACCCAGCCAACAGAGATGCCATGATCATGTCAATAGCTGGGGATCCGGCTACGCGTGCGATCCAGCCGAGATCGACCACCCGCTCGTGGGACGCAAGGGCGGGGACACGGCGCACCGGGCGGCCGCGCCGTCCGTCCGTGCCGCGCTCCGGCGGCCCGCGGCGGACGGCGCCGTACCCGCACTTCCGGAGCCGACGGCGACGCGGCATCACGCGGTCAGGCCGACGAGCCCCAGGCCGTCGTGAGGCCCTCCAGCCAGGCGGGCGGCAGTTCGGCGGCGTCCCACTCCTCCCGCAGCTCCGACGGCGCCGCGGCGAGCCGCTCCAGTACGGCGATGCTGGTGGGGGAGTGGATGAGGGAGTACCGGCCGTGGATCGCGATCGTGCTGCCCGGTCCGTACGCGGCGTACAGCCGCTCCAGGCGTACGCGGTGGACCGAGGCGAACTGGGCCAGCCGCCCCGCGTACCCGGCGCGCTGCCGGGAGTTCATGGTGCCGAGGACGGCGATGAGCACCTGTTCGGAGACTTCGGGGTCGAGGTCGGAGACGTCGGTGAAGGAGAGGTAGAGGGGCACGACCGCCACCTTCGCCCGCTCCACCTGCATCTTCCTGACGGGGGGTCGGTCGTCCGGAGCGGAGGCGGACGGCCCCGGGGCGACGGCCTGCCGCAGCGCCCGGTCGGCGAGGTCGCCGAGTCCGTCGGTGACGGCTTGCGCGCCGTCGAGCCAGCCCGCCTCGTAGAGCTCGCCCTTCCCGCCCGGCGCACTGCGTCCGATCCCGCCGACCTCCCGGTACGCGACGGCGAGGGCGCCCGCCTCGACGAGCCCGAGCAGCTCCTCGGCATCGCCCGAGAAGACCCCCGCCCGGGCGAGCAACTGGAGCAGCGTCTGCTTCGCGTTCCGTACGCTCGCGGCGTCCAACTGCTGCCGTCCTTCGTCGGCGGTGTCCATGAAGTCCTCCTCATCCTCCTCATCGCGTGAGTGGTGCGGCACTCCGCACCATCCTCTCAGCACCACCCCGGTCAGCCCCGACACCCGCTCAGGGGTTCCCGGAACGCCCGCCGTCCGCTGTTGCCGATGCTTATGGTGTGATCATGAAAGCGATGGCACTGCAGCAGTACGGCGGCCCGGAGCAGCTCGCCCTCGTCGAGCTGCCCGAGCCCAAGGTGGCGCCCGGCGAAGTCCTGGTCCGGGTGAAGGCGGCGGGGGTCAATCCGGTCGACTGGAAGATCGCCGAGGGACTCCTCGACGGACTCATGGAGGCCCACTTCCCCATGATCCCCGGCTGGGACGTGGCGGGTGTCGTGGAGCGCGTGGGCCTGGACGCCGGGGAGTTCTCCGTCGGGGACGAGGTGTACGGGTACGTCCGCAAGGACGAGGTCCAGCACGGCGCGTACGCGCAACTGGTGTCCGCGAACGTCCGCATGCTCGCGCGCAAGCCGGCCGCGCTGAGCTGGGAGGAGGCCGCCGGGGTGCCGCTCGCGGGCCTGACGGCGTACCAGTCGCTCAAGCGCGTCGGCGTACGCGAGGGCGACACGGTCCTCGTCCACGCCGCGGCCGGCGGGGTGGGGTCCCTCTGCACCCAGATCGCGGTGGCCCTGGGCGCCCGCGTCATCGGTACCGCCAGCCCCCGCAACCACGACTTCCTGCGCTCCCTCGGGGCCGAGCCGGTCGCCTACGGCGAAGGGCTCGCCGACCGGGTCAGGGAGCTCGCGCCCGAGGGCGTGGACGCGGCGCTCGATTTCGTCGGGGAGGGCGCGGTGGAGGTTTCCCGGCAGCTGCTGACGAGCCCCGAGCGCCTGGCGTCCATCGTGGACGCGGACGCCCTGGCGAAGGGCGGCCACTATGTGTGGGTACGCCCCGACAGCGCCGACCTCGCGGCCCTCGCCGCCTTTGCCGACGAAGGGCGCCTCACGGTCCACGTGGAGCGCGTCCTGCCGCTCGACCAGGCCGCGGAGGCGTGGAACCTCAGCCGCTCGGGCCGTACCCGCGGAAAGCTGGTGCTCAGCGTCGATGGAATGGAGGACTCGAACTGACCTATACGGTTCCTACGGTCAGTCCATGACCACTTCATCGCAGAGTCCCGCCTCCCCTCTCCCCGGCGAGCGCGGCGAGTTGCTGCGCGCCCTCGCCGAGCAGCGGGAGCTGCTGCTCATCACCGTCCGCGGCATCACCGACGCGCAGGCCGCGCAGCGCACCACCGTCAGCGAGCTCACGCTGGGCGGGATCGTCAAGCACATGGCCAGTGGCGAGCGGGTGTGGGCGCAGATCATGGCCAAGGGGGACGGGGAGGTCCCGGACGGGATGCTCGACACCGGGCAGTACCGCATGAGCGAGGAGGACACGCTCCCCGCGCTGCTGGAGACCTACGAGACTGCGTCGCGCACGCTCGAAGAAGCCGTGATCGCCCTGCCGGACCTGGACCGGAGCGTCCCCCTTCCCAGGACTCCCTGGTCCCCGCCGGAGACCGTCTACTGGTCGGCGCGGCGGATCCTGCTCCACCTGATCCGGGAGACGGCCCATCACTCCGGCCACGCCGACATCATCCGGGAAGCGCTGGACGGGGCCAGCACCACCGCTCAGCGGTAAGCGTTGTCACCGGCCCCGTGCGGCGGGGCCGGCCACCGCCTCAGGGCCGCACCGGCCGCACGGGGTGCAGCGGCCGCACCTCGAAGCCGCCGTGGCCGTCGAACCGCACTTCCCGTACGCCGTCGAACCCGTCCGACCGCGACGGCGTGCGCAGCCGTTTGAGCGTGGCCAGGAGGCCGACGTCCGGGACGCGGTCGCCGGCCTCGCGGGCGGCGTTGCGGCGGAGCGAGCCCGCCACGTCCGGTGGGAACCAGTACGCCGTCACCGTCGCCCCCTCGGCGTGGGCCAGCTCCACCAGCGGCCCCCACTCCTGCGGCGACGGATTGGTGTTGTCCACCGCCACCGGCCGCCCGGCGGCCAGGTGCTCCCGCACCAGCCGCAGCTGCCGCGCCTGCTTGTGGCGGGCCTTCCGCGGCATCAGGTCCTTGCTCACGAGCGCGTACCGGTCCGACAGGCAGCGTGCGTAGAAGGTGGACTTCCCGGACGCCTGCAACCCGACCAGTACGGCGACGTCCTTGCCCGTCGGCGATCCCATACGACCACGATCGCACGCCCGGCCACCGGCGTGAACATGACGCCCGCGCACTGCGTACTACCGGCTACCTGCGCCCTGCCAGGTGCGGCGACACGTCTCTGCCTCGACGACAGGCTCGACGACAGGAGCGATATGACCGATCGCAGTGAACCGATGATGCAAGGGCTCCCGGGCGGCGGCGCCGAGCTCTCCGTGGTGCTCAGCCTCGGCTGGGACGACGTGGCGGCCCTCGGCCGCGAGGCCAGCCGGCTGGCCGAGCAGCGCGGCGGGCCCGTCACCCTCGACGAGGCCGCCAGCCACCGCCTGCGCACCTGGTCCTCGGTGGCGAACGGACCCGACGAGCGGCACAGGGCCGCACCGCCCCCGCCCCTTCCCGACACCGCGGCAGCCGACCGGGCCCGGCCGCAGGTGACGCGGCTGAGCGAGACGGCGCAGGTCGCCACGCTCCCGCCGCACACCCCCACGCCCCAGCACGCCCAGGTCCGCCGCACCGGCTGACGGACGACACCCGAAAGGTAACGAACGCATCGTGATAGCCCAGCGCACCGGCCGTCGTACGACCCGCCGTACCGCACGTCTCACCACGCTCATCGCCCTGCCCGCCGCCCTCGCGCTCGCGGCGGCCGCCTCGCCCTCCGCCACGGCCGACGACCACGGCGGCGGACGGACCGGCGGTCAGGCCGGGGGTCAGGCCGCCGAAGGGTCGGCGTTCCAGATCGACCTGGATCCGCTGAACGACTCCGGCGCGAACGGCACGGTGATGCTCAGCCTCGACGGCACCCGGCTGACCGTGAAGATCGAGTCCGAGGGGCTCACACCGGGACAGCCCCACGCGCAGCACATCCACGGCTCCACCGACGGCCACGACTTCCGCTGCCCGGACGCGAGCGCCGACAAGGACGGCGACGGGATCGTCACCACCAGCGAGGGCGTGCCCATCTACGGCGACATCAACATCTCGCTCACCACGGAGGGCGACACCACACCCGACAGCGGGCTCGCCGTGGACCGCATGCCGGTCGCCGACAAGGACGGCAAGCTGTCCTACGAGCGGACCATCGACGTCTCCCAGGACGTCGCCGACCACATCAAGGACCTGCACGTCGTCCAGCACGGCATCGACCCGAACGGCAACGAGGAGTACGACTTCGGCGTCGGCAAGAGCGACCTCGACCCGAAGCTCCCGCAGGAGGCCACCGCTCCCGCCACCTGCGGCCTGGTGGAAGGCGCGGCCGTCGGCTCCATCCCGGTCGGCGGCGTCGAGACCGGCGGAGGCACCGCCGCGACTGCGCAGACCAGCGCCGTACTGCTCGGCGCCGGAGCCGCGGGCGTGGCGGCGGTGGCCGGCGCGCTCGTACGGGTCCGGGGGCGCGCACGCGCCGGGTACGGCAGGAGCGCCGCGTGAGGGGCCGCGCAGCCGCGGCGGGCGTCATGGCGGCGGGCCTCCTGCTGGCCGGGTGCGCGGGCGGGGAGCAGGCACCGCAGTCGGCCTCCGTACAGCAGCCCCCGCAGCAGCAGCCGGGACAGCAACCGCCGGGACAGCAGCAGCCGGGACAGCAGGCACAACAGCAGCCCGCGGCGAACGGGAAGCCCGCCCCCCGGAGCCTGTCCATCCCCTCCATCGGCGTCACCTCCACCCTGGAGCGGCTCGGGCAGAACAAGGACGGGGCCATGGAGACCCCCAAGGACCCCGCCAAGGCGGGGTGGTACGTCCCCGGCCCCACACCCGGTGACAAGGGCCCGGCCGTGATCGCGGGCCATGTCACCTGGAACGGCGCGCCCTCCGTCTTCCACCGGCTCACCGCGCTCAAGGCCGGCGACCCCATCGAGGTCGAGCGCGAGGACGGCAAGAAGGCGACGTTCGAGGTCGAGCGCGTCGCGCAGTACCCGAAGAACCGCTTCCCCACGGTCGAGGTCTACAAGAACATCGACCACGCGGGCCTGCGCCTGATCACCTGCGGCGGCCAGTACGACGAGTCGCAGCGCTACTACTCCGACAACGTGGTGGTCTTCGCCCGGCTCAGCGGAACCGGCTGACCCGCACCGCGTACGCGAAGAGGCCGGCGTCCGGGAGCGGACGCCGGCCTCTTCGCCGTACCCTCGCCGCCTACTGGATCGTGGTCGAGTACGACGACCACACCTCCAGGGGCAGCTCCTCACCACCCGTCAGCGGCAGCAGGCCGTCCTTGCCGGGCTCCGCGCGGAACACGGTCACGGCGGTCGACATCTCCTCCGTCGCGCCCACGAACCAGGCGGCGGGCAGCCGGTCCCCGGCGTCGGTGCGGCCCGCGGCGACCGGGCCGACCGTGCGCAGGGTGCCGGGGTCCAGCGCGTTCACGGCCACGTCCCGCATCTCCTCCACGACCTCCTCCGCCACGCCCCCGTCCAGCACCTGCCGCCCGCCCGGCCGCCCCAGGCCGTCCAGGGGCTCGCCCTGGTAGGTGATCGCGGTGACGGCGTACAGATCGGCGTGCCGGCCGCCGTTGGCGAAGGTGGCGTACGCGTCCGCCATCCGCACGGCACTGGGGGTCGAGGTGCCGGAGGTGAAGGACCGGTCCAAGGGGGCCATGCTCTGCGGCAGCAGCCCCGCGCCGACCGCCACGTCCCGCGCGGTACTCGGTTCCACGTCCTGCGGGTCCACGTCCTCCACGCCGTCCGGGCCGCCGCCGTCGCGCACCGCGGCCGCCAGGACGAACGGCCGGAACGCGGACCCCACCGGCACGCCCGAGGTGTCGGCGTTGTTGGCGAAGTGCTCGGTCGCGTCGGGCCCGCCGTACACGGCCAGTACGGCCCCGTCGTCCGGGCGTACGGACGCGGCGCCGACCTGGAGGCCCCGGACGCCCTCGCCGGCTCCGGCCGACCGGGCGGTGACGTCCTCCACGGTCCGTTCGAGCTGCTCCACCAGGGCGCGGTCGAAGGTCGTACGGATGCGGTAGCCGCCGCGGCCCAGGTCCTCGGCGGTCAGCCCGGTCCGCCGCTCGATGTACTTGTTCGCCACGTCCACCAGGTAACCGGTCTGGCCGGACAGGCTGGTGGAGAGGGACGCCGACCGCGGGCGCGGCTCGGGGAAGACGGTGTACCTCGCCCGCTCCTCCTTCGACATGAACCCCAGCTCCACCTGCCGGTCCAGCACGTACCGCCAGCGCGCCTCCGCACGCCGGTGGTGCGCCTCGCTCAGGGAGGGGTCGTACAGGTCCCCGCCCTTGAGCAGCGCGGCCAGCAGGGCACCGCGGGCCGGATCGAGCTCCTTGGCGTCGACGCCGTAGTACGCCACCGACGCCGCCTGCACCCCGTAGGCGTTGCGCCCGAACCAGCTGGTGTTGAAGTAGCCCTGGAGGATGTCCTGCTTCGACAGGTTCCTGGACAGCTTCACCGCCAGGCACAGCTCCCGCAGCTTGCGGTCCAGGGTCTGCTCCTGCGTCAGGTACGTGTTCTTCACGTACTGCTGTGTGATGGTGGAGCCGCCCTGGATCTCCTCCCCCTGCGCCATGTTGGACACCGCCCGGGCGAGGCCGCGGACCGAGAAGCCGGGGTCGGTGTAGAAGCCGGCGTTCTCGGTCGCGATCACGGCGTTCTGGAGGGAGACCGGGATGTCGGACAGGGGCACGTTCTGCCGGTTGACCGCCCCGACGCTGACCATCTGGGTGCCGTCCGCCCAGTAGTAGACGGTGGCCTCCGTGCGGGCCGAGGCGTTCACGTCCACGATCCGCACCGTGGAGTAGACGTAGCCGACCAGCGCGGCCAGCGCGGCGCAGCAGAGCAGCGCCAGGCCCAGCACCTGGCGCCAGGACGGCAGGAACCGCCGCAGCCCGCTGCGGCCCCGGCGCGGGTAGTCGACGCGGAGCCGCACCCTCGCCCTCACCGCCGCCCGATGGATGCGAGGAATCACGGATGATCGCCCCCTTTTCGTACGGTCGCTTCGTCCCGTACTACGCGGGGTGCCGGTGGGGCGTTCAGGCGGCGGCGTGCTGCGCGTGCACCACCTCCCCGCCGACCACGACCGTCTCCGCCACCGTCCCGGGGATGTCCTCGGGGGCGCAGCGCAGGATGTTGCGTGAGAGCACGACGAAGTCGGCGAATTTGCCCACGGTCAGCGAACCGAGGTCGTCCTCCAGGAAGTTGGCGTAGGCGGAGCCCATCGTGTAGCCGTGCACGGCGGTCTCGACGTCCACCGTCTCGTGCGGCATCCACGGCTCGCCGCCACCGCTGAGCGGGCGGCGGGTGACCGCCGTGTACAGGCCCACCATGGGGTCCATCTCGGCGACGTTCCAGTCGCTGGAGAAGGCCAGGACCGCGCCGGCGTCCCGCAGGCTGCGCATCGGCCACGCCTTGTGCCAGCGGCCGGCCCCGACGTTCTCCGCCCAGTCCTGCCCCGGGCCGGCGATCTCCGGCGCGCAGTGGCGCGGCTGCATGCACGCCACCACGCCGAGCTCCGCGAAGCGCGGCACGTCCGCCGGGTCCAGGCACTCCACGTGCACCACCTGGTGGCGGGCGTCGCGCGGGCCGTTGACGGCGCGGGCGTGCGCGACCGCGTCGAGGACCGTGCGGATGCCCCGGTCGCCGGTGGCGTGCACGAAGCACTGGAAGCCGCGCGCGTCGAGCCGGGCCAGCAGCTCCGCGAACTCCTCCGGCGGGTAGAAGGTGTCGCCCCGGTGCTGCCCGCAGCCCGCGTACGGTTCCAGGAGGGCGGCGGTGCGCGGCTCGACGACGTCGTCGATGTACAGCTTCAGCGGCCCCACGCGCAACCGGTCGTCGTCGTAGCGGCGGGCCGCCGCCGCGAACGCGTCCAGGTCGGCGTCGCCCGTGCCGCGCGGGTGGAACAGGGCGGCGACGAGACGGCTGCGCAGCCGCCCCTCGGCGCGGGCGCGCTCGAAGAGGGCGAGGTCGTCGAGGGAGTTCTGCGGCTCGACGACGGTGGTGATGCCGAACCGGACGGCGTCGTCGAGGCTCTTGGCGAGGCGCCCGTACTGCCGGTCGGGCGAGGCCCACGGCACGCCCAGCTCGCGCAGCGCCCGGTGGCCGTCCCGGGACAGGCCCTTGATGGCGAAGTTGCGGAGGAAACCGGTGGGTTCGCCGGTGAGCGGGTCGGTCTCGGCGTCGCCGAAGGGCAGCCCCGTACGGTCGCGGCCGATGCCCAGCCTGCGCAGGGCCGCCGTGTTGAGCCAGGCGGTGTGCACGTCGTAGCTGAGGACGAAGGCGGGGCGGTCGCCGGTGACCGGATCGAGGTCGCGGGCGTGCGGCATCCGGCCGCCCGGGATGGCCGAGTAGTCGAACGCCTCCGCCTCGATCCACTCGGCGTCCGGGTGGGCCTCGGCCCAGGCGCGTATGTGCGCGTGGATCCCGTCGAGCGTGGAGACGCCCGCCAGCTGGACGCAGGCGTCGTCGGAGCCCAGGCGTACGTGGTTGTGCGCGTCGATGAAGCCGGGCAGGACCAGCCGGCCTGCGGCGTCGATCACGCGGGTGCCGGGGCCGGTCCACGCGTCGGCGTCCGCGTCGGCGCCGAGCCAGACGATCCGCCCGTCGCGTACGGCGAGGGCCTCGGCGTGCGGCAGGCGCGGGTCGACGGTGTGGACGCGGGCGCCGCGCAGGACCAGGTCGGCGGGGGTGGGTGACATGTGGTGGTGCTCCTGAGAGGTCAGACGGTGGTGGCGGGGGTGGCGGTGCGGCGGCTCAGCGCCCAGTAGGTGAGGCCCGCGACGACCGAGCCCAGCAGCGTGAGGTCGGCGCCGCCGAGGGGCGCGACGAGCGGCCCGGTCCACAGCTCCGAGTCGCAGGTGAGGAGGGCGAAGACGAGCCCGGTGAGCAGCGCCGCCATGCCGGCCGGGCTGAAGCCTGCGCGGTACCAGTAGGCGCCGGCGCGGCCGGCGTGCAGGGCGTGGGCGTCGTACCGGCAGCGGCGCAGCAGCATGTCGGCGAGGAACACGCCGCTCCACGGCGCGAACACGATGATCAGCAGCGACAGGAAGGAGAGGAGGGAGGAGGTGAAGTCGGTGAGGAAGAGCGCGGCGAGCGAGCCGGCGGCCGTGACGGCCGCGCTGATGACGATGGTCCTGGCGCGGCTCCACGGGATTCCGAGGACCTGGAGGTTGAGGCTGGAGGAGTAGAGCGTGATGATCGAGTTGGTGACCGAGCCGCCGAGCACCAGGACGAGGAAGAGCGGCTGGAACCAGCCGGGCAGCAGGGACTCCGCACCCGCCACCGCGTCCGTCATGTCCGTCTGCGTCGCGGCGGCCACCCCGCCGACGCCGAGCGCCACGGAGGACAGGAACCCGCCGAGCGCCCCGCTCCAGGTGATGGCGCGCAGCGAGGTCTCCTTGGGGAGGTAGCGCGTGTAGTCGGCGGGCATCGGGAGGTACGAGAACGGGCTGGAGAGCGCGACGACCAGCGCCCAGCTCCACGCGGACGCGGCGGCGACGCCCGCGGCGGCGGGGGCGCCGAAGTCGGCCTGCGGGACCGTGAAGACGAGGAAGGCGCCGAAGCCCGCGGCGAGGACGTAGGCGAGCCACTGCTCGGCCACCTGCACCGTGGCGTGGCCCCACATGGCCACCACGAAGGTGAGCGCGAGGGTGACCAGGAGCGCGAGGGCGCGTCCGCCGTCGCCGGGCGAGGCCCAGCCGAGGTCGGTGAAGAAGGCTTCGAGGGCGAGGGTGCCCACCACCGTGTTGACGACGGTGTAGCCGATGCTGACCACCCAGTTGAGCACTCCGGCGGGCAGGTTGCCGCGGTGGCCGAAGGCGGCGCGCGAGATGACGAGCGTCGCGGTGCCGGTGCGGATGCCGCTCAGGCCCGCGGCACTGACGACGAAGAAGGCGAGGCCGCCGATGACGACGACGGCCGTCGCCTGCCAGAAGGAGAGCCCGAACGCGACGGCGAGGGCGCCGTTGATGACGTACGTGAAGGTGAGGTTGGAGCCGAACCAGAGCCAGAAGAGGTCCTTGGGACTGCCGTGGCGGTCCTCGTCGGGGATGGTGTCGATGCCGTGGGTCTCGACCCGGAAGACCTCGTCGCTCTCCACACCGGTGCCGTGCACAACCATCCGGACCCCTCTCCTGTACTTTGAATGCCGTTCTAGAAGTTAGAACGGCATTCAAGATGTGGCACATGTTCGCGCCCGTCAAGACCCCGAACCGAATCCGCGGGATAAGGTCACGACGGACAGCACGACGAGGTCGGCCGACTGGAGGAACGGGCGCGTGGCGGCAACGGCGCGGCGGCGGGACGGGCGCATCGCGCAGGAGCGGATGCTCGAAGAGGCCATGACGGTCATCGCCGAGGACGGCCTGGCTTCGCTCACCATGGCGTCCCTCGCCGAACGCCTCGGCACCAGCGGCGGCCACATCCTGTACTACTTCGGCAGCAAGGACCGGCTGCTGCTGGAGGCCCTGCGCTGGAGCGAGACCGCGCTCGGCGAGGAGCGGCGGGCCCTGCTCACGCGCCGCACCACGGCCGAGCGCAAACTGGACCTGTTCCTCGGGATGTACCTGCCCCGCGGACCGCGCGACCCGCGCTGGACGCTGTGGATCGAGCTCTGGGCCCGTACGACGGGGGAGGGCCCGCTGCGGGACGCGCAGGAGGAGATGGACCGCGGCTGGCAGACCGACCTGGAGGCGCTCCTCGCCAAGGGCGTCGCCCAGGGGCGTTTCGGGATCACGCGCGACCAGGTCGCCGAGCGGGCCGACCTGCTGCTCGCGCTCCTCGACGGGCTCAGCACCCGTGTCGTCCTCAGCCAGCGCGGCACCGACCGCACGGCGGCCCTGACGGCGGCACGGGCCGCCGCCGAGCGGCTGATCGTGAAGGGCGGCACCACGCCGCCGCCGAGCGCCTGACCCTCACCGGCCCCTTACCGGCGGCTCCCCCGTCCCTTACCGCGCCTCACCCGCGCCGTACCGCCCGGCTCCGTACCGCCACGGCCGCCGTGAAGTCCTCCGGCACCACCACGTCACGGACCCTCCACCCCGGCGGGCCGTCCGCCGGGTCCGGGCCCGTGCCCACGTAGTCGAGCGACGGGGAGCGGGCCAGGCCCGTGCCGATGCCCTTCAGGTACGCCTCCTTGCGCACCCACGCCCGCGCGAACGCCGCCGGCCGCTCCCCTTCCGGCAGCGCGGCCAACTCCCGCACCTCCACCGGGTGCAGAGCGGAACGGGCGTCGGCCACCGCCTCGTACCCCGGCCCCTTCTGCACGTCCACGCCCACCGGCACGGCGGCGAACGCGAGCAGCACCAGGTCGTCGCTGTGCGAGAGGGAGAAGTGCACGCCCCTGTCGTCCTCCGCCGCCGGCCGCCCGTGCGGGCCGCCGCAGCGCGGGCAGGGGTCCCGTACCAGCCGTACCCGGTGCGGCGCCACCCCCAGACACGCCCCGAGGAGCAGCCGCAGCGCCACATGGGCGACGGCGTAGCTGCGGTGGTCCGCGCGTCGCCGGAAGGCGGCCGCCCGCCGCAGTTCCGCCGCGTCCAGGACCGCGGGGGCGAGCCGTACGCCCCGCTCGCCCTGCCGCCCCGCGTCCACCATCCACAGGGCGGGTCCGTCGGCGGACGTGGGCCGGGCCACGCTCTGGGGGTGCTCGCCCAGCACGAACTCCGCCGGAACGTACCGCCTGCGCCGCCGGCCGCTCACGCCCGGCCGCTCAGGCCCGGGCGCGGTCGAGCAGGCCGGACGTGACGTCACGGACCGACGCGCACCCGGTGAGGGCCAGCGCCAGGTCCAGCTCGGCGAGCAGGCACCGCAGCACGTGCGCGACGCCCCGTCGGCCGTCCAGCGCCAGCCCGTACAGGTAGGGCCTGCCGTACAGCACCGCGTCGGCGCCGAGCGCGAGCGCCTTGACGACGTCGGCGGCGGTGCGCACCCCCGAGTCCAGCAGCACGGGGACCGACGGGCCGACGGCGGCACGCACCGCCGGGAGGGCGTCCAGGGACGCCACGGAGCCGTCGAGTTGGCGCCCGCCGTGGTTCGACACGACCAGCCCGTCCACGCCGGACTCCAGCGCCCGGCGGGCGTCGTCCGGGTGCAGGACACCCTTGAGCAGGAGGGGCAGCCCGGTCTGCTCGCGCAGCCACGGCAGGTCGTCCCAGCACAGGGCGGGGTGGGCGAAGACCCGCGCCCAGTGCGCGGTGACCGCCTCGTCCTCCGGGTCCGGGCCGAGCCCCTCCCGGAACGCCGGGTCGCTGGTGAAGTTGGCGATGCCCACGCCGTGCAGGAACGGCAGGTACCCGCCGTCGAGGTCCGCCGGACGGTATCCGAACGAGGGCGCGTCGACCGTCACGACCAGCGCCGTGTACCCGCTCTCCTCGGCCCGCCGCACGAATGACCGCGCCACCGCCCGGTCCGACGGCCAGTACAGCTGGAACCAGCGCGGCAGATCCCCGGCCGCCTCCGCCACCTCCTCCAGCGGATGCGAGGAGAGCGTCGACAGCACGAACGGCACCCCGGCCTCGCGCGCGCCCCGCACAGCGGCCCGCTCGCCCTCCGGGTGCACCACGGTCTGCGCGGCCACCGGCGCGAGCATCACCGGTGCCGGAAGCCGCCGCCCGAACAGCTCCACGCCCAGGTCGCGTGCGGCGGCGCAGCCGCGCAGCATCCGCGGCACCAGCCGCCACCGGTCGAACGCCTCACGGTTCGCCCGGGCGGTCGCGCCGACACCCGCGTTGCCCGCCACGTAGCCGTACGCGGTCGGCGCCAGCACCTCGCGCGCCGCCGCCTCCAGGCCGGTCAGGTCCGTGGACAGCGCGGGCCGTTCGCCGTCGCGGCCTGCGAGGTAGATGTCGCGCACCAGATCGGCGGCGGCAACGGCGGTCTCCATAGCGGGTCCCCTCACGGCAGGTCGTCGCGGATGTAGCGGGTGAGCAGGGGAGCGGCGCCCGCGTGCCGGTCCGTCAGCCAGAAGTGGCCGCCGGGCAGCACGTCCAGCGTGAAGTCGCCGGTGGTGTGCCGCCGCCAGCCCCGCACCTGCTCGACGGTGTTCTTGGGGTCCGACACGCCGAGCAGCACGGTCGCGGAGGCCGCGACGGCCGCGTCCGGCGGACAGCGGTAGCGGCGCAGCGGACGGTGGTCGGCGCGCAGCAGCCGCAGCGCCTCCCGTACGGACTCCTCGTCCTGCAGGAGCGCCTCGGGCACCCCGCCCAGCCGCCGCAGCTCCGCCACCAGCTCGTCGTCGCCGCACGCGTCCAGGTCGAGCTCCTCCCAGTCCTGTGACGGCGGCCGGGCGGCGGACGCGAACAGCCGGACCACGGTGCCCCGCTGTTCGAGCAGCCGGGCGGTCTCGAACGCCACCAGCGCGCCCATGCTGTGCCCGAGCAGGAACAGCGGCCGCTGCGCGTACGGCACCAGCGCCCGCGCCGACTCCTCGGCGAGGGCCCCGATCTCCTCGGCGTACGGTTCCGCGCGCCGCTCCTGGCGGCCGGGGTACTGGACCGCGAGGAGCTCGACGTCGTCCGGCAGCGCCGCCGACAGCGGGCGGAAGGCGCTCGCGCAACCGCCCGCGTGCGGGAAGCACACCAGCCGGGCCGCGCACGCTTCCTTCCCGTCGTACGTACGGATCATGACGTCTGCTCCCGCAGGTGGGCCACCAGGTCGGCGGGGGTCGGCCAGTCGTACAGGAACGTGGCGGGCAGGCGTACGCCGGTGGCCTTGGCGAGCCGGTTGCGCAGCTCGACGGCGGTCAGCGAGTCGAGGCCGATCTGGTCGAAGACGCTGTCCGGTTCGACGGCCGTGCCGGCGGCGTGACCGAGGACGGCGGCGGTCTCGCGGCAGACGGTGCCCAGCAGGTCGTCGGGCGCCGCACCGTCGCTCGCGGGCGCGGGCGCCTCCGTACGGGACGACCCGGACACCAGGTCCCTCAGCGGCGGCGGTACGGCGCCCCCGGCGCCCAGGCCGTCGAGGTGCCACCGCGCCGCCACGGCGACCGGCTCGTCGCGGCGGACGGCCGCGTCGAGGAGCCGCAGGCCCTGCTCGACGCCGAGCGGCACGACGCCCGACCGCGCGATGCGGGCGGTGTCGGCGGCGGTCAGGCCGGCGCCCATGCCCGCGCCCTCCCACAGGCCCCACACCACCGAGACGCCCGGCCGCCCCAGTGCGCGCCGGTGCTCCACCAGCCCGTCGAGGAAGGCGTTGCCCGCCGCGTACCCGGCCTGTCCGGCGGAGCCGAGCGTCCCGGCGACCGACGAGAAGGCCACGAAGGCGGACAGGTCCAGGTCGCCGGTGAGCTCGTGCAGGTGGAGGGCCGCCTCCACCTTGGGCCGCAGACTCCGGTCCAGCTGCTCGGGCGTGAGCGCGGTGAGCACGCCGTCGTCGAGGACGCCCGCCGCGTGGACGACGCCGCCGACGCGTACGCCGTCGGCGGCGAGCCCGGCCAGGGCGGTGGCCAGCGCGTCCCGGTCCGCCGCGTCGCACGCCACCGCGCGGACGTCGGCGCCCAGACGGCTCAGCTCGGCGGCGGCGTCCTCCTGCACGCGGCGGCCCATCAGGACCAGCCGCCGCACGCCGTGTTCGGTGACCAGGTGCCGGGCCACCAGCCGGCCCAGCCAGCCGAAGCCGCCCGTGATCAGCACGGCGCGGTCCCGGTCCCACGGCTCCCCGTCGTCCGGCAGGTCGAGGACCACCTTCCCGACGTGCCGTGCCTCGGCCAGGTACCGGAACGCCTCCGGGGCCTGGCCGACGGGCCACGACGACACCGGCGGCGGCTTCAGGGCGCCTCCGGCGAAGAGCTCCACGAGGGTGGTGAGCATCTCCCGGATGCGGTCCGGGCCCGGTTCGCGCACGTCGTAGGCGCGGTACACCACGCCCGGGTGGCCTGCGGCCACCTCGGCGGCGTCGCGCCGGTCGGTCTTGCCCATCTCCAGGAACCGGCCGCCGTGCGACAGCAGACGCAGCGACGCGTCCGTGTACTCCCCGGCCAGGCAGTTGAGCACCACGTCCACGCCCCGGCCGTCGGTGGCGTCGCGGAACCGCCGCTCGAAGTCGAGCGTGCGCGAGGACGCGATCCGCTCGTCCGGCAGGCCGGCCGCGCGCAGCGCGTCCCACTTCGCCGGGCTCGCCGTGGCGTACCTCTCGGCGCCGAGATGACGGGCGAGTTGCAGCGCGGCGGTGCCGACGCCGCCGGTGCCGGCGTGGACCAGGACGGCCTCTCCCGGGCGCAGGCCCGCCAGGTCCACCAGCCCGTAGTACGCCGTGAGGTACGCCACCGGAACCGCCGCCGCCTGCCGGAACGACCAGCCGTCGGGGATCGGGCACACCAGCCGGTGGTCGGTCACCGTGACCGGGCCCACGCCCGAGAACAGGCCCATCACCCGGTCGCCGGGGCGCAGCCCCGTCACGCCCGGACCGACCTCGGTCACCACCCCCGCGCCCTCGCCGCCCTGGCCAGGACCACCCGCGTCCGGGTCGACGGAGGGCGGGATCATGCCCAGGGCGAGCAGCACGTCACGGAAGTTGAGCCCGGCGGCCCGCAGCCGTACCCGGACCTGGCCCTCGGCGAGCGGGGCTCCCGCCTCCGGCCAGGGCACGAGGGCCAGGCCGTCGAAGGACTCCTTGGCGACGTAATCCAGCCGCCAGTCCGGTGCGTCGGCGGGCGGACGCAGCCGGGCCGTCGCGCCGTCGGGGGAGAGGGTGGGGCGGTGGGCGGTGCCGCCGCGCAGGGCGAGCTGCGGCTCTCCGCAGGCCACCGCCGCCGCGAGTGCCCGGCGGGAGGCGGGCGTCCCGTCCGTGTCGATCAGCGTGAACCGGTCCGGGTGCTCGCTCTGCGCCGCGCGCACCAGGCCCCACACGGCCCGGTGCGCCACACCGCCGGCCGGCCGGTCGCCGCCCGCGGCGCCCCCCACGGCGAACGCGCCGCGCGTGAGCACCACGAGCCGCGCGCCCGCCAGCCGTTCGTCGCCCACGAACCGCTGGGCGACGCCGAGGACGCGGTGCAGCAGCTCCCGTACGGAGCCGGCGCCGGGAGCCGTACCGGCGCAGGGGAGCACGATCACGTCCGGGACGGGCCCACCGGAGGCGAGCGCGCCGGTCAGGGAGTCCCAGTCGGGGTGGACGTACAGCGCCCCCGTACCGAACTCCTCCGTTCCGGACCCCTCGGCGCTGTCGCCCAGCAGGGCCCAGGTCTCCTCCCGCACGGCCGGTGCCTCCGGCAGGGCGGGAAGGGGGGCCCAGGACGGTACGAACAGCCCGTCCCGGACCTCCTCGGCTCGGCTGCCCGGAAGGGGCCGCAGCGCCAGCGAGGCGACCGACACCACCGGACGCCCCTCGCCGTCGGACACGTCGACCGCCACCGCGCGCGTGCCCGCCGGCGCCAGCCGCACCCGCAGCCGGGCGTCCGCGCCCCCGTGGAACCGCACCCCGGACCACACGTACGGGACGAGGCCGTGGCCCGCGTCGTACGGGAGGGGGTGCAGGGCCGCGTCCAGCAGCGCCGGGTGCACCCCGTACGTCTCCCAGCCGGACGGCCGCTCGTCCCCGTGCGCCACCTCGGCGAACAGCTCCTGGCCGCGCCGCCACAGTGCCCGTACGGAACGGAACCCGGGCCCGTACTCCAGGCCCCGGGCGGCGAGGTCCTCGTAGAACCGGTCGATCGGTACGGGCGCGGCGCCCGGCGGTGGCCAGTCCGCCAGGGCGACCGGTGCCGGTGCGCCGGGGGCCGAGCGGCCGACCGTACCGTGGGCGGTGCCCACCCACGCACCGGCCGTCCGGGAGTGGACGGTGACCGCGCGGCGGCCCGAGACGTCGGCCGCCGCCACGAACACCCGCAGCTCGGCCTCGCCCTCCTCCGGTACGACCAGGGGTGCCTGGAGGACCAGCTCCTCCACCAGGTCGCAGCCCGCCTCATGGCCCGCCCGCGCCACCAGGTCCAGCAGCGCCGTACCGGGCAGCAGCACCTCGCCCGCCACCCGGTGGCCGGTCACCCACGGGTGCGTCCCGGCCGACAGCCGCCCGGTCAGCAGCAGCCCTTCCGGCTCCGGGACGTCGGTGGTGTCCGTCAGCAGCGGATGGTCCAGCGCTCCGGGGAGCACGGCGGAAGGACGCGGCGTGTCCGCCGGCCGGGGGCCACCGCCGTCCAGCCAGTACGTCTCCCGCTGGAAGGGGTACGTCGGCAGCTCGACGCGCCGGGCCCCGCGCCCGGCGAAGACCGCGGCCCAGTCGACCTCGGCGCCGCACACGTACATCCGGGAGACGGCGGCCAGCACCGACACGGCCTCCGGCCCGCCGGGCGGCGCGGCGGCGACCAGCTCCCGCCGGGCCTCACCGGCATCGCCGAGGCAGTCGGCGGCCATCGCCGTCAGGACCGCCGCCGGACCGACCTCCAGGAACCGCGTGCAGCCGAGCTCCGCGAGGGCGTGCACCCCGTCCCGGAAGCGCACGGCGTGGCGGGCGTGGCGCACCCAGTACTCCGGGTCCGCGAGCTCGCCCTGCTCCACGGGCCGCCCGGTGTGGTCCGACACGACGGTGAAGCGCGGGGGCCGGCAGGTCACGCCCGAGGCGACCGTACGGAGCCGGTCCAGCGCCGGGTCCATGAGCGGCGAGTGGAACGCGTGGCTGACGCGCAGCCACACGGCCTTGCCCCCGCCCGCCTCGAAGCGCTCGACAACGGCGCCGAGCGCCTCCCGGTCGCCGGACAGGACGGTCGCGGCGGGACCGTTCACCGCCGCCACCGACAGCCGGTCCGCGTACTGCCCGGCGCCGGCCAGCAGCCCGGCGGCCTCCTCCTCCGAGGCGCGCAGCGCCACCATGGCCCCGCCGGGCGGGAGTTCCTGCATGATCCGCCCCCGGGTCGCCACCAGCGCGGCGGCGTCCTCCAGGGACAGCACCCCGGCCACGTGGACGGCGGCCAGCGCGCCGACGGAGTGGCCCAGCACCGCGTCCGGCCGTACGCCCCAGGACTCCAGGAGGCGGAACAGCGCCACCTCGTACGCGAACAGCGCGGGCTGCGTGTACTCCGTACGGTCCAGCAGGCCCGCCTCGGCGGAACCCTCCGGAGCGAACACCACCTCCCGCAGCGGACGGTCCAGATGCCCGTCCAGCGCCCCGCTGACGGCGTCGAAGGCGGCCGCGTACGCCGGGAACGCCGCGTACAGCTCCTGGCCCATCCGCGCGTGCTGGGCGCCCTGCCCGGTGAAGAGGAACGCGGTCCTGCCGTCGCCCGCCCTGCCCCGGACCAGACCGGGCCGCTCGTCGGCACCGCCGGACAGGGCGTTGAGCCCGTCGAGGAGGCCGTCCCGGCCCTCCGCCACCAGCACCGCGCGGTGCGGCAGACGGGCGCGGGTCGTGGCCAGGGAGAACCCGACGTCGGTGAGGTCCGCTCCCGGGTCGGCGGACAGGTGCCGGTAGAGGCGGGCCGCCTGTTCGCGCAAGGCGGGCTCGCCGCTCGCGGACAGCAGGCACGGCACGGCGGGCAGCGGCGCCCGTTCCCGCTGCACATCCGGTGCGGGCTCCGGGGCCTGCTCCAGGATGACGTGCGCGTTCGTGCCGCTGATGCCGAACGACGACACCGCCGCCCGCCGCGGCCGCCCCCGCTCCGGCCACGGGGCCGCCTCGCTCAGCAGCGCCACCGCGCCGCTCGACCAGTCCACGTGCGGGGACGGCTCCTCGGCGTGCAGGGTCCGGGGCAGGACACCGTGGCGCATCGCCATCACCGTCTTGATGATGCCGCCGACCCCGGCCGCCGCCTGCGCGTGGCCGATGTTCGACTTCAACGAGCCCAGCAGCAGCGGCCGGTCGGCCGGACGGGCGCTGCCGTACGTCGCCAGGAGCGCCTGCGCCTCGATCGGGTCGCCCAGCGGCGTGCCGGTGCCGTGCGCCTCGACGGCGTCGACCTCGTCGGCCGCGACGCCCGCCGCGGCGAGCGCCTCCCGGATCAGCTCCTCCTGGGCGGGACCGCTGGGCGAGGTCAGACCGTTGCTCGCGCCGTCCTGGTTGACCGCCGAGCCCCGCACCACGGCGAGGACGGGATGGCCCAGGCGGCGGGCGTCCGACAGCCGCTCCACCACCAGCAGCCCGGCGCCCTCGGACCAGCCGGTGCCGTCCGCCTCCGCCGAGAAGGACTTGCACCGGCCGTCGGGCGCCAGCCCGCGCTGCCTGCTGAACTCCACGAACGGCATCGGCGTCGCCATCACCGTCGCCCCGCCCGCGAGCGCCAGCGCGCACTCGCGCCGCCGCAGCGACGCGCACGCCAGGTGCAGCGCCACCAGCGACGACGAACACGCCGTGTTGACGGTGACGGCCGGGCCCTGGAGGCCCAGGGTGTACGCGATCCGGCCGGACGCCACACTGCCGGTGCTGCCCGTCAGCAGGTAGCCCTCGAACTCCTCCGGCGCGGGGGACAGGCGCGCGCCGTAGTCGTCGTACATGGTGCCCACGAACACGCCGGTCCGGCTGCCGCGCAGCGACGCCGGGTCCACGCCCGCGTGCTCGAACGCCTCCCACGCCGTCTCCAGCAGCAGCCGCTGCTGCGGGTCGATCGCCTGCGCCTCGCGCGGCGAGATGCCGAAGAAGCCCGCGTCGAACAGGGCGGCGTCGTACAGGAACCCGCCCTCCTTGGCGTACGAGGTCCCCGGCTTGTCGGGGTCCGGGTCGTACAGGGCGGCCAGGTCCCAGCCGCGGTCCGTGGGGAACGGGCCGACGGCGTCCACCTCGTCGAGGACGAGCTGCCACAGGTCCTGCGGGGACCGCACCCCGCCGGGGAAGCGGCAGGCCATCCCGACGATCGCGACGGGCTCGTCGCCGCCTCCCGCGAGGCGCGCGTTCTCGCCCCGGAGCCGCTCGTTCTCCTTCAGGGCGGCCCGCAGGGCCTCGACGATCTGTTCGGGGGATGTGGGTGCCATCGCTTCTCTCCGTAGCTCCGGGGCTCCGTGGGCCGGGCTCCGTGGGTCAGTTCTCGCCGTCGCTGCCGTCGCCGCCGTCGTCGCCCAGTGCCGCGCGCACCAGATGGTCGACGTCCATCGAGTCGAAGTCGGCCGGGTCCGAACCGGGGTCGGAACCCGGATCGGGGCCCGACTCGGCGGAAGGGGCGAGTTCGGTGCGCAGCCGGTCCGCCAGCGCGCCTGGGGTGGGGTGGTCGAAGACCAGCGTGGGCGGCAGCTTCACGCCGGTCGCCGCCGTCAGCCGGTTGCGCAGCTCCACCGCGGTGAGCGAGTCGAACCCGAGGTTCTGGAACCGGCGGTCCGCCGTCACCCTGTCCGGCGTGCCGTGCCCCAGCGCGGCCGCGGCCTCCGCCCGTACGGCCTCCAGCAGGATGTGGCGGTGCTCCCCTTCCGGAGCCTGCGCCAGCCGCTGCCGCAGCGCCGCCGACCGCTCCTCGACGGTTCCCGGCGCCGCCGCCGGGGCACCCGCCGCGCCACCCGGCGCCGGGACGAGCCCGCGCAGCAGGGGCGGCGCCGTGGCGGCGTCCAGGGAGCGCGCGTCCAGGCGGGCGGCCGCCAGTACGGGTACGCCGGCGGCGCAGCCCGCGTCGAAGAGGGCCAGGGCCTCCGCGTCGGACAGGGGCGCGAGGCCCGCGCGCGCCAGGCGGTGGAGGTTGGTCTCGCCCGCCTGCCCGGCCATGCCGCCCTCGGCGGCCCAGGGCCCCCACGCCAGTGACACGGCGGGCAGCCCCTCGGCGTGGCGCAGGCGCGCCAGGCCGTCCAGGAAGGCGTTGGCGGCCGCGTAGTTGCCCTGGCCGCCGTTGCCCAGCAGGCCGATGACGGACGAGAAGAGCACGAACGCCGACAGGCCGAGCTCGCGGGTCAGCTCGTGGAGGTGGACGGCCGCGTCCGCCTTGGGCCGCAGCACCCGGTCCACGCGCTCGGGGGTGAGCGCGTCCACGAGGGCGTCGTCCAGCACGCCCGCCGCGTGCACCACGCCCGTCAGCGGGTGTCCGGGGTCCACGGCGGCGAGCAGGGCGGCCAAGGCCTCGCGGTCGCCCACGTCGCAGGCTGTGACGGTCACCTCGGCGCCCGCCGCACGCAGCTCGGCGGTGAACTCGGCGGCGCCTGGGGTGTGCTCGCCGCGCCGCCCGGTCAGCAGCAGCCGTCGTACGCCGTGCCGGTCCACCAGGTGCCGGGCGACCAGACGGCCCAGCGCGCCCAGACCGCCGGTGATCAACACGTGGCCGTCCTCGCCGAACGGCGGCGGCGCCGACGGCCCCTGGGGCTGAGGCCTGCACCGGCGCAACGCCGGCACCGAAACCCTGCCCACGCGGACCGCGAGCTGCGGTTCGTCCGACGCCGCCGCGCGGACCACCGCGCGGGCGGAGTCCGGGTGCCCGTCGGTGTCCAGCAGGGCGAAACGGCCCGGGTGTTCGAACTGGGCGGCCCGGACGAGCCCCCACACCGGCGCCTGGGCCGGGTCGGGCGCCTCGTCGTCGACCACCGCGACGGCGCCGGTGGTGGCGAGGACCAGCCGGGAGTCGGCGAAGCGCGGCTCCGCCAGCCAGTGCTGGACGAGCGCCAGGGCCGTGTGGCTCACCTGGGCTCCGGCCGCGGCCGGAGAGACCGACCCGCGGGTGTCCGGCGCCGTGGCGATGACGACGGAGGGCACCCCGGTACCCGGCGCGGAGGTGTCCAGGGCACGTCCCAGCGCCTCCAGGTCCTCGTACGCGTGCACCGTCGCACCCGATGCCCGTACGGCGTCCGCCAGGCCCGTACGGTCACCGACGACCGCCCACACGCCGGACGGGTCGGTTTCCGGCGGGGTATCCGGCTCGGTCCACTCGACGGTGAACAGTCCGTCGGGAGCGGTCGCGGCCCTCTCCCGCAGCACCAGCCCTTCGGCGCTGAGCAGGGGCGTCCCGTCCCCGTCCGCGATCACGAGCGCGTAGGTGCCCGGTCCGGCCGTGCCCGCTTCCGCCCCGCGCGGGACGAACCGTACGCGCAGGGGACCGGTCGCCCGGACCGGAACCGTGTGCGCGGTCAGGCCCGTCCACGCGAACGGCACCAGGAAGCGTTCGTCCTCGCCCAGCAGCGCGTGCAACGCGGCGTCCAGGGCGGCGGGATGCAGCAGGAAACCGTCTCCCTCGGCGTCCGCCCCGGCCACCTCCGCGTACAGGGCGGTCCCTTGGCGCCATACCGCGCGCAGGTTGCGGAAGGCGGGCCCGTACGCGTAACCCCGCTCCGCCAGGCGTTGGTAGAGGCCGTCGAGGGGGACGGGCGACGAGCCCTGCGGAGGCCACTCGGTGAGGGGCTCCGCCGCGGCCGGTCCTGCGGCCGCGGCCAGGGTGCCCGTGGCGTGCCCGGTCCACCCGGCGCCCGGTACGCCCGCGGGCCGGGCGTACAGCGCCACGGTACGGGCCCGGTCCCGGGCCGCGGGGCCCACCAGGAGCTGGATCTCCACCGCCTCCGTCGCGGAGAGCGCCAACGGCGCCTCCAGCGTCAGGTCGGACACGTGGTCCCCGCCCGTCCGGCGTGCCGCGTACAGCGCCAGCTCGGCGACGGCCACGCCGGGCAGCAGCGGCTCGTCCCCGATCGTGTGGTCCAGGAGCCAGGGGGCGGCCGCCGGGTCCAGCCGTCCGGTGAACACCCACCCGCCGCCTTCGGCCAGTTCCGCGCCGTCGTCCAGGAGCGGGTGGCCCGCCGCGCCGGAGCCCGGGGCGGGGCGCGCGGACGGTACCGGCAGCCAGAAGCGCTCCCGCTGGTACGGGTACGTGGGCAGCGGAACGCTCCGTCCGCCCGGGAAGAACCCGCTCCAGTCGACGTCCACGCCGTTGACGTACGCCCGTGCCAGCCCCTCCACGAACGTCCGTGCCTCGGGCCGTCCGTGACGCAGCAGCGGCACGGCGACCACGTCCGCGTCGTGCTCCCTGGTCAGGTTCGTACCGACGAGGGCGGAGAGGACCCCGTCCGGGCCGAGTTCGAGGAACGTGGTGACCCCGTCGTCCTCCAGGGACCGCACCCCGTCGGCGAAGCGGACGGTCTCCCGCAGCTGCCGCACCCAGTAGTCGGGGTCCGTCAGCTGTTCGGCGGTGGCGGGCCGTCCGGTGACGTTGGAGACGACGGGAAGGGAGGGCGGCGCGAAGGACACGCTCGCGGCCACCTCGCGGAACGCGTCGAGGGCCTCGTCCATGTGCGGCGAGTGGAAGGCGTGGCTGACGCGGAGGCGCGTGGTGTGCCGCCCGGCGTCCCGCCAGTGGGACTCGACCTCCGCCACGGCCCGTTCGTCACCGGAGACCACCACCGAACGGGGCCCGTTGACGGCGGCGACGACCACCTGCCCGCCGTGTGCCGCGAGCGTCGGACGGACCTCGTCCTCGGTGGCCTGCAGGGCCGCCATGGCCCCGCCCGCTCGCGCGGTCTGCATCAGCCGTCCGCGCGCGGCGACGAGCGCGCAGGCGTCGTCCAGGGTCAGGACGCCCGCGACGTGCGCCGCCGCGAGCTCGCCGACCGAGTGCCCCAGCAGGTGGTCCGGCACCACCCCAAACCCCTCCACCAGCCGGTACAGCGCCACTTCCAGGGCGAACAGCGCGGGCTGGGTGTAGCGGGTCTCGTCGAGCAGGTGCCCGAGATGGCCCTCGTCGTCCAGGACCAGGTCCTTGAGCGGGACGTCCAGGTGCGGGTCCATCGTGGCGCAGAGGTCGTCGAAGGCCTCGGCGAACGCCGGGTACGTGTCGTACAGCTCCCGACCCATGCCGGGCCGCTGGCTGCCCTGCCCGGTGAAGAGGAAGGCCGCCTTGCCGTCCGCGCCCGCCCGGCCCGTCACGACGTTCCCCGCGTTCCCCGCGTTCCCCGCGTTCTCCGCCGAGGAGGCCTCACCGCGCGCGAGCGCGTCCAGCCCGGCGAGCAGCCCGTCGTACGCCTCGGCACCGGTCACACCCTCGCCGAGGACGACGGCGCGATCGGTGAGCGCCGGGCGGGTGGTCGCCAGCGAGAAACCGACGTCCGCCACGGACCACGGCTCCGGGGCCTCCGCCGCCGGCCGCCGCAGCTGCCCGGCCCGCGCGCGCAGCGCCTCCTCGCCCCGCGCCGAGAGCACCCACGGGACCGGCCCCGCCAGGGTCTCGGGGACGCGCGGCGGTGCGGCGCGGTCGTCGGCGGGCGCCTGCTCCAGGACGACATGGGCGTTGGTCCCGCTGATGCCGAACGACGAGACGCCCGCCCGGCGCGGACGGTCGCGCTCCGGCCACGGACGCGCCTCCGTCAGGAGCGCCACCGCCCCCGCGCTCCAGTCGATGCGCGTGGACGGCCGGTCGACGTGCAGGGTGCGCGGCAGCAGCCCGTGCCGCATGGCCAGCACCATCTTGATCACGCCCCCGACCCCGGCGGCCGCCTGCGCGTGCCCGATGTTGGACTTCAGCGACCCCAGGTACAGCGGCTGGTCGGCGGGGCGGTCGTGCCCGTACGTGGCCAGCAGCGCCTGCGCCTCGACCGGGTCGCCCAGACGGGTGCCGGTGCCGTGCGCCTCGACGGCGTCGACGTCCGCGCCGGACAGGCCCGCCACGGCGAGGGCCCGCCGGATCACCCGCTCCTGGGAGGGGCCGTTGGGGGCGGTCAGGCCGTTGCTGGCGCCGTCCTGGTTGACCGCCGAGCCCCGGACCAGGGCCAGGACCTCATGGCCGTTGCGGCGGGCGTCGGAGAGTCGCTCCAGGAGCAGCACGCCCACGCCCTCGCCCCACCCCGTACCGTCGGCCGCGTCCGCGAACGCCTTGCAGCGGCCGCTCGGCGACAGCCCGCCCTGTCGGCCGAACTCGACGAACATGCCGGGGCTCGCCATCACCGTCACCCCGCCCGCCAGGGCGAGGTCGCACTCGCCCACGCGCAGCGCCTGCGCGGCCAGGTGCACGGCGACGAGAGACGAGGAGCACGCGGTGTCGACGGTGACGGCCGGGCCCTGGAGACCGAAGGTGTAGGCGACGCGGCCCGAGATCACGCTGGTCGAGTTGCCGGTGAGCAGATGGCCGCCGCTGTGGTCGTCCGCCTCGTGCAGCCGCGGGCCGTAATCCTGCGCCATGGCGCCCATGTAGACGCCGGTGCCGCTGTCGCGCAGCGCCTCCGGGTCGATACCGGCCCGCTCGACGGCCTCCCACACGGTCTCCAGCAGCAGCCGCTGCTGCGGGTCCATGCCGGTGGCCTCGCGGGGGCTGATGCCGAAGAACTCCGCGTCGAACAGGTCGGCGTCGTGGAGGAACCCGCCCTCCCACGGGGAGTCGCCGGCCCAGCCGCGGTTGGCGGGGGAGGGGGAGACGGCGTGCCGCTCGTCCAGCAGCAGCCGCCACAGCTCCTCGGGGGACGACACACCGCCGGGGAAGCGGCAGGCCATCGACACGATCGCCACCGGGTCGTCGGCCGAGGGGGCGGGCGCCGCCGCCGAACGCGCCGGTACGGGCTCGGCCGCGACGCCGACGGCGGCCTCGGACTCTCCCGCGGCTCCGGCGGCTCCGGCCGCCGCGGACTCTCCGTCGGCTCCGTCGGCTTCCGAGACGAGGTGGGCGGCGAGCCGCTGCGGCGACGGATGGTCGTAGATCAGCGTCTCCGGCAGGGACAGCCCGGTGGCGGCCGCGAGCCTCTTCGAGAGCTCCACCCCCGTCACGGAGTCGAAGCCCAGCTCCTGGAAAGGCGCGGCCGGATCGACGGTGTCGGCCGGGTCGAGGCCCAGGACCGCGGCCACCTCGGAGGCCACCACCCGGAGGGCGAGGCGCGACGCCTCCTCGGGGGAGTGACCGCGCAGGCCCGGGAACGCCGTCTGCGGCCCGGCGGCCGATGCGGGACCGGCTTCCTCCGCGGCCGCCTCACCGATCCAGCAACGGCGGCGCTGGAAGGCGTACGTCGGCAGGTCGACCCTCGCGGCGTCGCGCGGGAACACCGGACCCCAGTCCACCGCCACGCCGCCCGCGTACAGCCCGGTCAGGGACCTCAGGAAACCCTGAGGGCCGTCCTCCGCGCCACGGCGCAGCGACTCCACCGCGACGGCGGCCGAATCCGCGCCCTCCAGCGCCTCCCGTACGGCCGCGAGCAGCACCGGCTCCGGCCCGACGTCGATGAACACGTCGTGGTCCGCGAGCGCACGCACGGCACGGCGGAACTCCGCCATCCCCCCGTCCCCGCCCGGGGCCGAGTGCCGGAGCGCGGCGACCGCGCGGGCGGCGTCCTCCAGGGACAGCGCGCCGGTGACGTACCGGGCGGCGAGCTCTCCTTCGCCGTGGCCCACGGCGGCGGCCGGCCGCACCCCGAAGGACCGCCACAGGTCGGCGAGGCCCACCATGACCGCGAACAGCGCGGGCGCGCCGGGTGCCCCGGCCGTGCCGCGCAGCACCTCCTCAAGCGGCCGGTCCAGATACGGCGCGCACGCGCGGGCGCAGGCGCCGACGCTCTCGCGGAAGACGTCCGAGGCGTCGAGGAGTCCGGCGA
Source organism: Streptomyces sp. NPDC030862 (assembly GCF_055571835.1). Lineage (NCBI taxonomy): Bacteria > Bacillati > Actinomycetota > Actinomycetes > Kitasatosporales > Streptomycetaceae > Streptomyces > Streptomyces sp. NPDC030862. The sequence goes on along the minus strand of NZ_JBVIEN010000001.1, from coordinate 422,081 downwards.
CCGGGCCGGGGTCCCACCCTCCGGCGACGTCCAGCCCGGGGAAGGCGAACACGACCCGCTCCAGCGGCCGGGCCACCCCCGCGAGGTACGACGACGGCGCGCCCTCCGCCAGGGCGGCGAGCTCGGCGGCGAACGCCTCCCGCGTGCCGGCCAGGACGACGGCCCGGTGCCGGAACGCGGTCCGCGACGCCGCGAGGGAGTGCCCGATGTCGGTGAGGGCGTCCTCGGTCCGGGACGCGTACGCGCGCAGCCGGTCAGCCTGCGCGCGCAGGGCCGCCTCGCTCTGCCCGGACACCACCCACGGCAGCACGGCGCTCCGGAAGGCGGCCGGTCCCGGCTCCCGCTCGCCTCGTGCACCGGGCGGCGGCGCGGACACGACGATGTGGCAGTTCGTGCCGCCGATGCCGAACGCCGAGACGCCCGCGACCGGTTCGTCCGGGCGCGGCCAGGGGCTCAGCGTGTCGTTCACCCGCAGCCGGAGGCCGGAGAGCGGGATGCGCGGGTTCGGCGTGGCGTAGTTGAGGCTCGGCGGCAGCCGGCCGTGGTCGATGGAGAGCACCACCTTGAGGAGCCCGGCCACACCCGCCGCCGCCCCCAGGTGACCCAGGTTCGTCTTGGCCGAGCCGACCAGCAGGCTTCCGCCCTCCGCCGCCCCCGCGCGTGCGGCGCCGAACACCGCCCCCAGGGCAGCCGCCTCGACCGGATCGCCGACCGCCGTGCCCGTACCGTGCAACTCGACGTACTGCACGTCCGCCGGGTCCGTCCCGGCCCGCTCGCACGCGCGCCGCAACAGGTCGCGCTGCGACTCCTCCCGGGGGACGGTCAGCCCGTCACCGCCCCCGTCGTTGTTCACGGCACTGCCGCGCAGTACGGCGAGCACCCGGTCGCCGTCGGCCAGCGCGCGGGAGAGCCGCTTGAGGACGACGACGGCGCCGCCCTCGCCCCGTACGAAACCATTGGCACGCGCGTCGAACGTGAAGCACCGTCCGTCCGGCGACAGCCCGCCGAACTTTTCGACCAGGGCGGCGCTCTCGGGCGCGAGAGCGAGCTCCACACCACCCGCCAGCGCGACCTCGCACTCCCCGGCCCGCAGGCTCTGGCACGCCGTGTGCACCGCGACCAGCGAGGACGCCTGCGCGGCGTCCACCGTCAGGCTCGGGCCGCGCAGGCCGAGGACGTACGAGAGGCGGTTGGCGATCAGGCCGCGGCTCAGCCCGGTGAAGGAGTGGTGCGTGACGGCGGAGGAGCCCTCGTCGTCCGGCCGGTGCACCAGATGGGCGTAGTCGCCCGTCATCGCGCCGATGAAGACGCCCGTGTCCCCGTCCCGCAGCGCGGCGGGGACGATGCCCGCGTGCTCCAGCGCCTCCCAGCCCAGCTCCAGCACCAGCCGCTGCTGCGGGTCCGTCATCGCGGCCTCGCGCGGGGCGATGCCGAAGAAGGCCGGGTCGAAGCGGTCGACGGTGTCGAGGAACCCGCCCCTGTCGCCGCACACGACCCCGTCCGGCCGGTCGGCGGGGGGCCCGTCGGCCACGGCGCTGCGCCCCTCCGAAAGCAACCGCCAGTAGGCGTCGGGGTCCTCGGCGCCGGGGAGGCGGCAGGACAGGCCGACGACGGCTACGGGTTCGCCTATGGGTTCGCCAAGCATGCGTTGCGGTTCCTTTCCGCTGCTCACCACTCCACCAGCAGCCGTGAAAGCCCACGTGTGAGCAGGCCGTCCTTCCAGACGACCGGTTCCGGCGGCCCGGCGGCGGGCCGCAGCTCCGGGAACCGGCGCAGCAGGCGCTCCAGGACGATCTGCACCTGGAGCTTGGCCAGCGGCGCTCCCAGGCACCGGTGCACCCCGTGACCGAAGGTCAGGTGGACGGCGTCACGCCCCTCCGGCACCAGGTGCTCGGGCTCCGCGAAGACCTTGCCGTCCCGGTTCCCGTGTAGCAGGGAGACGACGACGGCCTCACCCGCCGCGATGGTGACCCCGTCCAGGGGGACCGGTTCCACCGCCACGCGCGTGAAGCTCACCGGGGTGGCGGGGGTGAGCCGCAGGAACTCCTCCACCGCGGACGGCAGCGCCTCCGGACGCCCGCGCAACTCCTTGTACGCGTCCGGGTCCGACAGCAGCGCGAGCGCGGACAGGCCGATCTGGCCGACCGTCGTCTCATAGCCGGCCATCAGCAGCGTGAGCCCCATGGTGACCAGCTCGGCCATGGACATCTCGCCCTGGTCGTGCACCCGGATCATGGAGGTGAGCAGGTCGTCCTCGGGCCGCTCCCGTTTGCGTTCGAGCAACCCGGCCATGTAGTCGACCAGTTCGACGCGGCGCCGGGACTTCTCCTTCGGGGTGCTGGCCGTGATGTCGAACAGCACCTCCACCAGGTCCCGGAACCGGTCGCCGTCCTGTGCCGGTACGCCGAGCAGCGAGCAGAGCACGGCACGCGGCAGGGGCAGCGCCAGTTCCTCGACGAGGTCCCCGGGCGGCCCCGCCTCCACCAGCCGGTCGAGGCGCTCGTCGGCCATCCGCTCGATGGCGGGCGCCAGAGCCGCCATCCGGCGGCCGGTGAAAGCGCCGGTCACCACGCGCCGCAGCCGGGCGTGTTCCGCCCCGTCCATGCTCATCATCGAGTCCGGCACCGGCTGGGCGTCGTTGGACTTCGGTACGTGCGGCTTGACCGCCTCCGCCCGGCTGAACCTCTTGTCGGTCAGCACCAGGCGCCCCAGCTCGTAGTCGCGCACCAGCCACACCATGTCGCCGGTCGGCGCGGCGACCGGGACGACGGCCTCCTCGCCGTGCGCCATGAACGCCGGGAGCGGGCCCAGCCGTTCCAGCCCGATCCCGTAGCGCGCGGGGCTCATCCGCGTACCTCTGCGCGCAGCAGCCGCTCCCGGTCCGGTGTGCCGGGCCCGGTGCCGGCCTCCGTACGGACGACCAGGTCGTCCACGATGCCGCGCGTGACGCCTCCGTCGTCGTCCGGTGCCCCTTCTTGTAGGTCGGTTTGCCGCTCGGCGGCGGCGCGCTGGCGTTGCGCACCGGTGCCGTGCTTCGCGAGCCGCCGCAGGAAGTCCTCGACCGTCTCCAGGTCGCCGTACGCCTCCAGCGCCGGCCGTACGTCCTCGACGAGCCGCTCGGCCTGCACCGAGGACGGCACGATCTCCCCCGTCAGCGCGCACACTCCGTCCCCCGGCCAGCCGTCGCGCGCCGCGCGCCAGTACGCCGCGCGCAGCAGTTCGCTGCACGGCTCCGGGCCGGGGTCGCCACGCCGCGCGCGGTCGACCGCGGTGGCGACGAGCGCCCTGACCAGCAGGGCGAGCGCCGCCGAGTCGTCCACGTCCACCGGGACGTCCATGGCCCGCACCTCCAGGGTCGGGAAGCGCGCGTGCGGCCGCAGGTCCCAGTAGGCGTACGCGGCGTCCGGCATCGCGTCCACGTCCTGCATGGCGGAGGCCAGCCGCCGGTAGTGCTCCAGGGAGCCGGCGTACGGAGGCGGCCCCCAGCACGGGAACTGGCCGCGCACCATGGAGCGCCAGCTCTCGTAGCCCGTGTCACGGCCGTCGCAGTACGGGGAGTTGGCGCTCATCGCCACCAGCAGCGGCAGCCACGGCCGGACGTGGTTGGCGGCCAGGACCGCCAGCTCGCGGTCGTCGACCCGCACATGGACGTGGAGGGCGCAGACCTCGAAGTCCTCGAGGGCGCTGCGGTACTGGCCGAGGGCCTTCTGGTAGCGCGGATTCGCGCCGATGTCCGAGGGGCCGCCGTTCCTGAGGACGGGTGTGCCGGAGGCGCACAGGCGCAGGCCCTCCTCGCGGGCGGCCGCGGCGGCACCGGCGCGCAGCCGGGCCAGCTCCGCCCGCAGTTGCGCGCCGTCCGAGCAGGGCGGGGTCTTCACCTCGATCTGGCACTGGGTGTACTCGCCGGAGACCAGGTCGCCCAGCACCGGCGTGGCACGGGCGACGACGCGGGGGCCCGCGGACTCGACGGCCCGGCTGCCGGGATGGACGAGGAAGTGCTCCTCCTCGACGCCCACGGTCGGTGCCTGGCCGTCGCCGGCCGTGAGGTGATCGACCTGACCCTGAATGCTCATGTCGACATAATCATCCATATGTCCACTGATGTCGCATCGCTGTCGGCCGGTGAACCGCCCTCGGTCACCACGTGGACGGGCCACCCCGGGGCGAGGCCCGCTCGGGCTCGGTAGGCCGAGTGGGGGTACGCCCCCGAGAAGATCTGGAGATACCTGTGCAGGAGCAACGCCGTCACCGCGCGAACCACGACCACGACCATGACCACGACCGTGACCGTGATCATGACCACGACGATGGCCGCACCCGCCTCCGCGACCGTGCCCGGCGGCCGCGGAGGCGAAGAGTGCACCGGACGCGAATACGCGGTGGCGGACCGGCCTTTGGCGCGGTGCTCACCGGCACGGTGGCCGCAGCGGCCGCCACCGTCGTCGCCGTGACCGTGGGCACCGCCCGCACGGACGGCGACACGCAAGCCGTCGAAGCCGGAGTGGGCGGCCGGCCCGCGCACCCCCGGGCAGCCGCGGACGTGCCCCGGGCCGGCGTGGACAGAGCCCTCGGCAAGGCGGCCACGTACGCCGATCAGGTGGTCGCCCTCGCCAACTCCGAGCGCCGGAAGGCCGGCTGTTCCGCCCTGCGCGTCAACAGCCGGCTCAGGGCCGCCGCCCAGGGACACGCCGACGACATGGCGGCCCGCGGCTACTACCGCCACGACACGCCCGAGGGCCGGGACGCCGGCGAGCGGATGGAGGCCGCCGGCTACAGCTGGAGGACCTGGGGCGAGAACATCCACCGCGGGCCGAGGAGCCCGGCGCGGGCCGTGCGCGACTGGATGAAGAGCCCCGAGCACCGCAAGAACGTCCTCAACTGCGCCTTCAAGGACGTCGGCGTCGGCGTCAACCTCCGCTCCAACGGCCCGTGGTGGGTCCAGAACTTCGGCGTCCCGGACTGACGGCCGGCCCTTTCGTCGGCGTCGGCGACGGTGCGGGAGCTGCGTCCTCAACGGCGCTGGATTCGGGCCGCCCTGGCCGCGATGTCGGGCAGCCTCGCGTACAGGGCGGCGCCCGGGCAGCGGGTGGGATAGCCGTCCGCGTGCCCGCCGACCACCGGCAGCAGGGCCTTCGCGCCCTTCGGGTACCGGGCCTCGTCGTTGGTGGAGACCAGGGCGACGCTGCCGCGCGGGTCCGGCCCGAGGGGGTCGAGCTTCCAGGCGACCAGCCGGGCGATGGCGGCGAGCATCGGCTCCGGGACCGTCTCGCCGCCGTCGAAGGTGCCGATCGCCGCGATGCCGACCGTTCCCTCGTTGAACCCCCGCGTGTGCGCGCCCACGACGGCCCGGTCGACACCGCCCGCCCGGCCCTCGTAAACGGTGCCGCAGGCGTCGACGAGGAAGTTGTAGCCGATGTCGTCCCAGTGCCGCCCGTACGCGTGCCCGGCGTACAGATCGCGCAGCGTGCGCGGCACACTCGCGCAGTCGTAACCGTTCGGCGTGCTCGTGTGGTGGATGACGGCGGCCCGCACGGCGGGCGCGTACCGGACGTCCGGCGGGGCCGTGTCCACGGAGTCGGCCTGCCACGCGGCCCGGAGCACGATCGCGGGCCGGGGGCCCGGATGGCGGCCGCTCCCGGACGGCGCGCGCGCCTGGGCGACGTCCGCACCGGGCGGTGGGGCGGCGGACGGCGTGAGCCACGGCGAGGCGGCGGCGAACCCCGCGAGCACGGCGACGGAGACGGCGGTTCGCGACCGGCGCCTCCTCGGCTCACGCAGGCTCACCCATGCTCCTCGCTCCTCGCTCCCCGCCGGTCCGATCGTCCCCCGCCGGTCCATCGTCACCGCCCCGGCCCCCGTCGCGCCCGCCGGACTGCTCCGACCGGGAGCCGGGCCGATTGTCAGTGGCGGCTTCTACTGTTCAGGAAGTGGGACCCGGGGACACGCCGCCGGGCCTGACCTGGGGAGAGGTCTGCCATGTCGAAGACGTATCTGGAGCTGTCGCAGGACGGTGGCGGTGCGCACAAGTTCTACGAAGTGACGGTGGCGGGGCAGGTCGTGACCGTGCGGTACGGCCGCATCGGCGCCGCCGGGCAGACGCAGACGTCGACGTTCCCCACCGCAGAGAAGGCCCAGGCGGCGGCCGCCAAGAAGATAGGCGAGAAGGTCCGCAAGGGGTACGCCCCGGCCGTGCAGGGCCAGCGCGCGCCCCGCTCGGTGACGCGCCGCCAGGTGACGTCCGCACCCTCCACGGCCCATCGGGTCGCGCCGGTGCTGTGGCGGTTCCGCACCGGCTCCGCGGCCTTCGGCATCCACATCGACGACGAGCGCTGCTGGGTGGGCAACCAGGCCGGAGACGTCTACACCCTCGCGCACGGCGGCGACGTCCTCGCCCGCTACCAGCTGCCGGACGGCGTCAAGTGCCTGGTCGCCGACGACTTCTGGATCTACGCCGGCTGCGACGACGGCCGCGTGTACGACCTGTCGTCGAAGCTGCCGTTCGCGGCGTACGACATCGCCGCCGACGTCGACATCTTCTGGCTCGACATCCACCAGGGCGTGCTCAACGTCGCGGACCGCGCCGGACGGCTCACCGTCATCGACCACGAGGACGAGCACCAGTGGTCGCGCGGCGGCCGGGGCGAGCACGCCTGGATGGTGCGCGCCGACGACCGGGCCGTCTACCACGGGCACACCCACGGCGTGACGGCGCACGCCCCGGACGGCGGCGCCGAGTTGTGGCACACGCCCACGCGCGGCGCGGTGCTCTTCGGCTGGCAGGAGGACGACGCCGTGTACGCGGGCACGGGGCACCGCGTCGTACAGCGGCTGTCGAAGGCCACCGGCGTCATCGAGGCGACGTACGGCTGCGACAGCGCGGTGTACTCCTGCGCCACCTCGCCCGGCGGCCGGTTCGTCTTCGCCGGGGACGGCGCGTCGTCGGTGTACTGCTTCGACCGGGATGGCACACGGCTGTGGAAGCTCGGCACGGGCAGCGGCTCGGCCCTGTCCATGCAGTACCGCGACGAACGGCTGTACCTGGTCACCACGGACGGCTCGCTGGTGTGCGTGGACGCGAGCGAGGCGGCGATCGCGGCCGCCCAGCAGGGCACGGTGCCGGTGGCCCGCGATGTGAAGCTCGCCGCCGCCCTGCCCACCTACGCCCCGGCCACCGCCGCCGCCTCGGTGACGACGGTGACGGCGGCCCCCGCGGGCGCCGTGGTCGTCGAGTGCGTACTGGAGGGCGGCCGGACGCGGGTCCACGTGGTGTCGGACGGGTACGAGCGGTCGTGGAACGTCCAGTTCCCGCGCGCGATACGCGAGCCGGGCGCGCGGTACGTCGTCGACGCGCTGCACGCCGCGTCGGGCGGCTTCTACCGGGTGCGTGGTGACATCAGGAGGCTCCGGTGACCGGCGCGGGGTTCGAGGCCGCCACGGGCGACGGCCCCGCCCCGGCGGACGGGACCCCGGCGGACGGGGCCTCGGCGGATCGCCGCGCCGCCGAGGTGCGGGTCGCGTTCGAGGGGATGCTCCAGATCCGGCGGCTGACCGGCCCCCGGGGCGGCGACCCCGGGGCCGTGCCCGCCGCCTGGGAGCTGAACCAGCCCGTACGGGCCGTGGCGCTGGCCCTGGAGGCCGCCGGGATCACGCCCTCGGCCGTCGACGCGGACGGCCGGCGCGTCAGGACGGGGTACCGCGTCACGGCGGGGGAGCGGCCCGGGACGGCGCGGGTGGAATGGCTGGGCCCGCCCGGCGGCAAGGCGGCCCGGGAGGAGGAGGCCGCCCTGTCCGCGTGCGTCCGGGCGCTGGACCCGCTGGGATGGGAAGCGCTGCTCTACCGGGGCCCGCGCAAACGGCGGTTCCTGGAGGTGGAGCCGCCCCACGGCCACCGCCCGGCGTGATCCGGAACCCGGTTCCTACGCGATCGACGCCGAGACGATGGCCGACACCGCGAGGTTGCACGACACCGTCACCCACACCGCCGGGTGCGGCTCCGGCTCGACCAGCGTGGCACCCAGCCGGCCCGGGGTGATCAGGTCCACGACCCAGAAGGCGACGGCCATCATCACCAGCCCCAGCAGGCCGAAGGCCGCCGTGGACACCAGCCCCTTGCCGAAGTCCGTGTACGTCGTCCAGATGGAGGTGAAGACGATCCCGCCGATGCCGAGCAGGGCCGAGCTCAGCAGCAGGGCCGCGTTGCGGTTGCGCTGCTCCCAGATCTGCCGGCCGAGCTTTCCGGGCGTCAGCAGGTCCACCAGGACGATGCCGAGGATCAGCAGGACCACGCCCAGGGCTCCGTAGGCGGTGGCCCGGCCAAGTCCATTGACGATGTCGCTCATTGAGATGCCGGCTCCGTATCGATGAAAAGATCATGGTGATCGCGGTCAAGGGCGCGCAAAATGTAGCGCACCAGTTCGGTGCCGTGATCCGGCGGCCATGACCCGGACGGCCCAGCAACGGGCCGACTCGGGCCCGTACGGCGGCCAGAGTGGAGGCGTACGCCCCGCCCGCACGCCCCCGGGAGACCTCCATGGACCGCACCATCCGACGCGACCTCGGCCTGTTCCTCCTGCGGGCCGGCACCGGAGCGGTACTCGCCGCGCACGGCACCCAGAAGCTGTTCGGCTGGTTCGGCGGCGGAGGCATCGCGGGCACGTCCAAGGCCATGGAGGCGATGGGCTTCCGCCCCGGCCGGCAGAGCGCCATCGCCGCCGGGCTCGGCGAGGCGGGCGGCGGAACGCTCCTCGCGCTCGGGTTCGCCACGCCCGCCGCCGGAGCCATCGCGGCCGGTGCCATGGCCGGGGCGGTTGCGGTGCACGCCCCCGCAGGGTTCTTCAACCAGTCCGGTGGCTTCGAGTACCCGGCCTTCCTCGGCTTCACCGCCGCCGCCCTCGGCATGGCGGGTGCGGGCCGCTTTTCCCTCGACCACGCCACCGGACACCGCTTCGACCAGCCCTGGACCCTCGCGGCCGCCTTCGTCGGCAGCGCGCTCGCCGCGGCCGCCGTCATCGGCAAGCGCGTCATCGACCAGGTGAGCGAGAACGGCAGCGAGAACGGCAGCGAGGACGGCGCCCCCGGGAACGGCACCGCCGGGAACGGCACCGCCGGAAACGGCGCCCCCGCGAACGGCACCGCCTGACCCGCGCCTCACCGGCCGGCCGTGACTCCGCCCGTCGCCGTCCGGCCCTGCTGCTGGGCCCGGCAGTACGTGTCGCGTGTCGTGCGGTAGCCCGGGGCCTCCACCACGGCCAGCATCGACGCCCACTGCGCCGCGTTCGCCTCGATGGCGTCGGCCACGCGGGCGCGGGCAGCGGGGTCCCGGGCCTCCTCGGCGGCGCTGAGCTGCTCGGCGTAGGACCAGGCACGCTGGCGCCACAGGCTGAACAGCCCATGAGCCGTGTAACCGGCGATCGGGTTCCACCGGTCGTCGGCGAGCGCGACCAACGGGTCGTAACGGCGCGCGACTTCCCTGACGGCAGGGCCGTACGCGCGGTCCACCACCGCCTGGAAGCGGTCGTAGTCGCGCTTGCGACTGGTGCCGTCGGCGCGGGTCAGGCCCAGCGCGGCGAGGACGTACGGCATGTCCCGCTGGATGTGCGCGTTGGCGCCCAGCAGGACGTCCTGACCGGCGTTCACATCGGCGGTGCGGGCCGCGTCGAAGGCGATCCGCCAGGCCCGCGGAACCGGACGGCCGGCGTCGTCGGCGCGGTAGGCGTCCAGGTACAGGCTGAGGAAACCGGTGTTCAGGTCGCCCGCCAGCCACTGCGGTTCGTCGAAGGAGCCCGGCCGCCGGACGGTGTCCTCCAGTGACTGCTGCAGATGCGTGTAGATGGAGGGGAACGGGGCCCGGTGGTCGCACCCCAGACCGTCGCGGAGCCGCGCCAGTACGCGCTTCGCGTCGCGTACGCAGTCGAGCGCGGGGCCGTCACACGTCAGGCCCGGCGGCCGCGGCACGGGCGCCGGCGCGGCCCCGGCGGGCGCCACCGCCGTCGCGCACAGCACACCCGAGAGCGTGAGCGCGCCCAACGCCCTTGCGACCCTGTTCCTCCACCACATCCTGCGGCCTCCCATCGCCCGGTCGCTGCCCGGCGGCAGCAACGGGACAACGAAGCCCGCGCGTACGGGGTCACGAAGCGGATCAGCGGGCGAAGGGTGCCCCCGGCGCCCGCCGGGAGGCCCCGCCGGACGGGGCCCGTCAGACGGTCCGTCAGGTGAGCGGGACCGCCCGCGGCGAGGGCACTCCGACCGTCCGCCCGGACGGCGCGCGGCCGCCCCGGCGGCGACACCCCGTGCCCCCGTCCCGTGTCATCGTGGTGTCATGACCATCGAAGTGCGCCCGGCGTCGGTCTTCGAGGACGTCCGTACCGTGCTCGGCCCGAAGTCACCCGGCGCAAACGTCTGCTGGTGCCTGAGCTACCGGATCCCGTCCAAGCTCAACAACGAGCTCCGCGGGCCCGCCCGGGGGGAGTACGTCGCCGAGCTGTGCCGTGACGATCCCCCTCCCGGGGTGATCGCGTACGACGACGGCGAGCCGGTCGGCTGGGCGGCCGTGGCACCCCGCTCGGACACCTCCTTCGCGCGCAACCGCAAGATCCCGCACGTCGACGACCTGCCGGTCTGGTCGCTGTGGTGCATCCGGGTACGCCCCGGATACCGCAAGAGGGGGATCTCCCACGCCCTCATCGCCGGCGCGGTCGAGTTCGCCCGCGCTCACGGCGCACCGGCGGTCGAGGCGTATCCCATCGACAACTCCGCCGCCGGCGGTGCCAAGGTCGACCTGACGATGGCGTACGCCGGGATCCGGAAGAACTTCGAGCGCGCCGGGTTCGTCCACGCCGCCGACACCACCTCGGTGCTGGCCGGCCACCCCCGGGTGCTGATGCGGTTGGACCTGCGCACGGCGGCGGGACGCCGGAGTGGCAAGAGGAAAGCCCCGTCAGCCGGGGGCTGACGGGGCTGTGACGCCCGGGGTTCAGGCGTGGGTGCGTCGACGGGCCCACATGGGGCTGACGACGCCGATCAGGAGAGCCGCGATACCCACCTGGAAGATGTGGCGGATCCAGTCGATACCGCCGGTCTCCCGCACTCCGAAAGCGGAGGCCAGCGCGTTTCCCACGACCGCGCCGACGATACCGAGGAGGACCGTCAGCCACAGGGGGATGGGCTGGCGCCCGGGGAGGACCAGCTTGGCCACAAGACCGATGATCAGACCCGCGATGATGGCCCAGAGGAAAGTCACAGCGTCTCCTTCCGTTCACTGCCCGACCTTCGGGTAACACTCCGCGTGCCCGCCCTTCGCCGCCCTATGCGTACGTCGTCGGCCCAGCCTCGGTTGCGGGACGGGGAGCGTGGATGTCCGATGGGCGGGTAACCGCTTCGCACATGTCCGACCGGGTGGCCCCGCCGCCGGCCCGGGAACGGGGCCGCGCGGGAGGCAGCATGGCACGACGGTGGTACGGGCCCGGCACCGCCGCGGTGGGGGCGGTCGTCACGGTCGCGGTCACCTCGTGCGGCACGCTTCCCGAGCGACGCGACCGCGTCACGGCGGAGGCCGCCCGGTGCGAACAGGCGCTGGACGCCGGGCGGCACGAGCGCCTGTGCGCCGCCCTCGCGCCGTCCACGAGGGAGGAACTGGAGCAGTCGGCGGGGCGGCGATGTGAGCGGGCGATCGGCGAGGAGGACCTGCCGCGCGGCGGTGGCGTACGGGGCGTGGACGTGTACGGCGACCAGGCCCGGGTGGTGCTGGAGCACGACACCTCTTCCTGGCGCGGTTTCCCGAGGGCTGGAAGGTGACCGCAGCCGGCTGCGTGCCGCGTCCCCGGCGGCTGCGGGCGCGATCTTCCTGCTCTCCTGGCTGACCCAGTCCCTCACGGGCGTCGCCGCCTACAACGAACAGCAGCTGCGCCGGCTCCAGGCGCCCAGCACCTGGCCGGAGTACCTCTCCTCGGCGGACTTCTGGAGCCGCACCCTGCAGAACTGGCAGTCCGAGCTCCTGGCCGTCCTCCATGGCCATCTTCGCGATCTACCTCAGGCAGCGCGGCTCCCCGGAGTCCAAGCCCGTCGGGGCGCCCACTCCGCCACCGGCGTCGAAGGCTGAGCCCCCGCCATGGCTGAGCCCCCGCCATGGCTGAGCCCCCGCCACGAGGCGGGGGCTCACACGGGGACCGGACCGGATCGGGGCCGGACCCGGGCCGACGCGGCCGGCTCAGCCGGCGAGCAGGGACTCCTCCTGCGACGCCGTGCCGAGCAGCTGGTGGCGCGCGGCGGCCAGGGCGGACTCGCCGTCCTGCGTGCCGGTGGAAACGCACAGCGTGTACGTGACGTCTTCGAGACGCTGCTGCACCGCCGGGCCGCCCGCCTCCGCGTGGAGGGCCTTGAGGGTCTCGTACTCCTCGATCAGCTTGGACAGAACGGCCGGGTGAGCCATCAGCACAACAGATCTCCTTTCGTCTCCCAGCAGGCGCCGTACGCCCCGGGTGACAGCGCTGGTTCCCCGCGCGCGCCACTCCATGCGGGCCCGTCCCGGACGATGGCCGGAAACCGTCGGCCGCCGCTCCTCCGCCCCGAGATGCGTAAATCTCGCCATGGGGTGAACTGGTGTAGGAGTACACGAGAGGCGGCGAGGGGGTCGATCATGGGCGACCGGAGCAGCGTCACCGTAGGGGTCCTCGGTTCCTACGGGGGCCGGAACGTGGGCGATGAGGCGATCCTCACCGCCATGCTGGACCGCATCAGGGCCGGGCGCCCCGACGCCCACCTCGTGGTCTTCTCCCGCCATCCCGACCGCAGCCGCCTCCTCCATCCCGACGTGGAGGTGGTCGGCTGGGAAGGCGTGAACAGGGAGCGGATCTCCGAGCACCTGCGCCGGCTCAGCGTGCTCGTGCTCGGTGGCGGCGGCATCCTCTACAACACCGAGGCCCGCCGCTACCTGCGACTGGCCGGGACCGCCCAGGAGCACGGCGTCCCCGTCTTCACGTACGCCGTCGGCGCGGGCCCCCTCAACGACGAGGCCGACTGCGCGTGGGTCCGTACGGCGCTCTCCGGCGCGGCCGAGGTGACGGTCCGCGACGAGGAGTCGAAGCTGGTCCTGGAGGAGGCCGGGCTGAACCGGCCGGTCACGGTCACCGCCGACCCGGCGCTGCTCCTCGAACCCGGCGACGGCGGCGGCGCGCTCCTCCGGGCCGAGGCCGTGCCCAGCGGGGTGCGCCTCGTGGGCATGAGCGTACGGGAGCCCGGCCGGGCGGCCGAGCACCTCGACGAGGACGGCTACCACCAACTCCTCGCCAGCGTCGGCGACTTCCTCGTCCACCGGCTGGACGCCCACGTCGTCTTCGTACCGATGGAGCGCGACGACATCCGGCACGCGCACGCCGTGGTCGCCCACATGATCGAGGCCGAGCGCTGCCGGGTGCTGCACGGCAGCTACCGCCCGCAGGAGGTGCTCGACATCGTCAAGCAGCTGGACCTCGCCATCGGCATGAGGCTGCACTTCCTGATCTTCGCCGCGCTCGCGGGGGTCCCGCTGCTGCCCCTGCCGTACGCGGGGAAGGTCTTCGACTTCGCGCAGGAGATCGGCGCTCCGGCCCTGCGCGGGGTGGTCAGGGAGGCCGCGGGCCCCCTCCTGGCCGAGGTGGACCGCCTCTGGGACGAGCGGTCGGCCCGCGCGGCGCACACGGCCGCCCGGACGGCGGCGATGAAGGTGCGGGCCGCCGAGACCGCCGACCGGCTCCTCGCCTACCTGGACCGCATCGCTCCCCGCCCCCTCGTCCACGACGGCGCGGCGGCCACGGCCGCGGTCGGCTGACCGGACGAACCCTCGGCTCCCCAGGGAGGAACCGTGACCCATCTGATGCCGCCCCGGGTCCCCCGGAGCGTGACGCTGCCCCCGCGCCAGGCGCTGCACGCGGGCTCCACGCAGGTGCTGGTGATCGGGGGCGGACCGGCCGGCATCGGGGCGGCCATCGGAGCGGCGAACGCGGGCGCCGAGGTCGTCCTCGTCGAGCGGTACGGGTTCCTCGGCGGCAACGCCACCGCGGCGCTGGTCATGCCGTTGATGAGCTTCCACAACGAGGTCAAGCAGGCCGTCGTCGGCGACCCCTCCCGGCTGCTGCCGCCCGACCACGGCGAGGGCGAGCCGGTCGTCGGCGGTGTGCTGCGGACACTGCTCGACCGGCTGGTGGGCGCCGGGGCGGCGATCCGCCCCTCACTGGAGACCGGCTACACCGTCCCCTTCGACCCGGAGCTGTTCAAGCTCGTGCTGTACGAGCTGCTGGAGGTCCACGAGGTCCGCACGCTGCTGCACGCCTTCGCCTCCGGCGTCGTCGACCTCCCCGACCGCGCGCGTGCCGTGTTCGAGACCAAGTCGGGGCCGCTGGTCATGGACGCGGACGTGATCGTCGACTGCACCGGCGACGGTGACATCGCCGCCGCGGCGGGCGCCTCGTACGAGATCGGCCGGCCGGAGGACGGCTGGACGCAGCCCATGACGCTGATGTTCCGGGTGGCCCGCTTCGACCACGAGCGGTTCGCCGCGTACGCCCGCGCCAACCCGGACCAGTGGAAGGGCGTGCACGGGCTGTGGGACCTGGTCCGCGCCGCCACCGACGCCGGAGAACTCGACCTGCCGCGCGAGGACGTGCTCTTCTTCGCCACCCCCAACACCGGCGAGGTCGCGGTCAACTCCACCCGCGTCACCGAGGTCCTCGGCACCAGCGTCTGGGACCTCACCCGCGCCGAGTTCACCGCGCACCGCCAGATGGCGCAGATCGCCCGCTTCCTGAAGGCCCGGGTGCCCGGATTCGCCGACTCGTACGTCGTGCAGAGCGGCGTCCAGGTCGGCGTCCGCGAGACCCGCCGCATCACGGGTGAGTACCAGCTGACGGGCGAGGACGTGCTGACCGCCCGCACGTTCGACGACGCCATCGCCCGCGGCGCGTACCCCGTCGACATCCACAACCCCAGCGGCCGCGGCACCACCCTCAAACGACTCCCGCGCGGCCGGTCCTACGACATCCCGCTGCGCTGCCTCTTCCCCCGTGACGTGGACCGGGTCCTGGTCGCCGGCCGCTGCATCTCCGGCGACCACGTCGCCCACTCCTCCTACCGCGTCATGCCGATCGCCATGGCCACCGGGCAGGCGGCGGGCGTCTGCGCGGCCCTCGCCGCCACCCAGGGCAAACGCCCGCAGGACGTCCCCGCGACGGTGGTCCAGCGCGAGCTGCGGGCGCAGGGGGCGAGCCTGCACTGAGCACGACCGGCTAGGACGCCGGTGGTGCAGGAAGGGGCTGCTCGGCCCAGATGACCTTGCCCTCCCGGGTGTGGCGGGTGCCCCAGCGTTCGGCGAGCTGGGCCACCAGCAGCAGTCCGCGGCCGCCCTCGTCGAAGGTGCGCGCGCGGCGCAGGTGCGGGGACGTGCTGCCGGCGTCGAACACTTCGCAGGTGAGCGTGGACTGCAGGATCAGCCGCAGCTGGACGGGGCCCCTTCCGTAGCGGATCGCGTTCGTCACCAGTTCGCTGACCATCAGCTCCGTGGTGAAGGACAGGTCCTCCAGCTTCCAGGCGGCCAGCCGGCCGGACGCGAACGACCGGGCTCCGGCCACGGCCGCCGGGTCCGGGGGGATGTCCAGCACCGCGATGTTCCCGGCGTCGAGGGCGCGCGTGCGTACCACCAGAAGGGTGGCGTCGTCGGTGGTGCGGCTGGGCAGGAGTGCGTCCAGCAGCCGGTCGCAGGTCTCGTCGGGCGACTCCGTGGCACCGGCGAGGACCTCGCTGAGCGTCGCGCACGCGGTGTCCACGTCTCGGGTGCGGCTCTCGATGAGGCCGTCGGTGTACAGGGCCAGGAGGCTGCCCTCGGGAAGTTCGAACTGGGCGGTCTCGAAGGGCAGTCCGCCCAGCCCCAGCGGCGGGCCGATCGGCAGCTCGGGGAAGTGGACCGACCTGGTCACGCCGCCGTCACCGGGCTTCGGGGGAGTGGCCACGGCCGGCAGTACGTGCCCGGCACTGGCCAGCGAGCACATCCGGGTCGCGGCGTCGTAGACGGCGTACAGGCATCTGGCGCTGAGCTCACCGTCCTCGCGCGCCTCCTCGCGCTGGAGGCGGATCACCACGTCGTCCAGGTGCGTGAGCAGTTCGTCGGGCATCAGGTCGATGTCGGCGAACGCGCGGACCGCCATGCGCAGCCGGCCCATGGTGGCGGCCGCCTGCAGGCCCCGGCCGACGACGTCCCCCACGACGAGGGCGACGCGGGCTCCGGACAGCGGGATGACGTCGTACCAGTCGCCGCCCACACCGGCACCGCTCCCGCTCGGCAGGTAGCGGGAGGCCGTCTCGACGGCGGGGTGCTCCACCGTGTGCTGCGGCAGCAGGTTGCGCTGGAGCGTGAGCGCGATGAGGCGTTCGTGGGTGTAGCGCCGGGCGTTGTCGATGGACACCGCGGCGCGGGCCCCGATCTCCTGGGCCAGGAGCAGGTCGTCGTCGTCGAACGGGACCGCGGCGCGGGCGCGGTAGAAGTGGACGAGGCCGAGGGTGCCGCCGCGCGCCTGCAGGGGCAGCAGCAGGACCGAGCCGGGGGAGTCGCCGGCCGTGCCGCCGTCCGCCGCCGGCGCCCACCACGCCGGGGCGCGGGTACCGGTGACGCGGTGCAGGACCGGCTGCCCGGTGCTCAGGGCCCGAGCGGGCTCCGACCCCTCCGGGTAGCGGTGGGTCGCTCCCTCCGCGGCCCCCTCGGTGGCACCCTTGGCGACTCCTCTGGCGGCCCCCTCGGCGGCAGGGCGATCCGGGGCGGCGCGGGCGCCCCGGATCGCCGTGCGGTGGAGCGCCGGTCCGGGCGTCGGCTGCTGCGGCGCGGGTGGTTCGTGGACGACGGAGTCGAGAAGGTCGACGACGACCAGGTCGGCGAAGTCCTCGGTGCCGACCTCGGCCAGCTCCTGAGCGGTGCGAGCGATGTCGAGGGTGGTCCCGATCCGCCTGTTCGCCGCGTCGGTCAGGGCGAGCCGCCGCCGCAGCCGGCGCTCGCGCTCCGCCTGGTAGGCGGCGACGACCTGCTCCGAGCCCCGGTCCACGTACGCGAACGCCGCGCTGATCAGCCGCATCGCCGTTTGGTCGACCAGCTTCGGATCGTCGGTCAGGCGGGCGGTCTCCGCCCGCAGCCGCTGCAGCAGGAGCAGGTGGCCGAGCCGGTAGGCGCGCAGGAGGGTGCCCAGCGGCAGCCCGCGCCGGGCGGACTCGCGGGCGACCTCCAGGGCCTGGGGCGGCGGCGGGACGGCGGACGTGTCGAGGCCGCTGTCGAGCACGTCCAGGAACGCGGTCGTGTGCCCGCCGATCTCCTCCAGCAGCCGGGCGGCGAGGTCCTCGTGGTCCCACAGCCCGGGCAGCTCGCCGCGGAGGCGTCGGACCAGTACCTCGGCCAACTGGTCCGCCCGCGGCCGGAGCTTTCGAGCCAGACGATGCAGGAGCGCATCGACATCGGTCCCCATGGCTCGAACGTACCGAAAGGTCATGCAGCCCGCTCTCTGTGCGGCGGCGGGCGTGCTCCTGGTCGGCCGATCCGGGCCGGCCGATCGGGTCCGCTCGATGCGGCCGGCCGCTACGCGGCGGCCACGGGCAGCTCCAGGCGGGGACCGCGGAAGCGCTCCCGGAGGAGCCGGTCGTGGGTGACGACGACCAGGGTGCCGGTGTAGGGGGCCAGGGCCGCCTCGATCTCCTCCACCAGGGCGGGGGCCAGGTGGTTCGTCGGCTCGTCGAGCAGCAGCAGGTCGAGCGGGCCGGCCGTCACCAGCCGGGCCAGTTCGAGCTTGCGGCGCTGCCCGACCGACAGCTCCCGCAGGGGGACGGCGAGGTCGGCGGCGTGGAACAGCCCGAGGGCGAGAAGTGCGTCGGCGTGCTCGTCCGGCTGCCCCGCCCTGCCGGCCGCGAACGCCGCCAGCAGCGTCCGGTCGTCGAAGGCGGCACCGGGCGCGCCCTGCTGGCGGAGGAACCCCACCCGCGGCGGTCGGCGCACGGTACCCGTGCCGGGCGTCAGCTCCCCGGCCAGCACCTGGAGGAGGGTGCTCTTGCCGGCGCCGTTGGGACCGGTGACGAGGAGCCGTTCGCCCGGGGCGAGTGCCAGGGACGGAACGTACAACCGCCCCTCGACCGCGACGTCTTCCAGGTGCACCGCCGTCGACGCAACCCCCTCGGCCGGCGTGCCCGCGACGCGCCCCGTGAACCGCAGCGGCTGCGGAGGCGGCGGTACGGGGTGCTCCCGGAGCCGCTGCAGCCGCTCGCGCGCGTTGCGGATGCGGCTCTGTGCGCCGTGCGCCCGCGAGCGCGCCCGGAAGGCACCGGCGCCGCTGAACGCCCGCGGCCCCGTGCGGGGGATCTCGGCCAGTCGCCCGATGCCCGAGTCGGCGAGGTGTTCCTGCCGGGCGACCTCGTTGCGCCACTGCTCGTGCTCCCACGCCCACCGGGCGCGGGCCGCCGCCTTGGCGGCGAGGAAGCCGGCGTGGCCGTCGCCGTAGCGCCGTACCGTGTGCCGGTCGTGGTCCACTTCCAGCACGGTGGAGGTGACGCGGTCCAGGAACGCCCGGTCATGCGTGGCCACGACCACCGTGCCCCGATGGCGGCGCAGATGGTTCTCGAGCCACGCCACGGCCTCGTCGTCCAGATCGTTGGTCGGCTCGTCGAGCAGCAGCAGCTCGGGGGAGGAGGCCAGGGTCGAGGCGAGCGCGAGCCGGGAGCGCTGTCCTCCGGAGAGGGTGCTCAGCGGACGCGTACGGTCCAGCGGCGCGTGCTCGCCGAGGCGGCGCAGGGTCACCTCGACGCGGCGGTCCGCTCCGTGTCCGCCGCGCGCCTCGAACGCGGCCACCAGGGCGGCGTAGTGCTCGAGCTCGTCGGGGCCGGCGGCGCCCAGCGCGGCCTCCGCGCCGCGGATGCGGCGTTCCAGGTCACGCAGTTCGCCGAGCGCCTGGTCCACGGCGTCGCCCACGCGCGCCGAGCCCGGCAGGCCGAGCGTCTGGCGGTGGTAGCCGATGCCGCCCGGCGCCGTGACCGTCAGGCTGCCGTTGTCGACCGGCTCCTGCCCGGCGAGCAGCCGCAGCAGCGTGGACTTTCCCGAGCCGTTGTCCCCGACGATCCCGACCTTCTCGCCCGGTCGGATCGTGAAGGAGACGCGGTCCAGCACGGTGCGGTCGCCGTAGCGCTTGGTCACCCCGGCGAGAGCCAGCTGGGACGTGCCGGGAGAGGAGGCGGGAGGGGTGGTCGTGCCGGAGGGAGCAGGGTGCAAGAGCAGTCCTTTCCTGGGGGACAGGGTGGTGCGGCAGGCGGAACGAGAACCGGCCGCCGACCGATGGGCAAGAATCTAGACGATACGTTTCGTCTCGTCAAGCGGTATGGGTGCGAGTGGTGCGGCGCAGCGGGTTGACGCGGGAGCTCTCGCGCCCGTTAACTTCCCGAGAGGGAAACAGAGTTTCTCCATCAGAAACGCTCCATTGGTCATCGTCCCAGGATCGAGGTCCCGATGGCACAAACCTTCCTTCGGCGAGGTCTCTTCGCCGGACTGCTGAGCTTCGCCCTGCTGGCGGCGGCCGGCGGCCACGCCGAGGCCCGTCAGGCCGTGACGCCCGAGAAGCCGACGACCTTCCCCACCGGCTCGTACGCCACCAAGGTCGGCGCCGACGCCGCCGACGTGTACTACCCGGCGACCACGAGCCGCGGCCTGCCGGTGGCGCTGCTCCTCCAGGGCGCCAACGTCGACAAGGCCCACTACGAGGGCTTCGCGCGCACCGTCGCGGCCTTCGGCTTCGTGGTCGTCGTGCCCAACCACGTACGTCCGGTGTTCGGGGTGCCGGGCCTGTGGGCCTCCTCGGACCAGACCCTGGGCGCGGTGGCGTGGGCGGCGGCGGAGAACGGCCGGGACGGCAGCCCGCTCGCCGGCCGCATCGACACCGGCACGCTGACCCTGCTCGGCCACTCCTTCGGCGGGGCCGCCGGGCTGACCGCCCTCCAGGGGCTGTGTGTGCCGCCCTTCTGCGCGGGGCTGCCGCCCGGCGCGGTCAAGCCGGCGCAGCTGAAGGCGGCCGCCTTCTTCGGCACCAACAGTGTGCCGCCGGGCGGCGGGCCCGTCGGCCCCATCAACAACACCGGCGTACCGGTCGCCCTGGTACAGGGCGACGCGGACGGCGTCGCCGCGCCCACGGCCGCGCGGGACACCTACCGGGCGCTGACCGCCAAGCCCAAGGCGCTCGTCGGCCTGCACGGCGCCAACCACTTCGGGATCACCGATGTCCAGAACCCGCCGGGTGCGGCCCCGGACGCCTCTCCCCAGACCCTGGACCAGACCGAGTCCATACGGGCCGCCGGCCGCTGGTCGGCCCTGTTCCTCAAGGCGTCCCTGGGCGACCCCGTCGCCGCCTCCTACGTGCGGTACTGGGGCGACGCCACGGACCGGACCGTCACCGTGGAGCAGGCGTACTGAGCGCACCGCGGCGGCGCTCCGCCCTGAGCTCGCGGAGGTAGGCGAGGGCGTCGACCTGAATCGTGTGACGTGAGGACGCGACGTACCGCCGTGCCGTACGGGCCCGGTACGTCGCGATCTCGCGCCGCATCGCCGCGCGCCCGGGCAGCGCACACCTCCCCTCGAGGAGGTCGGCCACCCAGTGCGACTGGGCTTCCGCCAGCGGCATGATCGCGCCCAGCGGCTGGACCAGCCCGATGAAGTAGAGGCCCGGGTGATCGGGGTCCACCACCCGGTGGTAGAGCCCGATGTCGTTGCCGGCCGGGTCGACGATCTCGCGGCCGAGGAAGGGGAAGCTGATGGCGTACCCCGTGCAGTAGACGATCGCGTCGACGGTCTCGCGCGACCCGTCGGTGAACACCGCCTCCTTGCCGTCCAGGCGCTCGATCATCGGCTTCACGGTGATCTCGCCGTGCCCCAGCCGGGACAGCAGGTCGTCGGAGATCGTCGGGTGCGCGGCCAGCACCCTGTGGGCGGGCACGGGCAGGCCGTAGTCGCTCAACCGGCCGCGGCTGAGCCGCAGCAGCAGCTGGAGCCCCCGGTCCTGGACGGCGAGCGGTGCGCGGGCCAGCCACGAGCCGGTGAGATGGTCCGTGGGTATCCCGAAGAGGTACTTGGGCAGGATGTGTGCGCCGCGCCGCATCGCGAGGAAGGTCCGCCGGGACACCCGGGAGGTCTCCACGGCGATGTCGCACGCCGAGTTGCCGATCCCGAGGACGAGGACCCGCTGGTCGGCGAACGGGTCGGGCGTCCTGTAGTGGTGCGAGTGCGTCTGCGTACCGGCGAAGGACCCCGAGCCCGGCAGCGGGGGCTCGGGCCAACGCGGCCGCCAGTGGTGGCCGTTGGCGACGAGCACCGCGTCGTACGAGCGGACGGTCTCCTCCCCGCCGTCGCGATGCCGCGTGGTGACGGACCAGCTCCGCCCGTCGGGGGACGGCTCGACGCGTATGACCTCCGTCCGGAAAGTGATGGACGGGCGCAGGCCGAAGTGGTCGACGAACTCGTCGAAGTACCGCGCGATGTGGAAGTGGCTCGGGTAGACGGGATACGCCTCCGACATGGGGAAGCAGGCGTACTCCATGACCTGCCGGGAGGTGTTGATGTGCAGGGATCGGTACGCCGAGGACATGCCGTTGTCGTTGAGATAGCGCCAGTTGCCGCCCACCTCCGAGCCGGCCTCGAAGCAGTCGTACGGGATCTTCCGCTCCGCGAGCACCTGGCAGGCGGCGATGCCCGAGGATCCCGCTCCTATGACGCAGACACGTTTCATCACGAGCCTTCCGACGAGAGACGGACGGGGGTGACCACCCGGTCACATGACCGGTCGGTCACAGGGTGGGGCCGCGTCTGATGGCTTGTCAACATGCGTGTATCGCATGGGGATTGACGCCGTACCGGTGCATTCGCGACGATGACCGAGCGGTCACATGACCGCCTGGTCATACAGCGGGAGCACTCATGCCCACCTCCACCTGGACACACCTCTCGCCCGCGCGGCGCGAACGGGTCCTGGTCGCCGCGATGGACGAGTTCGGCACGCACGGCTACTCCACGGGAAGCCTCAACGTCATCGCCCGCGAAGCGGGAGTGGCCAAGGGATCCCTCTTCCAGTACTTCGCGGGCAAGCTCGACCTCTTCACGTACGTCGCCGAACAGACCTCCCTGCGCATCTACGCGGCGATGCGGCCGTGGCTCGACGGATACGACGGCGGCAAGGAGTTCACCACCCACCTCACCGACGCGCTGGAAGCATGGCTCGACTACTTCGCCACCCACCCCCTGGAGCGCGGCGTCACCGCCGCCACCAACATGGAGATGGACCCGGCCGTCAGGGAAGCCGTGCGCGCCCCCGTCCACGGGCTCTACCTCGCCGGGCTGCGGCCCCTCGTCCAGCGGGCCGTCGAGGCCGGCGACATCCGCGAGGACGCGGACACCGACGCCCTGCTCTCCCTGCTGCTCCTGCTCCTGCCGCACCTGGCG
Organism: Streptomyces sp. NPDC030862; assembly: GCF_055571835.1. NCBI lineage: Bacteria > Bacillati > Actinomycetota > Actinomycetes > Kitasatosporales > Streptomycetaceae > Streptomyces > Streptomyces sp. NPDC030862. The sequence continues at coordinate 399,610 of NZ_JBVIEN010000001.1, read as the reverse complement.
CTCGCCCCCTTCACCCCGGGGCTCGCCGGACCCGTCGCCTTCGCCGAAGACCGGCCCGGGGCCCGGCGCACCGCGATCGAGCGGCTGGTGATCCCCCTCCTGGCCGGCTTCGTCACGGAGGAACGCCCATGACCGCGACGGCCTTCGACTACGACGTCCTCGTCGTCGGCTCCGGCTTCGGCGGCAGCGTCACCGCACTGCGGCTGACCGAGAAGGGCTACCGGGTCGGCGTACTGGAGGCCGGGCGCCGCTTCGACGACGCCGACCTCCCGCGTACGTCGTGGCACGTGCGCGACTACCTCTTCGCGCCCCGGCTCGGCTGCACCGGCATCCTGCGCATGACCCTCCTCGGCGATGTGCTCGTCCTCACCGGCGCGGGCGTCGGAGGAGGCTCCCTCGGCTACGCGAACACCCTGTACGAGCCGCCCGCCGCCTTCTACGAGGACTCCCACTGGGCCTCCCTGACCGACTGGCGCACCGAACTCGCCCCGTACTTCGACCAGGCCCGCCGCATGCTCGGCGTCACCCCCAACCCGCTGGTCACCGCCTCCGACGAGGTGCTGCGGGCAACCGCCCGCGACCTCGGCCGCGAGGACACCTTCCGCCCCACCCCGGTGGGCGTGCACTTCGGGCCGCCCGGCAGCGCGCCCGGCACCGTCGTACCCGACCCCTACTTCGGGGGCGCCGGACCCGCCCGCGCCGCCTGCCTGCACTGCGGCGCCTGCATGACCGGCTGCCGCCACAACGCCAAGAACACCCTCCCCAAGAACTACCTCGGCCTCGCCGAGCGCGCCGGGGCCACGGTGCACGCCGAACGCACCGTCACCGACGTCCGCGCCCTCGGCGAGGGCTGGGCCGTCACCTCCGTACGCACCGGCCGCACCCTGCGCCGCCGGACGCGGACCCTCACCGCGCAGCACGTCGTCTTCGCCGCCGGCGCCCTGGGCACCCAGCGCCTCCTGCACCGGCTGCGCGACACCGGAGCGCTCCCCGGCCTCTCCCCGCGCCTCGGGCGCCTCACCCGCACCAACTCCGAGGCCATCCTCGCCGCCCGCTCCCGCGACCGGAACGCCGACTTCACCCGCGGTGTCGCCATCACCTCCTCCATCCACCTCGACGACACCACGCACGTGGAACCGGTCCGCTACGGACGCGGCAGCAACCTCCTCGGCCTGCTCGGCGCCACCCTCGTGGACCCCGTGCCGGGCCGCTCCCGGCTGCTGCTGGGGCTGGCCGCCATGGCGAGGAACCTGCGCGACCTGCCCGCCCTGCACACCCCGCGCCGGTGGGCCCGGCAGTCCCTCGTCCTCCTCGTGATGCAGAGCCTCGACAACTCGGTCACCACCTACACGCGACGCGGTCTCCTCGGACGCCGGCTCACCAGCCGGCCCGGCGAGGGCGACCCCAACCCCACCTGGATACCGGCGGGACACCGGGCCGCGCGACACGCCGCCCGCCGCATCGACGGCATACCCTGCGGCACGTGGGCCGACCTCTTCGACATCCCCACCACCGGCCACCTCATCGGCGGCTGCACCATCGGCGACACGGGCGCGACGGGCGTCGTCGACCCCTACCACCGGGTGCACGGCCACCCCGGCCTGCACATCGTCGACGGCTCCACCATCTCCGCCAACCTCGGCGTCAACCCCTCCCTCACCATCACCGCCCTCGCCGAACGCGCCACCGCCCTGTGGCCCAACAAGGGCGACCCCGACCCCCGGCCCGCCCCCGGCGAGCCCTACCGCACCCTGGCACCCGTCCCGCCACGCACGCCGACCGTGCCCGCCACGGCCCCCGCCGCGCTGCGGCTGGGACGGGCCGCCCCCAGGAAGGACACACCGTGACGGCCTACCCGCCCGAACCCTGGCACCTCGCCGGACAGATGTACCTCTCCCTCTGGCTCGTACCGCGCCACGCGCTGCCGCCGGGCCTGCCGCCCGGCACCCGGCCGGTCACCGTCGCCGGACGCGGCGTGGCCGGCCTCGCCTGGGTCGTGTACGAGCAGGACAGCGTGCTCCACTACAACGAGCTCCTCGCCGCCGTCCTCGTACGCGACGGCTTCCGCCCCCGGGTCACCATCACCGACATCTGGGTCGACAACCCCGCCTCCCTGGCCGGCGGCCGGGAGCTGTGGGGCATCCCGAAGGACCCGGCCTCCTTCGACCTCGACCGTTCGGCAGGAGGAGGCCTGCGCGCCACCGCCAAGGCCGACCACGGCACCCTGGCCACCGCCGAGTTCGCAGGCGCCCGCCGCCTGCCGGGCCGCTGGCCCCTCACCTACCACGTCACCCAGACCCTCCACGGGCGCCTCAAGACCAGCCCGGTCCGCACCCGGACCGGTGTCGCCCTCGCGAGCGGTGCGCGCTGGTCGGTGCCCGACGACAGCCCCCTGAGCCGCTTCACGCGCCGGGCGCCGCTGCTCAGCCTGGTGCTGCGGGACTTCCGCCTGCGGTTCGGCGCAGCCTCCTAGGGCCTGATCCGAAAGACAGGCCCCAACCCCACCCGACACCGAGGAGCCGTCATGCCCGACGCCGCGACCCTCTGCGAGACCTTCCAGCGCACCGCCGCCACCCGGCCCCAGGCACCCGCCCTCCACACCGTCCAGGGCGACGTGCTGACCTGGGCCCAGTACGCCGAGCGCGTCGCCTCGGTCGCCGCCGGGCTGCACGGCCTGGGCGTCCGGCACGGCGACACCGTGGCCCTGATGCTCACCAACCGGCCCGAGTTCCACGTGGCCGACTGCGCCGCCTTCCACCTCGGCGCCATACCGTTCTCGCTCTACAACACCCTGCCCCCGGACCAGCTCACCGACGTACTCGCCCGGGCGCGGGCACGCGTCCTCGTCACCGAGCGGCGCTTCCTGCCCGTGCTCCGGCAGTCCCTCGCCGGCACGGACGTCGCACACCTCGTCACCGTGGACGGGCCGGGCGAAGGGGCCACCGAGCTGGCCGCGGTGGAGGCCGCCGCGCCGGCGGACTTCGACGTCGCGGCGGCCTGGCGGCGCGTACGGCCCGGCGACGTCCTCACGCTCATCCACACGTCCGGAACCACCGGCCGCTCCAAGGCCGTGGAGGTCACGCACGCCGGAATGACGGCCCAGCTGGACGCCACGGAGCAGCTCCTCGGCATCACGCACGAGGACAGCCACCTGTCCTTCCTGCCCGCCGCGCACATCGCCGACCGCTGGGCCTCGCACTACACGAACATCCGCTTCGGCACCCGCCTGACCTGCGTACCCGACCTCAAGGAGCTGCCCGACGCCCTCACGTCCGTACGCCCCACCCTCTTCGGCGCGGTGCCCGTCGTCTGGCAGCGGCTGAAAGCCGGGCTGGACGCGGCCCTCGCCGCGGCCGACCCGGGACTGCGGACCCTGGTGGAGGGCTGCGTCGACACCGCACGCCGCCTCGGCCCCGGCCGGCGCGCCGGAACACTGACGGCCGAACAGGCCAAGGAACTCGACGCGGCCGAACCGGTCCTCGCCGAACTGCGCAAGAGGATCGGCCTCGACCGCGCCCGGGTCTGCGTCACCGGAGCCGCCCCCGCGCCGCCGGAGCTGGTGGAGTTCTTCCACGCCCTCGGTGTGCCCCTCGGCGACGCCTGGGGCATGTCCGAGCTGTCCGGCATGGCGCTGATGAACCCGCCCGGCGACCCCAGGCCCGGCACCGTCGGCCGGCCCGTGCCGGGCGCCCGCATACGGGTCGCCGAGGACGGCGAACTGCTGGTGAAGGCGCCGTTCCTGATGCGCGGCTACCGCGACGAGCCCGGCCTCACCGCACAGGCCGTCGACCCGGACGGCTGGCTCCACACCGGCGACCTCGTCACCGTCGACGGCGAAGGGAACGTCACCGTCGTCGACCGCAAGAAGGACATCATCATCAACACGGGCGGCAAGAACATGTCGCCCACCCGCATCGAGGGTGTCCTGCGGGGCGCCTCGCCCCTGATCGGGCACGCCGTGGTCGTCGGCGACGGCCGCCCCTGCAACGTCGCCCTCATCGTCCTGGACCGCGAGGCCGTCGCCGCCCGGGCCACGGCCGACGTCGAGAGTGAGATCGCCGCCGCCGTCGAGGACGCCAACACCCGGCTCTCCCGCCCCGAACGCGTCCGCGCCCACGCCGTCCTGCGCGACACGTGGGAACCCGGCGGGCCCGAGCTCACCGTCACGCTCAAGGTGCGCAGAGCGGCGGTGGAGCAGCGGTACGCGCAGCTCATCGAGTCGCTCTACACCCACTGAGCCGGGCGGACACGGTGTTCTCCCCGGCCCTCGCGCTGGTCGCCATTGTGCAACTGGCGCTCGCCGCCGTCGCCCTGCGCGGCCCGCGCCCCCGAGCGTGGACCGCGCTGCTCGGCTGCGCCGTCGCGTACGACTCGGCCGTCGTCGCCGCCGGTACGGTGCTGGGCCACGGCGCGGTCCTGGAGACGCTCAGCACCGGCCGGTACCTCCTCCACGCCCTGCTCACGCCGCTGGTGGTGCCCTGCGCCGCGATGCTGCTGCGCGGCGGGCGCGCGGTGGTGGCCGGGGCGTGGGGCACGGCGTGCGTGCTCGCCGCCGCCGGGGCCTGGGCCACCCTGCCGGGCCTGGACCTCGTACCGCGGCGGTGGGCGGACACCCTGCGGTACGCGGACGCGGAGCCCGGCGGGGTGCCGGTAGCCGCGGTCGCGGCGATGCTCCTGCTGCTCGGGGCGGGCGTGGTGCTCTGGCGGCGCCGGCGCGTGCCGTGGGTCGCCGCGGGGGCGGTGGCCCTGTTCGCCGCCTCGGCGGCGGCCGTCGCCGTGCCGCCGCTCGGCAACGTGGGCGAGGCGCTCATGCTGGCCGGGCTGGTCGCCGCACTGCGCGAGGACCGCGCACGCGCCGCCTCAGTGGTCGCGCAGCAGTGACCCGGCGCCGTACACCTTGTCCTCGATGCCGTTGTCGCGCAGCGCCATCCACCACGTGGCGGCGTTGATGGCGATCACCGGAAGTCCCAGCCACCGTTCGGCCTCGTCGGCCAGCGCCACCATGGACAGGTTCGTCCCGCACTGGACCAGCGCGTCCACCCCGTCGAGCGCGGCCAGACCGGTCAGCGCCTCGCGCAGCCGCTCCTCCCCGACGTGGGCGATGGAGACGGCCGTCGGGCAGCGCAGGCCGGTCACGCCGGCGACGTCGAAGCCGAGTTCGCCGAAGAACCGCCGTACGTTCGCGTCCCCGATCGGCTGGTACGGCGTCACCACGCCGATGCGCCGGGCGCCGTACAGGCGCAGCGCGCGCTCGCACGCCTCCGCGCCGGTGGCCACCTGGAGCCCCGTGATGTCGTGGATCTGCTTCACGAAGGCCCGGTTGCCCGCCACCCCGCCCCAGAAGGTCTCGGCGGACATGCCCATCACCATGTAGTCGGGCTCGCAGGTCAGCACCCGCTCGCAGGCGGCGCCGATCTCGTCGCGTATCTGCTCCAGCAGCCGCTCCATGCCCGCGTCGCCCGCCATGTTCTGGTCGCGGATGTGGATGCGCGAGAAGTGGGCGGTCACACCGGGCACCGTCATCCGGTAGAAGTCGGGCTCGACGATCGTGTTCGTACTGGGTGCGATGACGCCGAATTTGCGGCGCCAGCCGAGGGCATCGGTCACAGGGGCACCTTCCAGAAGGAGGAGGCGGAGGAGGTGGGGGCGGACAGGCGCCAGGCCGCGTACACGAGGGCGGCCTGCGTGAGGGTGTTGCAGGACTGCTCGACCCACTGCAGCGCCACGCTCTGGTCGGGCTGGGCGGCGAGCGGCCCGAGCGCGTACGTGCCCAGCAGCCACACACCGGTGGCCGTAGCCGCGCGGGGCTCTCCGGCCGCGCGCGCCAGCAGGATCAGCCGGACGCCGCAGACCGTCACCGCCGCGATCGTGAGCACCATCAGCGGCATGGTCGTGCGCAGCGCCAGGGAGCCGGCGGCGGCCGCCGCCCACGTCACGGCGAAGCCCCACAGCGGGGGAGTCCGGGAGGCCTGCGGACCCGCGGCCACGGGCATGCTGAGCAGCGCGTGTGCCAGGAGCAGGAACCCCAGCGCGAGGAGCGGGAAGAGCGCTTTGTTCAGGGCCTGGACGTCGGGTCCGTCCAGCGCCACGGTGAGCTTCCAGCCCGCCTTCGACAGGCCCCCGGCGAAGACGAGGGCGGCGCCGCTGGCCGCGACGGTACGGGCGCGAGGGACGGCGCGGCCGACCGGCCGCACGAGCCACGCCGCCGCCACACCGGTCAGCACCACCGGGACGAAGTCCTCCAGGGCGAGCGCGACGGGGTAGTCCACGGCGCTCACCGTTCCGGGACCGTCGCCGGGAGCACGTTCCTGCTCCGGAAGGCCGCGGCGGCGAACCGGGCGGCCGCCTTGCGGCGGGTCAGCCACGCCACGCGGCCCCCGTTGCGGGTGCGGTCGGCGAGGACCCGGTCCGCGAGCCACGGGGTCACCGTCTCCACCCGGTCGGCCAGGATGTCGAGGACCCTGCGCGCCTTCGCGTACTGCTCCGGGGTGTAGCCGTGGACCAGCAGGTCGGTCACGAGCATCCCGGGGGACAGCCGCAGCGCCCGCACATCGTGCGGGCGGGTCCCGGCCCGCTCGTCGAGGTCGGCGGCCACGGCCCGCGTCAGGTACGTGACCGCGCTCTTCGTGGCGCCGTACGCGCCGAGGCCGGGCAGCACGCGCCCGTCGGAGCCGAAGCCCTCCATGTTCCACAGCCGCCCCCGCCCCTGGGCGAGGAAGCCGGTCACCGCGACCGCCGAACCATGGGCGGTGCCCAGCAGGTTCGCCGCCGTCACCGCCTCGACGTCCCCCGCGGCCAGTTCCCACAGCGGGCGGCGGGGCGCGGCGGCACCCGCGTTGTTGATCCAGACGTCGACCCGCCCGTAGCGGTCGTACGCGGCGTCCCACAGCGCCTGCACCTGGGCCCGGTCGGTGACGTCCGCCACCCGCGCCAGCACCCGGTCCGGCGGGCCGGGCTGCTCGCCCTCCCGGCGGCCGCACAGCGCCACGCGGCAGCCGCGCGCCAGGAACGCCCGTACGAGCCCCAGGCCGATCCCGCGCGTGCCACCCGTCACCACCACGACGGTGCCGCCGCCGACGACTCGGCCGCTCACGACTCGGCCTCCCAGGTGAGCACGCCGTGCAGGACGCCCGTGAGGACGTTGCCGCCGAACAGCTCGTACGTGACGGCCAGCCGCCCACCCGCCGACATGCCGGCCGTGGCGTCCAGGGCGAACTCCCGCGCCCTCACCCGGTGGACGTCGCCGCCCGTGAAGTGCCACAGCGGGAAGTTCGCGCGGCCGAACGCCTGGGCGCCGCCCCAGGCGTCGGGGCCCTCCCAGAACTCCCGCGTCCCGTCCCGCCGCCGCACCACGGTGAAGGCCCGGTCGAGCCCGCCGCCCGTCCAGGTGACGCGGTGCTCGGCGCGCAACAGGTCCAGCGGGGTGAGCCGGTGGACGACCCGGACCGTGCCCAGCGGCTTCTGGTCCGCGCCCCACAGCTCGCAGTCGCCCGCGAACCTCCCCGCCTGCTTGGTCGGCAGGATCCACGGCACGGGGCCGTTGGCGGTCTCGGCGTCCCGGTGCGCGGCGACGGCCCGCCGGGTGCCGGGGTCGGTGTCGTGGTCCGTGGTCCTGACGTACAGGCCGTTGAAGCAGCCGACGACGGTCCAGCCCTGGTACAGGACCGAGGAGTAGACCTGGGTGGCGCCGTCGGGCAGGACGTGGTTCCAGGTGTTGAGGCCCACCTGCCAGCCGGGGCCGTAGTAGTGGGCGTCGACGAAGGAGCCGTACGGCTGCCCGCTGCCGTGGAAGTCGGGCCCCTGGTAGAGGCGGTTGTCGTCGGCGTCGCCCACGGTGAACGCGAAGGGCGCGGCGAGGCGGAACCGCCCGGCGAGCGGCCCGCCGCCCGTGAGGCCGCCGTCCATGCGGTAGACGGTGGCGCCGTCCTCCACCTCGGACGAGCGGCGGATGTCCTCGTAGCCGCACCAGGTGCCGTGGGCGTCGAAGAGGGACGGGCGGCCGTGCCACTCGCCCGCGATGCGCTGCTGCCAGGCGCTGGGGGAGGACGGGTTCATCGCGTCCCCTCCGGCCGTCCGGTGACCAGCAGGTGCCGCAGGCGGTCCGTCGTCGCGGGGCCGAGCAGCCGGTCGACCCTGTCCCACACCGGGTCGATCTCCCGGCTGAACAGCGCGGTCCGCAGCCGCCGGTCCCGTACGGCCAGGTCGGTGCCGGCGAGTTCACCGGCCGCCTCGGCGGGCATCGAGGCGGCGAGCGACAGCCAGTGGTCCGCGTACTCCTCCACGACCGGGCCCACCGCGCGCAGGGCCGCCTCGTCGGCGCGGTGCACCAGCATCCACGGGGACATCAGGGACCGCTGCCGCGGACCGACGGCCGCCGCGGTGAGCCCCGGTATCTCGGCGGCGCGGGCGTGGGACTTGGTGAGCGGCCCGTACACGGTGTCGGTGTACACCGGATGGGCGGCGAGGTCGGCCCGCTGCACCAGGTCCAGGTGGAAGGCGTAACCGCCGCCCGCGTACACCGAGTCGAGCGTGAAGTGGGGCAGCGGGCCGTCGTCCGCGCCGAAGGCGAACACCATGTGGCTGTCCAGCCCCGCCGCGGGCAGCACCAGCCCGATGTACACCACCGACGCGACGGACGCGTCCCGGCCGCCGGTGAAGTACCGTACGCGGCCGACCGGTTCGGGGAAGGAGGGGCCGCGCAGGGCCGCCCACTCGGTGGGTCGCTCCACCACCCCCGTTCCGGCGACGAGCCGGTCGAGGACCAGGGCCGACAGCTCGGCGGACGGGGACAGCGCCGTTTCCGACATGATCACTCGCTCTCGACGGTGGGGTGGCCGGCGGTGGGGTGGAAGCCGTGCGCCTTCTGCTCCCAGGCGCGGGCGAACTCGGGGACGTCACGCCGCCCCGGTGAGGGGATCACGGTGGCGGTGCGCGCCGGGACGTCGCCCGTGATGCGGTCGGCCGCACCGACCATCCACCCCTTCGCGGCCAGTTCCTGGCGCTTGCGGCGGTACGCGACCGAGATCAGGTCCGACCGCAGGTGCAGCTCCGCGCCCAGGTCGGCGGGGAGCAGCTCGGGGCGGGTGCCGTCCACGACCGGGGCGTCCTGGCCGAAGATCTTCATCACGCGCTTGCGGGTGTTGCCGTCGGCCCACGCCCCGGTGAAGAAGTCCCGCAGCGCCACCCACTTCACCAGGGTCGTCGTCTCGTCCACCGGGATGTTGGTGTCGTAGATGACCATGCTGCCCAGCGGCAGCCGCACATGGAGCTTGATCAGGTTCGGCAGCATCCAGCCGGCCGTGGTCACCACCGGCGGCCGGTCCTTCGCCCGCGCCCTGCGGTCCGCGTACAGCCGCGCCCACAGCCCCTTGGCGGTGGGCGGATGGAGGGCGACCGTCGCGAAGGCCGACCACTCGTCGGGCTGCTCCAGCGTGTACTCCTCGACCTCCGGCCGGTCCGGGTTCCCGAAGGAGCCCGCGTGGACGAAGGGGGTGTGCGCGATGTCGCAGCCGTTCTCCAGCACCCGCTCGTAGTTGGAGCGCCACAGGTACTCGCCCCGGACCGCCTTGAACCGGCCCCCGTTCTCGACCAGCTCGCCGAACTCGGGCCACACCGGGACCGGGGGCCGCTCCTCCGGAGGCAGGTCGCCGAGGAACACCCACACGAAGCCGTACTTCTCCTGGACGGGGTAGGCGTCCACCCGCGCCTTCTTCGGGATGCCTCGCCCCGGCTGGTTGGCCGGGATGAGCGTGCACGCCCCGTCCGCGTCGAACCGCCACCCGTGGTACGGGCAGACCACGCAGTCACCCGCCAGGGTGCCGGCGGACAGGGCCGCGCCCCGGTGCGCGCACAGGTCGGACAGGGCGACGGGGCGGCCGGCGCCGGTGCGGTACAGCACGAGCGACTGGCCCAGGCACACCACCTTCCGGGGCGTGCGCCCGACGCGGTCGGCGAACTCGACCGCGTACCAGAAATTCTTGAGCATCCGTGCCGCTCCTCATCGTTGGAGTGGGGAAGTCAGCGGCGACGCACCAGGGCGAGGCCGGGGTGGGGCGGGGCGAGCAGTGACGCGAGCGCGCCGTGGGCCGCGGCGTCGCCGCGCAGGTGGGCGGTGCAGAACAGCGTGACGAGCCGGGCCAGCAGGGCCCGTGCCGAGCGCTGGGCCCCACCGGGCCGCTCCAGGAACCCGCGGGCCGACGTGGGGTCGTGCGGATCGCACGGCGTGAAGTGCCCCGCGCCGGTGAGCCGCGCCCAGACGTGCGCGCCGTCCGCGTCCGGCAGCGCCTCGGCGAAGGTGCGCTCCACCGGATCGGACGCGCCCTCGCCCCCGTACCGGTCGGTGCTCGCCGCGATCACGCCGTCCGTCTCGCCGGACAGCAACAGGACCGGCGCGGTGCCGCTCACCGGCAGCACCGTGCCGGGCGGCCAGCCCAGCATCGAGGCGACCAGCGTATGGGCGCCGTACGTGAAGACGGCGCGGACGCCCGGCGTGAACCCGGCGGACTGCAGCGCCACGGTGCCGCCCGCCGAGTGCCCGCCCAGCGCGACGCGGTCCAGGTCGAGCAGGCCCGCCAGGGGCGCCCGGCCCGCCAGCTCCCGCACGGCGGTGAGCAGCGCCCCGATGAGCGGGGTGGTGGGCCGGGATCCGTACCCGGCGGGGGACGCGGCGTCGAGGTCGACGGCCGGGGTCAGGCCGTGGCTGCCGGCGAACAGCTCACCCACCAGGTCCGCCGTGACCGTCACCAGGCCCTTCTCGGCGAGGGCGATGGCGAGCCAGCGGTACGCGTCCTGCCCGACGTTGATGCCGGGCAGGAGCAGCACGACGGGGTACGGGGCGCGGGCCGGATCGGCCGGCACCTCGCCCGTCAGGCGTTCGGCGTCGGAACCCGTGTGCCGGGCGGGGTAGAAGACCCGCAGGTGGGCCGTGTCGAACGGCTCCTTGAGACCGGGCACCCGGGTGGCCCACCACAGGGACCGCACCTGGCTCATGACGCGGGCCCGCTAGGCCCAGGCAGTTCACGGTCCCCGCCCCACAGCGCGCGCACCAGCCGGGCGGTGGTCTCCTCGCCGAAGTACCGCACGCCCATGACGTTGGCGGGGTCCCGTTCGGCGATGTTGCGGCGGGTCGCCAGGTCGGCGGCGGCGAGCGCGGCCCGCTGCTCCTCCGGTACGGGTTCGGCCGCGTCAACCCACCCCAGCCAGCGGTCCACGTGCGCGTGCGTCAGCCGCCGCACCAGCGCGACGTGGTGCTCGTCGCGGGGCATCGCGTAGCAGTACGCGGTGGGGGAGAGGCTCGCCCGGATGAAGCCGGCGCGGCTGGTGAACCACGACAGCTCCGGGTTCTCCTCGCGTACGGACAGCCACTCGCGGGCGACGGGCTCGTAGTAGCGGTCGTAGTAGTCGCCGTCGGCGAGCAGGTTCGTACGGGGTACGGAGTCGAGGTAGAACCAGCCGCCGGGCCAGCAGAGCAGGGCGATGCCCAGGTGGGGGACGCGGATGTGCGGGCCCAGCCAGACCGTCAGGTGGAGGTTGGCGAAGCCGCGCGTGGGATTGCCCAGCCACGAGTGCACCATCCAGTCGACCTCCGGGCCGGTGTACGCGGCCAGCGAGCCGCCGGGGCTCGCGGGCGGCGAACCGTAGCTCTCCAGGTCCTTGGTGGACGGGTCCCGGTGGAGCTCGAAGCGGGCGTCGATCTTCTCCTTGAGCTCGATGAGCAGGGCCCGCCACTGCTCGAAGGTGTCGGTCACGTCGGTGACCGGGGCTTCGTCCGTCATGTCCTGGACGGCCTTGAGGGTGTCGCTCACGATGCTCCTCCTGGGCGTGCGGCCGCGACGAGGGCCCCGGCGAGGTGCCAGGGCCGTCCGTCGACGAGGTCGGTTCCGCGCGAGACGAGACGGCGGGCGGCCTGGCCCGGCCGGATGGGGGCGAGGGTGAGGCGGCCGTCCGCCGGGGTGGTGTCGGGGTGGCTGATCCGGCCGTCGAAGGGCGCCGCCCCTCGGGTCTGCCACAGGCCGAAGTCCCGCGGCAGGCGGTGGATCGCGCCGATGGCGTGACCGGCCGCCACCACGTTCACGCGGTTCTCCGCGCTGCGCTCCGGGAGCCCGAGGGCGCTCTCCCAGCCCTCCGTCCCGGTGAAGCAGACGGCGGCCGTGTCCGCCCCGGCGAGCGCGGCGAGCCGGAAGGTCTCCGGGTACAGGCCGTCGTCGCCGACGACCACCGCCACCCTGCCCCACGGGGCGTCGTACGTGTGCAGCCGCGACCCGGGCGGACCATCGGCCCAGACCGCGTGCCGCGCACTGCGGTGCAGCTGAGGCTGTACGAGGACGGGGCCGTCGGCACGGAGCAGGTAACCGGTGTGGACGCGCTCGTGGGGCAGGGTGCAGGCGAGGTACGTGTCGGTGCCGGCGAGCGCGCCGGTCAGCGCGGCCAGTGCCTCCTTGGCCAGTGCCTCCTTGGTCGGCGCCGCGCCGGCCGCGGGGTCGACGGCTCCGCCGGGGAAGCAGAACAGCTCGGGCACCACGACCAGCGACGCGCCCAGGGCGGCCGCCCGGGCGGTCAGCTCCGCCGCCTCGGCCACCGCGTCACGCGGGTCCTCGGCCCCGGGGCGTACGACGGCGGCCGTCACCTCGTCGGCCCGCCGCCCCGCGAAGGGCGGCGCCGGGTGGGGCGGCGCCGCGAGGGGGGCGTACAGCTCGGGCCGGCGGGCGGCGAAGACGTCCGTGCCGTCCGGGCGCCGCTTGTCGTCGGCCCGCGTCGGCTCGATGTCGGCGACGACGACCGCCTCGCCCGTGCGCGGGGCCCGGGCGACCACGGTGCCGTCGGGGGCGACGATCTGGCTCTCCCCGGCCCCGTGCAGCGCCTCGCGGGGCACCCCCAGCCCGGCGGCGACGGCGTCGACGTGCTCGTCGGGCAGCAGGGGGCCGACCTTGTTGGCGGCGACGACCCAGACCTTGTTCTCCGCCGCCCGCACCGGGATGTGCAGCGACGCCTCGTCCAGGGCGAAGGAGTTGAGGCTGTTGAGGAGGACCTGGGCGCCGCGCACGGCGAGCCCCCGGCACACCTCGCTGATGACGCCCTCCATGCACGAGTACAGACCGAACCTGCCGACCGCCGTGTCGACGACGGGCCCCGGGTCGAGGGCCGGGTCGAGGTGGTCCCGCTCGCTGCCCATCAGGACCTGCTTGTCCGCGTGGGCGAGGAGCGCGCCGTCGGGGCCGTACAGGAGACTGGCCGCGGTCACCCGGTCCCCGCCGGGTGCGGCCAGGGTGACGTGCGTCTTGACGAACACGCGGTGCCGCGCCGCCGCGGCGGCCAGCGGCGCCAGGAAGTCGTCACCGGGCCGGCACGCCCTGCGCAGCGCGTGCGCCCGGTCGTCGTACCAGGAGAGGTGGTTGCAGAACTCCGGCAGCACCACCAGGCGGGCGCCGCGCCGCGCCGCCGTGTCGATCGCGCGGAGGCACGCGGCCAGGTTGGCGCGGCGGTCGCGGCCGACGGCGAACTGGGCCGCGGCGACGCGCACGGTGGAGCCTTCGGCCATGACAGCCTCCCGTGGTCACTGGTTCCCCTAGCGGAACAGCGTTTCCCCAACATACACTCGGGTGCCACCCCGCGACAGGGGTGGGAAGCGACGACCGACCGGAGGTTCCGCCGTGCTCGTCCATGTCGTCCTGATGAGGTTCACCGACCCCGCCGACGCCCCCGAGGCGAAGAGGCGGCTGGAGGAACTGCCCGCGCTCGTCGGCGAGATCGCGTCCATGCGTGTGGGCCTCGACGTCACCGGGTCGGCCATCTCGTACCACCTGTGCATGACCACCCGGCACACCTCGGCCGCCGCGCTCGCCGCCTACCAGCGTCACCCAGCGCATCGCGCACTGGGTGACTGGCTGCGCCCGCGGCTCGCGGACCGGGCGACGGTCGACTACGTCGACTCAGGAGGCTCCGACCGGTCGCGTGACTAGGATGTGCGGCCGGGCAGCGTCTGGATGGTGCCCGCGGAGAGCAGGGATCCGTAGTACGCGCCACCGGGGTACAGGCCCGCGGTGCGCGTCCCGTCGAAGGCGTCCTTCGCCCAGCCGACCGCGAGGGTCTGCAGCGCCGAGACGTTCTTCTGCTGCGGCGTGCCGCACAGCAGCGTGCCCGCGTTGTCGGTGGTGGAGCCCTCCGCGTCCGTGTGGGCGCCCGACGTCAGGCGTACGCCGACGAACGGGCGGGGCAGCAGCTGCTGGAGCGCGGCGGTGCCGCTGCCGCTGTTGTTGCAGCTGTAGCCGGGGGCGGAGATGGTCAGGATGGGCAGGGACGTCGTCGCCAGCTGGGTGAGCGAGGCGTCCGTGTTGTTCCCGATGAACGACTTCACCGGGTCCAGCAGGACCAGGCCGCGCACCTTGGCGAACGCGGCCGGGTGGTCGGCCCGCAGTCTCTGCGCCACGTACTCCGCCGCCTCGCCGCCCGCCGAGTGGCCGGCGAAGACGAACGCGTTCGGCAGCGCGCCCAGGTCGGTGCGCCCGGCCTGGCTCTTGGCCGACGCGTAACTGCGGGCCAGTTGGGACGAGCCGCTGCCGGCGGAGGCGAACCAGGTCGCCACGTTGTCGAGGAACGGCTTGTTGTTGCCGATGTTCTGCAGCGTGCAGCCGAACATGTCCGCGCTGCGCAGGGTCGGGGCGAACACCAGGTATCCGGCGGCGGCGTAGCGGCCGGCCAGGTCCGTCATGTGGTCGTTGGCGCGGGCGAAGCCGTGCTGGAGCCAGACCAGGCCCTTCGGGGTGCCGGACGGGAAGTACCAGTCGGCGGACTGGCGGTAGGTGAAGACCGCGCACGACACGTCGACGGTGGTGGACGCCTTGGTGACGGCGGACGCGGCGGTGGTGGCGGGCGCGGAGTGGGCGGTGGTGGCCGGGACGGCGCCGAGGAGCAGGGCGGCAAGTGCCGGAACGATCACCTTGCGCAGGGCGGGCAGGTGCATGCGATCCTCCGAGAGCGGGCAGCTGTTTCCGAGAAGGAAACTGAGTTTCTGCACGCGATACGTGGATGACAGCGGAGGAGGCCGGGCCTGTCAATACCCGCCGTCGAAGCGGAGGCGGACGCACCGCTACGGGAGGGTGCTTACGCCGGGCCCGGGTACGCGCCGGGAGGCATCCCCGGACCGCCCGCCCGGAAGGCCGCGGGCGCGTGCGTGACACACGGCTGCGTGTAGCCGCACAGCCCCTCGGCGCCGTACTCCCGCCCGTGCCCGCTGCGCTTGACACCGCCGAAGGGCGCCCGCAGCGACATCCCCGTGCGGTTGTGCGTGTTGACGAAGCGGAAACCGGCCTCCAGCCGCTGTGCGAAGGCGAACGCCCGGTCCTCGTCGGCGCTCCACACCGAAGCGCCGAGGCCGTACTCGGTGGCGTTGACGCGGGCCACCACCTCGTCCTCGCCGTCGTACGGCAGCACCGGCACCACCGGGCCGAACTGCTCCTCCCGCACCACGGGCGCGCCGTCGTCCAGGCCCAGCAGCAGCACCGGCCGCACGAAGTGCCCGGCGGCGAGGTCCGTGTCCGGACCCACCCCGCCCAGCTCGACGGCGCGTCCGCCCCGGTCCCGGGCGTCGGCGACGAGCCGCCGGACGCGGTCCGCCGCCTCGGCACTGATCACCGGGCCCACCGTCGTGGCGGGATGCAGCGGGTCGCCGAGCAGCAGCGCGCGCTCGGCCGCCGCGACGTACTCCGCCACGAACCGCTCGTACCGCCGCCGTGGCACGTAGATCCGCTTGGCCGCCATGCACACCTGACCGGCGGTGGCGAAACTCGCGAGCACCAGCCGTTCCAGGTCGCTCCGCGACAGCCGCGCGTCGTCCAGGAGCACGGCGGCGTCGTTGCCGCCCAGCTCCATGGTGGTCGGCGTCAGCGCGGCCGCGGCGACCGCCCCTACGGCACGTCCCGCCTCGGGGCCGCCCGTGAAGGACACCTTCCGGATCCCCGCGTGCCCGGCGAGGGCCCGCGCCGTCGCCGCGTACCCGTGGACGACGTGCACCAGCCCCGGCGGCACGTGCCGCGCGCACGCCTCCAGGACCAGCGACACCGCCAGCGGGGCCAGCGGCGAGGGCTTGACCACCACGGCGTTGCCCGCCGCCAGCGCGGGCGCCAGCTTCAAGGCGGTGAGCACCACCGGGGCGTTCCACGGCGTGAGCGCCGCGACCGCGCCGAAGGGCCGGTGGCTCACCGTCAGCCGCCCCGCCGCGTCGTCGGTGACCCGGTCGGCGAGCAGCCCGGGCGCGTGTTCGCCGTACCAGCGCAGGACGGCCCCGGAGAAGCGGATCTCGCCCGCGCAGTCCGCCACCGGCTTGCCCGACTCGCGCGCCAGCAACGGCGCGGCCTCGCCCGCCACCTCGTCCAGCGCGGCGGCCGCGCGCACCAGCGCACCGGCCCGCTCCTCCGCCGGCTCCCCGGCCCAGGAGCGGGAGGCCGCCTCCGCCGCCGCGACGGCCCGGTCCACCACCGCACCCCCAGCCACCGGCACGCTCCCGACGATCTCGTCCACCCGCGCCGGGTTCCGGCGGACGATGAGCTCAGCCGACACGCACGCCCTCCTCCGTACCACCGGCAGGCCGCAGCGAGGCGATCATCGAACTGCGCAGCAGCGCCTCCCTCGCCCTGGCCGGGTCCGCCGCCACGGCCCGCAACTCCTCGCGCACCGCCGCCCGGGTGGGCTCGTCACGCGCGCGCAGCCGTTCCCAGTTGCGATGCGTCTCTGCCCCGACGTACGTCAGGGCACAGCGCCGGCGCCCCTCGGCGGCCCGGGTCAGCTCCGCGTCCGGGGCCGCACCGGTGATCACGGCGGCGAGCGCGGTGCCCATGAGGACGGCGTCGTGGATGCCGCTGTTCATGCCCATGCCCCCCAGCGGGTTGTTGACGTGCGCGGCATCCCCGCACAGCAGCACCCGGCCGTACCGGAAGCCGTCCGCCACCCGCTGGTGGACCCGGTACAGGCTGGCGTGCGCGACGCGCCACGGCCGGGCACCCGGGCACACGCCCCGGAGCCGCTCCGGGAGCCGCGCCGATTCGGCCGCGTCCGGTGTGCCGTCCGGCGTGGGCAGCAGCACCCGCCAGTGGTCGGGCGTGCGCAGCAGCACCAGCCACTCGTCCGGATCGAGGACGTACGCGATCGGCGCCAGGTCCGGCATCGCCGCCGTCAGGTCCTCGTCCAGCGAGGCGACGAGGAAGCGCTCGGGATACGTCACCCCCGCGAAGCCCGCGCCCACGGCCCGCCGTACGGCCGAGTGCGCCCCGTCCGCGCCGATCAGCCAGTCACCGCGGACCCGGGAGCCGTCCTCGAGCACCACCGTCACCGCACGGCCGTCCTGCGCCACGCCCCGTACCGCGCGGCCGAAGCGCACCTCCGCCGCGGGGTGCCGGCCCAGCGCGTCGAGCAGGATCGGCGTCAGCTTGCTCTGCTCGCACTGCACGCGGTACGGGTACGGCGTGTCGTCCGCCAGCACCGCCAGGTCCAGCTCGGCGACCGGCTGCCCGGTACGGCGCTCGCGGTACTGGAAGGTGCGGGCGACCAGCCCCCGGTCGAGCAGCGCTCCGACGACCCCCAGCCCGTCGAGCATCTCCAGGGTCGGCGGATGGAACGTCGACGCCCGCGACTCCGCCGCGAGGCCCGCCCCCTGCTCCAGCACCGTCACCGGAATGCCGCGCCGGGCCAGGACGAGCGCGGCAGTCAGCCCCACGGGCCCCGCGCCCGCCACCAGGACACGGCTCACGACGCGCCCCATGGGCCGGTGTGCAGGGCGAAGGAGCCCTCCACGCCGGTGACCCGGGCCCCGGTGAAGTGCAGGACCGTCTCGTCCGTACCCTCGTCCACCAGCCCGGACAAGCCCCACGCGGGGCGGGGCGTGTCGGTGTGCAGGCTCAGCAGGGACGAACCGTTGACCTTCACCTCGCCCGCCCGGACGCGCCGTGCGACGGCCAGCGCGGACGTCTCGTCGGCGCCCACCACGTACCCCTCCAGCCCGTACCCGGTGGAGTTCGCCAGGGCCACGGCCTCGCGCACGTCGGCGTACGGGTGCACGGTGGCCACCGGCCCGAAGACCTCCTCGCGCGTCGCCGCCTCCGGCGCGCCGGTCACCAGCAGGGGCGCCAGGTAGTTGCCCCGCCCCGGAACGCCGGCGAGGGCATGGGCCTTCGCCCCCGCACCGGTCAGCGCGTCGACCGCCGTCAGCGCCCTCGCACGGTGGCGCGAGTGCGCCAGCGGCCCGTACTCGGTGGCAGGGTCGAGCGGGTCGCCGACGCGCAGGTCGCGGAGCACCGCTCTCGCGGCGTCGAGGACGTCCGCGAGCAGCGGCGCCGGGACGACGAGCCGGCCCAGCGCCCGGCACCACTGGCCGTTCAGCGTGGTGAGCAGCTCGGCGGCGACGCGGCCGGCGACCTCCACGTCCGCGTCCGGCAGCACGACCAGCGGGTTGTTCCCGCCGAGTTCGAGCTGGACGGGCTTCAGCGCCCGCCCGCACACGGCGGCGACCTCGCGGCCCGCCGCCGTGCCTCCCGTGAACGACACCACCCGGATCCTGTCGTCCGCCACCAGCCGCGCCCCCGTGGCGCCGTCGCCGTGCAGCAGCTGGAGCACGGCCGGCGGCGCCCCGGCGGCGGCCAGTCCCTCGGCCGCCGCCTCGACCAGCAACTGCGTACCGTACGGAGCCAGTTCCGGCGCCTTCACGATGACCGGGCAGCCGGCGGCCAGCGCGCTCGCCGCCTTGTGGGCGGCCATGGGCGCGGGCGCGTTGTACGGCACGACGCACAGCGCGGGCCCGAGCGGCGCGCGGCGCACCTCGACCACCCGGCCGTCCGGCCGTACGGAGCGGGAGTGCAGCAGCCCGGCGCGCAGGCGCGCCGCGGCCAGGCGGAAGGCCCCTGCGACGATGACGCCGAGACCCGACGTCTGGGCCAGCGGGACACCCGTGGCGTACGCCTCGGCCCGCACGATCTCCGGGACACGCGCCTCGACGGCGGCGGCCGCCGCATCCAGCGCGTCCGCCCGCGCCTCGTCGGCGAGCCCGCCCCAGCCCTCGTCCGCGTGGAGCGACGACGCGCCGGCGAGGACGCGCTCGACGCGTTCCGGGGAGCTCGCCGTCGCCGGCCGTACGGGCTCACCGGTGGCCGGGTCCTCCAGCATCACGTCGAGTTCCAGGGCACACGGCTGCCGGTCACCGTCCACCAGGTCGGCGATCGGGACGGTCGGTCTCACCGGTCGGCCTCCACGGTCGCGAACAGGGCGTTCTCCCGCGCCTCCGTGGCGATGCCGGCCACTTCCAGCCGGCCGCGTTCCGCCGGGAACGTCATCACCAGGCCCATGGCCAGGTCACGCAGCGCACGGCCCACCGGCCCGTCCATCGTGGCCCCCGACGTGCCGCAGGCCTTCAACGCGCCCAGCGCCACCTCGAAGCACGCCTCGGTCACCGACCCCTTGCCGAGCCGCCAGTGGGTGAACACCTCGGACTTGGGCCGCACCGGCGGCTCGGAGGTCTCCAGCTCCAACTGGCGCCGCAGCCACAGGTAGGCGGTCTGGAGGCGCTGCGTCATGTCGCCGATGAGCACCTGGTGCACGGGGCTGGACGCGATGGGCCTGCCCGTGTCGGCGAACGTGCGACGCGTGAGGGTCTCCAGCGTGTGGTCGTACACCGCCTGCGCCGCGCCCGTGTAGACGGCGGCGATGGCGAGCTGGTTGCCGACGAAGCTGCCCCGGCTGACCTGGAGCATGCGGGTGAACGCACCGGGGATGGTGAGTGCGTGGTCCTGCGGGACGAAGACGCCGTCGAGCCGGATGCCGTGGTTGGCGCTGGCGCGCATGCCGAGGCCGTTCCACGGCTCGCGGGAGGCGACGCCGGGCGCGGTGCGCGGGACGAGGAAGAGGGCCAGGGCGTCGGGCCCTTCCTTCCCCTCCAGCTTCGCGGTGACGAGGTAGGTGTCGGCGACGCCGGTGGCGCAGCCGAAGGACTTCTCGCCGGACAGCAGCCAGCCGCCGGGGGCCGGTTCGGCGGTGGTGGCGATGGAGATGTTCGCCCCCGCGCTCTTGGCCGACTCGCTCGCGAAGTTGGCGAGCCACCGCCCGGAGGCCATCGTCGTCAGCACCCGCTCGGCGAAGGCGGTCACGTCGCCCGCCTCCTCCGGGGTGAAGAGCCCGGCCCGGACGGCTTCGAGGGGCAACAGCCCGCGCGAGGCGCTGGTGTTGTGGAAGAAGTAGGCGAGCGCGGTGGACGGGCAGGCGGTGCCCATGGCGTACGTCGCCGCCGCCAGGTCCCGCAGCGTTCCGCCGAGTCCGCCGTACTCCTCCGGTACGACCAGGCCCAGGAGCCCGGCCTCGCGCAGCAGCGCCACGTGGCCGGCGGGGAACGCGGCTTCGGCGTCCGCCCGGGCGGCGGCGGCCCTCAGGGCGGGGAGGACGGCCTCGACGCGTTCGGCCCGGGCGCGTTCGGCCGGGGTCATGGCGTCGAGGAGGCGTTCGGCGGTCAGGCGGGGGGCGGTGGGTGGTGGGGACGCTGATGGCATGGGTGCGGCTCCTCACTGGCTTCGGGTGCCTGGGGTGGGGCGTACGGCGCGCAGCCGGTACCGGGCACGGTGCACGATCGGTACGGCGCTCGGCGCTCGGCGCTCGGCGCGCGGGCCCGCGGAGTGCGGGCGTGGTGCTCGGCGCGCGGGCGCGCGGTGGGTGCGGCGCCCGGTGGGTGCGGCGCGCGCGGCGTACCGTCACCCGGCGGCGTACCGTCACGAGCCGGCGGCCGGGCGCACCGGACCGCCTCGCCGCCGCCCGTACCGCAGGGCGTGCAGCTCGTTCAGGCAGGGGCGCAGGGCTTCCCGTTCCACCGGGGCCTCGACGCCGAGGCGCGCACACAGCAGCAGCAGGCGCTCGGTGGGCAGCAGCCCGCCGCAGCCGGCCAGGCCGGTGTCGAAGTCCCGGACGCCGTTCTTCATCGCGGTGAGGGCGTTGACCAGCCCGAGGCCGTGGTGGTCGCGCAGCGCCAGCCGCAGGGGGGCGTCTCCCGCCTGCGGTACGGCGTCCTGGAGCAGTCTGCGCAGATGGCGCGGCGAGCCGTCGTCGTGCTCCTCACCGCCCCGGGGCCCGGCTTCGTCCAGCGCGATCTCCCCGCAGCCCGCCTCCCGCAGCGCGCCGACGGTCTGCAGGACGGCCCGTCCGCGCGCGGGGTCGAGGGCGTCGTCGACGCGCCCCACGACCGTGGCACCGGAGCCGGCCACCGCGGCGACGACGGAAGCGGCCGCGGCGGCGACGCCGTCCGCCGCGACGGTCACCTCCACCACCCTGCACCCGGCGGCCGTCGCCTCCGCCGCCTCGGCGGCGTCCCTCACCCGCACCGAGACGCGCTCCGGCAGGGCGGGGGAGCGGCGCAGCTCGTCGCGCGGCAGCCGTACCCGCACACCGGCGGCGCGGACGGCGGCCGCCAGCCGCGCCACGCGCCGCCGGTTCCCCGCCTCCGCCGCCAGCGTGCGGGCCAGGCCCGTGTCGGCGACGGCGACCTTCTCCGGGAGCGGGTCGGCGAGCTGGCCCCAGGAGCGGGAGTGGAACAGCAGCGGGGAGGTGATGCGGGGCACTCCGGCCGCGATCACCTCGCCCACGAAGATGGTGTGGTCCCCGCCGGGGTAGACATGGCGTACCCGGCAGTCCACCCAGGCGGCGGCGTCGGTGAGTACGGGACTGCCGGTGGCGCCCGGCAGCCAGTCGCCCTCGGCGAACCGGTCGGTGACGCCCGGCGTCAGCCCGGCGAACCGGCGGCCGAGCCCGATGTGGTCGCGCCCCAGCACGTTCACGGCGAACACGCCGTTGCGCGTGACGAGTTCATGGGAGCGGATGCGGCGGTCGAGGCAGACCAGGACGAGCGGAGGGCGCAGACTGACGCTGCTGAAGGAGCTCGCCGTCATCCCGTGGCGCCGGCCGTCGGGCCCGGCGGTGGTGATGATGCCGACTCCGCTCGGCCAGCGGGCCAGCACCCGGCGGAAGGTGGTCTCGTCCACGGCGGTACCGGTGTCCATCGCCACATCCGCCCCCACGTCGTTGTCTGCGTCGTTTCCTGATGCGAAACGGTGTCACGCACACCGTAACGAGGCGCATGAGTGGGCGTCAAGGGATTGTGATACGTGGCCGGGGGAGTGTTTCCCATGGGGAAATCGCGCCCTATGCTGGGGCGTGGTCGGCGCCCGTCGCCCCGGCCGGCTCAGCACGCCCGCACCACACCGGGGGACACCGTGACCGACGAGAACAGCAGCGAGAGCGGCAGCGAGAACAGCAGCAGGTCCATCGCCGCGGTCGAGCGCGCCATGGACGTGCTCCTCCTCTTCGGCCGTGCCGGACGCCCCGATCTGGGCGTCACCGAGATCGCCCAGGAGCTGGGCATCACCAAGGCGGCCGTGCACCGCATTCTCACCGCCCTGCGCAACCGCGACCTGATCATCACCGACTCCGTCACCCGCCGGTACGCGCTGGGCCCCGCGGCCATCTCCCTCGGCCGCGCCTACCTGGCCCGTACCGACCTGCGCATCCTCGCCGCACCCGAGCTGCGGCGCCTGGCGGAGCAGTGCGGCGAGACGGCCACCCTCTCCATCCGGCGCGGTGACACCCGGCTGTACGTCGACCAGGTCGTGCCCGTCCAGGAGCTGCGGATGGAGGTCGCCCTCGGCATCCCCTTCCCCCTGCACGCGGGCAGTTCGTCCAAAGCCATGCTGGCCTTCCTGCCGGAGGCCGAGATCGACGCGTACCTCGACCGGCACGCGCTGGAGCCGCTGACCGACCGGACCATCACCGACCCCGCCAAGCTCCGCAAGGAGCTCGCCGCCATCCGGCGCCGGGGCTACGCGACGTCCGTCGGGGAGCGCGAGGCCGGGTCCGCCTCCCTGGCGGCCCCCGTCCTCGGGCACGACGGCCATGTCATCGCCGTCCTGAGCGTCGCCGGCCCGCAGACCCGCTTCAAGCCCCGTATGGGCGAGTGCGCGCCCCTGCTGCTCGAGGCGGCCGAGCGGCTGTCGGCCGAGTTCGGCCACCGGCCCACCGCCGACTGACCGACGGGCGGACCTGTGCCCCGCTCACAGGCCCGCCCTTTCACCAGCTCGCCCCGGCTCACACGCCCGCTTCCGGTTCGCAAGCCCGCCCCCGGTTCACAAGCCCGCCCCCGGTTTCAGTACGCCCAGCACCGCCGCGCCCAGGACGCAGCACCAGATGGTCGCCACGTACGGGACGCAGCCGTCCACCGCCCGCCGCAGCGCCCGCTCGGTCCCCGGCGTCGAGCCCTCCGCGCCGAGGGCCGCGAAGGCCGGGCCGAACGGCCGCAGGGTGAGCCGGATGCCGAGCCCGCACGCGAGGGCGACGGCGTACAGCGCGACCTTCGCGCCGAGCCAGCGCGGCTCCGTGGTCACCCCGAAGGGCTCGTCGGCGGTGAGCGTGTACGCCGCCACGCCGAGCAGCACCGCCGTCGCGGCGATGCGGACGGTCCAGTCGGCACGCCGCACCCAGGGGCGCCGGCCCGGACGGTGATGGTCCACGACCGTCAGCCACAGCCAGCAGACGGCCCCGGCCCAGGTGGCCGTCACCGTCCAGCCGTTCAGGACGGCTTCGGCCCCGTGCGGCTCCAGCGCCATCAGCGTGACGCCACTGGGCAGGAACAGCACCAGGCACACCTTCGGGCCGAGGTCGAGGATCCCCATGATGCGCAGGGCGGTGGCGCGGGCGGCGAACGGCAGCTCCGCACGCAGGACGTAGCGGCTGGAGACGTAGACGCCCAGGTCGCCGCCGAGCCAGAACACGAACAGGACGAGGTGGAGCAGGATCCACCAGCCGTGCGGGTGCGCGCCCATGGTGCCCCTCCCTCACGCCCGGCCGTCGGTCTGGGCCGGGGAAGGGGTCGGGGCTGGGCTCGGGGCCGTGGCCGTGCCCGGGAAGCCGCCGGCCCGCCCGAGCAGCGCGGGCGCCTCCCGGCCCAGCAGCGTGCCCAGCCACGTACCCGCGTCGGAGGCGGCGTCCAGACCGATCCCCGTACGCGTCCCCATCCGCTCCAGCAGGTAGACGAGGTCCTCCGTCGCGATGTTGCCGGTCGCCGCCGGGGCGAAGGGGCAGCCGCCGAACCCGCCCAGGGACGCGTCCAGCCACGCGGCACCCGCCGCCACGGCGGCCACGGCGTTCGCGTAACCGGTGTTGCGCGTGTTGTGGAAGTGGCAGCGCAGCGGAACGCCGGGCGCGGCCTCCCGCACCGCGTGCAGCAACCGGCCCACCGCGTCCGGCGCGGCGACGCCGATCGTGTCCGCGAGGGCGATCTCGGCGGCCCCGGTCGCCGCCCCGCGGCGCGCGATCTCCACGACGCGCTCCTCGGGCACCTCGCCCTCGAAGGGGCAGCCGAACGCGGCCGCGATCGTCAGCGTCGGAGGGGCGCCGGCCGCGTGCGCGGCCTTCGCGATGCCGGCCCACGCGCCGAGAGCCTCTTCCGTGCCCACCCCCTGGTTGCGGCGGCAGAACGTGTCCGTGGCCACCACCACGCAGTTGACCTCGTGCACCCCGGCGTCCACCGCCCGCGCCAGCCCCCGCTCGTTGAGGACGAGACCGCTGTAGCGCACCCCGTCCGGACGGGGCAGGAGCGCCATGACGTCCTCGGCGCCCGCCATCTGCGGCACGCGGTCGGGGCGGACGAACGCCACCGCCTCGATCCGCCGCGCGCCCGCCGCCACGGCGCGCCGCACCAGCTCGGCGCGCGACTCGGGGCTGAGGACGGTGCTTTCGTTCTGCAGGCCGTCGCGAGGTGCGACCTCCACCACGCCGACGGAGGCGGAGGGCGCGTGAGCCACTGACTTCCCCATCGAGTTCTCCATGCGCCGCATTCTGCCCTGTCGGTTCCTCTAGCGAAACGGCGTTTCCCAAAACTACACTCGCGGCCATGACTGGACCTCTGTCCGACATCCGTGTCCTGGAGACCGGCACCCTGCTCGCCGGCCCCTTCTGCGGCCAACTCCTCGGCGACCACGGCGCTGAGGTCATCAAGCTCGAAGACCCCGGCCGAGGCGATCCCATGCGCCAGTGGGGGCGTGAACGCCCCTACGGAAAATCACTGTGGTGGCCCGTCGTCGCCCGCAACAAGAAGTCGGTCACCTGCAACCTGCGCCACCCCGAGGGGCAGGCCCTCGCCCGCGAACTCGCCGTGCGCGCCGACGTCCTGGTCGAGAACTTCCGCCCCGGCACCCTGGAACGCTGGGGCCTCGGCTACGCCGAGCTCGCCGCCCTCAACCCCCGCCTCGTCCTCGTCCGCGTCACCGGGTACGGGCAGAGCGGACCGTACGCGCCCCGCGCCGGCTTCGGCTCGATCGGCGAAGCCATGGGCGGCATCCGGCACATCACCGGCGAGCCCGACCGGCCCCCGTCCCGGACCGGCGTCTCCCTCGGCGACGCACTCGCCGGCACGATGGCCGCGTACGGAGCCGTCATGGCGCTGCACGCCCGGGAGCGCACGGGCAGGGGGCAGGTCGTCGACTCCGCGCTGTACGAAGCCGTCCTCGCCTACATGGAGTCGCTGCTCCCCGAGTGGGAGATCGGCGGCTACCAGCGCGAACGCACCGGAGCCGTCCTCCCCAACGTCGCACCCAGCAACGCCTATCCGACCGCCGACGGCGCCACCGTCCTCATCGCCGCCAACCAGGACACCGTCTTCCGGCGCCTGGCCGAGGTGATGGGCCGCGAAGACCTCACCGACAACCCCCACTACGCCACCCACACGGCGCGCGGCGCGCACCAGCGCGCACTGGACGACCTCATCACCGAGTGGACCGCGCGGCAGCAGTCCGAGGACCTGCTCGCGGCCCTGCACGCGGCCGGGGTCCCGGCCGGCAAGACCTACACCGCCGCCGACATGCTCGCCGACCCGCACTTCGCCGCGCGCCGGGCCATCGTGCGCGTACCGCACCCGGACTTCGGCGAGATCCCCATGCAGAACGTCGTCCCCCGCCTCTCGGAAACCCCGGGAGCCGTCCGCTGGGCCGGCCCGGCCCTCGGCGAGCACAACGACGAGATCTACGGCAAGCTGCTCGGCCTCACCGACGAGCGGCGCGGCGAACTGGCCGCGGAAGGGGTGATCTGACGTGTCCGCCGCGTCCGACGGCCTGGACGAGGACTACCGGGCCGCCGGATTCGGCCGCTGCGTCGGCTGGGGGCGGCGGCCGGCCGTCCTGCTGGTCGATCCGGTACGGGCCTACGCCGACCCCGGCTCCCCGCTCTTCCTGCGGACGGCGGCCGACGCCCTCGCCGCCATGGAGCGCCTCGCCCGCACCGCCCGCCGGGCCGGCCTGCCGGTGGTGTTCACCGCCGTGCGCTACGCCCGCGAACCGGCCCTCCACGTACCGCACTTCCACCGCAAGGTCCCGGGCCTCGACGCCTTCCGCGCGGACAGCCCGCACGGCCGCTTCACCACGGTGTGCCCGCCCGCCCCCGGGGACGACACGGTGTACAAGCACTACCCGAGCGCCTTCTTCGGCACCGGCCTGCACGACCGGCTGACGTCGTACGGCGTGGACACCGTCGTCATCGGCGGCTTCTCCACCAGTGGTTGCGTCCGCGCCAGCGCCCTCGACGCCCTTCAGCACGGCTTCCGGCCCCTCGTTGTACGCGAGGCCGTGGCCGACCGCGATGCCGCACCGCACGAGGCGAACCTCTTCGACCTGGACGCCAAGTACGCGGACGTCGTGAGCCTCGGCGAAGCCTGCGCCGCACTCGGCGGGGGATAGCGCACACCGGACAACGGAAGACGGGATGAGTGCCGGGCACCGGTTCACCGAACCGGTGCCCGGCACGGTCTCAGTGCCTGGCGGCCTGTCGCCGGCGCGCCACGAACATCCCCCCGGCGCCGAGCACGACCAAGGCGCCGCCGATCAGCGCCACCGGGAGCGTGTCGCCGGGACCGGTCTTCGGGAGGCTGGGCGTGGTGGCGGTGCTCGACGGCCGGGGAGCACCGGGCGAGGGGGCGGTGCCGCCGCCCGTGCCACCCGTACCGCCGCCCGTGCCACCCGTACCGCCGCCCGTACCTCCCGTGCCGCCTCCCGCGCCGACCGTCAGCGGCACCTGCGCCAGCTCCCTGGTCGCCGTGATGGACACCGCGATGACGCAGGCACCCGCCTTCGCGGTGCAGTCGACGCCACCCACCTTCCCCTTGACGGTGATCCGCGCGGTGGTGCCGTTGGAGGACGCGCTGTGCCAGACACCGGACGCGTCGGTCCTCCCGATGACCGAGGACTCCGGTGCGGTGTCGCAGTCCGTCGGCTTGGCCGGGCTCGGCGTGCAGAGCCCGATCGGCACGAACGGCTGGTTGGGACTGAGCCCCTTCGCGGAGACGGTGACCTTGTCGCCGGGTGCCAGGCCGGTGGACTTGCTCACGGTCAGCGAGGGCGCCGCAGCGGCCGGAGCGGCGAGCGCCGTGACCGCGAGGGCCGCTGCCGCCGCGAGGGCGGCGGTGCGACGGGACGGGCGCAGGGACGTCATGGTGTACCTCCGGTGTCGGTGTGAGGGAAACGGGATCGGCCACGTCGTGAGAGGACGAGGGACAAGACGGCGCACCACACGGTCACGCCGGTGGAAGCGGCCCACAGGGCGGTGGACGGCCCGCCCCAGCGCCCGTCTCCGCGCCCGTCCGGCGCGGGGGAGGAGCCGGGGCCGGTGGCGGCGCTGCCGGTGCCCGAGGGCTCGCCCGGCACGGTGCCGCCGCGGAAACCCACGGGGATGTCGACGGTGTTGGCGGTACGCACAGCGGCGGGGGCCGCGGACGGCAGCGGGGAGACGCCCACCACGCAGGCGGTGGTCCGGCAGTCGACGCCGAGGAACCTGGCCCGGACGGTGAGTCTGACCGTGGGCAGCCGGCCGGAGCCGTCGATGTTGACCAGCGTGGCGCCGCCGCCCAGGTCGCAGTCGCCGATACCGGTGTAACCCTCCCGGCAGAGGCCGACCGCGACGGAGGGGAGACCGGGCCGGAAGCCCCGACCGGTGACGGTGACCTCCTGACCGTCGGTCAGCCCGACGGCCGCGGAGACCTTCGCCGTCGCCGGTCCGTCCGCCGCCGCGGCGCTCGTGCCGCCGGCGACGCCGCCGTACAGGCAGAGGGCCGCGCACACCGTCGCGACGGCGGAGGCCCGTCCGGGCGAACCGGACCGGGCCGACGCGGATCGTGTCATGAGGATGCCTTCCTGTCCTGCCGTACGCGCCGGGCGGGCGCGTGCGCCGCGTACGCCACGGCCGCGCCCGCCGGCCACAGGGCGACCACCACCAGGGCGTCGGCGGCCGTGACCAGCCGCCCCGCCGCCTCCCAGAGCCCCGCCCCGGCCACCGCCCCGCACAGCCCCCACGCGGCGTACCGGCCGGGCAGCAGGCGGGCACACCCGGCCGCCACCGCGAGGACGCCCCCGAGCGCGAGGGTGAGCTGCCAGGCGCTCGCCGCCACCGCGCAGGCGGTCACCGCCGCGCCCAGGGCGAGCAGGAGCAGGGGCGGCCTCGCAGCGGTAGGGCCGCGCCACATGGTGCTGACCAGTGCCCCGGCCGCGAAGAAGCCCACGGCCACTCCCGCCGCGCCGGCCGTGAACAGGGCGAGCGATCCGCCCAGAAGCTCGAACCGGAAGACGGAGAAGTCCTGCGCGGCCGACAGGGCGGCCGCCGTGCCCGCCCCAACCGCCGCCCACGCGCCCCGCCGTGCGGGCGCCGCACCCCCGGCAGGGGCCGTCCCGCCGCCGGCCGCCGCCGGAATGAGCAGGACGGCCCCGGCGCAGCCACACGCGGCGAGCGCCGTGCCGGGCCGGTCGGCGAGCGCTCCGGTCACCGCCCCTGCCGCGCCGAGACCGGCCAGGACGCCCGCGTACCACGGCGTCGTACCGGGCTGCCGGGACAGCGCGGGGGCCCCGAGGACGGCCGAGGCCGCCACCGCCGTACAGAACACCGCCACCGACGGCCACACCCCCGCGACAGCCGTCAGCAGGCAGGCCACCGCGGCGTACCGGGCGGCGGCCGTGGCCGAGAGGGACCCCGCCCGCCGGCGCCGCCGGGCGGCCGCAATCGCCGTGAGGCCGCTCAGCAGTCCCGCCGAGAGCAGCACGTAACGGAGGGCGGAGCCCGGCATCCCGACGACACCGCCGAGCAGCGGAGCGCCCACCAGCAGGGAGCCGGGTAAGAGTCCGGCGGCGGCACCGGTGAACGCGTCCACGACGCGGGGCCGGCGTGGCTCGGCGGTCATGGGGTGCTCCTTCCGGAGCAGGAGGAAAGGGACGGACAGTCGTTTCCAACAGGGAAACGGTGTTGCCTATCAGGCCCCCTATACAGCCCGTGTCAGGTCTCGCTGTCAAGGGCTGGAACGGGAAACGCTGGATCGGCATGCGAAACACGAACGGAGGAGCCTGCCTTGACCCCCGGAATCGGGCGCCGCTACGGTTGCCGCCGCTCGTTCCCCACCCCCGCCCGGCTTCCGCCGCGGCGTGCGTCGGCGCGCGCCTCCGAGGGGCGGCCGCGCCCGAGGACGGATGGAGTGACCGTGACCCCGCGCTCTTGGCTGTACGTGCCCGGCGACCGGCCCGCGCTGCTGGGCAAGGCCCTCACCCGGGGCGCCGACGCCGTCATCGTCGACCTCGAAGACGCCGTACCGGTGTCCGCGAAGGAATCCGCCCGCGACCAGGCCGCCCGTTGGGCTGCCGCGCAGCGACCCGGCGGACCGTGCTCCCTCTGGGTGCGGATCAACCCCGGCGAGGCCGGTCACGCCGACGCCCGGACCGTCGCGGCCCCGGCCCTGGACGGCGTGATCATGGCCAAGTGCGCCGGGCCCGACGCCGTCCGCGCGCTGGACGCCGT
The DNA here is from genome assembly GCF_055571835.1 of Streptomyces sp. NPDC030862. Lineage (NCBI taxonomy): Bacteria > Bacillati > Actinomycetota > Actinomycetes > Kitasatosporales > Streptomycetaceae > Streptomyces > Streptomyces sp. NPDC030862. The sequence continues at coordinate 369,775 of NZ_JBVIEN010000001.1, read as the reverse complement.
CCTCACGGAACGCGAGCGCAAGGCGGGCATCGCCGCGGGCCGGATCGCGGTGTCACCGCTCCTGGAGGACGCCGCTGCGGTACTGGCGGCACCCGCCATCGCCGCCGCCTCGCCACGCGTCGTACAACTCCAGATCGGTGAGGCCGACTTGTGCGCCGAGCTGGGCATGGAACCGGGGGAGGACGAGCGCGAACTGCTGGCCCTGCGCACGCACGTCCTGCTGGCGTCCGTCGCCGCCGGTATCCGCCCACCCGTCGGTCCGGTCTTCACCGACTACCACGACGCGGACGCCCTGCGGCGCTCCACGCAAGCGCTGCGACGGCTCGGCTACCGGTCCCGCGCCTGCATCCACCCTGCGCAACTGCCCGTCGTCCACGAGGTGTTCACGCCCACTCCCGCCGAGGTGGAGCGCGCCAGGCGGCTCGTCGACCGGTACGAGGCGGCCGTACGCGCCGGGCTGGCGGTGCTGACCGACGACGGCCGGATGATCGACGAGGCGGTCGTACGCGGCGCCCGCCGCGTCCTCGCGGCGGGCCGAACCGCATGACGGCGCCTCTTACCCGGCCCGCCCGCCCCGCGTGGGCAGCAGCCCGCGCAGGTCGCCGCGGTCGGGCAGCGCCCGTATCCGGGCGGCCAGCGCCGTGGCCTCCTCCTCCGGCAGCACGCGTGCCGCGTTGAGCCGGTACTTCGTCTCGAGCTCGTCCAGCGTGAGCGGGTTCCCCGGCCCGCCGCGCGAGGAGCGCACCCGGTGTTCCCAGTGCCGGCCGTCGTACGTCCGTACCCGTAGCACCGCGCCGAAGGACCGGGGGAACTCCTCGTCGCACCGCTCGTCCACGACCACGCCCACCTTCTCCGCCAGCGCCAGGCGCCGCCGGTCCGCGAACGCCTCCGGCGAGAAGTCGTCGAGGTGCAGGCCGAGCCCACCGCCCCCGATCAGCGCGGAGGCGACGGTGTACGGGCCGGAGAACTTCGCGTGGTACGGCGTCGTGGGCCGGACCTTGAGCGCGCGCGGCTCGCCGATGGTCCGCAACGGCGCGGCGGCGATCCCGAGTTCGGCGGACTGCACCGCGTCCGGGTCCAGCCCGGCGGCACGCAGGGCCAGCGCGCAGTCGATCCCCGGGTGGGTGAAGTGGTTCGAGGGATACGGCTTGAACACGGTCCGCGGCAGCTCCCAGGCACCGTCCAGGTCCATCCGGTCCAGGCCCGCGAGGAAGGGTCCCGCGTGCCAGGCGTCGTCCAGATAGGCGCGGAAGAACCCGAAGCGCCCCTCCAGTACGGTGGGCGGCCCGGTGATCCCCTCGGCGGCGAGCTGTGCGGCGCTGACACCGGCGTGTGCCGCCCATCCGCAGTGGACGCGCTTGACGGTCCCGCCCGTGCGGTTCGCCTCGATGATCCCCCCGCCCAGGGAGCACGCGATGCCGAGGGCGTCGGCGAGCCGGTCGCCGCCGAGGCCGTAGAGCAGCCCGGCGGCGACGGCGGCGCCCACGGTCCCGCAGATCGACGTGGCGTGCAGGCCCTTCTCGAAGAACACCGAGTTGCGCAGGGCCGCGTCGTACGAGGCGAGCCCGAGGCGTACGCAGACCTCGCCGCCGGCGGCCACGGCCGCGATCAGCTCGCGGCCCGACGCGCCCGCCGCCTCCCCGGCGGCCAGGGCGGCGGGCACCACGGACGCCGAGGGGTGCAGCACCGACGGCAGGTGCGTGTCGTCGAAGTCGAGCGCGTGGGCGAGCGTGCCGGTGAGCAGAGCGGCCCGGTCGGCGGGCAGCCGCTCGGCCGAGCCGATCACCGAGGCCTCGGGTACGCCGCCGGCCCGCCGCGCCATGCGCCCTACGGCGGCCTGCGCCTCGGACCCCTCGCCCCCTTCCAGCGCGGCGAGGCAGTTGCCGACGGTGTCGAGGATCCGGCCGATGACATCGGCCGTGACGGCGGGCGGCAGCGGCTCGTCCCGGGCCGCGGTGGCGAAGGCGGCGAGCCGGTGGGCGTACGGCACGGCCGGGGTGCCGGTCGCGTCAGCCACGCTCCACCACCGCCAGCGGACGGGCCGGCGCGCCGGTGGCGCCGACCAGCGGGAGCGGGGCCAGCACGAGGAGGAACTCGCCGGCGTCCGCGTCGGCCAGTTCGTACAGGCGCATGGTCTCCACGATGTGGATGCCCGCCTCCACCAGCAGGATCCGGTGGACCGGGAGGGTGGCGTGGCCCTTGCCGGGCGCGATGTGCTCGAACGCGATGGTCTCGCCGCCGACCAGCCGGACGCCCCGCTCGGCCAGCCAGCGCGCGGCTGCGGGCCCCGGCCCGGGAGCCCCGCCGGTCGTGCCCGTGAAGGTGCCGGCGTCGTGCCAGAGCCGTGACCAGCCGGTGCCGACGAGCACGGCGTCACCCGGGCGGACGGCCGCACCCTGGCGGCGCTCGGCGGCGGCGAGTTCGCCGGCCGTCACCTCGTGTCCGGCGGGGAGGACCGGCACGCCGTGCAGCCGCGCGACGTCGAGGAGGACGCCGCGGCCGACGTACGGGGAGAACTCCTCGATGCCCAGCGCGCCGAAGCCCTCGTGGCCCTGGACGTCCTCCGCGCGCTTCCCGCCGTGCAGCCGTCCCTCCTGGGAGACATGGGCGAGCGCGTCGACGTGGGTGCCCACATGGCCGCCCGTGATGATGAGCTCGTTGGCCGCCGAACCGCCGTCCGCGCGCACCATGTCGCCGTGCCGGCGCTCCAGGAGCATCCGGTACGGCGGGTGGTTGGGGGACTGGGGCATGCCACGGCGCATGGGCTGGGCGAGGTCGAACACCTCGGCCCGGGCGGTGCGTTCCCACAGGCGGCTCGTCGGACTGGTCAAATGGCACCTTCCTCACGCAGGGCGGCCAGCTCGTCGGCGCCCAGGCCCAGCCGGCCGGAGAAGACCGCGTCGTTGTCGGCCCCGGGGCGGCGCCCGGTCCAGCGGATGGAACCGGGGGAGTGGGACAGGCGGAACAGGACGTTCTGCATGCGCACCGGTCCCAGCTCCTCGTCCTCGACGGTGGTGAGCGAGTCCAGCGCCCGGTACTGCGGGTCGGCGAAGACGTCGCGGATGTCGTACACGGGCGCCACGGCGGCCTGCGCCTCGCCGAACGCGTCGAGGACGTCCGCGAGGTCCCGGGCCGCGATCCAGTCGCCCACGTACCGGTCGAGGAGGTCGGCGTGCGCGGCCCGGCCCGAACCGGTGGCGAACCACGGCTCGGTGGTCACCTCCGGATGGCCGACCAGGGCCAGCACGCGCTCGGCGACCGACTGCGCGGAGGTGCTGACCGCCACCCACCTGCCGTCGCGCGTGCGGTAGGTGTTGCGCGGGGCGTTGTTCACCGACCGGTTGCCCGTGCGCCGCGGCACGATGCCCAGCTGGTCGTACGCCATCGGCTGCGGCCCGAGCAGCGTCAACAGCGGCTCGATGATGGCCAGGTCGATGACCTGGCCGGGACCGCCGCGCACATCGCGGTGGTACAGCGCCGTCTGTACGGCCCCGGCGAGGGTGAGCGCGGCGACGCCGTCGGCGAGGCCGAAGGGCGGCAGGGTCGGAGGCCCGTCGGGTTCGCCGGTGACGGCGGCGAAACCGCTCATCGACTCGGCGAGGGTGCCGAACCCGGGGCGCCCGGCGTACGGCCCGAACTGGCCGAAGCCGGTCACCCGGGCGACGATGAGCCGGGGGTTCGCCTCGTGCAGGACGTCCGGCCCGAGGCCCCACCGTTCCAGCGTGCCGGGGCGGAAGTTCTCGATCAGGACGTCCGCCCGCGCGGCCAGGCGGCGCAGCAGGGCCGCGCCCGACGGTGTGCCGAGGTCGATGGTGACCGTGTGCTTGTTGCGGGCCAGCGACTTCCACCACAGGCCGACGCCGTCCTTCGCGGGGCCGTGCGTCCGCGCGGGATCGTGCTTGCGCGGGTGCTCGACCTTGACGACGTCCGCGCCGAAGTCGCCCAGGATCGTCGCGGCCAGGGGCCCGGCGAAGAGCGTCGCACAGTCGAGGACCGAGACGCCGCGCAAAGGGCCGTCGGACATGGGCTTTCACCTCCCGGTGCCGTGAGGGAAATCCTGTTCCTCATTGTGGAACGGGAGTGCCGAAGTTAGCATGTGCCGTCACGGCCCGATAGGGGAACGCTGTTCCATTCACCGAAACAGGCTCGGGGGGCTTGGGGCTTCCCCGGCCGACATCGGCATCCAACTCCGGTGTCCGGCTCCGGTGTCCGACATCGGTATCCGCTCCGGCATCCGTCTCCGGAATTCGTCTTCCGTATCGAAGGGGGTGGGGGCTGCTCTCCGCAGCCCCGAGCCATGGCGCGCTACGACCTGCTCATCACGAACGGCACGCTCATCCAGCCCTACGTCGGCGAGGTGCGCGCCGACCTCGCCGTCAAGGACGGCCGCGTCGCCGCCCTGGGGCACGACCTGCCCACCGCCGACGCCGACGAAGTCCTCGACGCCACCGGCCGCGTCGTCCTGCCGGGCGCCGTCGACGCCCACTACCACCTGGGCATCTACCGCGACCTGGCGCTGGACGCGTACGAGGAGACCCGGTCCTCACTCGTCGGCGGCGCCACCACCGTGCTGTCGTACTTCCGCACCGGAGAGCACTACCTCAACCGCACCGGGAGCTACGAGGACATCTTCCCCGAGGTCCTGCGGGCCGTGGCCGGCCGGGCGTTCACCGACTACGGCTTCCACCTCGCCCCGATGACCACCGGCCAGATCGGCGAGATCCCGCGCCTCATCGCCGAGCACGGCGTCACCTCGTTCAAGTACTACATGTTCTACAAGGGCTTCAACCTCGCCTCCAGCTCCCGCGACGCCCAGGCGTTCCGGATGGCCGACGACGGCCAGGAGTACGACCTCGGGCACCTCTTCGAGTTGATGGAAGGCGTCGCGGCAGCCGCCGCCCCAGGCCGCCCGGGCCGCCGCGTCTCCCTCTCCCTCCACTGCGAACAGTCCGAGCTGATGCGGCTGTTCATCGACCGCGTACGCAAGAACGGCGACCCACAGACCCTCGCCGCCTACCACGAGGGCCGCCCGCCGCTCACCGAACGCGTCGCCATCGGCGAGGCCGTCACGCTGGCCCACGCCGCCCGCTGCCCGGTCAACCTGCTCCACCTCTCCGGCGCCGACGCGCTGGACGCCGCGCGCACCGCCCGGCGCGCCCATCCGGGCCTCGACCTACGCACCGAGGTCACCCTCCACCACCTGTGCCTGGACCACGCCTCGCTCGACGCGGCGGGCGCCGGGCTCGGCGCCAAGGTCAACCCGCCCCTGCGCACGCGCCACGACAACGACGCCCTGTGGGCCGGGGTGCTCGACGGTGACGTCGACTGGATCGCCTCCGACCACGCCTGCTGCATGGAGGAGCACAAGGGGGACGACCTGTGGCCCGCCCTGCCCGGGTTCGGCGGCACGGCGCTGCTGTACCCGGTGCTGCTCTCCGAGGGCCACCACCGGCGCGGCCTGCCGCTGCACCGGGTGGCCGAGCTGGTGTCCGCCAACCCGGCACGCGCGTACGGCCTGACCCGCAAGGGCTCCCTGCTGGTGGGCGCCGACGCGGACATCGTCGTGGCCGACCTCGACCGACGGCGGACCGTGTCGGCCGAACTCCTGCTGTCCGGCCAGGACCACTGCCCGTTCGAGGGAGTGGAGCTGCGCGGCTGGCCGGTCACCACCATCGTCGGCGGCCGCGTCGCCTACCGCGACGGCGTCGTGGTGGGCGAGCCCTCGGGCCGGTACGTCCGCCGGGACTGACCCGACGCGTACGTCAGTGCTCACGCAGCAGCGAGCCGGCCCCCTCCACGCGGTCCTCGATGCCGTGCTGGCGCAGCGCGTGCCACAGCGTCGCGCTGTTGATGGCGATCACCGGCTTGCCGAGCTCGGCTTCGAGCGCGTCGGCGAGCGCCACGAACGACAGGTTGGTGCCGACCTGCACGACGGCGTCGACGTCCGGCCCGTCCAGCTCGCCCACCACGCGCCGCAGCCGCTCGTCCGGTACGCGCGCGATGTCCATCGCGGTCGGGCAGCGCAGGCCGGTCACGGCGGTCACGTCGAACCCGGCCTCGGTGAAGAACCGGCCCACCTCCCGGTCCGCCACCGGCTGGTACGGCGAGAACACCGCGATCCGGCGGCACCCCAGCTCCTGCAGGGCCGCCCGGCACGCACTCGCCCCCGTCGTCACGGGCAGGCCCGTACGGTCGCGCAGCCGCCGCTCGAACGCCGCGTTGCCCTCGACCCCACCCCAGAACGTCTCGGCCGACATCCCCATGACCATCCGGTCCGGCTCGGCCGTCAGCACGTCCCGTACCGCGGTGTCGATGGACGCCCTGATCTGGACCAGCAGCGCCTGGAAACCGCGGTCGTCGCCCATCACCGGATCGGGGATGTACATCGACCCGGCGCGGTACGCGACGCCGCGGACGCCCGCGGTCCAGTAATCGTGCTCGACCACGGTGTTGGTGCTGGGGACGACCACTCCGAAGACGGCGCGCGGCCCGACGGCGTTGGTCACCGGTCCGCCCTCCCTTCCGCGCGCACCAGCTTCGCGAGCACCTCGTCCACCGTCCGGTGCGCCCTGGTCCGCCCGGTGGGCCGGTCGAGGAGCAGGGCCTCCACCAGCAGCGGCGACGCGATCGCCGCCACGGCGTCCTCGCGCTCCCGCCGGGTGACCCCGGCGGCGCGCAGCGCGTCGTGGAACGGGGCCAGCAGGTCGCCGACGTACCGGCGCCTCAGCTCGGCCGTCGCCGGGTCGAGGGACGCCGCGGCGATCAGGGCTTGCAGGAACCCCCCGACGGGCTTGTCGCGCAGCCGGTTGCACAGCAGGTCCACCTCGGCGTGCAGATCGGCGGCGAGGTCGCCCGTCGACTCGCGCGGGGGCAGCGGAGCGACGTCGATGAGCGCCGCCAGCACGGCGTACGGAGTGGGCCAGTGCCGGTAGACGGTCGAGCGGGACACCCCCGTCACGGTGTGCAGGCGCTGCGGCGTGAGCGCCGCGGCCCCCTCGGCGAGGAGCAGCTCCAGGGCGGCGGTCAGCACGACCGTCGTGGTGTCGTCGGTGGGCCCCGCGGGCCGGCCGGGTCGCGTCATGAGATTAACGATACACATTGCACCGGGTATTGATAAGCGGTACGTTCCGTATCGGAAACCTCAGTGAGCCACCGGAGGAGGACCCATGCGCCCACACGTGGAGCTCATCGACGAGCGCGACCTGATCTGGCACCCCGCCGAGTTCCAGCACGCGACGGGCACCGCCGAACAGCTCAACCTCAGCTACGACGAGGAGGACGGCTCCGCCTCCCTCAAGGTCCGTTTCACCGGCGACTGGTCGCGGCCCGCCGGCGTCCACCACGCGGACACGGAGTGGTACGTCCTCGCGGGCGAGGTCACGATCGGCGACTCGCTCCTCGGCCCCGAGGGCTACTGGACCGCGCCCGCCGGCGTCCTCACGCCCCCGGTCCGGGCCGCCGCCGGCACCGAGATCCTCCTCTTCCGCGAGTACGGCGACTGGCGCTTCGACCTCGCCGACCGTGATCGGCCGGGGGTGCGCGAGGACCAGAGGCTCGTCGTCCTCCGGACCTCCGACATGCCGTGGATCGACGTCAAGGACGGCAGTCCCATGCGCTTCGACCTCGGCGGCACCCCCGTGCCGGGCCTGTACATCAAGCTCCTGCACCGCGACGAGAAGACCGGCTTCTACACCCGCCTCATCAAGGCCAAGCCGGGCTGGCGCGAAGAACCCCTGGCGCACCACCCGTGCAGCGAGGAGGCGTACTGCCTGGACGGAGCCTTCGAGTACAACTACGGCAAGATGTGGCCCGGCACCTACTTCTGGCGTCCGCCGCTGATCCGCCACGGCGACTTCACGGCCGACGCGGAGAAGGGCTGCACCTGGCTCGTCCGCTCCGACAGCGACCTCGTCGACTGGTACACCGACGACGCACGCGTGGTCATGACCGGAGAGGCGCTCAACTGGGGCCCCGACCACCCCGACACCGCGCCGCCCCGCTTCGTCGAGCCCGTACGCTCCCGCAGCATCGGCCCGTGGGAGGACCCCTCGCGGCAGTGAAGTGGCCCAACCGGGCACCAGCCCCGACGACGGCCACCCCGGACCGGATCCCGGGCGTGCCGTGGGCGTGTTGTGGAGGGGGTGTGTGGGGCGAACGACGTGCGATCGTTCGTATGTACGGTGCGTGTTAGCCTGCCCGCGATCATGATCGTATGCACACGGGGGAGGCACGGTGGTCTCTGACGGCTACCAGGTCAAGGCGGGTATGACCGGCCAGGCCCAGCAACTCGACGACGCCGGTACGGAGATGGACGCCGTCAGCGCGGCCGTCAAGCCGCGCACCACCTACTCGTACGGCAACGTCGGCGGCGAGGACGCCGCGTCGGCGCTGAACGCCTTCGTCAAGGCGTGGGAAGCGGAGGCCAAGACGGTGGCGTCCGCGTTGCACGAGCTCGGCGCCAAGGTGCAGTTGGCCAAGAAGGCCTACCGCGGCTCCGACGGCCTGGTGCAGACGCGGGTGGACGGCGTCCCCGCCGGCGGCACGAGCGGCCTCACCGACACGTCGACCCAGGGCGAGCGGCGTTCCTCGGCCCTCTCGAGCTACTGAGGGGCTGGCCGGTGTCCTTTTTCTCCTCCCCCTTCGACTCCCCGTCCTTCCGCCTCGACTGGCTGGCCGGGCTGTCCAAGAAGATGCTCGGTGTCGAAAGCAAGAACGAGCTCCTCGACCTGATCGACAACGCCCTCTCGGTGCCCGAACCGGGCGGCGACCGAGCCCTGCTGGAGGGCGTGGCGAGGCTCTACCGCAGCCAGGTCGACCCGGTGGGCACCGTCTTCGACAGGGTCGACCGGGTGGCACGCAAGGGCCTCCCGGAGGTGTGGGTCGGTGACACGAGCGTCCTCGCCTCCGACGCGGTGAACGCCACCGGGCGGTCCGTGACCCAGATGACCGAGGCGTTCAACGGCTGCGCCACGACCCTGTTGACGCTGGCCGACGCGATCGACGAAGCGCAGCGCAAGGACCAGGAGGGCCGCGGACAGCTGTTGGAGCAGAAGAAGATGCTCGGCGGCAGGGACGGCTTCTTCGACGACCTGCACGAGGACGACGAGGAGGAGTGGGACCGTCTGAACGCCGCCCACTTCGGCTCCTACGCGGTCGACATGATGCACGCCGCCGTCTCCCAGGCGCAGGAGGCCACCCGCAACGCGGCCCGCGAGCTGAACAAGTGGGCCGCCGAAGCGCGGGCCGGCAAGATGGGGACCAGCGAACTCACCGCCGTCGACAAGATCATGCTCGCCGACACCGGCGTCGCGGGCGCCCACACCGAGCTGAACGAGATCCTCACGCCCAGCGACCTGGCGCGCGCGTCGACCCGGATGGACCAGCTGAGCCTGGACGACGCGACGGCCATGGACCGGATGCTGGCGAAGTCGAACAGTCCGGAGGAACGGGCCTACCTGATGAAGGCCCTGGCCGCCGGGCACAGCGTCACCGAGATCGGGAAGTTCCAGGACAAGATCCACGGCAAGGACCCCGAGTGGATGCGCCGGCACCTCTCTCCGGTGGTCACCGGCGCGGACAGCATGAAGGACAGGGGCCTGGAGCAGGATGGCTCGAACGTCAACAAGGAACAGGTGACGTTCAACGGCCAGGGGTGGATCCAGGGCGGCGACGGCTCCGAGGGCACCTGCGTGGCCTCCTCCACCGTCACGTCCCGCGCCATGGTCGACCCGGTGTACGCGCTCCAGCTCACCGGCGGCCCCGACGGGCAGCAGGACGACCCCGTCGCTTTCAGGCAGCGCCTCGTGGCCGAACAGCACCGCCTGCACACCGAGGGCGAAGGCGGCGAGAAGTGGACCGGCATGGGCCCCGAGGGGCAGGAACGGATCAACGACACCCACGTCGGCAGTGCCACCGGCACCGACTACCAGCGCCAGGACCTGAACAACGCCGCCGACCGCCGGGCGGTCCTCACCGAGGTCGAGAAGTCGGTGGCCGAGGGGCGGCCGGTGCCGGTCGACGTCTCGGGCAAGGACGGCGCCCACGCCATGACCATCATCGCCCACGAGGGTGACATGCTGCAGGTGTACAACCCCTGGGGCACGACCACCTGGGTCAGCGAGTACGACTTCATCAACGGCAACATGGGCAAGGCTTCCAGCAGTGATCTCCCCAACGCGTACAGTGTCTACCTTCCGCGCTAGCCGGGGCGTTGCCGCGATCGCGGCGGCCGCGCTCCTGGCTCTCGCTTCGGGCTGCGGCCCGGGCGCCGACAACCCCGGTGGCTCTCCTCATACCGTGAGCCACCCGGTGGAAGACACCAGCATCAGCGCCAAGCCGGGTGAGCGCTTCACGCTCACCGTCCACGAGAACGTCTCCACCCGCGAGTACTGGTACCTGGTCGACCCCCTGCCCGACAGCTCGGTGCTCGTCAGCAGCGACCGGGAGTACGTGGCGGACTCCGGCCGCGGGGCCGGTGGCGGCGGCCGGCTCACCTTCACCTTCGAGGCCAAGGCCAAGGGCACCACGCACTTCACGCTGCTGCACTGCACCTTCACCACCTGCAAGGGCAACACCTCCAGCCTGCCCCCCAAGGCGACCGGGCCCTCCGCCACCCCGACCACGGGGACGGCAACCCCCTCCCCGGCGCCCGAGCGCATCACTTACACCGTCACCGTCGGCTGAGCCACGGCGGACCAGCCCGACGCGACGAGACACCCGAGGTCCCACCATGAACGACCCGTATCCACCCGAGCTCACGGACGACGAGCTGGCCGAGCTCGACATCACCGTCCTGCTGCGTTACGGCCTCACCGCCGAGCCCGGCCCCCGCCGCACCGCCCTGTTCGGCGACGGCGCCGCAGCCGCAGCCGTCCTCCTCGACCGCCTCGCCACCGAGCCGCGGTCGGTCGCCTTCCTCGCCGACACCGTCCGCGCCGGTGGCCTCACCCACGCCGTGGAGCTCCCCGAGCCCTTGCCCCGCCCGGAGGCGGCCGCCCTCGTACGGGAATGGCTGCAGGCCGGCACCGAGATCACGGGCGGAACCACCGCCGACGACACCGCGGCCACCTGGCTGCGCGCTGTCGCGACCCTCATCGAACAGAAGCAGCGGACGCGGGCGCGCGACCGCGGCACGTGGTGAGCGCACGCCTTCGACCCGGTCCACGGCAGGGCCTGTCGGGCCACTGGGGCGCCCGGCCGGACCCCGGACGACCGGTATCACGGCCCGCGTTCTGCCTTGTGTTAGGGTCATACGTTTGCGTGGTCGTCGCGGTGGGCGCTTCTCGCTGTTCGGTTCGGCTTGCGCGCGGGCTGTTCCCTCCTGCCGGGCCTTCCCCGGTACGTTCCCCAGCGGAAGGCTGTACATGAAGCACCCCGACGATTCCGGCATCGCCCACGGCGGCCCCGCCCGGCCCGAGGCCACGGCCCCGGCGCCGCCCGCGGCCGTCTCCTTCGCGGGTCTGGAACTGCCGGCGGAGGTGCAGCGGACACTGAGCGAGCTCGGGGTGCGCGAACCCTTCCCGATCCAGGCCGCCACCCTGCCCGATGCCCTGAAGGGGCGCGATGTCCTGGGGCGCGGCCGCACCGGATCGGGCAAGACCCTCGCCTTCGGCCTGCCGCTGCTGACACGTACGGCCGGGCGGCGTGCCGAACCCAAGCAGCCCCTCGCCCTGATCCTCGTGCCCACCCGGGAGCTGGCCCAGCAGGTCACCCAGGCACTGACGCCGTACGCCGAGGCACTGCGGCTGCGGATGGCCACAGTCGTCGGCGGCGTCTCGATCGGCCGGCAGGTCGCCGCACTGCGCCAGGGCGCGGAGGTGGTCGTCGCCACCCCCGGACGCCTGCACGACCTGATCGAGCGCAACGCCTGCCGCCTGGGACGGGTGAGGATCACCGTCCTGGACGAGGCCGACCAGATGTGCGACCTGGGATTCCTGCCGCAGGTCGTCGACCTGCTCGACCAGGTACACCCCGACGGCCAGCGGATGCTGTTCTCGGCCACCCTGGACCGCGACGTCGATCAGCTGGTCCGCCGCTACCTCCACGACCCCGTCGTCCACTCGGTCGACCCCTCCGCGAGCACGGTCTCGACGATGGAACACCACGTCCTGGTCGTGCACGGCCCCGACCGCTACGCCGTCACCACGGAGATCGCCGCCCGTGACGGCCGCGTCCTGATGTTCCTCGACACCAAGCACGCCGTCGACCAGCTCACCCGGCACCTGCGGGCCAACGGGGTGCACGCCGGGGCCCTGCACAGCGGCAAGTCCCAGCCGCAGCGCACACGGACCCTGGCACAGTTCAAGAACGGCCAGATCACCGTCCTGGTGGCGACCAACGTCGCGGCCCGCGGCCTGCACGTCGACGACCTCGACCTCGTGGTCAACGTCGACCCGCCCACCGACCCCAAGGACTACGTGCACCGGGCCGGCCGCACCGCCCGCGCCGGTGAGTCCGGCAGCGTGGTCACACTCGTGCTGTCGGGCCAGCGCCGCGAGACGAGCCGCGTCATGGCCGAGGCCGGCATCGCGCCGACCGTCACCAAGGTGCGCTCGGGCGAGGCGGAACTGAGCCGGATCACCGGCGCCAAGGCTCCCTCCGGCACCCCGCTCGACGGCGCGCCCGCCGCCCCCCGCCCCAAGAACGGCAACGCTCCCTTCCGCGGCCTCGGCACCAGCAAGGACGCCTCCCGCGCCGCGGGTGGCAAGTCCCGCAAGGCCGGCGAGGCCCGCAAGCTGGCCGAGGCCCGCAAGGCGGCCCTCGTGCGTCGCAACGGCTGAGAGCCGTCGGACTGTCTCCGATGCCGTTGCCGGCGCTCCCACTGCGCCCGGCATGACAAGCTGTGCTTGCCCACCCCCGAACCCAGGAGGTCACCATGACCGCAGAGCCCGTTACTACCGAAGGTTCGGAGCCGGCTGCCCCCGAGACGTCCCCGCTGGCGCCGGACAGCGACGGTACGTACGACCTCAAGCGCAAGTTCCGCGAAGCCCTGGCGCGCAAGCGCGGTGCGCAGGCGGACGCGGCGGATGTCGCCGCCAACCGGGATGCCTCGAAGGTGCGCGCGGCGCACGGCCCCGCCGCGAGCCAGCGGTCGTTCAGGCGCAAGAGCGGCGGCTGAGCCGACCGGTCCCGGGCTCCGGCCCCTGCGCCGGCCCTCTGAGCGCTACCCGCTCGCGCCCGGCGCAGTGGCCCGCCACGTGCACACCTGTCATGGCCGATGCGACGATTCATCGGCCAGCAGGAAGCCACGAGCGGGGGCGAAGGCCGATGGAGTACGTCAATCTCGACGCGCAGGTCGGCGACCTGTCAGGGGTCTTGGACCCGGCTCGCTACCTGAAGCATCTGCCCTTGATCTCTGGTGATCTGCCGCCGGGTGCCCGGTCCTTCGCCACTGATACGGATCACTACGACTTCCGCAGCAGGCGATGTGTGAAGGACCTGACGCTTCGGGCCGTCCGGGGTGCCGGTGGTGAGGAGGTCGAGGTCGAGTTCCAGCACAACTGCTGGAAGCACGACCAAGACCTCGTCATCCGCTACACAGGGGTGTCCAACTTCATCATCGATCCCGCCGACGAGGGCCGCGGGACCAACCTCGGGGCTGTGATGCTCGACGAGATCCTGCCGCACCAAGACGGCTGCACCCACGAGATCGCCTGCTGGGACGGCACACTCACCATTGTCTGCCGTGACCTCCGGGCGACGTGGGCTGAGACCGACTGCTCAAGCGAGGCGTAGGCGCGACAGGTCGTAGGCGTCGTTGAGCGGCTTGCTGGAAGCGCCGTCGCGGCCCTCAGGGGGTGGTCGACGTCGGCACGGCGACCGAGAGGTCCTGGCGGCGATCGTGTTCGTGGCTACGTCGGGCTGCACATGGCAGCAACTGCCGACAGTGTCGTTTCACCGTGGTGGTCCATTACCGTTACTCGCCCGTGACGGTACGGCGATGCCTAATATGTGGGGTTGTGAACCTTCCAGCGCGCGTTCGGCAGGCTCTCAACGAGGCTGTCCATCCGACGGAGTTCGAGCGGTGTGCCTGTGCCCTGTTGCAGTCCCGGTATCCGGGGCTGTCGGCGGTCGAGGGCGGCCACGACTTCGGCCGTGACGCAGATATCTACTTCCCTTCCGGCGGCACAGACTCTCAGGCACGGGGACGTCTTATGGTCACTACCGGTGATCCGGTAGCCAACGTGCGCAACGGTCTGCGGCGAATGCAGCAGGAAGGCTTGCGGGTCGACCTCGTGGTGGTGGCTTGTTCACAGCCCGTCAATGCCCGTACGCGCGAAGCCCTCTACACGCTGTGCTCCGACCGGGGACTACCTCCTGCGCATGTCTACGGCCAGGACTGGTTTGTTCGCGAGCTGGTACAGGACGCAGCCTGGCGCAGAAGTCTGCTGGGGATCGAGGGCCGTCTGGGTGCCCTACTCGAAGCGCCCTTGGACACGCCGATGGGTATATGCCTGCCCCCGCTGGTGGGCAGGCAGGAGGAGGTCGATGCCCTGTCTGCCGCGGTCGACGCCGGCCGTGACGTGGTGGTCGTCGGAGTCCCGGGAGTGGGGAAGACACGGCTGACCGGTCAGTTGGGTGATCGAGCTTTGTACTTCGAGCCCACGGCGCTGGGCTATTTGCATGACGACCTGCAGCTGACGACGCCGGAAGCAGTGGTCGTGGACGATGCGCATGTTCGCCCTGATGCGGTACGTGCCCTCAGGCACGCGCGTCGACAGACGGGTTTGGCGTTCTCCGTCGTGACGACGACCTGGCCGGACCAGCTTGACGAGGTACGAGGATGGCTGCCTGAAGCGGTAGTCGTCGACGTGGGCCTCCTTGAACGGGCGGAGATGAACGTCCTGGTGACGTCCGCAGGAGTCACCGGGCACCGTTCCCGGACCGCCGTACTCGATCAGGCGGACGGCAGACCGGGCTGGGCGCTGGTGCTGTGCGAGTCGCTGGCCCGCGGCCAAGGCCGGGACGTCTTCAGTGGTAGGGCGCATGTGGCACACGTCGAGAGGTATCTGCGCGAGGTGACCTCCTCGCACACGGTGCTGGATGCGCTCGCCTGCGTGGCAGCACTGGGGGGCGCATCGCCGGAGACGCTGTACGCACTCGCACCCTTGGTTGGGGTGGCTCCGGCTGAGCTCTCGGGCATGGTTGAGGGTCTTGCGCACAACGGCTTGGTGGAGTGCCGCGACGACATCTGGCACTTGCAGCCGGTCCTGCGAGCGGCCTTGGTGGCACGCTGGTTCTTCACCACACCAGTTCGACGACCGTGGGCCACGCTGGCGGCAGCCTTCCCCGACCATGCACTGAGCCTGGCGTCGGCGGTGATGTCCGCGGCTGAAGTGTCTTCTTCCCAACGGGCACGGGACCAGGCTGAGACATGGGTCCGATCGCTGCCGGCCGCCACGTCCTGGGACACCAGCACTTTCGCCGTGGTCGCACAGTACGCACGTCTGGACGCCTCTGCAGCCGAGTTCGCCACCAACGCGGCCTTGGTCGTCCTGGCGGCTCCCCGGGAACCGGACCAGGCATACGGGATAGCTGTCGACCCCATCGGTGACGCAGCGGTCGGCCAACTGATCCAAAGCGCACGCCAGTTCCTACTACCTGAAGCGATCAAGGGCCTGCTGGCCTTGGCCGTGGGTGACAGGCGACGCCGCAACTCCACCCCGGATCATCCGCTGCGGGTGCTCGGCGACTTGGCGGGTGTCATCGATCCCGACTTCGGCACGTCCCTCGACATCCGCAGGCGTCTGCTGGGTGCTGTGCTCGACTGGATCCGCAACTGCTGCAGAACCGAAGAACAGTGGTGCGTGGCCACCGAAGCTTTGGCCGGCATCTTCAGCGTCGAGGTGTCAGGGAACTGGCAGGACCCCGGCGCGCTGAACACGGTCACCATCGCCAACGGCATCGATGCCGCTGACAATCTATTCGGCCTGCTCCGCTTGTGGGAGCAAGTAGTACTGCTCTTGACCAGCGATGCGTCCGGCGGCGACAGAGTGCCCTGTCCGCCCCACGCGCTGATAGCCCTGCTGGACATGGCGCTGGGATGGATCCGTCTTGGCCTCGGCGTCGCCCTCAAGGGCCAGACTCCCTCGACCAAGCAGATGCAGTACGGTGCCGAGGGAGGCCGCCGTATCCTGGACACCCTCCACCCGCTCCTGCAGCGCAGTGCTGGCACAGCGCTGCGTGCCCACCGAGAACTCGCCCACATCCGTAACCGCGCCCGCGCGGCAGGGTATGAGCTGCCCGTCTTCGACATCGAGCCGGACCTGCAGTCCTTCTGCGAATGGGGAGGCATCGACTTCACAGACGACTACGAGACCGCCGCTGAGCAGGTTTCCTCCCACGCCGCAGCCTTGGCGACAAAGCTGGCGGAACTGGGTCCTGCCGCAGGAGTGGTCCGCTTCGATGAACTGGCGGAACAGGCACGCCTGGTCGGCGACCACACCGGTCATCTGACGGCCGTCCGCCTGGGCGAACTGATGGCTGACCCGGCTGCGTGGTACCGAGAGGCGGCCGCGTCGGGATGCAGGACGCTGCTGAGTGTCGCCTTGACGCGATGGCTCAGTACGGACCCCGACGCAGTGCCGTTGGCCGTGTTGCGTGCAGCCCTGGACGACGCTCGCACTCGGCCGGCTGCCATCAGTGCGGTCCTTGTGCGCGGCGTGGTGGACCGGACGGGGGAGCTGGTGATCGAGTCGATGCGAGCCGAGGACGCGGTTCGTCTAGACATGCTTTTCCACCGCGAGGCGGATGACGTCATGCATCGGCTGCTCGTCCATGCCGAACCTGCCATCGCCGCGAGCGCAGCGGTCAGCTTCGGCATGGGCGCACGGCACGGACCCACCCTGCCCCCTGACTGGCAGGCTGCGTGGCGCACCGCCATTCACAGGATGCGCATCGATCACCTAGCGCAGCACAACCAGTGGAGAGCCGGCCAGGTACTCGCCTACATCGCCGAGCATGACGCCGACACCTTCGAAGGGTGGTTCTGCCGACGGCTGCAGGACGTGACCGACCAGGGCTGGTATGCCTCACCTCTTCCTCATAATGATGATGGCATCCTGGCCCGCCTGCCCCGCCCGCACCGGCTACGGCTGGCCTCTCGGTGCATCGGTCTGCCTCGCATCGGCCCCAGTGCCCTGATCCATCTCGTCAACTCGGACATCGAGCTGGCCCGGCAACTGCTCGACGAGTACGCCGTCACCCCTGACAAGCTGGTGGAGGCCCTAGCCGGACAGCGCAACACAGCCTTGGAACAGATCGGTCCGCTTCTACTGGAGCGGGGGGTGCGCGCGGAGAAGATCGCTGCGGCCGCTGGCTGGTACGACACCTGGTGGGGAGATCGCTCACGCGTGCACTCCGAGCTTCTTGAATACTTCACCGCCCTCGCCGATCGTGTCCCAGTGCTGCAGGCGGTGGCAGCAGCGGGCCGCTCACAGCAGCGGGAGCTGCTCCGTGAGGCTGAAGAGCAGGAACGCGCAGCGCGCGTCCGCGGCCGGTGACCACAGAGCGTGGGGCGCCGGCCAGCGGCCCTGACACAACCGGGAGCGCGGCCGTGTACAGAGCCGATCCGACACGCCCTGGGGCCGCGGGGCCGTCACGGAAGGCCAGCAAGGAGCTGAGCGACGCCGATGGATGCGGAAGACCGCGCGGTGCTGATCACCGCAGTCTCCGAGATGGCTGTGCTGCGTGCTCTGCAGCTGGCCGGCAACCGGATCCTGGGCAAGCACGACCGCTCGGTGCGCGGACCGATGAGGTCCGTCGAACCGTGGCTGGTTCACACGCACCTGCGCGTGAACGAGCAGGACATCCCTGCCCTCCTCAAGGACGCCTGGCGCATTCCCGTCGCCGTCGGCTTGCCGGACAGTCTCATCGAAGCACTGGACCACCACACCCGCGTCCTGCTGGCAGCCGGCATCGAGTACCGACGCGACGATCTGCTGCTGACCCTTTCCCGGCTTCCGGCTCTGCCTGCTGTGCCTTGGGAGACTCATGGCGCTGATCGCGATGGCGCTCCATAGCGTGCAGCGATGTTCCTCACAGCCGTCGAGTCCGACGTGTGCCGGTGTACAGTGAAGACCGCCCTTGACCTGCGCAAAGCAGGCAGGGAGCCGTCTTCCAGGAGTCCAACATGCTGCGCACCATGTTCAAGTCCAAGATCCACCGCGCCACCGTCACCCAGGCCGACCTGCACTACGTGGGATCGGT
Source organism: Streptomyces sp. NPDC030862 (assembly GCF_055571835.1). Lineage (NCBI taxonomy): Bacteria > Bacillati > Actinomycetota > Actinomycetes > Kitasatosporales > Streptomycetaceae > Streptomyces > Streptomyces sp. NPDC030862. The sequence continues at coordinate 351,568 of NZ_JBVIEN010000001.1, read as the reverse complement.
CACCGTCGACGCCGACCTGATGGAGGCCGCCGACCTCCTCCCCGGCGAGCTCGTGCACATCGTCGACATCGACAACGGCGCGCGACTGGAGACGTACGTCATCGAGGGTGAGCGCGGCTCCGGGGTCATCGGGATCAATGGGGCCGCCGCGCACCTCGTGCACCCCGGGGATCTGGTCATTCTGATCAGCTACGCCCAGGTCGACGACGCAGAGGCCCGCTCGCTCGTGCCGCGGGTGGTGCACGTCGACGCCGCGAACCGGATCGTGGAGCTCGGCTCCGACGCCTCCGCGCCCGTGCCCGGGAGCGACACCGCGCGCAGCCCGCACGCCGTTCCCGCCGCGCGGGGCTGAGCGGCCGGACCCGGTCGGGGCGCGCGGCGGCGGTCGCCACCCTGATGAGTGATCCGCGCGCGCCGGGGAACGCGCAGCGCGAGAGGCTGGACGGGCCCGCCCGACCGGGCCCGCTCGATCACCGAGGGGATGGACGCCATGACCAATCCGCCGACCCCCGACCCCGTACCCCCGTCGCCGACGCCGCCGAGCCCGGTGCCGCCCGACCCGGTGCCGCCGACGCCCGTGCCCCAGCCCGGGCCGCCGGGGCCCGAGCCGGGCCCCGCGCCCGGTCCCGTACCGGCACCGCCGCCGCACCCGGGGCCGCCGCCGCCCGGGCCGGCGCCGGATCCGGTGCCGAAGCCGCCCGGACCCGATCCCGTGCCGGGGCCGGAACCGGAGCCCGGCCCGATGAGCTGACCGGCGGCCGTGCGAGGATGCGGCGGTGCGTGAGCTGCCCGAGTTGATCGACGTAGACGACCCCGCCTGGCCCGAGATCCGGCAGGAGCTGGACTCCGGCCGGGTGCCGGTGGACGTCGTGCCCGGCGATGGCCAGGCGGGACGCGCCGCGCTCCTGCAACTGCAGATCACAGCCAGGTCCTACCTGGGCGCCTTCGTCCTGCACTGCGGCGGGCTGGTGCTCGACCACGGCTGGCTGCGCGTCTACGGAAGCCCCGCGCCCGGAAACCCCCAGGGGCTGCCGACCCTGGCCCGGGTCAACGGCTTCCCCGCGGCGTTCGAGGCCGCCTGGCAGGCCGAGGCGGGGCTGGTCATCGCGCACGACGTCCTCGGCGGCGTCTTCGCCGTCAACGGCGCCGCGCCCGAGGAGGCCGGACGGCCCGGGGCACCCGGCGAGGTGGTGTACTTCGCGCCCGACTCCCTCCGCTGGGAGGCACTCGGCGCCGGACACGGGGCATGGCTGTCGTGGATCCTCTCCGGTGCGCTCGAGGAGTTCTACGGGACACTGCGCTGGCCGGGCTGGCACGACGAGGTGCGCGCACTGACCGCCGGGCAGGGGCTGTCCTTCTTCCCGCCCCTGTGGACGGCCGAGGCCCGGCGTGACCTGTCGGCCGCCACCCGGCGCGCGGTGCCGATGGCCGAGCTCCTCGGTGTGAGCCGCGCCTCCTGCCGGCAGCTCGACGGGGCCGACCCCGGCTTCCTCGGTGCCGTGTAGCCGTCCCTCCCCGCGCGGCGGCCACCACCGACGATGACACAATGGCGACCGGCGTGAGCACGGTCGGAATACGCGGGGGACGCTGGGGTGGAACACAGGCCTGGAGCGAGCCGCGAGGCCGGGCGGCTGGTGGCATGGGCGGTCGCCGCGGCGGCCGCCGGCGCCGTCGGAACGGTCGGGTACGCGCGTACGGGCGCCGAGCCGTCGGCGGTGGTCGTCGACGTGCTGACGGGCCTCGCCTACGCGACCGCGGGCCTCATCGCGCTCTGGCGGCGGCCCGCCAACGGCACCGGGCGGCTGATGCTCGCCGAGGGGCTCACCTGGTTCATCGGGAACCTGCAGGGCTTCGACCAGCCTGTGCTGATCGGCGTGGGGGCCTGGTGGGAGGCGCTGAACCTCGCCGTACTGGCCCACCTGCTGCTGGCCTTCCCCGAGGGGCGGGTGGCGCCGCGCCGGGCCCGGATCACGGTGGGCACCGCGTACACGTTGGTGGCGGTGGGCGGACTCGTGCGGGCCCTGAGCTACGACCCGGCGGCCGACCCGGGCAGCTCGTACCTCTTGTGCGACGACTGCCGCGGCAACGCGCTGCTCCTCGTGCGCGATCCCGCCGTGTTCGCCGGTGTCGACCTCGCCTACCGATGGGTGGGAGCCGCGCTCACGCTATGGGTGGCGGTGCTGATGGTGAGCCGGTGGCTGGCGGGGAGTCCCGCGTACCGCCGCGTCCTGGTGCCGGTCGCCGTGCCGCTGGCGATCGCGGTCGCCTTCGTCGGCTGGGAGGTGCTGTACGTCCTCCGCCCCGGGCTGCTGCGCGGCGGCGAACTGCTGCCCCTGGTGCTGTCGGACCTGGCACAGGTCGCGCTTCCCGTGGCCTTCCTGGTGGGACTGTTCCGGATACGCCTGCGACGCGCCGACGTCGGGAACCTGGTCATCGCCGCCGGGCCCGACCCGACGCCGTCCCAGCTGCAGACGGCGCTGCGTGAGGTCCTGGGCGACCCGACGCTGCGGCTCGGGATCCCGCACGCCACCGTGTCCGGGCTGTACACCGACCCCGAAGGGCGCGCGATCGGCGGGCCGGCGTCGCGGGGCCGCCCGGGCGCCGGTGCCGCCGTGACACCGCTCGGACCCGGCTGTACGCCGCCGGCCGTGCTGGTGCACGACCGGGCGCTCGTGCAGGAACCGGAGCTGCTCGAAGCGGTCTCCGCGTCCGTGGGGCTGTGCCTGCGCACCATGCAGCTCGCCGAACGGGCCGCACGGAACGCCGAGCGGGCGCGGGAGTTGCAGTTGCGCCTGCTGTCCGCGGAGGAGCAGGAGCGGCGGCGCCTGGAGCGGAACCTGCACGACGGAGCGCAGGGCCGGCTGGTGTTCGCGCTCATGGGGCTCCGGCGGATCGGCACCCAGTGGGGCCGCGACCCGCAGTTGCGCGCCGCGGTCGACGAGACCGAGCAGACGCTGCGCACGGCACTGACGGAGCTGCGGGAGCTGGCCCGGGGGCTGCACCCGGCCGTCCTCGCGCGCGAAGGACTGCGTGCGGCACTGACCGGGCTGGCCGACGAGTCGCCGGTACCGGTGGTGGTGATGGCCGATCCGGTCCGGCTGCCGGAGCTGGTGGAGGCCACGGCGTACTACGTGGTCAGCGAGGCCCTGTCCAATGCGGGTAAGCACTCGGGGGCGCGGGCGGTGACGGTCACCGTGCGCCGGGAAGGGTTGTGGGTGGTGGTCGAGGTGGTGGACGACGGCGTCGGCGGGGCCGATCCGGAGGGCCGCGGCCTGCGCGGGCTGGCGGACCGGGTGGCCGCCGTCGGCGGCAGCCTGCGGGTGAGCTCCCCGGCCGGGGTCGGCACGCGGATCGAGGCGGAGCTGCCGTGCGCGTGATCCTCGCCGAGGACTCCGCTCTGCTGCGGCAGGGCCTGGCCCGCCTGATGGAGGACTGCGGCATCACCGTGGTCGCGCAGCGCGGTGACGCCGAGGGGCTCGTGGAGCTCGTGGCCGAGACCGGGCCCGACGTGGTGGTCCTCGACATCCGGATGCCGCCGACCCACACCGACGAGGGCCTGCGGGCCGCGCGGGCCATCCGCCTGCGCCGGCCCGGCACAGGGGTGTTGCTGCTGTCCCAGTACGTCGAGACGGGCAGCGTGCTCGAGGAGCTGACCCGCGACGGTCGGGGCGTGGGCTATCTGCTGAAGGAACGCGTCACGGACGCGCAGGAGCTCTTCGACGCACTGAAGAGGGTGGCCTGCGGCGAGTGCGTCCTCGACCCGGAGGTCGTGGCACGGCTGATGCGCCGCCCCGGCCCGGCCTGTCTGCTGGAGACGCTGACTCCTCGCGAGCGCGAGGTCCTGGCCCTGATGGCCGAGGGACGCTCCAACGAGGGCATCAGCGCCTGCCTGCACATCGCCGCCAAGACGCTGGAGACCCACGTCCGCAGCATCTTCACCAAGCTCCACCTCGAACCCGACCCGAGCGAGCACCGGCGGGTCCGGGCCGTCCTGGCGTACCTCCAGGCCTGACGAAGCCGTGTGTGGCGGTGCGTGCCGCGGCCACACGGACGTCGCAGACGCGGCTGGCCGGCGCGACGGGCGTGGGCTCGCAGAGCCCGCGCCACGCCGTCCGGCCGCGTCCCCCCGCCGCCCGTACGTGGCCCCCTCACGTACGGTCCCCCGGCGCACACGGGAGCGTCAGAGGCGCATCACAGCGCGCGGCAGTTGATCCAGTCGTCGGCCGCCTCGCCGGGAACGAAGCAGGTGACGGTCTTGGACACCTTCTTGCCCTTGTAGATGCCGGTGCCCTTGACCTTCACGTTGCCCTTCCACCACCAGCCGTGGACCCAGGTCCAGGCATCCGGGGTGGCGATCCAGCGCGTGGTGACCTTGTCGCCGTGCTGGTTGTACCCCTCGAGCTGGATCTGGTCGGCATAGGTGGTGTGCACCTTGAGCTTGTTGCCGTTGCTGCCGGCGCTGGCGGTCGTGGCGCCCGACAGCGTCACCGCGGCCAGGCCGATGGACACGATCCCCACGGTGGCGCTGCGAACGAGCTTCCTGGTCCTGTTCATGTGGAGCTTCCCCCGTTTCGTGGTCATCAGCGCGGTCATCGGCGGGCACGCGGCCGCAACACCCTTCCCCCGTCCAGGAGTCGCGACTTCGCGGTGCCCGCCGACCCGCGACACCGAATCTAGGGGTCCGCGCCCCGGGGCACATCAGGGCTAGCCCTGAGCCGGGCCGACCCGTTCGGCACGAACGGGTTTTTGAGCGCCCCGCCGTGCCACGCATGCCCCCTTGTCACCGCCCGACGCTGCCCATAGCTTGGGCGCCTGCCGCTGTGTGCAAGGCAAGGGGGGATTGGGGACCATGGCCGTACGCGGACGACACCGCCGGTACCAGCCGAGCCGGATCAACCAGGCGTCGCTCACCGTCGCGGCGGGCGGTGCCGGAATGGCGCTCCCGCTCCTCGGGGCGGGCGCGGCGCACGCGGCGTCCGTGGACGTCTGGGAGAAGGTCGCGGCCTGCGAGTCCACCAACAACTGGAAGATCAACACCGGCAACGGCTATTACGGCGGGCTGCAGTTCACCCAGTCCACCTGGGAGGCGTACGGCGGCACGCGCTACGCCCCGCGCGCCGACCTCGCCACCAAGGACCAGCAGATCGCCGTCGCCGAGAAGGTGCTCAAGGGGCAGGGTCCGCGCGCCTGGCCCACCTGCTCGGTGAAGGCGGGCCTCACCCGGGGCGGCGAAGCGCCGGACATCGCGCCGCAGGCGAAGGCCGCGGCACCCGCCACGAGCCGCGCCACGCCGCCCGCCAGGCCACGCTCCGCCCCCGCGACGCCCACCACCGTGCCCGGGCAGCGCGAGAGTTACACGGTGGCGCGCGGCGACTCGCTCTCCGGCATCGCCGAGGAGCGGAAGGTCAAGGGCGGGTGGCGGGGCCTGTACGCCGCCAACCGCGCGGTCATCGGCGGCGATCCGGACCTCATCATGCCGGGCCAGAAGCTGACGCTGCGTACGGCGCCGGCGAAGCCGCCGGCCACCCCGTCCGCGAAGCCGCCGGCCCCGTCGAAACCGGCGGCGAAGAAGCCCGCCACGAGGCCCGCGCCACGGCCCGCGCCCAAGCCCCCGGCCGCGAAGAAGCCGGCCGCCAAGCCCGCGGCCAAGCCGGCCGCCAAGCCCGCCTCCGCCGCGAAGCCCCGGAGCGTGGGCTTCAGCGCCCCCGTCGAGGCCAACCCCGGCACCGCGTACCGCAAGGCGGGCTCCTCCTGGTCCAGCGGCTACCACACCGGCGTCGACTTCCCGGTCCCCACCGGCACCGCCGTCAAGGCCGTGGCGCCCGGGCGGGTGGTGTCCGCCGGGTGGGGCGGCGCGTACGGCTACGAGGTCGTCATCCGGCACGACGACGGCAGGTACAGCCAGTACGCCCACCTGTCCGCGCTCACCGTCCGGGAAGGGCAGCGCGTCAACAGCGGCCAGCGGATCGCCCGTTCAGGATCGACCGGCAACAGCACCGGAGCGCACCTCCACTTCGAGGTGCGGACGGGGCCGGGGTACGGCTCCGACATCGACCCCCTCGCGTACCTCAGGTCGGGTGGCGTCCGGCTCTGACCCCCCGCCGGGAACCGTGCTCAGCAGGACGAGGCCGCCCGCCGCCACCACCCCGCAGCCCAGCGCCAGCACCGTTCCCGGCACGCCGTACCGGAACTCCTCGCCGAACAGCGTGAGCCCCACGGCGGCGGCCACCACCGGATTGACCACGGTGACCGTCGCCAGGGGCGCCGTCAGCCCCGCGCCCCGGTACGACGCCTGCGACAGCGCCAGCCCGGCCGCCGCGAACACGGCGACCGTCAGCAGGCTCGGCCACCGGCCCAGCGGGTCGCGCGCGACGAAGCCGACCGAGACGAAGCCGGCCGCGACGGTCTTCGTGAACACCGACGCGGTCCCGAACGCCACGCCCGCCCCGGCGGCCAGCAGCACACCGCGCACCCCCGGCCGCCGGGCCAGGCCCCGCGCCGCCGCGTACAGCACGGCCACCGTCCCCGCGCCGAGCCCCGCCAGCAGCAGCCGGGCCCCGCCGTCCACCGACCGCGCCCCGGCCTGCCCCGTCAGCGCGAGCAGCCCGGCCAGCCCCGCCGTCGCCATCACCACGCCGCGCCAAGCGGCCGCCCCCGCCCGCCGCCGGGTGAAGAGCGCGGCCAGCGGCAGCGCGAACACGATCGTCAGCGCGCCCAGCGGTTGCACCAGGCTCAGCGGCCCGTACGCCAGCGCCACGACGTGCAGCAGCGCGCCGAGCCCGTTCAGCAGCACCGCCGCCCACCAGACGGCGCAGCGCGCCGGCGCATCCGGGCGCGACGCGACGCGCTCCTGCGTGATCGCCCCGGCCGCGTAGGCGACCGCGGAGACCAGCGACAACAGCACCGACAGGGCGAGGAGGCTCATGCCCCCACGATGGCGCCCTAGATCGTTCCCGTCGTCGTCCCTGAGCACTCCATCGGTCGTACTCCCGATGGAGTACGGGAGTACGAGAGGGCCGTTTGGCGGCGAGGGCCCGCGCTGACGTAAAGTTCGGCTTTTGAAACGTGCCAGACGAGTGATCGAGGAACCGAAGAGGCCATGACGGTGACTGAAGAGAACCAGGCGTACGGGCCGGGCATCGACCCCGAGCGTCTGGCCGTCTGCCTGAGCGTCCTCGAGGAGCTCGACAAGCTGGAGGTCGACCACCCGGACGCGATCGCCGTCCGCCGTGCCACGGCCGGTGTCTACCGCACCGTGAAGCAGCGCCGCCGCCAGGAGCGCCGGGCCGCCAAGACCGCCCACGACAAGGCGGTCACCGAGGCCACCGCCACCGGCTCCGCCGAGCGCATCGACGACGAGACGCAGGGCCTGCTGCCCTCCTCCTCGGTGAGCGGCGAGATCGCGGGCATCCTCCAGCGCCCCCGCTCCTGCTACATCTGCAAGACCCGGTACGTCGAGGTCGACGCGTTCTACCACCAGCTGTGCCCGAAGTGCGCCACCGAGAACCGGGCCCGCCGCGACGCCCGCACCGACCTGACCGGCCGCCGCGCACTGCTCACCGGCGGCCGCGCCAAGATCGGCATGTACATCGCGCTGCGGCTGCTGCGTGACGGTGCCCACACCACCATCACCACCCGCTTCCCCAAGGACGCCATCCGCCGCTTCAAGGCGATGCCGGACAGCGACGAGTGGATCGGCCGGCTGAAGATCGTCGGCATCGACCTGCGCGACCCGGCCCAGGTCGTCGCGCTCGCCGACTCGGTCGCCGCCGAGGGCCCGCTGGACATCCTGATCAACAACGCCGCGCAGACGGTGCGCCGCTCGCCGGGCGCCTACCGCGAGCTCGTCGCCGCCGAGTCCGCGCCGCTGCCGGCCGGCGAGCTGCCGCCCGCCGAGATCATCGGCACCTTCGGCAGCGGCGCCGTGGAGACGATGGCGGCCCTGCCGTCGTCGCGCAACGGCAGCGGGCTGTCCGCCCAGGAGGTGGCAGAGCTCGCTCTTGTCAGCGGCTCCGCGTCGCTGGAGCGGATCGCCGCGGGCACCGCGATCGACGCGGGCGGCCTGGTGCCCGACCTGGCGGACACCAACAGCTGGATCCAGACGGTTTCCGAGGTCGACCCGGTCGAGCTCCTCGAAGTGCAGCTGTGCAACTCCACCGCGCCCTTCATCCTGATCAGCCGGCTGCGGTCGGCGATGGCGGCCTCCCCGGCCCGGCGTACGTACGTGGTGAACGTCTCCGCGATGGAGGGCGTCTTCAGCCGCGGCTACAAGGGCGCCGGGCACCCGCACACCAACATGGCCAAGGCAGCCCTGAACATGCTCACGCGCACCAGCGCCCAGGAGATGTTCGAGTCCGACCGCATCCTGATGACCGCCGTCGACACCGGCTGGATCACCGACGAGCGGCCGCACCCGGACAAGGTCCGGCTCGCCGAGGCGGGCTTCCACGCCCCGCTCGACCTGATCGACGGCGCGGCCCGGGTCTACGACCCGATCGTGCGCGGCGAGGCGGGCGAGGACCTGTACGGCTGCTTCCTCAAGGACTACGCGCCCGCCAATTGGTGATCGCCGTCCGGTGACCGGATGCTTGCGGAGTGTCCGGAACCTGCCTATGTGACGCGTTCCATCGAGCGCAGGCGTGCTCATTTGGTTAACCTGGAGCGACGGTCGGCCGACAGGGATCCACGAAACCCCCTTCAGGCCGACCCGGGGACAAGGCCTGCCACCAAGGCTGCGGTCCCGCCCCAGTACCGGCGCCACCGCGACCGATCGGCAGCTATGTCCTCATAGGTTCGCGACACGAAGGAGTGCGCGGTGACACCAGAACTGACGAAGCAGGAAGAGCGTTCGGCGAGAGACGGCGACGGGTCCGGTCCATCGGACACGCTCGGCAGCCTCGAAGTGTGGGCCCGTTCGGCCCCCATCCGCCTGGCCGGATACGAGGACGACCTCGCCGAGCCGCACATCCTGCCCGGCATCGACTGAGCCGGATTCCGCTTCACACGCTTCGCCCGCGTGCCCTCCGTCTTCCGCCGGAGGGCACGCGCGTGTCGTCACCGCTCCCGTTCGTCCGCACCGGCGAGCCGCGTCGGCGGCATGAACTCGCGGACGTACGTCCGGTGCCACCAGGCGCCCGTGGCGCGCAGTTCGCGCCAGGTCGTGAACCGGTACCGGTAGAGCCGTGCGCGGACGACGACCGGCGGTGCGTCCGGGAAGGGGTTGCGCCGCAGCAGCCGGAGCGTGTCCCGGTCCCCGTCGAGCAGCCGCTCCACCAGCCCGCCGAACCAGGAGTGGGCGTACGCGGGGGACAGCGCCGCGAACCACATCATCCAGTCCAGCCGCAGGTGGTACGGGGCGAACTGGCGCGGCAGCCGGCGGATGTCGCCGGGCTTGCCCTTGAACTCGTACTCCCGCCACACCGTCCCCGCGTGGAGGACCGGCTCGTCCGTCCCCTCGACGACGATCTCGTGGCGTACGCGGCCGACCGTGCCGAACGCGCCATAGGTGTTGACCAGGTGCAGGGGGTCGAAGGACATGTTCATCGCCTGGTGGCGGGAGAGCAGGTTGCGCACCGGGCGCCGGCTGAGGAAGAGCACCAGGGCGGTGACGGCGAGGACGAGGATCCCGTACCAGTGCGGGGGAGCGGGCAGCGCGGGAGGGTCGGCGACGAGGGAGCCGTCCACGGCGGAGGCGGCGAGCACGATCGTGATCCAGTTCAGCCAGGAGAAGTTGCCGGAGAGCACCAGCCACAGCTGTGTGGCGATGACCATGCCCGCCGCCACGCTCGCCACCGGCTGCGGCGTGAAGAGCAACACCGGGACGACCAGTTGCGTGACGTGGTTGGCCGCCACCTCCACCCGGTGCAGGGGCCTCGGGAGATGGTGGAAGAACCAGCTCAGCGGCCCGGGCATCGGCTGCGTCTCGTGGTGGTAGTACAGGCAGGTCAGGTCCCGCCAGCAGGGGTCGCCGCGCAGTTTGATCAGCCCGGCCCCGAACTCCACCCGGAACAGCAGCCAGCGCAGCAGGAACAGGATCAGCACGGGCGGCGCGGTGCGTTCGTTGCCGAGGAAGATCGCCAGGAAGCCGGTCTCCAGGAGGAGCGATTCCCAGCCGAAGCCGTACCAGGTCTGTCCGACGTTGACGATGGACAGGTACAGCGCCCACAGCACCGCCCACATCAGCATCGCCACCGCGAGCGGCACCGCGTCCCCCGCCCCCGCGATCAGCGCGGCGGCGAGCACCGCGCCGGTCCAGGCGCAGAGGGCGAAGAACCGGTCCGAGTAGTGCCAGTGGAACACGCTCGGCGCGCGGCGCGGCGACACGCGCCGCAGGTAGGCGGGGACGGGCAGCATGCCCCGCTCGCCGATCAGCGCGCGGAACTGGAGCGCGGCGCAGAGGAAGGCGACCAGGTAGATCCCGGCGAGCGCCCGCTGGAAGACCAGTCTGCTCAGCCAGTAGTCGGACGAGGTGAACCAGAACCACTCCATCGGTTCCAGTATCGGCCGTGGATCATCCCGCCGCGATCTTTCGCAGCGTCCGGCCGAGGCGCCGCGCGTACCAGCGCTGCACTACGGGGACGAGCGGTCCGCCCGCGCGCGTGTACCAGCGGGCGGGCCGGCTGAAGGCCGTGACCGTGAACCAGACCGACCCGTCCGCGCGCTGGTCCACGACGAACGACTCCTCGCCGCGCTCCGGGTGGCCCTGCCGGGTGCCGTACGCGAAGCCCGCGCGGTCGTCCTCGTACACCGTCCACACCACCTCGCAGGGCGCGGTGAGGCGGAGCGGGCCCAGGCCCACGGAGACCTCGACGCCGGCGCCGGGCTCCGCGCGCGGCGACTCGGCGCGGATCCGGGCGCCCGAGGCGCGGTGCACGCGCCAGGTGGTGACGGCCGTGCCCGCCGTGCGGAAGACGTCCCGGCCGCGGCCGATCGGCACCTCCACGCGCAGGTGGTGGTAGCCGACCGGGAGCGGGCGCGTGCGGGTGGCGCCGACCTCGGGATAGCTGAGCGGGGGCGTACCGGCGGTGGCGAGGCTGCGGATGAGGCGGGTCATGCCACGGGCTCCTTGAGGCGTGTGGCGCGGGCGGGGGGTGTGGCACCGGCGGGGGTGGCGCCGGCGGGAGGTGTGGTGCGGGCGGGCGGTGTGGTGCGGGCGAGGCGTCGCCAGGCGAGTACCGAGCAGAGGGCGAAGCCGAGGGCGTTGCCGAGGCCGTGGGTGGCGGCCATCCAGGTCAGGCTGGGGTGGGGGAGTCCGGTGGCCTCCCCGAGTGCCCAGCTGAGCGCCAGCAGCATGGTCGCCACGAGGACGGCGGCGGAGACGGCGAGCATCGCTCTCGTGAGCCGGTCGGGCCCGTCGCCCCGGACATCCTGCCAGGTGAGCAGGGCGACGGCCCACATGCCGGCGGTGAGCACGAGTGCCCCGGCCAGTTCGGCCCAGTCGTCCAGGAAGTAGCCGAGCAGCACCAGCAGGGTGCCGAGCGGCACGCTCAGCGCGGCGAAGCGCCCGGCGGGCCGGTCCGTGGCCCGGCAGACGAGACCGGCCACCAGGGCGGCGGCGAAACCGGCGAAGTGGAAGTGCGGCACGGTCAGCGCCAGGATCTCCAGGCCGAAGCCGAACAGCGGGTGCCCGTGGCGCTCCGCGACCAGCGCCACCGCGGCGACCGACGGGCTCGCGAGCGCGGTCGCCACGGCGATCCGGACCGGCGGCGCCGACGCGGGCGTACGGACCAGGCGGCCCGGCGCGTGCAGCGCCAGGAGCACGGTGCCGACCGCGTAGCAGCAGGCGAGCGCGGTGGCGGCGATGCCGCGCGGCAACCACAGCGACGCCGCTCCCGGCAGCGCGAACAGCGGCCAGACCGTCCGGACGGCCGCCGTCCCTCCGCCGTCCTCCGGATCGATCAGGCGCAGACCCGCCGGGACGATCACCAGCATGCCGAGGGCCACGATCAGCCCGACGAGCACGGACAACGCACCCACCCCCTCCCCTTCGGTTGAACATGTTCAACTCTCGGAATGAGCCTAGAGGCTACGTTGAACGCGTTCAAGTCCCGCGGAGGGCGGATGCTTCCGGTTGCGGGGTGAGGGCGGATCCGGCAGACATAAAGGGCAACCAGGGCAACCCGGGCAAGCAAGGTTGAAGCGAGTGTTGAAAGGCGGGAGGGCCTCCGTGCGTACCACCCCACGTCGTCGCCGGTACGGCGCGCTCGCCACGCTCGCCGCATCCACCGTCACCGCTGGAGTGCTGGCCACCGGCTGCGGTGGCGGCGGCGACGGCGGGAAACCCCGTGGCGGCGGAGCGGTGGAGGGTCTTCCCGGGCCGGGCGAGGTGCTGCTCCAGCCCGTCTCCGCCCACGGCCCCGCCCCCTTCACCCCCTCCACGGTGAGGCCCTCACCCGACGCGCCCGGCTCCCCGCCGTCGGCCGAGCCCGGCACCGCACCGGCGACCGGCATCGTCTCCGGCGCCACCCCCGGCCTGTACGGCGGCGCGCGCTCGGTCGCCAGTTGCGACGTGGCCCGCCAGACCCGCCTCCTCACCTCGGACGGCGCCAAGGCAGCCGCCTTCGCCCAGGCCGCCGGCGTCGCCCACACCCGGCTCGCCGCCTGGCTGGACGGCCTCACGCCCGTGGTGCTGCGCTCCGACACCCGCGTCACCGGACACGGTTACCGCGACGGCTCGGCAGCCGACTTCCAGGCCGTCCTCCAGGCCGGAACCGCCGTCCTGGTGGACGAGTACGGTGCGCCGCGCGTGCGCTGCGCCTCCGGCAGCCCGCTGCGCTCGCCGGTCCCCGAGGAGGGCGCGGTCGAGCACAAGGGGCAGCCCTGGCCCGGCTTCGACCCCGGACGGGTCGTGACCGTCAACGCCACCCACCACGTCGTGGACAGCCTGGTCATCGTCAGCGTCGTCAGCAACACGCTGATCGAGCGCAAGGCCGGCACCGAGGGGGAGCAGGACCGCATCGTGACCGACGAAAGCGTCCTCGCGGCCGCGAGCTCCCCCGAATCGGCCACCTCCCAGCCCGCCGCACCGCAATCCGCCGCGCCACAGCCCGCCGCGCCACAGCCCGCCGCGCCGCAGCCCCCGGCCCCCGAGCCCGCCGCGCCGCAGCCCGCGGCGCCCGAACCCCTCGACCCGGGCCCGGAGCCGGAGCCGGAGGTCGAGGTCGAAGCCGAGGCCGAAGCCGAGGCCGAGTTCCAGGCCGGCGGCGGCGCCCCCCAGGACGCCGGCGAAGGCGAAGGCGTACAGGACCAGGAGGCGGACCAGGACCAGGGTCAGGAGGCGGACCAGGACGAGGGCCAGGGACACCTCATGGGGCCGGACAACGCGGCCGTCGAGCCGGAGCTCCACGAGGGCTGACGGCCTTCGTGAACGCTCCCCACGCTCTCGCGCGCGGTCGAAAAAGCCGACAAATGATGGCAGAGTGGCCCCATGGTTGATCCGGCAGCGGATGCCCTGTCGCTTCCCGAGGACTGGCCCGCCCGCCCGGATCTGAGTCTGTCCCTCAACCGCATGGGCAGCTTCGACTGGGACCTGGACGCCGGGCTGATGCACCTCGACCAGGCCGCCCTCGGCGTGTTCCAGGTGGACGCCGACGAGTACGACGGGCGGCCCGAGAGCCTCGCCCCGCGCGTCCCGCCGAGCGAGGCGATCCGCCTCGACGGCATGGTGACCCAGGCGCTGAAGAGCGGCAGCAGCCACTACGGCGCGTACTTCCGCATCCGCGACCGCGAGGGCAACCTCCGCTGGACCCACACCCAGGGCTTCATCCGGCGCGACGAGACCGGCCGCCCGCGCCGCATCATCGGCATCGTCCGGGACGCCACCCAGGAACTGACCGAGTCCACCGCGCGCATCGAGGTGGACGCCGAGCGGCGCCGCCAGACCAGCGTCGTGGAGTCCACCACCGCAGCCCTCGCGCACGCCCGCACCGTCCAGGACGTCATCGACGTCCTGCGCGACTCGCACGGTCTCGAACACCTCGGTGCGACCAGCGTCGTCATGGGCCTGCTGGAGTCGGGCCGCATCCACCTGGTCGCCGACGGCCCGGACGGCTCCTTCGTGCCGGGAACGCGCTACACCCGGGTGGACGAGCAGTACCCGATGAGCGAGGTGATCCGCACCCTCGCGCCGCGGTTCATCGAGTCGCCCGAGGACTTCGCCGACTCGTACCCCATCCTCTGGCCGCACATCAGCGGCCTCGGCATCACCTCCGCCGCCTATCTGCCGCTCATCGCCCAGGCCCGGCCCATCGGCGCGCTCGGGCTGCTCTACAGCGACAAGTACGGCTTCTCCTCCGAGGACCGCAACGTCCTGGTCGCGCTCGGCAGCAGCATCGCCCAGAGCCTCCAGCGCGCCATGCTCTTCGAGCAGGAGCACGACCTCGCCGAGGGCCTCCAGCAGGCGATGCTGCCGCGCCGGATCCCTCAGGTGGCCGGGGCGCACATCGCCGTCCGCTACCGCTCGGCCCGGCTCGGCCGGGACATCGGCGGCGACTGGTACGACGTCATCCCCCTGCCCGGCGGCCGCGTGGGCGCCGTCATCGGCGACGTACAGGGGCACGACACGCACGCGGCCGCCGTGATGGGGCAGCTGCGCATCGTGCTGCGCGCGTACGCGGCCGAGGGGCACACCCCCGCCACCGTGATGGCGCGGGCCTCGGTCTTCCTGCACGAGCTGGACACCGACCGCTTCGCCACCTGCACCTACCTGGAGGCGGACCTGGCGACGGGCGTGGTGCAGATCGTGCGGGCGGGTCACGTCGACCCGCTGCTGAGGGACACCGACGGCAGCTGCCGCCGGGTGCCCGTCCAGGGAGGCATGCCGCTGGGCCTTTCGGCGGAGTTCGGGCGGCTGGACTACCCCGTCTCCATCCTGGAGCTGGACCCGGGCCAGGCCCTGCTGCTGTACACGGACGGGCTCGTCGAGCAGCCCGGTTCCGATCTCGACGAGGGCATGCAGTGGCTGACCGCGGTCGTACGGCACGGGCCGGACGACCTCCAGCTGCTCGCCGACCACCTGTGCGACGTGGTCGACGAGCGCGGTGGCGACGACGACGTGGCGGTCCTGCTGCTGCGCCGCAGGGGCGGCTACACCCCGCAGGCCGGCGGACGGCTCCAGCAGCACGTCGCGCAGAGCGATCCCGAGGCGCTGCGCTCGGCCCGCCACATGATCCAGGCGGCGGTACGCGCCTGGGGCGTGGCGGAGCGGGCCGACGAGATCGAGCTCGTCGCCGACGAGCTGATCACCAACGCGCTGCTCCACACCGACGGCGGCGCGATCGTCACCCTGCGGATGCTGGCCGGCCACGAGCGGCGGCTGCGGGTCGAGGTGGAGGACCGCTCCAGCGTGCTGCCGCGCCGCCGGGAGGCGGGGGATTCCGGGGTGTCCGGACGGGGCCTGCTGCTGGTGGACCGGCTCGCCGACGTCTGGGGGGTGGAGTCCCGCGGCGGCGGCAAGTGCGTGTGGTGCGAGTTCGGTGTGGCGGAACGGCCGGAGGTTCCCAGGTCTTCCGTCATAGCGGAAACCCGCACGACATGATCTGTTAACTGTCTGTAGAGCGATCATGCTTGACCGTAACCGACCGAAAGCGATTGACTGCCGTTCCGTGGCCCCGCCCTCGACGACCTGGGGATTCCTTGAGCAGCGATCTGCTGGCACCTCTCGATCTGGCCTTCTGGCACCTCGAATCGGCCGGCCACCCCATGCACCTCGGCGCGCTGGCCCGCTTCGACCCCGCGCCGGGTGACGCACCAGGTGACGCACCCGGCTCCGCGCCGGGCGCCGCGTCCGGTGACGCCGCGTCCGTGCTCGCGCTGCTCGCCGAGCGCGCCGCCGCCATCCCGCGCCTGCGGATGCGGGTACGGGACGTCCTGCTGCCGGTCGGGGGCGCCCGCTGGAGCGTGGACGAGACCTTCGACGTCCACCGGCACGTACGCCACGTCCGGCTCCCGCAGGACGGCGACTTCGCCGCCGCCGCCACGCGGCTCGCCGGGGAGCTGATGGAGCGCCCGCTCGCACGCGAGCTGCCGCCGTGGGAGATGTACCTGCTGACCGGGGCCCCCGGCGGGTCCTTCGCCGTACTCGTCAAACTCCACCACGCCCTCGCCGACGGCATGCGCGCCGTCGCCATCGGCGCCGGGATCTTCGACGAGATCGCCGACGCCCGGCCCCGCACCACCGCCGTGCGCCGTCCGCGCCCGGCGACGCCCCGCTCGTGGCTCCCCGGCCCATGGCAGGTGGCCGGTGTCGCGGGCGCCGTTCGCGGCCGGGCCGAGGAGCTCGGCCGCGCCCTCGGCGTCGGCGCCTCCGTCCTGGGCGCCTCCGCCGTACGGGCCGGCCGCCACGACCCCCACGGGACCCCGGCGCTCGCCGCGGAATCCAGCGGCACACGGCGCCTGGCCACCGCCGAACTGGACCTGGAGGACGTGCACCGGGTACGCCGGGTGACCGGCGGCACCGCCAACGACGTGCTGCTCGCCGTGGTCGCCGGGGCGCTGCGCCACTGGCTGCTGGAGCGCGGCGACCCGCTCCCCGCCGCCGACCCGTGCGCGCTGGTGCCCGTCTCGCGGCGCAGGCCCGGGGTCCGTTCCGGTTCCGGTTCCGGCTCGCCGCCCGACTGCGGCAACAGGTTCTCCGCGTACCTCCTCGACCTGCCCCTCGGCGACCCCGACCCGCTGAGCCGCCTCGCCGCCGTACGCCGCGGCATGGACCGCAACAAGGCGGCCGGTCCCTCGCGCGGTCCCGGGGCCGTCGCCGTACTCGCCGACCAACTGCCGCCGCTCGCCCACCGCTTCGGCACACCGCTGGCCGGAGGCGCGGCCCGCATGCTGTTCGACCTCCTGGTGACCAACGTGCCCCTGCCCCGCTCCACGCTCTCCCTCGCCGGCAACCCGCTGCGCGCCCTGTACCCGATGGCCCCGCTCGCCCGCGGCCAGGCCCTCGCCATCGCCATGTCGCCGTACGGCGGACGCGTCCACACCGGACTCGTCGCCGACGGCCGGGCCCTGCCCGACCTGGACCGCCTCGCGCACGCCCTGCACACCGAACTCGCCGGGCTGGTCAAGGCCACCGACCGTTCTTCCGGGTCCTGAGGCAAGCTGGAACCATGCCCGAACTGCCCGAGGTCGAAGCGCTGCGCGAGTTCCTCGACGAGCACCTCGTCGGCAAGGAGATCGCCCGCGCCCTGCCCGTCGCCATCAGCGTGCTGAAGACGTACGACCCGCCGCTCGGCGCCCTCGACGGCGGCGAGGTCACCGGCGTGGCGCGGCACGGGAAGTTCCTCGACATCGCGACGGCCGGGCCGGCCGGGGAGCTGCACCTGGTGGTCCACCTCGCCCGCGCCGGCTGGCTGCAGTGGCGGGACGTCCTGCCCTCCGGCCCGCCCCGTCCCGGCAAGGGGCCGCTGGCGCTGCGCGTCGCGCTCACCGGCGGTGACGGCTTCGACCTCACCGAGGCCGGCACCACCAAGCGCCTCGCCGTCCACCTCGTACGCGATCCGGCCGCGGTGGACGGTGTCGCCCGCCTCGGCCCCGACCCGCTCGCCGACGACTTCGACCGGGACGCCTTCGCGGCGCTCCTCGCCGGGGAACGGCGCCAGATCAAGGGCGCGCTGCGCGACCAGAGCCTCATCGCCGGGATCGGCAACGCCTACAGCGACGAGGTCCTCCACGCCGCCCGCATGTCGCCCTTCAAGCCCGTCCGGAACCTCACGGAGGAGGAGACGACAGCGCTGTACGAGGCGATGCGCGCGACCCTGCGGGAGGCGGTGGAGCGCTCGCACGGGCTGGCCGCCGGGCGGCTCAAGGCGGAGAAGAAGAGCGGGCTGCGCGTCCACGGCCGCACCGGGGAGCCCTGCCCGGTCTGCGGCGACACCATCCGCGAGGTCTCCTTCAGCGACTCCTCGCTGCAGTACTGCGCCACCTGCCAGACCGGCGGCAAGCCGCTCGCCGACCGCCGCCTGTCCCGCCTGCTGAAGTAGGTCTACGGCAGCACCGACACCAGCCGCCGCCCCTCGCGGTCGCGCACCTCCAGCCGGGCGATCTCATCGCGCCGCAGCGCCGTACCGCCCTCGATGACGGGCTCGTCACCGTCCTTGTGACCGTCCACGGGCGTCGCCCAGCTCATCACCGGCCACTCCCGCCCGTCCCTCCCCACCGCCACCAGGTCGCAGACGCGGGGCCCCCGCACCCCCGCCACCCGCACGGCCAGCTCGGTGCCCCACGCCCGGTCCCGCAGCGCCAGCGCCGCCGTCACCCCGGTGGCCGGGTCGGTCGCCGCGACCGCGGCCCGCCCCGGTGACGCCGGCTCGTCGCCGGTCACGAGGAGGGCGGCTCCGGGCACGCCGACCGCGAGCGCCGCGGCCGCCGCGACCAGGCGCCCGCGCCACCGGCGTACCCGCGGAAGCCGCGCGGCGCCGCGCCGGTGGCCCCGCCCGCGCCGCGTCCTCCGCCCCGGCCTCCGACCCTGTCCCGGTCCCGCCCCCCGTCCCGCCACCCGGCCCGGCCTCGGCGGCTCCCGGCCGGCCAGCTGCGCCAGCGCCGCCACCGTGCCGGTGAGGTCCGCCAGCCGCATGGCGCAGGGCACGCACGCCGCGAGGTGCTCCTCGCAGCGCAGCGCGTCCGCCGGTTCCAGCACGCCCAGCGCATAGGCGGCGACATCGGCGGCATCGGCGGCATCGTGGTGCCGCTCCCGCAGACCCATGGCTGTGCCCCATTCCCCGTATCGTCGTCGTTCGTCAGCGTCCCGTCGGTGCCGGGATGGTCCCGCTGTGCCGTCGTGAACGAGTACGCAGACGAGCGGCTTCTCGCTCAATCACCCCGCGCCTACACTCCGCACCATGCTGCGCGTACTGGCCGTCGACGACGAGAAGCCCGCCCTCGAGGAGCTGCTCTACCTCCTGCGCCGCGACCCCCGGGTGCGCAGCGCGGAGGGCGCCACCGACGCGACCGAGGCCCTGCGCCGCATCGGCCGGGCCCTGGAGGCGGGGCCCGGCGGGGAGGAGGCCATCGACGTCGTCTTCCTCGACATCCACATGGCCGGGCTCACCGGCCTCGACGTCGCCCGGCTGCTGGCCGGCTTCGCCCGGCCGCCGCTGATCGTGTTCGTCACCGCCCACGAGGGCTTCGCCGTCCAGGCGTTCGACCTCAAGGCGGTCGACTACGTCCTCAAACCGGTCCGCACGGAGCGCCTCGCCGAAGCCGTACGCCGCGTCGCCGACCTCACCGCCCCCGCCGACCGGCCGGGCGTCGCCGCAGCCCCGGAGCAGATACCGGTCGAACTCGGCGGCGTCACCCGCTTCGTACCGGTCGACGCCATCGCCTACGTCGAGGCGCAGGGCGACTACGCGCGCCTGCACACCGACGAGGGCAGCCACCTCGTGCGCATCCCGCTGTCCACGCTGGAGGAGCGGTGGGCGGCGCGCGGCTTCGTACGGATCCACCGCAGCCACCTCGTCGCGCTCGGCCGCATCGACGAACTGCGCCTCGACGCCGGGGCGACCACCGTGCGCGTCGGCAGCGCGGAGCTCGCGGTCAGCCGCCGGCACGCCCGCCAGCTGCGCGAGCTGCTGATGCGACGCGTCCGGGGCTGAAACCCCCTACCCCGGGCCGGACCTGCTGCGTAGACTCCACAACCCCTGCCCCCCGACCCACCAGCCCCCGGACGACGATGCCCGCAGAGCAGCCCACCGCGCGCCGCCCGCGCCGCGAGACCGTGACCGGCGTGCCACGCTCCGCCCGCAGGCCGCCCCGCTCTCCCGGTCACGCCCCGGCCCGCTCCGAGATCAGCGAGCAGACCTCCCTCGGCCACACCTACGTACGCTCCCTGATGCGCAGCCAGCTGCGCGCCGCGCTGTCGGCGCTCGCCACCCTTGCCCTGGTCGTCGGCACCCTGCCGCTGCTGTTCGCGCTGCCCCAGGCCCTCGACCCCACCGCGCCGTCGCCCGCGCCCTTCGTCTGGGCCGCCCTCGGCGTCGGCGTCCACCCCGTCATGTGGCTCGTCGCCCACTGGTACGTGCGCCGCGCGGAGCGCAACGAACGCGACTTCACCGGGCTGCTGGAAGGCCGGTCGGAAGGCCGGTGAACCAGACCTACGCGGTGGCCGCCGTCACCGCCGTCGTCCTCGCCACCGTGCTCATCGGCTCCCTCGGCCTGCGCATCTCCCGCACCACCTCCGACTTCTACGTCGCCTCGCGCACCGTGCGCCCGGGCCTCAACGCCGCCGCCATCAGCGGCGAATACCTCTCCGCCGCCTCCTTCCTCGGCGTCGCCGGACTCGTCCTGCTCCAGGGCCCCGACATGCTCTGGTACCCGGTCGGCTACACCGCCGGGTACCTGGTCCTGCTGGTCCTCGTCGCGGCCCCGCTGCGCCGCTCGGGCGCGTACACCCTCTCCGACTTCGCCGAGGCCCGGCTGGAGTCGCCGCGCGCCCGGCGGCTCGCCAGCCTCCTCGTCGTCGGCATCGGCTGGCTGTACCTGCTGCCGCAACTCCAGGGCGCCGGGCTGACGCTGGAGATCCTCACCGGGGCGCCCGAGTGGGTCGGCGGGCTCGTCGTCGCCGTCGTCGTCACCGGGGCCGTGGCGGCGGGCGGCATGCGCAGCATCACCTTCGTCCAGGCGTTCCAGTACTGGCTCAAGCTCACCGCCCTGCTGGTGCCCGCCCTCTTCCTCGTCACGGCCTGGCTCGGCGACGACGCCCCGCGCGCCCGCTTCGACGCGCCCGCCGTCTTCCGGGAGCACACGCAGGTCCGCGTCGACGACACCGTACGCATCGACGTCGACGCCCCGCTCACCCTCACCGTCTCCGGCCGCGTCGACCAGGTCGCGTACGACGGCGGCCGCGTCACCCTCGCCGAGGGCACCCACCACGTCGCGGCCGGCACCACGCTCGGCTTCCCCGAGGGCGCCCGCGTCCCCGAGCGCGCCGCCACCGGGACCGACCCCCTCGGCTGGTCGCAGCCGCTGGCCGGGGGCCGCGACGGCGGCCAGCCGGACGGGCGGCAGCTGTACGCCACGTACGGGCTGATCCTCGCCACCTTCCTCGGGACCATGGGCCTGCCCCACGTCGCCGTCCGCTTCTACACCAGCCCCCACGGCCGCGCCGCACGCCGCACCACCCTCGTCGTCCTCGGCCTGATCGGCGTGTTCTACCTCCTGCCGCCCGTCTACGGCGCGCTCGGCCGGATCTACGCGCCCGAGCTCGCGCTGACCGGCGCCGCGGACGCCGCCGTCCTCGTGCTGCCCGACCGGGTGGTGGGCGGGCTGGCCGGGGACCTGCTCGGCGCGCTGCTCGCGGGCGGGGCCTTCGCGGCGTTCCTGTCGACGGCCTCGGGGCTGACCATGTCGGTGGCCGGGGTGCTCGGCCAGGACGTGCTCCCCTCACGCGGCGTACGCCACTTCCGGCTCGCCGCACCGCTCGCCATGGCCGTACCGCTGGGGCTGAGCCTGGTGGCGACGAAGGTGCCGGTGGCGGACGCGGTGGGCCTGGCGTTCGCCGTGTCGGCGTCGTCGCTCTGCCCGCTGCTGGTGCTCGGCATCTGGTGGCGGCGGCTCACCCCGCCCGGCGCCATGGCCGGGCTCGTCACCGGCGGCGGGGCCGCGCTCACCGCCGTCATGGCCACCCGGGCGGGCCTGGCCCCCGAGGGCTGGCCGCACACCCTGATGGCCTGGCCCGCCGTCTGGTCGGTGCCCCTCGGCTTCCTCACCATGGTGGGCGTCTCCCTGGCGACGCCCCGCCACGTGCCCGCCGGGACGCCGGCGATCCTGGCCCGGCTCCACCTGCCGGAGGGGCTCGTCGGCCGCCCCGACCGCGAGGGGGCCGAGCGATGAGCGGTACCTCCGGGACCCTGCTCGCCGCCCTCGCCGCCGCCGGGGCCGTGCTCCTCGCTGCCGGGTTCGTGCTCGGCCGGCTCACCGCCCGGCGCGCTGGGCGGGACGTCCTCGACCTCGGCACCCCCGTCGAACGCGCCACCTTCCACACCCTGCACACCGCGTCCCTCGCCGCGCCGCCGCTGCGCGCCGGGCTCACCGAGGACACCGCCCGCAAGGCCGCCCGGCGCCTGCGGCCGCTGCTCGGCACCGAGGCGCTCTGCCTCACCGACCGCACCGCCGTCCTCGCCTGGGACGGGCCCGGCGCCGACCACCACCGCGACCAGGTGATGGAACGGGTCGCCGAGCTGCTCGACTCGGGCCGCAGCCAGAGCGTGCGCACCGACTGCGGCGACCTGGACTGCCCGCTGCGCTGGGCCGTCCTCGCCCCGCTCACCGGCGAGGAGGGCGTGCTCGGCGCCCTCGTCGCGTACGGCTCGCGCGAGTCGGCCGTACTCGTGCGGGCCGCGACCGAGGTGGCCCGCTGGGTCTCCGTACAGCTGGAGCTGGCCGAGCTGGACCTGTCCCGCACCCGGCTCATCGAGGCCGAGATCCGCGCGTTGCGGGCCCAGATCTCCCCGCACTTCATCTACAACTCGCTCGCCGCCATCGCCTCGTTCGTCCGCACCGACCCCGAGCACGCCCGCGAACTCCTCCTGGAGTTCGCCGACTTCACCCGCTACTCCTTCCGGCGGCACGGCGACTTCACCCACCTCGCCGACGAGCTGCGCTCCATCGAGCAGTACCTGGCGCTCGCCGGGGCCCGCTTCGGCGACCGGCTCCAGGTCACCCTGCAGGTGGCGCCGGAGGTGCTGCCGGTGACGCTGCCGTTCCTGTGCCTCCAGCCGCTCGTCGAGAACGCCGTCAAGCACGGCCTGGAGGACTCGCGCACCACCTGCCGGGTGACCATCGCCGCGCGTGACGCGGGCGCCGAGGCGGTCGTCACGATCGAGGACGACGGCGTCGGCATGGACCCCGCCGTCCTGCGGGCCATCCTCGCGGGCGAGCGCCCCCGGTCCTCCGGCATCGGGCTGTCCAACGTCGACGAACGGCTGCGCCAGGTGTACGGGGACGACTACGGCCTGGTGGTGGAGACGGCCGTGGGCGCGGGCATGAAGGTGACGGTGCGTGTCCCGAAGTATCACGCGGGTGTGCACCGCACCCCGCCCCTGTCCGGTCAGGTATGAAAAGTCCCGTTGTGGGGACGCGGGTGCAGGGCGGCGACCGCTCCACGCGATCGCGGCCACCGGGAGGTATCCACCGGGAGGCAGCCATGCCCATCCATGACCACTACGAGCTGGACTTCGGGCAGGACACAGTGGTGGAGGTGCACCGCACGGACCGCACCGGCGCCGGCGGGCACCCGGTGTACGCCGACGACACGGGAATCGTCCTGGCGGAGATCAGCGACCAGGGCGAAGTGCGGATGATGGCGAGCGGCGGCCACCAGGACCCCGCCGCGAGGGTCCGGGCCCGCCCCGTCCAGCCGCACTGACACCCGCGCCGACACCCCGCGTGCCGCGCCCGCGTGCCGCGCCCGCGTGCCGCGCGTTGCCCACGCCCGCGGCCGCCGACGCACGCGTGCGCGTACGGTCACGGGCGTGCGCTCAGTACAGGCGCAGCGCCAGGTGTCCGAGGGGCAGGCCCACCTGCCAGGCGGGCAGCCACACGCGTGCCGACTCGTCCACCGCGAGGCCGGCCGCCGGGGCGGCGGACAGCGCGCCGAGGTCCGTGGCCAGCAGCTGCGTGGAGTCCAGCAGGCGCCAGGTCTCGTGCGCGAGCGCCAGCCCCGCGTCCTGCGGGCGCGCGAGGTCCTCGTCCGCCGCGCGCCGCGCGGCGAGCCGGCCGCGGACCCAGGCGTCCCAGGGGTGCCCGTACGCGGTGAGCGCGAGCCACTCGTCCAGCCGGGCCTCCGTCCCGGCCTCCGAGGAGACCTCGGCGACCCCGTCGCAGAGGTAGAACGTGAGCGCGAGCGTCCGGCGGCCCGCCCGGTATTCGAGCGAACCGGGCGCGACCAGTCCGCCCGAGCGCAGCAGCTCATCGGCTAAGTACTCGGCACACAGCCAGGCCATGGGGACCGCCAGCCCGCCCCCGTCGGTGCCGTTCGTGCTCTCGGGCCGCAACGTTCCCACCTTCTTCCGGACGTTCTTCCGTGCGCGGTGCGTGTTTCCAGACGACGAGCCTCCACCGTGGGACACGGCCGGGGGTGCGCTTTTGCCCAACTCGGTGCTGTGGTTTCGAATACGTTCCGGCCGCGGCCGTGACCCACGGGGGCCGGGGGGAACCAGGGCCGTCAGGGGCGTTCGGGGTAGCCCGGCAGGTACCGGCCGAGCGCCCGCAGCGCGTAGTGCGAGCGCGACTTGACCGTCCCGGCCGGTATACCGAGCTCCGCCGCCGCCTCCTTCACCGACAGGCCGTCGAAGTAGATCCGGACCAGTACCGCGCGGTGCTCCGGGCTCAGCTCCCGTACCGCGGCGCGGACGTCGAGGGCCGCCATCGCCGACTCGGTGGCGTCGGCCGGGTCGGGGGTGGCGGCGAGCGCGCCGTCGCCGATCTCGGTGGGGCGGGCCAGACGGGAGCGGCGGGCATCGATCGCGAGGCGCCGTGCCACCGTGAAGAGCCACGGCCGCATCGACTCGTACGGCGCCTCGAACGCCTCGGGGTGCTGCCAGGCGCGGACCAGCGTCTCCTGCATCAGGTCCTCGGCGCGCTGCCGGTCACCGTACGTCAGCCCGAGCAGGAAGTTCAGCAGCGCGTTTCCGTGCTCGCGCTGGAGCTCCGCCAGGGTCCGCTCGTCGGTGGTCGGCGTCGCCGTCGCCGTCGTCATCGTTCACATCCCTTCGCGCCGTGCCGCGTCACTCGGTCCGTATCCGAGCGCATCCGGGCGCGGAGGGACAGGCGGCACACCGCGATCTGCGACGAGCGGTCGCACCGAGCGACGAATGGTGCGGCGAACGGTCGGCCGGGGTGGATTGATGCCCTTGGTCCGGTTCGGGCAATTTGTGTGATTTTCCGACTTAAAGGATTGAATGATTCTTGGATCCCGTAGGGATTTCAGGGAGCCAGCACCTGGTGCACCCCACCCGAAGCCCTACGGAGCCCGGCCATGACCACCGCCATGACCACCCCGCGCACCCGCCCACGCACCCGCCCGCGCATCCGACGCAAGACGGTGGCCGCGACCGCCGTACTACTCTCCGTGACGGCCGGCTGTGCGGGCGCACAGCCCTCCGGCGCGCCCGCCGCGGCGCGACACGAGAACGGGGCCCACGACCGGTCGGCCGCAGCCGTGCCGTCCTCGGCCGGCGGCGCCGCCGCCCACTCCGAGCGGCGCGGCTTCACGCTCGTCGCCAGCGGCGACGTCCTGCCGCACGCCTCGATCATCCGCCAGTCCCAGGCGGACGCGAACGTCACCGGCGCGGGCGGCGGATACGACTTCGGCCCGATGCTCTCGGGCGCCAAGCCCGTCGTCTCCGCGGCCGACCTCGCCATCTGCCACATGGAGACGGTGTACGGCCCCGAGGGCGGCCCCTACACCGGCTACCCGTCCTTCAAGTCGCCGCCCCAGATCGCCACCGCGCTGCGCGAGACCGGCTACGACTCCTGCTCCACCGCCTCCAACCACACCCTGGACGACGGCCTCGACGGCCTGCGCCGCACCCTGGACGCCCTCGACAAGGCGGGCGTCCGGCACGCGGGGTCCGCCCGCTCCGCCGACGAGGCCGCCCGGCCCACCCTGCTGAAGGCCGGCGGCGCCACCGTCGCCCACCTCGCCTACACCTACGGCACCAACGCCGACCCGCTGCCGCAGGAGCAGTCCTGGGCGGTCAACCTCATCGACGAGAACAGGATCGTCACGGACGCGCGGGCGGCCCGCGAGGCCGGCGCCGACGTCGTCGTGGTGAGCATGCACTGGGGCACCGAGTGGCAGACGGAAGTCGACCAGCAGCAGCTGAGCCTCGCGCGGAGCCTCACCGCCTCCGGCGCGGGCGGCCGGCCCGACATCGACCTCATCATCGGCACACACGTCCACGCCCCGCAGGCCTACGAGAAGGTGAACGGCACGTGGGTCGTCTACGGCATGGGCGACCAGATCGCCGGTGACATGATCAACAACCAGGGCGCTTTCGACCCGCGCGGCAACCAGGGCACCATCGGCCGCTTCACCTTCGCGCCGCCCGCGAAGCCCGGCGGCCGGTGGGAGGTCCAGAAGGCCGAGTACCTCCCGCACTGGTTCAAGACCGCCACGGGCCGGGTGATCAACGTCAACGCCGCGATCGAGCGGGGCGAGAAGAGCCTCACCGCCGTACGCGACGAGATCCGGCAGGCCGTCCTCAGCCGCGGCGCGGACAAGGACGGCCTGCTGATGGGGCAGTGAGGCGGTGAGCGGGAGGGCGGCGGTTACGCCTCCGGTCCGGGCGGCGGCGCCTGCCCCGTCCGGGCCTCGCTCCCGGCCAGGTGGGACCGGCGGTAGGAGTAGGCGAAGTACACCACCAGCCCCAGCAGGAACCAGACGGCGAACCGCGCCCAGGTCTGCCATTGCAGGAACGTGATCAGCCAGAGCGAGAAGACCACACCGAGCGCCGGCACGAACGGCATCCCGGGCGTACGGAAGGTGCGCGGCAGCTCCGGCCGCTTGTAGCGCAGCACGATGACGGCGATGCACACGACCACGAAGGCCAGCAGGATCCCGATGTTGGTCAGCTCGGCCGCCTCGCTGATCGGCAGGAAGCCGGCGATCAGCGCGGACGCGACGCCCACGATCCATGTCACACGGACCGGTACGTGGCGCGTCGGGTGGGTCTTGGCGAACCACTGCGGCAGCAGCCCGTCCCGGCTCATGCTGAACCAGACGCGGGTGCATCCCAGCATGAACGTGAACATCACGGTGAGGATGCCGATGATCGCCCCCACCGCGATGACGTCGGCGAGCGCGTCCAGGCCCACCGACTTGAACGCGGTGGAGAAGCCGCTCTCCTTGTCGATCTCCGTGTACTTCTGCATGCCGGTCAGCACCAGGCAGGCCAGCACGTACAGCACCATCGAGATGGCGAGCGAGTACATGATCGCCTTCGGCATGTGGCGCTGCGCGTCCTTGGACTCCTCCGCCGCCGTCGACATCGCGTCGTAGCCGAAGACCGCGAAGAAGACGGTCGCCGCCCCGGTGAACGCCCCGCTCACCCCGAACGGGAAGAACGGGCTGTAGTGGGTGGTCGTGACGTGGAAGAAACCGACCACGATCACCAGCAGCACCACGAGCACCTTCAGCACCACGACGACCGTCTCGACGCGGGCCGCGTTCTTGATGCCGAGCGTGAGCAGGTACGCGATCAGCAGGCAGAGCAGGGCGGCGAACAGGTCCACCTTGTGGCCTTCGCCCGTGCCCGGGGCGCCCAGCATCCACGCGGGCAGCTCCGCGCCCACCTCGCCGAGCAGGAAGGTGAAGTAGCCCGAGATGCCGATCGCGACGACCGACACGATCGCGGTGTACTCCAGCAGCAGGTCCCAGCCGATGAACCAGCCGGCGATCTCGCCGAGGACCGCGTAGCCGTACGTGTACGCCGACCCGGCCTTCGGGATGAGCCCGGCGAACTCGGCGTAGCTGAACGCGGCGGCCGCGCTCGCCACCCCCGCGATGAGGAACGAGATCAGCACCGCCGGACCGGCCGTGCCGTTGGCGACGGTGCCGGCGAGGGTGAAGATGCCCGCGCCGATGATGCCGCCCACGCCGATGGCGGTGAGCTGCCACAGGCCCAGTGTCCTGGTGAGGCGTTCCTCCGCCTCGCCCTCTTCGATGTGCTCGATCGGTTTGCGGCGCAGAATCCCCTGCCCCGCGCGGAGTCCGGCCATGGGCGTCACCTCTTTGCATACGGCATCGGCTGACGGCCGATCATGATGGCTCAGCCGCGGCCCGGGCGGAAGACACCACACAGCAGGGGACTCGATTGCGCCGCTCGTCCCAACGAGTGCAATCGGAGGCCCCGGCCGGTGTGGGTCAGGGGCAGAGGGCATCCGCCATGCGAGTTATTAATCATGAAAAACGATCAGATGCCTACGGGGCGGCGGATGGTGCTGCGCATCGCCGCCGCGCTCGGGGCCACCACCACCGTCGGGCTCTTCGCATCGGACCGGTTCGGGTCGCCCGGGCGCACCGCCGCCCCGCCCGCCCCGTCCATGTCCCCCCTCGCCCCGGGCCTCCCGGGCGGTCCCGGCGCCCCCGGTGTCCCCGGCGCCGCCGGCGCCCCGGGGCGGGCCGCCGTCGCGCCGCCCGCGGCCGCCGGGCCCCAGGCACAGGCCCGCGCGCGCCTCGCCCCCTCCGCGTACCGCCTCCAGCCCATGGCCGCGGACAGCCCGGCCCGCTTCCGGCGCGCCCTGCCGCCGGTGCGGCAGCGGCCCTTCCTGCGGATGTCCGGCACCGGCCGCACGATGGTCCTCTCCTTCGACGACGGGCCCGACCCCCGCTACACCCCCGCCGTGCTGCGCACCCTGCGTGCGTACGACGTGCGCGCGATGTTCTTCGTCTGCGGCGAACTGGCCGCCGCACACCCCGACCTGCTGCGCGAGATGACCGCCGACGGCCATGTCGTGGGCAACCACTCCTGGTCGCACCCGAACGTCACCAAGCTGCCCCCCTCGCGCATCCGCGACGAGCTCGGCTCCACCAGCGACGTGATCGCGCGCGTCACCGGCTCCCCGCCCCTGTGGTACCGGGCCCCGTACGGCGCCTGGAACCGGCACTCGTTCGAGATCGGCGCCGAGCTCGGCATGGAGCCGCTCGCCTGGACCGTCGACACCCTGGACTGGACCGAGCCCGGGACCGCGAGCATCGTCAGCCGGGTCCTCGACGGGGCGGGGCCGGGCGTCGTGGTGCTCTCCCACGACGCGGGCGGCGACCGCTCGCAGAGCGTCGCGGCGCTGAAGACCTATCTGCCCCGGCTGTTGGCGGCCGGCTACCACGTGACCGTGCCGCGCAGATGACGGCTGCGTACGGCACCGGCCGCCGGGGCGCGTACCCCGGCGGCCGGTGCGGGCGCGGCGGAGCTAGGGGGTGTCTTGCCGATCTTGCCGGGCTCGCGGCGTCTGGTGCCGCTCCCCCAGAGCTTCGCCTGGGGGTGCCCCCACGCCGCGTTGTCGTCGGTCGCCAATGCTCCGCAGTGGCTCTCTCCTCCGCCTTGCGATGCACGGCACCAGACGCCGCTCCCTGATCCGGCCTGATCGACAAGACACCCCCTAGCGGGCCTGCACCATCCGCGCGAAGACCACCACGTTGCCGTCGTACCCGCCGGCCTTCGAGTAGCCGCCGCCGCAGGTGATCACGCGCAGCTCCGCGTGGCCGGTGTCGCCGTAGACGCGCACGCCGGGGAAGTCCTGCTTGGAGAACACCTCGATGCCGTACACCTCGAAGACCGCCACCCGGCCGTCGTAGCGCGTCACCTCCACCAGCTGGCCGCGCTTGACCGAGCCGAGCCGGTAGAAGACGGCGGGCCCCGACTCGTTGTCGACGTGGCCCACGACGACCGCCGTACCGCGCTGGCCCGGCGAGATGCCGTTCTGGTACCAGCCCGCCAGGTTCGGGTCCTGGGCCGGCGGGGCGTCGATCCAGCCCTCCTTGTCCAGCCCCACGTCCATGATCGGGGCGTCGACGTTGACCGCCTCGATCCGGATGCGCGACGCGGGCGCGTATGCCAGTGTCTGCAGCGAGGCCGGCGGCGTGGGGGCCGCGGCGACACCGCGCTCCGAAGGCGTCGCGAGGGCCGCGGGCTGCGGCGGACCGAGCTGGTCGTCAACGCCGTTCCGCACCATCGCGAGACCGGTGAGCATGACGAGGGCCAGTGCGCCCCACGGCGAGCGTCTCCGCCAGTCGAAGCCGGTGTGGTCCAGACCCATGGTTCTCCCTTCGAGGCGTCTGTACGCACGGTAAGGGCGGCGCAAGGGGCGGGCGATCAGTGAGGCGCGAACGGGTGGCGGGGCTGCCGGACGGGTGATGACCCATACGAGTAGTAGTCCACCACCGGCCTGACGGTCTGTGACCTGCGGCTCCGTCAGCTTCGTCGGCGCGGCGCCGGCGTGTCGCCTCACCGGTGTGGACCAATGCCCAAAATGCGGTGATCCGACTGGCTTGTGATGGTTCGACGTGGAGAGACGTACTCGTCGAATTTCCCGGAGCGCCGCTTCGGGGCGTCTTCCACTGGAGGTTCAACCATGCGTGCTTCACGCGCTCTCGCGGTGGCCGCCACCGCGTTCGCGGCCGTCGGAGTCTGCGCTCCGGCGGCCGTCGCCACCGGTGGTGGTACCGGCGGCAACGGTCCCACCAACGTCACCGTCCGTCCCACGCAGGTGCACCAGGGCGGTCAGCTCGCGGTGAGCGCCTCGGGGTGCAACCGCGGCGGCAGCGTCACGTCCAACGCCTTCCCTCCCACCGCACTGACCCTGAACCGTTCGGGCAACTCCGCCGCCACCCCCCGGATCTACGACCACGCCACGCCCGGCCAGTACAACCTGGCCGTCAAGTGCAACGACAGCCCCCTGGTCGTCACCCGCACCTTCACGGTCATCGCCGGCCGCGGCGCGCAGGGCGGCCTCGGCGGCTCCATGGCCCCAAGCTCCACCGAGATGGCCATCGGCGCCGCGCTCGTCGGCACGGCGGCCCTCGGCGGCGGGCTGTTCATCAGCCGGCGCCGCCGCCTGAGCGGCGGAAAGGTCTGACCGGCCGAACCTCCCGGTCGGCCGAATACGCCCGTCGCCCCGAGTCCTCGCTGAGGGCTCGGGGCGACGGGCTTCCCGCGGGTGCTTCCGGCTTTCCTTCGGTGCTTCGGTGCTTCGGTGCTTTCGGTCAGTGGCGGCGGTGGTCGGCCCGGCGGCGCACCACGAAGATGACGCCGGTCGCCGCGGCCACCACCAGGCCCGTACCGAGGGCGAGCTGGCCGGTGTGCCAGCCGCCGATGCTGCCGCCGAGGCCGCCACGGGCGCCACGGGTGGGTGCGACCGTCGCGGTGGCCGTCCTGGTGACGGTCGGAACGGCGGTGGACTTGGTCGTCGGGGTGGAGGTGGCCATGGCGATCCTGAGGTCCACGGAGCCGGGACTGCCCCCCGCGCAGGTGAAGTTCACCGTGTAGACGGCGCCGCGCTTGGCGTCC
Organism: Streptomyces sp. NPDC030862; assembly: GCF_055571835.1. Lineage (NCBI taxonomy): Bacteria > Bacillati > Actinomycetota > Actinomycetes > Kitasatosporales > Streptomycetaceae > Streptomyces > Streptomyces sp. NPDC030862. The sequence continues at coordinate 320,570 of NZ_JBVIEN010000001.1, read as the reverse complement.
CAGTCGACGGTGGCCGTCGCCGACCCGCCGGCCGGGATGGTCACCGTGTCGAAGACGCCCGCCGACGCCATGGCCGTACCCGGACAGCCGGGGGCGGAGAGCGTGATCCTGCCGCCCGGCTGCACGGTCGTCGGGCTGATGAGGAAGTCGCCCTGCTGCGCGGCGGCGGGAGTGGTGAGGGCGAGAGCGGCCGCTCCCAGCAGAGCGGCGGACGCGGCACGTATCGCGCGCATGGTCGATCCTCCGGGTCCCGAGGGGCAGCTGCGGAACGGATTTCCACAAAGGGTCTGATATGCACCTCGATGCCCGACACGCTAGGAGCCCCGTACCACACCCGCGATCCCAGACGGGCGAATGGGGCACCGGAGTCCCCCGGACGGCGGATGCCCTCAGCTCCCCAGGTGCGGGAACAGGGCGAGGAGCGGGTCGGGTGTCGCGGACACCCCGCGGCCGAACGGCGCGTCGAACGCCCAGATCAGGAACAGCAGAAACGCGATAAGCGCGCTGAAGAGACCGGCCAGCAGCAGTTCGCGGAACGTACGCCGGATCTGGAGCATGAAGATCATGCCGACGGTGACCAGGGCCCCGATGATCAGGCCGAACCACACCACCCCCGGCATGGTGGCGCCCGCACTCTCGGCGCGCGCCGCGCGGGCGTCGTCCACGAGCGCCACCTGGTCCACCAGCGGCTGGTACGCCTCGCCCTCGTGCGCGTCGGCGGGCCGGTAGTCGGTGACGCTCCGCCGCAGCCGCTCCAGCAGCTCGGTGCCCTTCTCGGTCAGCTCGCCCCGCTCGGCCATGTGCGGCCACTCGGTGTCGACGACGTGGGACACGTACGCCCGTACGTCGTCGCGCACGCCCTCGCGCACGGCCTCGGGCCACACCTCGACGCGCCGGTCCACCTGGTAGAGGGCCTGGGCCTCCTGGCGGACGGTGTCCTGGGCGGCGCCGCGGCCCTCCCAGACGCCGGCGATCGCGAGGCCGAGGACGATGGCGTACACCACGCCGATCATCATCGTCATGTACTCGATGACGTCCGGGGTCTCGCTCGGGTCGTCGTCATCGCCGACCCGCCGGTGGTTGATGACGACGATGGTGAGGACGACGGCGCACGCGGCGGCCATCGCGATGGACAGAACAAGCCATTCCGACAAGGCGTCTCTCCGTCGGTGAGTGTGAGTGCGAGTGTGAGTGCGGGGGAGCGCGGGTGAGCGCTGATCAGCGGGACGAGCGGCCGCGCAGCGCGGCGGCGGCGAGCACCGCGGGCGCCGTGACCAGGAGCATCACGGACACTGGGGACGGGCCGCCGTCCGGCTCCGGCGGCGCGATGCGCTGGTAGGCGGGCAGCGGTACGGGGGACGGTGGCGGCGCCGGGGCCGGCGGTTTCGGCGGCCGCACGGACGGCGGCGCCGGTTTCGGCGCCGGCGGCGGCGGCGGGGGAGGGGGCGGGGGCACCGGCGCGAGCCCTACGGGAGCCGGCGGTGGCGGCTTGGGTTTCGGTTTCGGCTTCGGCTTGGGCTTCGGCGTCGGTTTCGGTTCGGGGGGCGGTACGGGCTCCGGTGGCGGCGGGGGAGGGGGCGTCGGCGTGGGAGTGGGCGTCGGGGAAGGGGACGGCGACGGGGTGCAGGTGTCGCTCCCCGCGATCGCCACCGCGTTCTCCGGTCCCGAGGGCCCGATGACGGCGTGGGCGCAGCTGTCGGCGGCGGCGGGCAGCGGGGCCACCAGCAGCCAGGCGAGGGTGGCGGCGGGAACCAGCCGCGAGACGATCATTCCGTACACGCCGAACAGCATGATCAGACCGGTGGCGCGACAGGGCGCGAACCAGGGTGATTTCCCCTGAAGGAGCGGTTCTGCGGCGACCTGTGTTTGCCCGGCGGAGAAATTTTCGCTCGCCGCGTTGAACACCGGCAGCCTCCCCGCCCGTACCTAGGACCGTGAACGGCGCACACGCGGCGCCGACAATCGGCTAGAACCCAACGGGAGTTGACATGAAGACCTGGCGGAACGCCTCGCTCGCGGTGACCGCGGCGGCCGTGCTGGCGCTGACGACGGCGTGCGGTCAGGAGAAGGGCACGCAGAGCCCCAACGGCCAGTCCGTCGGCGCCGCCGCACCCGCCGGAGCTCCCGCCGAGAACGCGGGCGGCTACGGCTCCGACGGCGGTTACGGCGCCGGCGCCGCGGCCCAGGGCGGCGCCGCCGCGGCCAAGCCGGCCGGTCAACTCGCCGTCTGGGACAGCAAGGAGTTCGGCAAGGTCCTCACCGACAGTGAGGGCTTCACGCTCTACCGCTTCGACAAGGACACGGCGAGCCCGCCCAAGTCGAACTGCGAGGGCGAGTGCGCCAAGACCTGGCCGGTCGTCTCCGCCGACGGCGCCAAGCCGCCGGCCGGTGTCGACGCCTCCCTGATGGGCACGGTGACGCGCGCCGACGGGACCAAGCAACTCACCGTCGACGGCTGGCCGATGTACCGGTACGCCAAGGACACCAAGCCCGGCGAGGCCAAGGGCCAGGGCGTCGGCGGCACCTGGTACGCGGCGTCCCCCGACGGCAAGAAGGCGGCCCCCGGCAACGGCGGCTCCGGCGGTGCGGGCGGCTCCGGCGACGCGGAGAAGCCGGAGAAGCCGGAGGAGCCGGAGGAGCCCGCGACCGGCGAGGGCGGCGGCGAGGACGCCGGCACCCCGGCCGACCCGGCCGGCCTGTCGGTCCGCAAGGACCCCAAGCTGGGCGAGATCGTCGTCGACAAGAACGGCATGACGGTCTACCGGTTCCAGAAGGACTCCGCCTGGCCGATGAAGACCGCCTGCACCGGCGACTGCCTCAAGAAGTGGCCGGTGGTCGCCCCCGTCGACAAGAACGACACCGAGGGCGTCAAGCTCAAGGGCTTCGTGACCTTCAACCGGCCCGACGGCATCAAGCAGCAGACCATCGACTGCTGGCCGATCTACACCTTCGCGGGCGACAAGAAGCCCGGCGACACCAACGGCCAGGGCGTTGGCGGCACCTGGTTCGCCGTCTCCCCCGACGGCAAGCTGGTCAAGTAGCCCGCCGAAACCACCCCATTCCCCCCACAGCCGGCCGGAGCGCCCAGCGCAGTCCCCACGCGCCTCCGGCCCCGGGTGGCCGGTCTCCCACCGGCCGGACACCCCGTCGGCCCGGCGGGCGCCCCCCCCCCCCCCCCCCCCCCCTTCCCCCCCCCCCCTCCCCCCCCCCCCCCCCCCCCCCCCCCCCCCCCCACCCCCCCCCCCCCGCCCGCTCGTGCACCCCCTCCCACACCGCTCGTACGCTGCTCGAACTCCGCACGTGCCAAAGGCGTGTGACCAAGAACGGACCGCTATTTTCCGTTTCCTCTCGCCCTCCTGGCGGGCGATCAGTAGCCTCGGCTCGAACACCGGCCATGAACACGGCCGCAACCCCCGTGGCTACTTGTTGGAGACATCGATGGAGCGTCCCGCCTGGGTCCCGCCGGGTATCGACATTTCGGTGCCGAGCGTGTCCCGCATCTACGACTACTACCTGGGCGGCTCGCACAATTTCGAAGTAGACCGGGAAGCCGCCCGCAGGGCCATGGAGTTCATGCCTGGCCTGCCCAAGATCATGCAGTCGAACAGGGCGTTTATGCGCCGCGCGGTGCGGTACGCCGTGAGCGAGGGCATCACCCAGTTCCTCGACATAGGCTCCGGCATCCCCACCTTCGGCAACGTCCACGAGATCGCCCAAGGTGCCCGCCCCGACGCCCGCGTGGTGTACGTCGACCACGATCCCGTCGCCGTCGCCCACAGCAAGGCCGTCCTGGAGGGCAACGAGCACGCCGCCGTCGTCGCCGCCGACCTGCGCAAGCCCCAGGACATCCTCACCGCCCCCGAGACGACCGCGCTGCTCGACCTGGACCGCCCGGTCGCACTGCTGCTCGTGGCCGTCCTGCACTTCCTGGAGGACGCCGACGACCCGCAGCGCTCCGTGGCCGAGCTGCGCGACGCCCTGGCGCCCGGCAGCCTGCTGATCGTCACCCACGCCTCGTACGAGGGCGTCCCCGTGCCCCAGGAGCGGGCGGGCGGCGCGGTGGGCGTCTACCGCGACATCCGCAACCCGCTGGTCATGCGCTCGCGGGAGGAGGTCACGCGGTTCTTCGACGGGTTCGAGCTCGTCGAGCCCGGTGTCGTGTCGATGCCGCACTGGCGGCCCGAGCCCGACAGCCCGGTCGAGCAGGAGGATCCATACGCCTTCGCGGGCTTCGCAGGGGTGGGGCGCAAGGCGTGAGCGTGCCGCCGCAGGAACCCGGGGCCGGCTCCGGCGCAGAGCCGGACGGCCTCGAGGACAGACTCCGGCGGTTCGCGACGATCTGGAGCCGGGCGATCTTCCCGGTCACCGCCACGTCGCTGACCCGCCCCGAATTCGAACGGCACCTGCTGCCGCTCGCCCGGGAGCTGAGCGGCGCTCTGCACGCCCGGCCGTTCGACCCGGCGCCCGCGCACGGCGTCGGCGCCGCCCTGGTGGCCGCCCACTGCACCGACCCCGACGCGCTCAGCCGCACCCTCGGCGTGGTCGACTCGTACCTGGTGCTGTACTGCCGGGACGCCGAAGCGCCGCCGGGCCCGCCCGGGCCGCCCGACCTCCCCGCCGAGGAACTCCGGGCCCGCTGCGCCCGGCTCCAGCACGCCCTGGCCGCCGGTTTCGCCCAGGCGCTGCGCGAGCGCACCCGCACCGAGCAGGAGTCCATCGCCCGCTCGGCGCTCTCGGCGCGCAGCTTCGCCGAACGGGCGCTGCACGCCACCGAGGCCCGCTTCCGGGCCGTCTTCGAGGGCGCGGCCATCGGCATCGGCATCGCCGACCTCGACGGCAACGTACTGGAGGTCAACGGGGCCCTCACCCGCATGTTCGGCGGCCTGGAGCACCATGTGCGCGGCCGCAAGGTGTCCGAGTGGGTCCACCCCGAGGACGCCCCGCACGTCTGGAACCTCTACGGCGAGCTCATACGCGGCGAACGCGACCACTTCCGCGTCGAGAAGCCCTTCTACCGGGGCGACGGCACCGTCCTGTGGACCAACCTCACGGTCTCCCTGCTGCGGGACACCGAGGGCAACCCGCAGTACACCCTGGCGCTGATGGAGGACACCACCGAACGCCGCCTGCTGAACCTGCGGCTGCGGTACGAGGCGACCCATGACGCGCTCACCGGGCTGCCCAACCGGACGCTGTTCTTCGAGCGGCTCGACAAGGCCCTCTCGGCCGGGGACGGCGCCCGCTTCGGGCTCTGCTACCTCGACCTGGACGGCTTCAAGGCCATCAACGACAGCCTCGGCCACGCGGCCGGCGACCGGCTGCTCGTGGAGGTCGCCGACCGGCTCCAGTCGGTCGCGACCCGGCCGGGGGAGATGGTCGCCCGCCTCGGCGGCGACGAGTTCGTGGCGCTGACCACCGGCACGGACACCGAGCGGCAGGCCGACGAGCTCGCCCACCGCATCCTCGCCGCCCTCGCCACGCCCATCCGGCTGGACGGCCGGGAGCTCACCGTGCGCGGCAGCGTCGGCATCGTCGAGGGGCCGGCGGGGGAACGCGGCTCCGCGGAGGTGCTGCGCAGCGCCGACATCACCATGTACCGGGCCAAGTCGGCGGGCGGCAACCGCTTCGAGCGGGCCGACCCGGAGGCCGACGCCCGCGCCATCACCCGGCACGGGCTGACCACCGCGCTGCCGGCGGCGCTGGAGCGCGAGGAGTTCTTCATCGAGTACCAGCCGCTCGTCCACCTCGGCGACGGCAGCGTGCACGGCGCCGAGGCACTGGTGCGCTGGTGCCACCCGCAGCACGGGGTGCTCGGCCCCGACCGGTTCATCCCGCTCGCCGAGCACACCGGGCTCATCGTGCCGCTCGGGCGCTGGGTGCTCCAGGAGGCGGTCCGCCAGGCCAGGTTCTGGAACCGGCGCCACTCCGACGGCGGGCCGCTGCGGATCAACGTCAACCTGTCGCCGACGCAGCTGCACCACACCGGCCTGGTCGCCGACATCACCGACGTACTGGACCGCTTCGGGCTGGAGCCCGGGGCGCTGTGCCTGGAGGTGACCGAGTCGGCCCTGATCGGCGCCGACGAGGACCTGCTCAAGCCGCTGCGGCAGCTGGCCGAGATGGGCGTGGACATAGCCCTGGACGACTTCGGCACCGGCTACTCCAACCTGGCCAACCTGCGCCGCCTGCCGGTGAGCGTGCTGAAGCTGGACCGCTCCTTCACCCAGGGCATGCAGCGGCACCCGGCCGACCCCGTCGACCTCAAGATCGTCGAGGGGATCGTCTCCCTCGCCCACAGCCTGGACCTCGCGGTGACGGTGGAGGGCGTGGAGACCGGCGTCCAGGCGGAGCAGCTGCGGGAGCTGGGCTGCGACACCGCCCAGGGCTGGTACTACGCCCGCCCGGGCGCCCCCGACCGGATCCACTCGCTGGTGCTGGCCGACGCGGTCTGAGACCGCAGCAGGACCTTCTGGAGCTCGCGCGCCGCCCGCGGCGGTGCCACGTCGCTGCGGTGCGCGAGCGCGATCGTCCGGCGCAGCCCGGGCCGCGCCAGGGCCGTGACCCGCAGGTCGCGGCCCGCCCTGGCCGCCACCATGCTCGGTACGACGGCCACCCCGAGCCCCGCCCGTACGAAGCCGAGCACCGCGTCCATCTCGCCGCCCTCGACCGTGAACGACGGCTCGAAGCCCGCGGCCCGGCACGCCGCGACCGTCAGCTCCCGCAGGTCGTAGCCGTGCCGGAACATCACCAGCGGCTCGTCGCGCAGATCGGCGATCCGTACCGGGCGGCGCGGTGGCGGCGAGGCCGCGGACGACACCACCACCAGGTCCTCCTGGAGCAGCTCGATGGTGGTGAGCGCGGGGGAGGGGGTCGGCAGCGGCAGCACCACCAGCGCCAGGTCGAGCGCGCCGCGCGCCAGCTCCCGTACGAGATCGTGCGAGCCGCTCTCCTCGATCAGCAGCTGGATCCCCGGGTGCAGGTCGTGGAAGGTGCGCAGCACATCGGGGAGCAGGCCGGTGCACAGGCTCGGCGTCGCGCCCAGCCGCACCCGCCCGCGCCGCAGCTGCGCCACCTCCTGCACCTCGTGGCGCGCGGTGTCGGTGTCGGCGAGGATGCGGCGGGCCAGCGGCAGCAGCGCCTCGCCCGCGTCCGTGAGCGCGATGTTGCCCCGGGCCCGGCTGAACAGCTCCGCACCCAGCTCCTTCTCCAGCGCCCTGATCTGCTGCGACAGCGAAGGCTGGGAGACGTGCACGCGCTCGGCGGCGTGCGTGAAGTGCCGGGTCTCGGCGACCGCCACGAAATAGACGAGCTGCTGGAACTGCATATCTCCACGATAGGCCCGTTCGATAGCCGCTTCCTATGGAGATCAGCGGCACCATGTCTTGGACCTCTTACCCCTGCCCCGCCTAGCGTCGCGTGTATGGCTCTGGCAACCCGGACGGATCGACAACCGTCCCTCACGCGCACCTTCTGGCGATCCACCGTCGGCAAGAAGACGGTCATGGCCGTCAGCGGGCTGATCATGATCGGCTACCTCGTCGCGCACGTGATGGGCAACCTGAAGGTCTTCTTCGGCCCCGGCGAGTTCAACGCGTACGGCCACTGGCTGCGGACCATGGGCGCGCCGGTGCTGCACCACGAGTGGGGCCTGTGGATCGCCCGCGTGGTGCTGCTCACCGCCGTCATCGCCCACGGCGTCTCGGCGTACCAGCTGAGCCGGCGCGACATCAAGGCGCGCCCGACCGCGTACGCGCACAAGCGCCGCCGCGCGAGCTACGCGACCCGCACCATGCGCTGGGGCGGGGTGATCGTGGCGCTCTTCATCGTCTGGCACATCCTGGACCTGACGACGCTCACCGTGAACCCGAACGCCCAGGCCGGCCATCCGTACGAGAACGTCGTGGCGACCTTCTCCACCTGGTACGGCAACGTCATCTACATCGTCGCGATGCTCGCCGTCGGGCTGCACATCCGGCACGGTTTCTGGTCGGCCGCCCAGACCCTCGGCGTGGGCAACGCCACCCGCGACCGCGCGCTGAAGACCCTCGCCAACGGGCTGGCGCTGGTGCTGACCGCGGGCTTCGTCTCCGTACCCGTCGCCGTCATGACCGGAGTGGTGAGCTGACATGAGCTTCCTCGACTACACGACCGGCGCGCCGGTCGTCGACGAAAAGGCCCCCAGCGGCCCCATCGCCGAGCGCTGGGACAAGCGTCGCTTCGAGGCGAAGCTGGTGAACCCCGCCAACCGCCGCAAGCACACGATCATCGTCGTCGGCACCGGCCTCGCGGGCGGCTCCGCCGGTGCGACGCTGGCCGAGCAGGGCTACCACGTCGTCCAGTTCTGCTACCAGGACTCGCCGCGCCGCGCCCACTCCATCGCCGCGCAGGGCGGCATCAACGCCGCGAAGAACTACCGCAACGACGGCGACTCCGTCCACCGCCTGTTCTACGACACCGTCAAGGGCGGCGACTTCCGCGCCCGCGAGTCCAACGTCCACCGCCTCGCGCAGATATCGGTGGAGATCATCGACCAGTGCGTCGCCCAGGGCGTGCCCTTCGCCCGCGAGTACGGCGGCCTCCTCGACACCCGCTCCTTCGGCGGCGTCCAGGTCTCCCGCACCTTCTACGCCCGCGGCCAGACGGGCCAGCAGCTGCTCCTCGGCGCGTACCAGGCGCTGTCCCGGCAGATCGCGGCCGGGAACGTCGAGCTGCACCCGCGCACCGAGATGCTCGACCTGATCGTGGTCGACGGGCGGGCGCGCGGCATCGTCGCCCGCAATCTGATCACCGGCGAGGTCACCACGCACTTCGCGGACGCGGTGGTGCTGGCCTCGGGCGGCTACGGCAACGTCTTCTACCTGTCGACGAACGCCATGAACTCCAACGCCACCGCCGTGTGGCGGGCGCACCGGCGCGGCGCGTACTTCGCCAACCCCTGCTTCACCCAGATCCACCCCACCTGCATCCCGCGCACCGGCGACCACCAGTCCAAGCTGACCCTGATGAGCGAGTCGCTGCGCAACGACGGCCGCATCTGGGTGCCGAAGGCGAAGGGCGACACCCGTCCGCCGCACGAGATCCCCGAGGAGGAGCGCGACTACTACCTGGAGCGCATCTACCCCTCCTTCGGCAACCTCGTTCCGCGTGACATCGCCTCCCGCGCCGCCAAGAACGTCTGCGACGAGGGCCGCGGCGTCGGCCCCGGCGGCCAGGGCGTTTACTTGGACTTCGCGGACGCCATCCAGCGGATGGGACGGGCTGCCGTCGAGGCGAAGTACGGCAACCTCTTCGACATGTACCAGCGGATCACCGACGAGGATCCGTACGAGGTGCCGATGCGGATCTACCCCGCCGTGCACTACACGATGGGCGGCCTGTGGGTCGACTACGACCTCCAGACCACCGTCCCGGGTCTCTTCGCCATCGGCGAGGCGAACTTCTCCGACCACGGCGCGAACCGCCTCGGCGCCTCCGCGCTGATGCAGGGCCTCGCGGACGGCTACTTCGTCCTGCCGTCCACCATCAACGACTACCTGGCCCGTAACCCGCTGACGGACCCGGTGACGGCCGACCACCCGGTGGTACGGGACGTGGTCGGGGAGACCGAGGACCGGCTCGCCCGGCTGCTCGCCGTCGACGGCGACCGCACCCCCGACTCGTTCCACCGCGAACTGGGCGAGCTCATGTGGGAGTTCTGCGGCATGGCCCGCTCCGACGAGGGCCTGCGCAAGGCGCTGGAGCGGATCCCCGCCATCCGCGAGGAGTTCTGGCGCCGGATCAAGGTGCCGGGCACCGGCGAGGAGCTCAACCAGTCGCTGGAGAAGGCCAACCGCATCGTCGACTACCTGGAGCTCGCCGAGCTCATGTGCCTCGACGCGCTGCACCGCACCGAGTCCTGCGGCGGCCACTTCCGCGAGGAGTCGCAGACGCCGGACGGCGAGGCGGCCCGCAAGGACGAGGAGTTCTCGTACGCCGCCGCCTGGGAGTTCGGCGGCACCGGCGAGCCGCCCGTCCTGCACAAGGAAGACCTCGTCTTCGAGTACGTCCACCCCACCCAGCGGAGCTACGCATGAAGCTCAAGTTGCGCGTCTGGCGCCAGAAGAACGCCGACGCCCCCGGCGCCATGACCACCTACGAGGTGGACAACATCTCGTCCGACATGTCCTTCCTGGAGATGCTCGACACCCTCAACGAGGAGCTCATCCTCCGCGGCGAGGAACCGGTCGCCTTCGACCACGACTGCCGCGAGGGCATCTGCGGCGCCTGCTCGCTCGTCATCAACGGCGACGCCCACGGGCCGGAGCGCACCACCACCTGCCAGCTGCACATGCGGTCCTTCCGCGACGGCGACACCATCGACGTCGAGCCGTGGCGCGCCGCCGCCTTCCCGGTGGTCAAGGACCTGGTGGTGGACCGGTCCGCCTTCGACCGGATCATCCAGGCCGGCGGCTACATCAGCGCCCCCACCGGCTCCGCGCCGGAGGCCCATGCCACGCCCGTGCCCAAGGCGGACGCGGACTTCGCCTTCGAGCACGCCGAGTGCATCGGCTGCGGGGCGTGCGTGGCGGCCTGCCCGAACGGCTCGGCGATGCTCTTCACCTCGGCGAAGGTCAACCACCTCAACGTGCTGCCGCAGGGCGCGCCGGAGCGCGAGACGCGGGTGCTCGACATGGTGGCCCAGATGGACTCCGAGGGCTTCGGCGGCTGCACGCTGACCGGTGAGTGCGCGACGGCCTGCCCGAAGGGCATTCCGCTGCCGTCGATCGCCGCCATGAACAAGGAGTGGCTGCGGGCCACGCGCAAGGTGCGCCGCAGCTGACGCAGGCATGATTCAAGCCACTTCCCGGGCGTGACCCGGGACACGTCCGGAGCCTCGGAACGGAAGATTCTCCACGAGTTCGCCACACTCTCCGCAAGTCTTCCGTTCCGGGGCGTTTCCGTGCCTGGGAACAGCAAGATCAACTCCGTTCAACCCCGTACTAATCGTGGCGTGATGTCCGTATCGAGGCCAACCCGCCCCTGCGGAATTCCAGGCTCCGAGAACCCCCGATAGGCATGGCATGTGCCGGGGGAACATGACCAAACCCCCGGTGGCAGCACATCACCGCACCACCGCACCATCAGGGGGTTTTCCATGTCCAGAATCACCCGCCGCCAGGCCATGAGCGTCACCGCCGGCGCGGCGCTCGGCCTCGCCGCCGCGGGGCGTGCCACGGCCGCGCCCGACACCACCGCCGCCGGCAGGGCGTCTTCCGGTACGGCCGCCACCGCCCCGTCCGCCGCGGCATCGGCGCACGGCACCGCACCCGCGCCCTTCGACGAGATATTCCTGGGCCGCCGCATCCAGGGCGGCCCCGCGCAGAGCGGCGGCGGACACCACGGGGGCCACCACGGAGGCGGCCACGGCTCCGGCTACTCCGTCCGCATCGACGGCGAGGAACTGCACGTCATGCAGAACGCCGACGGCACCTGGATCAGCGTGATCAACCACTACGAGCCGGTCGCCACGCCCCGCGCCGTGGCCCGCGCCGCCGTCCGCGAACTCCAGGGCGCCTCGCTCGTCCCCCTCGCCACGTCCTGAACCGGAGCCACAGCACCATGACCGTACGCAAGAACCAGTCCCAGCTCACCGCCGCCGAGAAGAAGCGTTTCGTCGACGCGGTGCTCGAACTCAAGCGCAGTGGCCGGTACGACTCCTTCGTCTCCACCCACAACGACTTCATCATGAGCGACACCGACAGCGGCGACCGCGTCGGCCACCGCTCGCCGTCCTTCCTGCCCTGGCACCGCAGGTTCCTGCTCCAGTTCGAGCAGGCACTCCAGGCCGTCGACCCGGCCGTCGCCCTGCCCTACTGGGACTGGACCGCCGACCGCACGGCGTCCTCCTCCCTCTGGGCGCCCGACTTCATGGGCGGCACCGGCCGCGCCCGCGACGGCCAGGTCATGGACGGGCCGTTCGCCGCCTCCGCCGGCCGCTGGACCATCACCGTCCGCGTGGACGGCCGTGACTACCTGCGCCGCGCGCTCGGCGCGAGCGGCCGCCAGCTGCCCACGCGCGCCGAGGCCGACTCGGTCCTGGCCATGGCGACGTACGACATGGCGCCGTGGAACAGCTCCTCCGACGGCTTCCGCAACCACCTCGAAGGCTGGCGCGGCGTCAACCTGCACAACCGCGTCCACGTCTGGGTCGGCGGCCACATGGCCACCGGGGCCTCGCCGAACGACCCCGTGTTCTGGCTGCACCACGCGTTCATCGACAAGCTGTGGGCCGACTGGCAGGCCCGCCACCCCGGATCCGGCTACCTCCCGGCCGCCGGCACCCCGAACGTCGTGGACCTGCGCGACACCATGCGCCCCTGGAACGACGTGACCCCGGCGGACATGCTGGACCACACCCGCCACTACACCTACGACACGGCGGCCTGAGCCGCCACAACCCCCTCGCGGACCCGGCGTCGGTGTGGAGCCAGGCCCGCGAGGCGGGGGGAGGGGGGAGGGGGCCGGTTTCAGCGCGGGGTCAGGCCCGCGAGGCGGGCGAGGCGGCGGTAGGAGTCCACCAGCGCCGCGCCGTCGTACGTACTCGTCGTCACCAGCACCTCGTCGGCGCCGGTCTCCTTCACCGCCTCCTCCAGCGCATCCCGCACCTGCTCCTCGGTGCCGTGGATGTGCCCCCGCAGCCCCGCCTCGTAGAACTCCCGCTGTTTCGGCGACATCGCCAGGCCCGCGACCCGCTCCGGCGGCGCGAGCGGCGGGAAGTCGCCCTTCGTACGGGAGTACGCCAGAGACCACGCCTCCGGCGTCAGCAGCCGCGCCGCCTGCTCCTCGCTTTCCGCGACCACCACCGTGCCGGCCACGACGACGTACGGCTCCTCGGCCCACGCGGACGGGCGGAAGGCGGCCCGGTACCGCTCGATCGCGGCCACCACCTTCGGCCGCCCCTTCAGATCGCCTATCACCAGCGGCAGGCCGGCCGCCGCGGCGATCTCCGCGCCCTCACCGGTGGCCAGGACGAACGGTGGGACCCGCAGACCCTCGGCGGGACGCGCGCGCACCCGGGGGTGCGCCGACTGCGTACCGTCGAACCAGCCCAGCAGCTCCACCAGCTGGGCGGCGAAGTCGTCGGCGTCCTCCTTGTCCCGGCCGAGGGCCCGCCGTATCCCGTCCGTGAAGCCCACCGAACGGCCCAGCCCCATGTCGATCCGGCCCGGGAAGAGCGACTCCAACACCCCGAACTGCTCCGCCACCACCAGCGGCTGGTGGTTCGGCAGCATCACCCCGCCCGTACCGACCCGAATCGTCCGCGTCGCGGCGGCGACGGCGGCCGCCAGCACGGTCGGCGCCGAACCCGCCACCCCCGGCACCCCGTGGTGCTCCGACACCCAGAACCGGTGGTACCCGAGCGCCTCCACCTCCTGGGCGAGGCGCACCGTGTCGCGCAGCGCCTGGGGACCGTCCTGCCCCTCGCGGGTGCGGGAACGGTCCAGCACGGAGAACCTGGCCGAAGCGATCAATGAGCTCACGCCCCTTTCAACGCCTGGCGCGCGCGAGGATTCCCCACGTGACCGGGGACGTGCCTACGCTGGGGCGCGTGACGCGAAACAGCAGGCCCCTGGCCGTCTTCGACCTGGACAACACCCTGTCCGACGCCCGCCACCGGCAGCGTTTCCTGGAGCGCAGGCCCCGCGACTGGGACGCCTTCTTCGCCGCGGCGCCGCAGGACCCGCCGCTCGCGCGGGGCGTGGCCATGTGCCGGGAGGCGGCCGACACGTGCGAGGTCGTGTACCTCACCGGCCGGCCCGAGCGGTGCCGGGCGGACACCCTGGCGTGGCTGGCGGAGCACGGCCTGCCCGAGGGCCGCGTCCACATGCGGCGCAACGACGACCGGCGGCCGGCGCGCCACACCAAGCTCGAGACGCTGCGCAGGCTGGCGCAGCGCCGGGAGGTGCGCATGCTCGTCGACGACGACGAGCTGGTCTGCGACGCGGCCGAACAGGCGGGCTTCCCGGTCGTACGGGCCCGCTGGGCGGAGAGCTCGGACGAGCTGAAGCAGGCCCAGGAGAGGGAGGGCCGTACCTGAGCCGGAGGGCCGCCGGCCCTGAGCGGTGGGCTCAGGCGCCGTGCTCCGACGGCTCCTCCAGGCGGAAGCCGACCTTCATTCCGACCTGGTAGTGCGCGATCCGGCCGTCCTTGATGTGGCCCCTGACCTGTGTCACCTCGAACCAGTCGAGATTGCGCAGCGTCTCCGCCGCGCGCGCGATGCCGTTGCGCAGGGCGTCGTCCACGCCCTCGTGCGAGGTGCCGACGATCTCGGTGACGCGGTAGGTGTGGTGCGACATGAAGGTCTCCTCGTTCGCCCGGTGCCTTCGGCCGGAGCCGTCGCCCGGTGGTGCCTCCTTCCACGGTGCCCCACGGCGCCGGGGTCCGCGAGGCGTCGACGGCTCACGGAGTGCGCACCGGGATGCGCACGGGGGTTGACCCGTCCACTGGTCCATACCAAAATCCAGCCATCACGCCCGTGGCGAATTCCTTCGCTTCCCCCCACGCCGGGTCCACTTCCTGTTCACGCAAAAGGTGCCCTACGTGAAGAAGCGCATCCTCGCCCGCGCCGCCGCGCTGACGTCGGCCATGATCATGACCATGGCGGTGACCGGTTGCGGCGCTCTCGCCGGTGACGAAGCCGGCACGCCGACCGTCCGCGTCTGGCTGATGAAGGGCAGCGTCTCCGACGACTTCCTGGAGCGGTTCACCCGCGCGTACGAGGACGAACACGCCGTGGACCTCGAGATCACCCTCCAGGAGTGGACCGGCATCGGCAAGAAGGTCACCGCCGCCCTGCACAGCGGCGACGCCCCCGACGTCATCGAGGTCGGCAACACCCAGGTGGCCCGGTACGCCGCGACCGGCCTGCTGTACGACCTCACGCTCGAGTCGGTCCGCGACCTGGGGCAGGCGGACTGGCTGCCCGGCCTGAAGGAGCCCGGCAGCATCAACGGCGTCCAGTACGGCATCCCCTGGTACGCGGCCAACCGGGTGGTCATCTACCACAAGGACCTCTTCGCGGAGGCCGGCATCGCCACGCCCCCGAAGACCCGCGACGAGTGGATCGAGGTCACCGAGAAGCTCGGCGGCGGCGGACGGCACGGCATCTACCTGGCGGGGCAGGACTGGTACACCCTCGCCGGGTTCATCTGGGACGAGGGCGGCGACCTGGCGGTCGAGAAGGGCGGCGAGTGGACCGGCGCACTCGACACCCCCGCCGCCCTGCGCGGCATGGCCTTCTACCAGCGCCTCCAGGCACTCGGCCCGGGCCCGAAGGACGCGGACGAGGAGACCCCGCCCCAGGCCGGCGTCTTCGCCGAGGGCGATGTGGCCCAGATCATCGCGCCGCCGAGCGTCGCCGCCGCCATCGAGGAGCGCAACCCGGCGCTCAAGGGCAAGCTGGGCTTCTTCCCCATCCCCGGCAAGACCGCCGACGCGCCCTGCGCCGTCTTCACCGGAGGCTCGGACCTGATCGTCCCGGAGAAGGCGAGGGAGCGGGACGCCGCCATCGAGGTCGTCACGGCGCTGGCGGGCGAGAAGTGGCAGACCGACCTCGCCCGGACCATGAGTTACGTGCCCAACAAGACGTCCCTGGCCCGCGTCGTCGAGGGCCAGGAGGCCACCGCCGCCATGGCCGCGGGCGCGGCGCGGGGCCGGGCCACGCCCAATGCGCCCCAGTGGGCGGCGGTCGAGGAGGCCAACCCCATCAAGCCCTACATGACGGCCGTCCTGGAGGGCCGGGACCCGAAGCGGGCGGCGAAAGAGGCGTCGGACCGGATCACCCGGGCGCTCGCCCACTGACCGCCCCGCGCGCGGCCGGGGCCCGGCGCGGGGCACGCGCCCGTGCCCGCGTGCGGAGCCCCTGTGCAGCCGACCCACGTCCGTGGCCGCGCGCCGGAGGCCGGTGCGACTGGCCCGCGTGCGTACCCGGTTGCCGGAGCCGGTGCCGTGAGCCCGCGCGTACGCGGTTGCCGGAGCCGCTGCCGCCGGCCCGCGCGTACGCGGTCGCCGGAGCCCAGAGCCGCCACCCCCGCGCGTACCCGGGATTCAGCAGGCGCACATCCGCGCTCCGCCGGACGGTCATGTCGAATCCAGCCTGCCGCGGGAGAAGTAGGGGGCCGGGCCGGCGCAGTCGTGGCCCGCCGCCTTCCCTCCGGCAGAGGAGACCGTCATGACCGCATCCCCGACAGCCGCCCCCCTCCCGGTTCCCACGGCCGCCCCCGCGCCGGGGCCCGCCCAAGCGCCGGCACACGCGGGACCCCGCCCCCGGTACGCCGTCTCCCTCGCCCGCGAACAGGACGAGGTACGGGCGGCGCAGCGGCTGCGCCACCTGGTGTTCGCGGGGGAGATGGGGGCCTGCCTCGACGGGCCGGAACCCGGCCTGGACGGCGACGCGTTCGACGCGTACTGCGACCACCTGCTGGTACGGGAGGAGGCGACGGGCGAGGTCGTCGGCACCTACCGGCTGCTGCCGCCCGACCGGGCCCGCGTCGCCGGGCGGCTCTACTCCGAGGGCGAGTTCGACCTCTCCCGGCTCGCCCCCATCCGCGACGACCTGGTCGAGGTCGGCCGCTCCTGCGTGCACCCCGCCCACCGCAACGGCGCCGTCATCTCCCTCATCTGGGCCGGCATAGCCCGCTACATGACCCGCACCGGACACGACTGGCTCGCAGGCTGCTGCTCGGTCCCGCTCGCCGACGGCGGCGCCCTCGCCGCCGCCACCTGGGACACGGTCAGGGCCCGCCACCTCGCGCCCGAGGAGTACTGGGTCACCCCGCACAAGCTCTGGTCCGCCGACGGCGCGCCCCGCCACGCGGCCCGCACCGAACTCCCGCCCCTGCTGCGCGGATACCTCCGCCTCGGCGCCTGGGTGTGCGGGGCCCCGGCCCACGACCCCGAGTTCGGCGTCGCGGACCTCTACGTCCTGCTGTCGCTGCGCCGCACCAACCCCCGCTACCTGCGGCACTTCCTCTCCCTCGCCCCCGCCTGATGAGCGCCTGGCTGCCCGCCTCCCCCTGCACCCCGGACCACTGCACCCGCCACCCCGGACCGCCCGCCCCGTTCCCGCGGGCCGTCCTCCGGCTGGCCGCGGGGGTCCTGGCCGTGCTCGCCGGGGTGGTGTGCGCGCCGCTGACCGTGCCGCTCGGGCGGGTCGTACGAGGGCGCCTGACGCGGCTGTGGTGCCGGGCGGTGCTCCGCGCCTTCGGCGTGCGCGTACGGATCACCGGTACGCCCCCGGAAGGGGCGGGCGCGCGGCTCGTGGTCGCCAACCACATCTCCTGGCTGGACATCCCGCTCGTCGCCGCCGTCCTGCCCGGCCGCATGCTGGCCAAGAGCGAAGTGCGGCGCTGGCCCCTGCTCGGTCCGCTCGCCGCCCGGGGCGGCACCCTCTTCCTCGAACGCGACCGGCTGCGCGCCCTGCCCGCCACCGTCCGTGAGCTCGCCGGGGCGCTGAGCGGCGGCGCGCGCGTGGTCGTGTTTCCCGAGGGCTCGACCTGGTGCGGCCGCGCCGGAGGGCGCTTCCGCCCGGCCGCCTTCCAGGCGGCGCTTGACGCGGGCGCCGGTGTCCAGCCCGTACGCATCGCCTACGCGCCGGCCGGTCCGGCCGCGTTCGTCGGCGACGACCCGCTCATCGCCTCGCTGTGGCGGGTCGCGGCGGCCCGGGGGCTGACGGCGGAGATCCGGATCCTGCCCCCGATCCCCGCCGGCCGCCACCCCGACCGCCGCTCCCTGGCGCGCGCCGCTCAGAGCGCCGTGGCAGCCGTCCCGGGCGTCGCCGGCGTCGCCAGCGAGAGCGCGAACCTCCCCTCCGCGTCCGTCCACCAGTGCGTCAGCTCCAGCCCCGCGCCCGCCAGCTCCCGGCGTACGCCCTCCTGACGGAACTTCGCCGACACCTCCGTACGCAGCTCCTCGCCGGCCTCGAACGGCACCGCCAGATCCAGCTCCGGGATCTTCACGGTCACCGCCTCACGCGCGCGCAGCCGCATCTCGATCCACTCCCGCTCCCGGTCCCACACGGCCACGTGGTCGAAGTCGTCCGGATCGACGTCCGCGCCCAGTTCCCGGGCCAGTACGGACAGCACGTTCTTGTTGAAGTCGGCCGTCACCCCGGCCTCGTCGTCGTACGCCGCGACCAGCGTCCCTTCGTCCTTGACCAGATCGGTGCCCAGGAGCAGCCCGTCGCCGGGCTGGAGCAGCGTCCGTACGGAGCGCAGGAAGACGGCCCGCTCCTCCGGCAGCAGGTTGCCGATCGTGCCGCCGAGGAAGGCGACCAGACGCGGACCGGGCGTGCCCGGCAGGGCGAGCCCCCGGGTGAAGTCGGCGACCAGGGCGTGCACCTGGAGCCCGGGCCGCTCCGCGCTCAGCGCCTCGGCGGCGCCGCGCAGCGCGCTCTCGCTGACGTCCACCGGAACGTAGCCCTCCAGGGCCGGCAGCAGCGCGTCGATGAGGTGGCGGGTCTTCTCGGACGAACCGGAACCGAGCTCCACCAGGGTGCGGGCCCGGGTGGCGGCGGCGATCTCACCGGCCCGGGCGATCAGGATCTCCCGCTCCGCGCGGGTGGGGTAGTACTCGGGCAGCCGGGTGATCTCCTCGAACAGCTCACTGCCCCGCGCGTCGTAGAACCACTTCGGCGGCAGCTCCTTCGGCGTACGGGTCAGACCGTGCAGGACGTCGGCGCGCAGATCCGCCCCGGTGGCGTCCTCGGGCAGGGTGCGGGTCAGCAGGAACGGGCTCACGCGGGCGGCTCCTTGAGCGGGTTCGTCGATACGTCGGTACGGGTGGCGGTCAGCACGGTGCCGTCGGGCACCTCGTGCCACCGGGGATCGTCGTCGTACGGCTCCGAGGCCACGACCACGCGACGGCCGGGGCCGGTCAGGTACCAGAGGGTGTCCCCCCAGGCGGTCGCGGTGATGGTCTCGCCGTCCGTGAGCAGCAGGTTCAGCCGCGACCCGGGGGCCGCGGCGGCGACCTCGTACACCGTGGCCGCCAGCGCGTCGGACGGCTCGTCGCCGGAGCGCAGCCGGTGCAGGACCAGCGCCCACACGAGCGCCGAGTCGTTCCGGGCCTCCAGGGACAGCAGCGCGTCCCCCGGCAGCTGCCGGGCCAGGGGCGCGAGGGAGCCCGGCCAGCCCCGCACCGCGCCGTTGTGGCTGAACAGCCACCGCCCGGCCGTGTACGGTGCGGCGGCGGCCTCCGCGTCGGCGCCCGACAGGGTGGCGTCCCGCACGGCGGCCAGCAGGGCACCGCTGCGCACCACCCTGGCCAGGTCGGCGAACGACAGGTCCGCCCAGATGGGCCCGGCGCGCCGGTAGCGGGCGGGCACCGGGTCCGCGCCCCCGTCCGCGTACCAGCCGATGCCGAAACCGTCCGCGTTGACCGTCCCGTGCCGCTGCCGTCGCGGCTCCCAGGACTGCCGGTACAGGCCGTGCGCCGGCTCCACGAGCACGTCCCCGAGCGGCACCTCGGGGCCGAGGTAGGCGAGGTGGCGGCACATCAGGCGACCTCCGCGTCCCGCGCCGTACGGAACCCGGCGAAGATCTGGCGCCGCACGGGCAGGTCCCAGTTGCGGAAGGTGCCCCGGCACGCCACCGGATCGACGGCGAAGGAACCGCCGCGCAGCACCTTGTGCGCCGGGCCGAAGAACACCTCCGAATATTCGCGGTAGGGGAAGGCGACGAAGCCCGGGTACGGCAGGAAGTCGCTCGACGTCCACTCCCACACGTCGCCGATCAACTGCCGTACGCCCAGCGGCGACCGCCCCGCCGGGTAGCTGCCGGCCGGCGCGGGGCGCAGATGCCGCTGGCCCAGGTTGGCGTGCGCCGGGGTGGGGTCCTCGTCTCCCCACGGGTAGCGGCGGGAGCGGCCCGTGACCGGGTCGTGGCGGGCGGCCTTCTCCCACTCCGCCTCGGTCGGCAGCCGCCGGCCCGCCCAGCGGGCGTAGGCGTCGGCCTCGTACCAGCTGACGTGCACCACCGGCTCCTCCTCGGGCACCGGCTCGACGACCCCGAAGCGCCGCCGCAGCCACTGCCCTCCCTCACGGCGCCAGAACAGCGGCGCGCCGATGCCGTGGGTACGGATCTGCGCCCAGCCCTCGGGGGCCCACCAGCGCTCGTCGCGGTAGCCGCCGTCCTCGATGAAGGCCAGGTACGCGCCGTTGGTGACGGGCACCGTGTCGATGAGGAAATCCGGCACCACGCGCGCGTGGGCGGGGCGTTCGTTGTCCAGCGCCCAGGGCTCGGCCGAGGTCCCCATGGTGAACGGCCCGCCCGGCACCAGCACTTCGGCCGGCAGTCCGCGCGTGTCCGTCGCCGGCGGCGGCGCGGGGGCGTCCAGCGCGGCCGGGCCGCGCCGCAGCTGGTGCGTGATGAGCATGGTCTCGTCGTGCTGCTGTTCGTGCTGGGCGATCATCCCGAAGGCGAAGGCGGCGTCCACGAGCGGCCGCCCCTCCAGCGGGGTGCGTTCGAGGACGTCCAGTGCCCGGCCGCGTACGTCGGCGGCGTACGCGCGTGCCTCCGCCGGGGCGAGCAGCGGCAGTGCGGGGCGGGTGGCCCTGGGGTGCTCGAAGGCGTCGTACAGCGAGTCGATCTCAGGACGCAGCGCCTCGCGGCCGGCGACGGCCCGCAGCAGCCACTGCTCCTCCTGGTTGGAGATGTGCGCCAGGTCCCACACCAGAGGGGACATCAAGGGGGAGTGCTGCGCGGTCAGTTCGGCGTCGTCCACGCAGTCGGTGAGCAGCGCGGTGCGCGCCCGGGCGGTGGTCAGCGCGTCGAGCGCCCGCCGCCGGAGCGTGTCGGGGTCGGTCATGTACGGACGTCCTTCCCGGGGGTGCCGGAGCCGGTCCCGGTGCCGGTCATGGGGGAGAGGTGGTCGTCTGCGGGGCACCGGCCCCGTACGACGTAGTGCTCGTGGAAGGCGGCCACCGCGTCCCGTACGGCCGGGCCGGCCCCCAGGCGGGGCAGTGCCTCCAGGGCGAGCGCGAAGCACGAGACGGCGGCGGCGTGCAGCGCCGGATGTGTGAGCCCGTCCCGGGCGGCGGTGGTCCACAGCGCGTCGCGCGGCGGACCGACGGGCCCGGTGTCGTCCAGCAGGGGGCCGACGGTGCGGTACGCCGCGTCGGCGGCCTCCGGGTCGTCGAACAGCGCGGCCGTGACGGCGAGCGGGACGATCCAGCCGTCCTCGCCGGACTGGGCGTCGATCATGCGTAGTTCGAGGTGGCCGCGCGGCCGTACGGGCGGGAAGAGGGTGGTCAGGTGGTAGTCGAGGTCGGCGCGGGTGGCGGCCCTGGGGCTCCGGTCGCGCAGCCACTGCCGGAACGTCAGGCCGTCCGGGACCGCCCACGGCCCCTCGTCGCCCCGCACGCACATCACCGGCGCGTCCAGCACGTGCGCGGCCCACGCCGCGCGCGGCTCGGTGGCGAGGGGCGGCGCCATGCCCCGTACCGGATCGAGCGCCGACCACAGCGACTGCCGCGTCGAACGCCACCCGGTGCGGGTGCCGTGCAGGGACGGCGAGTTGGCGAACGCGGCGACCAGGACCGGCCCGAGCGCGTGCGCCAGCCGCCAGCGCCGCTCGAACCCGAGCGGCCCGGGTTCCTCGTGCCCCGCGTCCAGACAGACCTGTACGGAGGCCGAGTCGCGCATCATGGCCCGTCCGGCCGGCCCGGACCGGTCGAGGTACGCCTCCATGGCGTCGTACCGCGGCTCGCGCAGCAGCCGGGCGCGCGGCGGCTGCCAGGGATCGGTGCCGAAACCGGCGAGGGTGAGGCCGAGACCGCCGAGCGCGGCGCGTACGGCGGCCAGATCGGCCGAGACGGTGGTGACGCACTCCATGAGGGAGGCCGCGGGCGGCGAGCTGAGCTCCAGCTGCCCGCCTGGTTCGAAGGTGAGCGCCGACCTCAGGGGCAGGGTGCGCAGCCGGGTGAAGGCGGCGCGCAACCGGTCGGCGGAGACGGTGAGTTGCGGGACGTGCGGTTCATGGACGAACCATTCCAGTTCGACCCCTGTGGTACGCGGAGGGCCCGTCTTGAAGCAGATGCATCGCAACAGGTCCTCGGCTTCGTCCTCGGAGAGCGGGGTGCCGCTCTCCGGCAGGTCGCGCGGTGGCATGGGACTCCTCCTGTCGAAGGGCTCCGTTCCACCTAAGCCACCGCTGTCCGTTCGCACAAGAGTGCCCCGGGGTGGTCGCGGGGCGCGGTAAATCGTTTGCCGCACCCCTGATTGGCCCGTGAGGATCGGGGGTATGAGTGCACGTTTGCGCGGGATCGCGAAGCAGACCGAGGAGATCGTCGCGGCGGGCCGGTACCGCGCCCCCGGAGGCCGCGAGGTGACCCTCGAACCCGCGCTGGCCGCCGCCCTGGCCGGCACCCGGTTGTACGGCCCCGAGCCCGTCCCCGTCCGCCCCGACTCGGACCGTACGACGCGGTTCGAGGTCACCGGCGAGTCCAGTCTGGAGGCCGCGCACCGTCTCGTCGGCGCCGGCCCGGACCGCCCGGTCGCCGTCCTGAACTTCGCCTCCGCGCGCAACCCCGGGGGCGGCTACCTCAACGGCGCGCAGGCGCAGGAGGAGGCGCTCTGCCGCGCCTCCGCGCTCCACGCCACGCTGCTGCGCGTCCCGGAGTACTACGACCACCACCGGGCCGACCGCAGCCCGTTCTACACCGACCGGGTGATCCACTCCCCGGGTGTCCCGGTCTTCCGCGACGACCGCGGCCGCCTGCTGGACGCCCCGTTCACCGTCGGGTTCCTCACCTCGCCGGCGCCGAACGCGGGCGTCATCCTCAGCCGTACCCCCGAGCGGGCCGGGCACGTACCGGCGGCGCTCGCCTCCCGGGCGGAGAGGGTGCTGGAGACGGCGGTGGCGGGCGGCTACCGGCGCCTGGTGCTGGGCGCGTGGGGCTGCGGCGTGTTCCGCAACGACCCGGCCGCGGTGGCGGAGGCGTTCCGGGCCCTGCTGGTGGGCGACGGGCGGTTCGCGGGCCACTTCGAGGAGGTCGTCTTCGCGGTGCTGGACCGGACGGCGCAGGGCGCCACGCTGGGGGCGTTCCGGGACGTGTTCGCGGGCCTCGCGGCCCGCCGCTGAGCGGCGCCGGGCGGACCGCGGTCGGACCACGGTTGGACCACGGCCTGGCCACGGCCTGGCTCCGGCCTGCGCGGACACCCCGGCGTGGCGCTGTGGGAGGGCGACTGTCAGTGCCCCCTGCCATGCTGGATCACGGCGTGGAACCCGGCCTGGCAGGAGACCGGGTGGCGTCACGACCCGTGCATCGGAGGATCACCATGCTGACGACCGATTACGCGCCCGGCACCCCCAACTGGATCGATCTCGGCGCCCCGGACGTCGACGCCGCCGTCGCCTTCTACTCCGCGGTGTTCGGCTGGACCGTCCAGTCGGCCGGCCCGGACTCCGGGGGCTACGGCTTCTTCCAGCTCGACGGCCGGACGGTGGGCGGCGTCGGGCCCCTGACGGAGGAGGGCGCGTCCTCCGCCTGGACGACGTACTTCACGACACGCGACGCCGACGCGACGATGGACGCGGTGCGGCAGGCCGGCGGCTCCGTGCGCGTCGAGCCGATGGACGTCTTCACAGCGGGCCGGATGGCCGCTTTCACCGACCCCACGGGCGCCGACTTCGCGGTGTGGCAGCCGGGCGACATCACGGGCATGGACGTGGTCATGGAGCCGAAGGCCCTGTGCTGGACCGAGCTCTACACGACCGACTCGGACGCCGCGAAGGACTTCTACCGCGCCGTCTTCTCCTGGGAGTACCAGGACATGGACATGGGCGACGACGTGGTCTACAGCATCATCTCCGCGCCGGGCGGCGGCAAGGACGGTGATACGGGCCAGGGCGGGCTCATGCGCCTGGGGAAGGAGAACATCCTGGCCGGATCGACCTCCGAATGGCATCCGTACTTCGGCGTGGCCGACTGCGACGCCGTGTACGGCGCGGCCACCGGCCTCGGCGCCACGACCCTGGTGCCGCCGGTCACCGTGCCGGGCGTCGGCCGGATCGCCATGCTGACGGATCCTGCCGGCGCGCCGTTCGCCCTGATCAAGGGAGACCCGACCATGACCTGACCCTGGCCGATGACCTGGCTCTGGCCGATGCCCCGACCGTGGCCCAGGGGCCGAGCGTGCTCAGACCCAGCCGTCCAGCGCCGCCATGAAGGCGTCGAAGTCGTCCCGGTGGATGGTGTGGCCCGCGCCCGCGACCGTACGCACCTCGAAGCCGCGCTCCACCAGCAGCGCGGCGCGCTCCGCCGACACGAGCATGCTCGGGTCGGCGAGCGTCACCAGCGACGGCACGACCGGCCGTGCCGGGAGCAGGTCGGTGCCGGCGACCGCCTCCAGCCCGTAGGCCGTGGCCTCGTCCCACACCTTCAGGGTCTCCAGCTCGATGTCGACGTCCACCGCCTCCCAACGCGGGTTCATCGCGGCGACCTGTTCCGCCGTCGCGGCCTTGGCCTGGGCGAAGAGCTCGCCCCGGTAGCCGTCGTCACCGGCCGGCAGGTGCCAGGCGGGGTCCGAGTAGACCGCGCGCCGCGGCGCGAGCCGCTCGACGGCGAGCGACAGGGTCAGCCCGCCCAGCGAGTGGCCTATCGCCAGCTCGGCCCCGGTCGGCAGGGTCTCGACGACGTCGTCGGCGAACTCCCGCGCGGTGTACGACCCCGCGCGGGCGCTGGCGCCGTGCCCCCGCAGGTCGACGGCGACGACCCGGTATCCCTTGTCGGCCAGGGCGGGCCCCACCCGACGCCAGGTCCGGTGGTCCGCCATGATGCCGTGGATCAGCAGGGCGACCCGGTCGCCCTCGCCCCACGTGGTGGTGTGCAGCCGCACGATGAAGCCTTTCGTTCGCGGTGAGTCGGGGGTGGAGGAACACAACAGGAGAGGGATCAGGACACGGTACGGATGGGCCGCACGGCAAGCGCTCCCAGCACCGACAACCCGGCGGCGACGAGGAAGAGCAGCGTGTATCCGCCGCCTATGGAGACGAGCACCGAGGCGAGGAACGGCGCGACGATCTGCGGCCCGGCGTTGGCGACGTTGAGCACACCCATGTCACGGGCGGCGTCCTCCGCCTTCGGGAGCACCATCGTGACGAGCGCCGTGTCGACCGCCATGTAGCAGCCGAAGCCGAGGCCGTTGACCACGGAGAAGACCAGCATCGCGGTCCAGCTCGTCGACACGGCCGGGATCAGCAGGGCGATCGACGCCAGCAGCGCGGAGGCGCCCACGAACAGCTTGCGCCGGTCGAACCGGTCCGACAGCCAGCCGCCCACGACGGTCGAGACGGCCATCGCCACGGCGTTGACCGGCATCAGGACCGCCACCGCCTCCTCCGCCGCCATCCCGGCCGGCAGGACGGTGTGGTCCTTGAGGATGTAGAGCTGGAAACCGGCGACCGAGAAGTAGCCGAGGATCAGCAGCGCCCGCCCGATGAACGCCCACCGGAAGTCGTGCGCCCGCAACGCACCGCCGAACGCGGCGATCTGCGCCCGCACCGGCACCGGCGCACGCGCGGGCAGCCGCTCCTCCCGCGCCAGCCCGCTGAAGAGCACGGCCGCCGCCGCGACGATCACGCCGAACACCAGGTAGCCGGTGCGGTGGTCGTCGGCGAACGCCGCG
The DNA here is from genome assembly GCF_055571835.1 of Streptomyces sp. NPDC030862. Classification (NCBI taxonomy): domain Bacteria; kingdom Bacillati; phylum Actinomycetota; class Actinomycetes; order Kitasatosporales; family Streptomycetaceae; genus Streptomyces; species Streptomyces sp. NPDC030862. The sequence goes on along the minus strand of NZ_JBVIEN010000001.1, from coordinate 294,906 downwards.
CCGAGCAGGGCGCCGGCGGTCGTCCCGACCGGCAGTCCCAGCCCGACGGCGGCCGACGCCCGGCCCCGCGCGGTCAGCGGCACCCGGTCGGGGACGACGGAGGTGAGGGCGGCCTGGTAGACGTTCATCACCGCCTGGCCGAGACACCAGGCGATCGCCACCAGCAGGACCGTGTCGACGCTGCCGAGCAGCAGCATCACGGGCACCGCCAGCAGCCCGCCGGCCAGGATCCACGGGTTGCGGCGGCCGGAGCGGTCCGACAGCGCCCCGGCGACCGGGTTGAAAACGGTCGCGAAGACCGCCGAGACGCCGGACACCAGGCCGAAGCTGGCCACCTTCCCGGCGGGGTCGATGGCCTCGATGTGCAGGGCGAGCAGCACGCCCGGCACCCCGATGTACAGCGCGTACATCGCGGCGTTCCCGACGAGCAGCAGCGGCAGCAGTCCGCGTGTCGCCCGGCGCACGCCGTCCGCGGACGGAGACGGAGACGGAGACGGCGACGAGGGGGGCGGCGAGGAAGACGGGGGCGGGGACGGGGGCGGGGAAAGGGCCACAATGCCCTCCAGAGGATGGGGATTTATCCTGATGACATCGACGTGGTGACACGTGTCAGTGATGTGTGGCCCACTGTTTAGCACCCTCTTCCGGCCAACCGCCAGACCCGCGCGCCGACCGGTCTGGAAAGATGACGCGAGCGATGAGCCAGACACCCCGACAGCCCGCCGAACGCCCGGTCCCGACCAGCGCCGATGTCGCGCGGCTGGCCGGTGTCTCCCGGGCCACCGTCTCGTACGTGCTCAACAACACCTCGGCGGTCCGCATCAGCGAACCGACCCGCCTGCGCGTGCGCCAGGCGGCCGAGGAACTCGGCTACGTCCCGCACGCCGCCGCCCGCAGCCTGCGCGCCGGCCATACCCGGATCGTGCTGCTGCCCACCGCGCACGTCCCCGTCGGCCCGCTCTACAGCCGCTTCCTCAGTGAGCTCCAGGCCGCCCTGCGCCGCCTGGACTACACCGTCGTGCAGTACGGCAGCACCGGCCTGGACGGTGACGAGGCGGCCCGCGCCTGGGCGGAGCTGCGCCCGGTCGCCGTGGTGTCGTTCGGTGAGGTAGCCCTGACCCCGTACGGCGTCGACGTCCTCAAGCGCTCGGGCGCCCGGGCCGTCATCACGCTGGGTCCCGAATCCGTCGAGGGCGCCCACACCCTGGCCATGGACCAACGGGAGGTGGGCGCGTGCGCGGGTGCCCACCTGCTGGAGCGCGGCTACCGGCGCATCGGCGTGGTGGTGCCCGAGGAGCCGGGTCTGGAGATGTTCTCCGGGCCGCGCCTCGACGGTGTGCGTGCCGCGGTGGCGGGCGCCGGCGCCGAGGTCCGCACACTCCCGCTCGCCTACACCGAGGAGTCCGCCGCCGCCCTCGCCGCCCGCTGGCCCGAGCTGGGGCTCGACGCCGTCTTCGCGTACAACGACGAGTACGCCATGCTCCTGATGCGCGCCCTCCAGGACGCGGGCGTCGCGATCCCCGGCGACGCGGCGCTCGTCGGCGCCGACGACCTCCTCCTCGGCAAGCTGCTGCGGCCCCGGCTGTCGACGGTCAGGATCGCCATGGAGACCGGCCAGCGCCTGGCCGGGCTCGTCGACCGGATCGTCCGCGACCCGGACGCCGCCCCCGAGCGGCACGACCTGATGGCGGCCCGGCTGATCCCTCGCGAGTCCACCTGAACCGCGCCCGGTCGGGAACATCGTCCGCCCCCGCCGACGGCTGACGTGCGGGCGGCGCCGAACGTCTCTAGCGTCGCCTGCATGAGCACCGTTCCGCAGCGCTTCGAGATCCTTCTGGTCCCCGAGCACGCCGAGGGCCGTGACGCGGCGCACCTCGAAGAGGTCGCCCTCCGCTCGGCCGTGGTGCGCGCCACCGGTGAGGTGGGCGTGTCCGGCTACCCGCACTACGTCGGCGAGGGGATGGAGGCGGACATCGACCCGGAAACCCGCACGGTCGAGGGCCTGCTCGTGGACGGCGCGGAGCTGGACTACGGGCTCTCGGCGCGCGTGTCCGCCCGTACGGACTTTTGAGCGGTCGGCGTTGACACGGCGGCGGTCCGGAACGGAGACTCGGCTGAGGCCAGCGTTGAAGAGAACTTCACCTGGCGAACGCCCGAGGTGACGTGGGAGAAACCCGATGAGCATCCGCGACGTCTACATCGTCGACGCCGTCCGCACGCCGATCGGCAAGTTCGGGGGTGCCCTCTCCTCCGTACGACCGGACGACCTCGCCGCCCACGTCGTCAAGGCGCTCGTGGACCGTACGCCCGCCCTCGACCCGGCCCGGATCGACGACGTGTACGTCGGTGACGCCAACGGCGCGGGCGAGGACAACCGTGACGTCGCCCGCATGGCCGTGCTCCTGGCCGGACTGCCCGTCTCCGTGCCCGGCGTGACCGTCAACCGCCTGTGCGGCTCCGGCCTCGAAGCCGTCATCCAGGCCGCCCGCGCCATCGCGCTCGGCGACGCCTCCGTGGTCCTCGCGGGCGGCGTCGAGTCGATGTCCCGCGCGCCCTGGGTGCTGCAGAAGCCGGAGCGCGCCTTCCCCGCGGGGCACCAGCAGCTCCACTCGACCACCCTCGGCTGGCGCATGACCAACCCGAGGATGCCCGCCGAGTGGACCGTCTCCCTCGGCGAGGGAGCCGAGCTGATCGCCGACAAGCACGCCCTCACCCGCGAACAGCAGGACGCCTTCGCCCTCGCCAGCCACCAGAAGGCCGCCGAGGCCTGGGCGAAGGGCCTGTACGACGGGGAGGTCGTCCCGTACGACGGCGTCGACCTGACCCGCGACGAGTGCATCCGCGACACCACGTCCATGGAGGCACTGGCCAAGCTGAAGCCGTCGTTCCGTCCCGACGGCACGGTCACGGCGGGCAACGCCTCGCCGCTCAACGACGGCGCCGCCGCCCTGCTGCTGGTCGACGAGGAGGGCCTGCGCGCCTGCGGGCGCGAACCGCTGGCCCGTATCCGTACCTCCGCCGTCACCGGCATCGAACCGCAGCTCTTCGGGCTCGGCCCGGTGGAGGCGGTGCAGCGGGCGCTCACCAAGGCCGGCCGGACCTTCGCCGACCTCACCACGTTCGAGCTGAACGAGGCGTTCGCCGCGCAGTCGCTCGGCTGCCTCGCCGAGTGGCCGGACCTCGATCCGGCCGTCGTCAACCCGCGCGGGGGCGCCATCGCCATCGGCCACCCCCTGGGCGCCTCCGGCGCCCGCCTGGCCGGGGCCGTCGCGCACCAGCTCGCCGCCGCGGGCTCCGGCACCGGTCTGGCGGCCCTGTGCATCGGAGTGGGCCAGGGCCTCGCCCTCGTACTGGAACGCTAGGAACGCGGGGCGGCGCGGCAGGCCCGGGGGAGGGGCGGGTCAGCCTTGCGGGTCGGGGACGTCAGGGGGTCAGCCCTGCCCCTTCGCCTTGGCCTCCTCGATCGACGCGCGCACCTTGTCCATGTCCAGGTTGCGGGCCTGCCCGATCACGTCCTCCAGGGCGGCCTCGGGCAGCGCCCCGGGCTGGGCGAAGACCGCGACGTTGTCCCGGACGATCATCAGCGTCGGGATCGACCGGATCTCGAACGCCGCCGCCAGCTCCGTCTGCGCCTCCGTGTCCACCTTGGCGAACACCAGGTCCGGGTGGCGCTCGGACGCCTTCTCGAACACCGGGGCGAACTGCCGGCACGGCCCGCACCACTCCGCCCAGAAGTCGATCAGAACGAAATCGTTGTCACTGACGACCTGGTCGAAGTTGTCCTTGGTGAGCTCCACCGTGCTCATGTGCCTACCTCTTCCCGGTATCCGTCGGTATGGCTGTCCCCGCACAACGGTGCCCGGGGCCTGCGCTATTCCCCCTGCCCGTGCGGTGGCGTCGTACACGCTCAGCACTTGACGGAGGCCTGCGAGGCGGCGATCGCCTGGTCCAGCGCCTCCAGCTGCGGCCTGATCCGCTCGGCGGCCTGGGCGCCGGTGGTGTCGCGCGGCAGGGCGTCGATGGCCCGGGCGAGGCCGTCGTACGCCTCCGTCACCGCGTCGGCCTTCGCCTTCCCGACCCGTTGCGCGCTGTGCGTGACGGTGTCGAGGGCGTACGCCACGTCGTCCCTCAGGTCCCTGACGTCGTCGAGCCGCGTCGTCGTCAGACCGAGGTCGGCAAGCTTCCCGGCGTCCATGCGGAGCCCGCCGAGGTCCTCGCACAGCGTGTCGGTGGCGGCGCGTTCCTCCTCCGCGGGGGTCATGCGCACGCCCGCGCATCCGGAGAGGGCGAGGGCGCCGGCCGCGCACAGCAGGAGCGCGGCGGAACGCGCCGCGGCGCGGTACGAGTGGAGGTGGACGCCCATGCCCCCATTGCACGGCCGGGCGGGGCGCCCCGCCCCGCGGATGCGTCCGAACGGGCGAACGCCGCCGGCCTCAGGCCGGCAGCAGGCCGGGGCTGTCCCGCAGGGTGACGAAGGAGCCGGCCGTGGCGAGCGTCCCGGTGGGCGTGGTGACCGCCGAGACGGTCTTGAAGCTGATCCGGGCGTCGTAGGGCCCGAGCGTGATCAGCGTGTAGCCGCGGCGGCCGTTGTAGAACTTCATGTGCGGGTTGGCCTGGGTGAGGGCGGCCCAGTTGGACGGCCTGTCGACGCCATCCCGTCCACTGGTGAGGGACGTCGTGCCGATCTCCGTACCGACCGTGCGCGAGGTGGGGGTGTTGAAGTCGGCCTTGAGGTCGAAGGCGTACGCGTCGTGCGCGTCGCCGGACAGCACCATCAGGTTCTTCACCCCGGCGGCCTGGGCCCCGTCGAGGATGCGCTTGCGGGAGGCGGGGTAGCCGTCCCAGGTGTCCATGGACAGCTTGTAGCCAGGTCCGGGGACGTTGCGCCGCTGGGCGAAGGTGACCTGCTGCGGTACGACGTTCCAGATGGCGCCGGAGTCCTTCCAGCCGTCGAGGAGCCAGCGTTCCTGCTCCGCGCCGGTCATGGTGCGGGCGGGGTCCTCGGACTCGGGGCCGGGGGTCTGCCAGCCGTCGCCGTAGGCCTGGTTGGAGCGGTACTGGCGGGTGTCGAGGATGTCGAACTGGGCGAGGTCGCCGAAGTGCAGGCGCCGGTAGAGCCGCATGTCGGCCCCGGTCGGCTGCTGCGGGGCCCGGAGGGGCTGGTGTTCCCAGTACGCGCGGTAGGCGGCGGCCCGGCGCAGCAGGAACTCGGCGGGCGGTACGTCGTTCTCGGGGATGGCGCCCGCGTAGTTGTTCTCGGTCTCGTGGTCATCCCAGGTGACGACGAAGGGGTGTGCGGCGTGCGCGGCCGTCAGGTCCGGGTCGGTCTTGTAGAGGGCGTACCGCAGGCGGTAGTCCTCCAGGGTGACCGTCTCCCGGTTGAAGTGCGCGGGCAGCTGCCGGTCGGTGTAGCGGCGGTGGCCGCCGGCCGCGTCGACGGGGTACTCGTAGATGTAGTCCCCCAGGTGGACCACGAAGTCCACCTCCTCGCGCGCGAGGTGCCGGTACGCCGTGTAGTAGCCGTCGAAGTACGCCTGGCACGCGACGGCCGCGAACGACAGCTGGGAGCCGAAGTCGAAGTCCCCCGGCGCCGTACGCGTACGGCCCACCGGGCTGATCCAGGTGCCGGCCCGGAAGCGGTAGTAGTAGTGCCGGTCCGACATCAGGCCCGGCACCTCCACGTGCACACTGTGGGCGAACTCCGGATGCGCGGTGGCGGTCCCGCGTTCGACGACGAAGGCGAAGCCCTCGTCGTAGGCCACCTCCCACTCCACCTCCACCCGCTCGGCGGGCAGGCCGCCGTCCGCTTCGTACGGAGCCGGCGCCAGGCGCGTCCACAGCAGGACGGAGCCCGGCAGCGGATCACCGGAGGCGACACCCAGGGTGAAGGGATCCTTGGTGATCTTCCTGGCGTCCAGCTCGGCGGCGCCCGCGGCACCGGCGGCGGGCAGATGGGTGGTGAAGGCCAACGCGGCGGCTGCCCCCGCGACGGTGAGGAACCGGCGGCGGCCGATGCGCTGGGCGGCGGCCCGGAGCTCGGGCAGGTGATTTCTCATATGGTGCGTCATATGCCCGGTCCATCATCGTTATTGCCCTGCCCATCCGGGTGGTGTGCGGTCCGTGCCGTTGACCGCCCTCCACCTGACGTATGGTCACCGCTCATAACGCTGCTCGGCGACCGACGGGTTCGCTAGGTTGAGCGGTATGAGCAATCTTGATCGTCAGGCCGCTCCCTCGCTCTGCGGCGGCCGGGGATTCGTCGTCGCGGAGCCGGTACGGGAACTCCTGAGCCCCCGCACGGTCCCACTCGGCGAATCCACCGAAGTGCGACGACTGCTTCCCAACCTCGGCCGCCGCATGGTCGGCGCCTGGGCCTTCGTGGACCACTACGGCCCGGACGACATCGCCGACGAACCCGGCATGCAGGTGCCCCCGCACCCCCACATGGGTCTCCAGACCGTCAGCTGGCTCCACGAGGGCGAGGTGCTGCACCGCGACAGCACCGGCAGCCTGCAGACGATCCGCCCGCGCGAGCTGGGCCTGATGACCTCGGGGCGCGCCATCTCGCACTCCGAGGAGAGCCCCCGGCCCCACGCCCGCTTCCTGCACGGTGCCCAGCTGTGGGTGGCCCTGCCCGAGGCGCACCGGCACGTGGAACCCCACTTCCAGCACCACGCCGACCTGCCCCTCGTCACCGCCCCCGGCCTCACCGCCACGGTGATGCTCGGCGAACTCGACGGCACCCGCTCGCCCGGCACCACGTACACCCCCCTGATCGGCGCGGACCTGGCCCTGACGCGCGGCGCCGAAACGAATCTGCCGCTTGAGCCGGACTTCGAGTACGCGGTCCTCGCCATGTCGGGCGAGACCCACGTCGACGGCGTACCGGTCCTCCCCGGCTCCATGCTCTACCTCGGCTGCGGCCGCACCTCCCTCCCCCTGCGCGCCGAATCGGACGCGGCCGTGATGCTGCTGGGCGGTGAGCCGTTCGAGGAGGAGCTCGTCATGTGGTGGAACTTCGTCGCCCGCACGGACGAGGAGATCCGCCAGGCCCGCGAGGACTGGATGACGGGCGACCGCTTCGGCGAGGTCAAGGGCTACGACGGCGACCGGCTGGACGCCCCGGAGGTCCCCGCCACCCCTCTGAAGGCGCGAGGTCGGGTGCGTTGACCTGGGGTTTTCTTCTCATGGTCGAGGCCCGAAGGAGGTCCGCATCATGAGCGGATGGAGAGCCGTCGTATCGCGTGCCGACAGCGCGATGGCGCTGAGGCGGTTGATCCCTCACTCGACCGCGTGGCGCTCGCGGTAGTCGATCGGGTCGAAGCGCGGCGGCCGGCCGCCGTGGGAACCGAGCTTCCGGCGGTTGCGGGCCTGGTTGGCCCTGTCCGGGAAGGTGCAGCGGATCCCGCGGCGGCGCAGGTAGGCGCGGTTTCTGCGGGAGGCGTACGCCTTGTCGGCCTGCACGCGGTTAAGGCGGACGCGTGGCCTCCCAGATCGCCGCGATCGTGGTCGGCGGCGCAGCTGCCAGCTCCCGTGTCCGCGCCCTCACCGAGCAGCGGTGCGCCGCCGACGGCGGGAGCGCGCCAGGTGCACCGTCCCCATACCGCCCGCACCCGGTTCCCGCTCCAGGGTGTACGCACCGATGCGTCCCGGCAGGTCCCCGCCCGCCATCCCCGGCCCCACGCGTGGCACGCTCCCCGTCGAGATCCCGGATACGCGTCCCGTATGAGCGCAGCTCGTCGCGTTCATGACCCATGGTCACGGAGAGGCAACGGCACCCGGCCATGTCTTGAAGATGACTACTTAGGTATGGCTAACTTTGTTCGTGCATCCCGATTCGCCGAGCCGGAACGCGGCGCGCCCTTCACAGATCGCGACGGCCCGGCGTCGGAAGGCCACCCACGTGGTCGCCGTCCCGGTCTGCCTCGGGGTCCTCGCGCTGCTGAGTGCGGCATCCTTCGCGCTCGGCACCACCTCGATCGCTCCCGATCGTGTGCTCGGGCTGCTGTTCAGCCCCGACGGCAGCGAAGAAGCCGGGATCATCCACCAAATGCGCCTGCCCAGAACCGCTTTCGGGCTGGTCGCGGGAGCCGCCCTCGGTGTGTCCGGCGCCCTCATGCAGGGCCTCACCCGTAATCCCCTCGCCGATCCCGGGCTCCTCGGGGTGAGCGCCGGGGCCTCCCTCGGCGTCGTCGTGGGAACCGGTCTGCTCGGCATCACCGCCGCCCACGGCTACGTGTGGTTCGCCTTCCTCGGTGCCCTGTCGACCATCGCCGTCGTGTACGCGCTCGGCTCATCGGGCAAGGGCGGCGCCACCCCGGCCAAACTCGCCCTCGCCGGCGCCGCGGTCTCCGCCCTCCTGCTGTCGCTCGTGAACGCCGTCCTGCTGTTCGACGCGGCGGCGCTGGGCGACTTCCGGTTCTGGGCCGTCGGTTCGCTCACCGGCCAGCCCACCGAAGTACTCGCCGACATCGCCCCGTTCATCGCCGCGGGCGCCGTCCTGGCCGGCCTCACCGCTCCCGCCCTCAACAAGCTGGCGCTGGGCGACGGCATCGCCACCTCCCTCGGCCAGAACATCGGCATGGTGCGACTGCGTGGTGCGGCGGCCGTCACCCTGCTCGCCGGCGGCGCCGTCGCTCTGTGCGGGCCCATCGCATTCGTGGGGCTGGTCATCCCGCACCTCGCCCGCCGCATCACCGGACCCGACCACCGCTGGATCGCGGTCTACTCCGCGTTGACGGGCCCCTGCCTGCTGCTCGCCGCGGACCTCGCCGGCCGGCTCGTCGCCCGGCCCGACGAACTCCACGTCGGCATCGTCGTCACCGCCGTCGGCGCCCCGTTCTTCATCCTGTCCGTGCGCCGTCGCCGACTGCGGGAGCTGTAGCCATGCCCACCGTCCTCACCGCGACGCCGGAGCGCAAGCGTCACCGGCCGGCCGGCGGCGTGGTCGTCCGCGTGCCGCGGACCCGGGCCTCCTGGATCATCCGGCCCCGGTCGCTCCTCGTCACGCTGCTGCTCGCCGTGGCGGTCGCCTTCGCCTTCGTCGTGGAAGTCGCCTCCGGAGAGCTCGACCTCCCGCTCGCCGACGTGGTCGCCGCCCTGACCGGAGGAGGCGAGGGGCCCACGCACATGGTCGTCCACAGTCTCCGCCTGCCCAGGGCACTGGTCGGCCTGATGTGTGGGGCTGCCTTCGGCCTGGCCGGGGCCGTCTTCCAGACCCTGACCCGTAACCCGCTCGCCAGCCCGGACGTCATCGGCATCTCCGCAGGCGCCGGAACGGCGGCCACCGCCGGCCTGCTGATCGGCGTGGGCTCGGGGATCGGACTGCAGACGTTCGCACTCGCCGGCGGACTCGGCGCCACGGCCGTCATCTACGCACTGGCCTGGAAGGGCGGCACCACCGGCTACCGCATCGTGCTCGTGGGCATCGGCGTCGCCGCCCTCTGCACCAGCGCCACGAGCTATCTGCTGCTGAAGGCGGGCGTCTACCAGGCGCAGCAGGCCCTGATGTGGCTCACCGGAAGCCTCAACGCCCGCGACTGGACCCATGTGGGGCCGCTCGCCCTCGCCCTCGCGGTCCTCCTCCCGTGCGTGCTGCTGCTGGGGCCCTGGCTCAAGGGCCTCCAGCTCGGCGACGAAACCGCCAAGGCCCTGGGACTGCCCGTCCAGACCGCTCGTATCGCACTGCTCCTCGCCGGTGCGGCACTGGTGTCGTTCGGCTGCGCCGCCGCCGGACCGATCGCCTTCGTCGCACTGATCGCCCCGCAGATCGCGCTGCGCCTGGTGAAGTCGCCCGGCCCCGCCCTCGTCCCGTCCGCTCTGGTGGGATCCCTGGTCACCCTCCTCGGTGACGTCGTCGGCCGGCAGCTGATCGAGGGCACCGAACTTCCCGTGGGTGTCGTGTGCGGCGCCCTCGGAGCGCCGTGCCTGCTCTGGCTGCTCGGCAGGTCCAACCGCACCGGCTCAGGAGGCTGACGATGGACACAAGACCCCAGGAGCCCACCGCCCGGGGCCTGGCGGCCGAGGGCCTGACCCTCGCCTACGACGGCCGACGCGTCGTCGACGGCCTCGACGTGACGATCCCGGCCTCCAGGATCACGGCCGTCATCGGAGCCAACGCCTGCGGCAAGTCCACGCTCCTCAAGGGACTCGCCCGCCTCCTGACACCCGAGCGGGGTTCCGTGTACCTCGACGGCGACCTCATCCACTCCCTGCGCGGCAAGGAGCTGGCACGCCGGCTCGGCATGCTGCCGCAGTCCCCGGTCGCCCCCGAAGGCATCACCGTTCTCGACCTCGTCAAGCGAGGGCGCAGCCCGTACCAGTCGTGGTGGCGTCAGTGGTCGCCGGAGGACGAGGACGCGGTCCACGCGGCCCTCGGAGCGACGGGCCTGACGGAGCAGGCCGACCAGGGCGTCGACGAACTCTCCGGCGGCCAGCGGCAGCGCGCCTGGATCGCCATGGCCCTCGCCCAGGCGACCCCCGTGCTTCTTCTCGACGAGCCCACCAACCACCTGGACCTCGCGCACCAGATCGAGATCCTCGACCTCGTGGTCGACCTCAACCGCGACCAGGGCCGCACCATCGTCCTGGTCCTGCACGACCTCAACCACGCCTGCCGGTACGCCGACCACGTCATCGCCCTCAAACAGGGGCGAATCGTCGCCGAAGGAGCGCCCGCCGACGTCATCACCGAGGAACTGGTGAACGACGTGTTCGGGCTCGCCTGCACGGTCGTCGAGGATCCGGCCGGCGGCGGCCCGCACGTCATCCCCTTCGGCAGGCACCACACGCTCGGCCGTGACGCGGAACCGGCGGCGGCATCCGGCTGACGAGACCGTCGGCAGCCCGCTTCCCGTACCCCGTTCTCCCCGTACCCCGTCCCCGTACCCCGTTCTCCGCGGACCACCGCGGCTGCACCTCACCTGGAAGGCCCACCCATGTCTCTCGTCGACCGCCGCCGTTTTCTCTCCCTCGCCGGTATCGCGGCCGCAGCGCCCCTGCTGGCCGCGTGCGGCGGTGCCGACAAGCCCGGGAGCGACGCCAAGGCCCCCGGGAACAAGCCCGCCCCGAGCGGTCCGTGGACCTTCACCGACGACCGGGGCAAGAAGATCGATCTGCCCAAGCGGCCGGAGAGAATCGTCGCCCAGTCCCATCCGGCCGCGGCACTGTGGGACTTCGGCATCCAGCCCGTCGGCCTCTTCGGTCCCCAGAAGACCCCGGACGGCAAGCCGAGTCCGCAGATCGGCAACGTCGACCTGTCCAGGACCACCTCGGTCGGCACCGCCTTCGGCGAGTTCCAAATGGAGAAGTTCATCTCCCTGCAGCCGGAGCTCGTCGTCACCGTCGCGTACGGCCCCATGGTCTGGTACATCCCCGAAGACATCATGAAGAAGGTCGAGGAAGTCGCCCCCGTCGCGGTCATCCAGCTCATGGGCGTCTCCGTGCCCGACGCCGTCAAGCGCTTCGGCGAACTGGCCGTCGCCCTCGGCGCGGACCCCGACAGCGCCGAGATCAAGAAGGCCAAGGCGGACTTCGAAGCGGCGGCGGACAAGGTCAAGAAGGCCGCCGAGGCGAAGAAGGGCCTGACCGTGGCCGTCGTCTCGGGAACCAAGGAGAACTTCTTCGTCGCCGACCCCGCCTTCCACGGCGACGTGAAGTACTTCCAGCAGCTCGGCCTGGACATCGTCAAGCCCGCCAAGCCCGAGGCCGGCTTCGAGTCCCTCAGCTGGGAGCAGGCCGGCCGCTACAAGGCCGACCTCGTGCTGGAGGACGCCCGGCCCGAAGGCGGCCTCACCCACCAGCAGATGAACACCTACCCCACCTGGAAGGGAGCTGCCGCCGTCAAGGCCGGCCAGGTCACCGACTGGCAGACCGAGACGCCCTTCACCTACCAGCGCTTCACCAAGGTCCTCGACGACCTCGCCGCCGCCGTCACCAGGGCACGCGTCGACGTCGTCTGACGGAAGGCGTGGCCCCACCCCGGCCTTACCGGCGCGGGGCCGGGCCACGCTCCGTACGGTCATTCGACCGGTACGGCTCCGAGCAGCGCCGCCGTCACGGGGTGGGCGGGGCGGGCGAAGATGAAACAGGAACCCACCAGGGCCCGCGCCAGGCGGGCCGATGGAACCCCGGCGCTTCAGGGCCGGGAGGAGTTCAGCCAAGCTCAGCCGTCGAAGGTGGGCACCTCCACCAGCTGGAGCCCGCCATCGCTACGCCGGCCCCAGCCGTCCGGATCCGGCCCGTGCTCGATCAGCCGGTCCAGCCTCGACCACGCGCACCCACACAGCTACTCCCGCCGGCCTGCGTCTAGCCAGGGGCAGGCCAACAGCCAGACGTGGATGCCGGTTTCCTGGTCCTCCGCGAGACGCACCATCAACACCCCGTCCACCCCGTCCACCCCGTCCGAATCCGGGACGTCGGGATAGGGGTCGGTCGTCATGACCTCCACCCCGTGGCGCCTCAGCACACGCTCATGCGGTCGACGACGAAACATGGACACCGCCCTCTGGTCGGTCAAAGACGAGTCGTGTGACTGCACAAGCGCGGCGTGTCCAGACTGGCGAACCTTCCGCTATTCCACGGCAGTTGCACGTGGTGGGCTTGCGTCGAACATTCGTACCCTTCAAGGAGAATCGTTGCGACGCACACGCATAAGGATGGCGCTGCGCTGCATGGCAGTCGGCGCCGTCCTTACCGTTCTGGCCGGGGTGGGACCCGCTTCCGCTGTCGGCTTACCGAAGGAACCTGATCCGCTGGGAGCGCCACCGAAGGTCCACGGACCGGAGACGACCAGTCTCGCGCTGGCCGGAGGGCGGCCCGTGTCGGGGAAGAATCTGGTGGCCGGGGCCGCCGTCCACGCAATCGGGCGGGGTGTGGCAGGTCAATCGGACCATGCCCACCTTGAGCAATACTGTGACGGACCCGGACGGTGACAAGGCCAACCTGACCTTCGCCGTCTACACGACGGACGCTTTCGGCAACCCCGACAAACAGATCATGATCAAGGACCAGCCGTACGGCGTCCTCGTCTCGGGCTACGTCAACTCCGGTGGCACAGCGAAGGTCACCGTCCCGGATGGGAACCTGAAGCCGGGCACCACCTACGCGTTCCGTACATCCGCCTATGACGGAAGCCTGTACGAAACGGAGTGGTCCGCGTGGGGCAAGTTCAAGACCCGTGGCCGTGCGGTCGACATCAAGGTCCCCGAGCCTGACAAGAACGCCCCCGTGCTGAACGCGGACGACTTCCAGGAACCGCAGCCCATCGGCAAGCCCAACGTGTACCCGGTGCCGCCGGAGGTGCCGCCCACCGGGTACAGCGCACCCGAGAATGTCACCCGGCCGCAGGGCTACAGCGAGAAGGACGGCTGGAGTTGCGGGCAGGTGAACAAGAAGACGAACATTCAGCCGTGTTCGCGTCTGGTCCCGGACAACAGCAAGAAGACTCGCGACGCCCTCAAAAAGAAAGGGTTCGGGGTTACGGCAGGGCTTCCGCACCTGGTCGACTGGTGCGACACACGCAACCTGGACATCAAGCGCTACGAGGCGTGCATCAGCGGATTCACCTACGAGTACGAGGGAATCGTCGTCAAGGACGGCAAGCCCACCGGTGAGATCCTGAACGCATCCTGGGCCGTCGGCCAGGAAGTGAAGCTGTCGGGAACCTCGGCGACGTTCACTCAGCAACTCGTTCTCGTCCCGATCCGGGTCGATGCCAAGTTCATATCGGTGACGCTGAACGTTCGCTTCGACTGCATGATGCCAGACCGCTGCTCGAACGGTCCGCAGTCGTGGGACGGCGCCCTGGAGTGGCTGGGGGCCGACCCGTTCTCGCACACGGCCATCGGGAAGAACGACCACACCTGGAACGCTGTGAACAAGGCCGACACCCTCGACCTGTCCACGAAGATCACCGCCTACTCGCCCGTGGCGAACCCGGCCGCTTCGCGCTGGGAGACCGCCGACGCGCAGATCCGCTGCGACAAGATCTCCTCCACCACCCCGGGCTGCGCGTTCCACAAGTACGTCCCCACCTGGGTGATGAACTTCAAGGAGACGCCGCAGGCGGTCGCGCACGCATGGCTGATCCAGTCCAAGCTGCCCAACCACCCCGGCAGCCGGTCCGCGAACAAGCCGATGTTCTTCCTGCCCTCGGCGGACAAGAACGCCCCCGGCCGCGACCCGAACAAGAACCGTGACGTCATCTGCCCGAAGAACAGCGACGGAACAAGCTGGGCGTCCAAGTACGGAAACCCGCGGACCACGACCGTCCCGGAGATCAGTGCCGGCGACAAGCCGTCGTGCGACGAGTTCGCCTACGCCTCCAGCTACAACTCCGGCGGTATGCCCGGCGGCGTCGTCGGCGGCATGAACCCGGTCGCCTCGGGCGACGCCTGCGTACAGACCTACGCCACCCGCGTCACCCAGGGCGAATGGCGCCTCTACGACGACGAGCGCCTCGCAGGCCCCACCTGGAACGAGGTCTGCGGCCGGTCCTCCATGTCCGGGTGGATCAACTCCACCTCGATGGGCGGCGCGTTCAGCTCCGGCTTCTCCGGTAAGTACCGGCTCCTCGACAAGGACCCCTACTGGGTGTCCTTCCCCGAATTCGGACACTGCGACGCCAGCAAGGCGACGGTGACCTGCACCGTCCCCAAGGCGTAGGGAACGCGAGACGGCCCGGCGAGAGCATCATCTTGCCGGGCCGTCTCGCGTTCCCTACGACAGGGGACCGCCGCCCAGAAGCACTCGTCCCGGCGGCGAGTGAGGCTCCTCATCAGGGGCCACCCACACCAGGCCGCCGCATTCGGTCAGGGCCGGCCAGGTGTCCTCGTCAGGATTTCCATCCGGACCGACGAGGCAGCGGCCCTGCTCAAGCGCATCCGCGATCCGGGAAAGCCACGCGTGAAGCGGCCACCCCGCAACCGGATCCGCTAGAAGCTCCGGCTCACGGTCCACGAACCACTGGCCAACACTTCCGTAAGACGGCTCCCCCAACCGGGCGTCGACATAGAGCCCGTGCCACATATCGCCCACCACACAGGAGAATGGAATACGTCCTGGCTCGCGCTCCTGGTCCCGGACCTGCACCGTATAGGCATCCCGCAGTGTCTCCAGCGGGTACCAGCCCTGAGCGCCCGGCAAAAACCCGGCAGGCCACCAACTCTTGCCGGCCCCCGGATCATCTATACCGTCGTGCAGCTTGTACCATGCCCGCAAAGCAGGCGGAAACACCACCCCGATCGCCTCTTGCACGGCATCGACGTCCGCATCGCTGGCCGGTGGACGCAACAGCGCCGCCGACGCCGGAGCGCGCTCGACAAGCCACCCCTCGATACGCTCCCACGCCGCCACCGCGAAGTCTTGTTCACTCATATCCGGCAGGGTAACGCGGACGCTTCTCACCGGGCGGCCTCTCAGAGGTCGTCTACTCCCGTTGTTTCATTTCGGAATCTGTGGTTGATGCGGCTTTGCGGGGTCGCGCCAGGAGATGGTGTTCTCTCCGGTGAGGCGGCGGGCCACGACGCGTGCTCGTTCCACGTATGGGTGCCTCGGACTGTCCCCTGGCCTGCGAGCGCGGCAGGTGGTGGACTGCTTTGTAGCCGTCCGCCGTGCGGCGTTACCGCTTATCCGCCCGTGACGCTCATTTGGCGCTTCGAGCACGTGACGGCCTGCTTCCAGAACCGAAAAACCGCTCCTGAACTGCGGTTCTCGCAATTCGGCCCGCCGTGACCTGTTTTTCCATGACCCATCACGTGGAGTGTGTCGCCATCCTGAACCGGCCGCGAAGGGCTCCTGACCGGCGATTTTCAGGGGCGTCGCCCGGCGACGCGCTGTGGTGCGGCGCCGTGCCGGTCAGGCGACCTGGTACCTGGCGACTTCCGGCTACGCCGGGGGCCGGCTGCCTGTTCCTGAGCTTCCGCCGGTGGCGCTGACACCACGGGGCAGGGTGCGCTGAGCTGCGTTGCCACTCTGCGGCCAGGCGTCTCCTCGGGTGCGTGGCACGGGAAGTGCCGGTCCTCACTCATCAGGCCGACGGTCGGCTGCGCGGGATGCCGTAGGAGTCGTTCGCCCGCGGGGTGGCACGGCTTGTGGTCGGTGTCACCCCGCGTGTCGAACTGCCTTGAAGCGCTGTCCGGCCCACCGCGTCAGGCGTGTGACGGCCGTCGAGTAGCCGATGCCGAAGAGCAGTGCGGTGAGGAGGGAGAGGGGCTCGGAGACGTCGTCGAGGATCGGGTAGATCTGCCAGTGGGTCAGGTAGATGGAGAGGGAGGCGGCGGCCAGGGCGCCCGCCGCCTGGTTGACACGGCGGTGGCTCGGAAGCGCCGCAAGCCAGACCAGGAGGACGAAGCCGATCGCGACGAACGCCTCACGCAGCGGCTCTCCGGGGAAGAAGCCGGGCAGGGCGGCCAGGGCGGCCAGGGTGACCAGGAGTCGCTGCGGCACCGTTCGGGACGTGGCGGCCGCCCAGCCGAGGGCGAACAGCCAGAAGACCGTGACCGCGTCGGTGATCTGCGATCGCTCGGGAAGGCCGATCAGCTCGTAGCGCATGAGCAGACCGAGTACGGCGAGGGCGGCCGGAAGCCCGTACGGGTATCGCCGCTCCACCCGGTCGACAGCGGGCACGGCCAGCAGCGCGAGCGTCACAAGGAGGATGTAGACCAAGGCTTCGACGAACCACAGGTGGATGCCCGGCCCCATGACCTCCGGGGCCAGCGCGTTGTGCAGCAGCAGGAGGTTGGTCCAGTCGTAGGCGTCGGAGATCAGGAGCGCGAACGCGGTCCAGGCCACGGTCGGCAGCGCGATGCGCCCGATGCTCCGGGCCGTACGGCGGACGCGCTCACGGCGCTCGGCGGACGTGAGGAGGAAGCGGGCGAAGTTGAAGCCGGCGACGGCAAGCAGGAGATGGGCCCCGCCCCTGATCTCGAAGAGCCGGACGTGGGAGCCGACGACGCACACGATCGCCACCGCGCGCAGGGCGACGCTGGTCTCCAGGCGGGCCCGGCGCCGGCTGGGGGAGACGCCGTCGGGGGCGGCCAGCTCCCCGATCGGGGTCACGTGCCAGTTCGCCGGCAGCCGGCCGAGGCGTTGTTCGAGCTGGAGGGAGACCTCCACGTACGACAGGGAGTCGCCGCCGAGGCCCACGAAGCTGTCGTCCGGCGTCACGCCCGGCCGGTCCAGCACGCGCGCGTAGAGGGCGCACAGGTCGTGGGGGCCGGAGCCACCTTCGTCCGGGGTCTCGACCGGTCTTTCGCCCAGGGCGCGGACGGCGGGGTAGTCGGGTTTGCCGGAAGGCAGCCGGGGGAGTTCGGGAACGACGTGGACGCGTACCGCGCGCGGGGGCAGGGCGCATTCGTCGACCACGCGTCGCCGGATGCGCCGCACGTCCCAGCCGGGTCTTCGTTCGACCGCGACGCTGAGCACACTGTCGTCCCCGGCGCACAGGGCACTCAGCCCGTGCCCTTGAAGCATCGACTCCACCCGCTGCGGATCGATGCGGAGTCCGAGGATCTTCAGGAAGCGGCTGCGCCGGCCGACGATCTCGTAGAGACCGTCGTCGGTGCGCCGGGCGAGATCGCCGGTGCGCAGGGCGTCGACGGTCCGGCCGAGGGCGAGGTCGTCGGGGGAGTCGGCGTAGCCGAGCATGACGTTGGGCCCCGTGTAGACGAGTTCGCCGACACCCTCGTCCACGGCCTCTTCGACCGGTGCGAGGGAGAACGACCCGCCGGGAACCGGTATGCCGATGGCGTCCGGGCGGGAGGCCGCGAGCTCCGGGGGCAGGTAGGCCATCCGGGCGGTCGCCTCCGTCTGCCCGTACATGACGAACAGGTCCCAGCCGCGTCGTATCCCCAGCTCGGCGTAGTGCCGGACCCGCTCGGGCGCGAGGCGGCCGCCCGCCTGGGTGACGTACCGCAGATGAGGCAGGTCCATCTCGGCGAAGCCGACCCGGTCGAGCAGGTCGAAGGTGTACGGCACCCCGGCCAGGGCGGTGCCGCGGGCCGAGCGGAACAGGTCCCAGAAGCAGGCGTCCGCCACCGACAGACCGGTGAGCACGAGGCCGGCGCCGCGCGCGAGGTGGCTGTGGACGACGGAGAGGCCGTAGCAGTAGTGCATCGGCAGGGTCGTGGCAGCCCGGTCGGTTTCACGGATCCCGAGGTACGTGGCGATGGCCTCGGCGTTCGCCTGGAGGTTCTCGTACGAGAGCCGGACCAGCTTCGGCGAGCCGGTCGAGCCCGAGGTGCTCAGGAGCAGCGCCAGGTCGGGATGGAAGACGTGGGCGGAGCCGGTCCGGCGCTCCTCGATCACCCAGTCGCCCTCGGCCGGACGTGCGACGACATCCGGGTCGTACGCGTCGATCAGGCTCTCCACCGCCTCCGGATGGTCGCCGGGGACGAGCAGCACGGGATGGCCGGCTGCGAGCGCGGCCAGATGGACGACGAGCGCGTCGACCGTGTTGGCGCCGGGCAGGAGCACCAGGCGGCGCCCCGGGCCCAGCCGGTGGATGGTGGCCGCGACCAGGTCGGCCAGTTCGCGGTAGGACAGCTCCCCCGCGGCGGTCACGAAGGCGGTGCGGTCGCCGTGCTGCGCGAGGTCCTGGGCGAAGGGGAGTACGTGGCCGCCGGTGGGCGGGGCGGGGAGGAGTGTCACGCGGCGCATCGTAGGTAAGCCTTCCCTCACCGGAAAGAGGGAGGGGTGCCTCCGGTTGCCATGTCGCAGCCGAGTCGTTATCAAAGTCCGGCTTGACCATTAGGTTAGCTTTACCTTATCAATGCCATATTCACGGGTTTCCCCGGTAGATCTTCGTCGCCCGTCCCCCTCGCGCGCTTCCCCCTCGCGGCGGTCACGGGCACGGCAAGGAAGGCATCACTCCCTATGCGCCGCCCCTTGGCCCGCACCCTGACCGCGCTCGCCGCGGCCGCCATGATCCTTCCGCTCGCTGGTTGTGGAAGTGACGAACCGGCAGGGCTCGTCATCTACTCCGGGCGTAACGAGAACCTCGTGAAGCCGCTGATCGAGAAGCTGGAGAAGCACCTCGGCACCAATGTCGAGGTCCGCTACGGCGACAGCGCCGAGCTCTCCGCCCAGCTCCTGGAGGAAGGCGACAAGACCGAGGCCGGGCTCTTCCTCTCCCAGGACGCGGGCGCCCTCGGCGCGCTCTCCAAGGAGCAGCGCCTGGCCCCGCTCCCGAAGGCCACGCTCGACAAGGTCGCCCCCGCCCACCGCGGTTCGGCCGGCGACTGGACCGGCGTCAGCGGCCGCGTCCGGGTGCTCGCGTACCACCCCGAGCAGGTCCCCGCGCCCCCGAACAGCGTCCACGAGCTGGTCAAGCCGGAGTGGAAGGGCAAGATCGGCTTCGTGCCGACGAACGCCTCCTTCCAGGCGTTCGTCACGGGCATGCGCGTCCTGGAGGGCGACGAGGCCACCCGCGCCTGGCTCAAGGGTCTGAAGGCCAACGAGCCCAAGGTGTACGAGGGCAACCTCAAGGTGCTGGAGGCCGTCGACAAGGGCGAGGTCTCGCTCGGCCTGGTGAACCACTACTACTGGTACGAGCAAGCCGCCGAGAAGGGCGCCGACAAGCTCAAGGCCAAGGTGCACTACCTGCCCAAGGGCGACCCCGGCGGCCTGGTCAACGTCGCCGGCGCCGGCATCCTCAAGGGCACGGACGACAAGCAGGCCGCGTACGCCCAGAAGGCCGTCGACTACCTGCTCTCCACCGAGGCGCAGACGTACTTCGCCGAGGAGACCAAGGAGTACCCGCTGGCCGCCGGGGTGAAGCCGGCCGAGGGCGTGCCGCCGCTGGAGTCCCTCCAGCCGCCGAAGATCGACCTCGGCAAGCTGGACTCGCTCAAGGAGACGCTGGCCATGCTCCAGGACGTCGGACTGGTCTGACGTGACCTCACCGGATGCCCCCGTCCGGACGCGTCGTGAACCCCGCCCGGCAGGTGCCCCCGTGCCCGCCGGGCGGAAGGCCGTCACCGCCCGGCCGCCGTGGGTCCTCGTCGTCCCGGCCTGCCTCGCCGCCGCCGTCGCGGTCCTGCCGCTCGGCTACCTCGCCGTACGTGCCCTCGAACGCGGCCCGGCGTTCGCCTGGGACGTCATCGCCGACGAGCGGACCGGACAACTCCTCCTGCGCAGCCTCGGCCTGACCGCGACTGTCGTCGCCGCCTGTCTGGTACTCGGCATCTCGCTGGCCTGGCTGACCGTCCGCACGGCCCTGCCCGGCGCCCGCGCCTGGTCCGTGCTCGTCACACTGCCGCTGGCCGTTCCCAGTTACGTCACCGCGTTCACCTGGCTGTCCGCCGCGCCCTCGCTCGCCGGCTTCACCGGCTCCGCCCTCGCCCTGACGCTCGCGACCTTCCCGTACGTGTACCTGCCGGTCGCCGCCGCGCTGCGCGGCACCGACCCCGGACACGAGGAGGTCGCCCGTTCCCTCGGCCGCGGCCCCTTCCGTACGTTCCTCAGCGTGACCCTGCCCCAGCTGCGCCCCGCCGCCGCCGGTGGCGGACTCCTCGTCGCGCTGTACGTGCTCTCCGACTTCGGGGCCGTGTCCCTCATGCGGTACGACACCTTCACCCGCGGCATCTACACGTCCTACCGGGCCAGCTTCGACCGCACCCCCGCCGCCGCACTCAGCGCCGTACTCGTCCTCATGACGGTCCTCCTCGTCGCCGCCGAGACCCGCACCCGAGGCCGCGCCGGCTACGCCCGTACAGGCACGGGCACCGCACGCCGGGCGGTCCCGGCCGCCCTCGGCCGACTGCGGACGCCCGCGCTCGCCTGGTGCGCGGCCGTCGTCGCGGCGGCCGTCGGCTTCCCGCTCGCCACCCTCGGCTACTGGCTCGCCGTCGGCTCCTCCGCGACCTGGGACCCCGCCACCCTCACCACCACCGCGCTCACCACCCTCGGCGTCGCCGCCGCGGGCGCCGCGCTCACCACCCTGCTCGCCCTCCCGGTCGGCGTCATCGCCGCCCGCCACAAGGGCCGGCTCGCGCACCTCCTCGAACAGGCCGCGTACGCGGGCCACGCCGTCCCCGGCATCACCGTCGCCCTGGCCCTCGTCTTCTTCGCGGTCAGATACGTGCGGCCGCTCTACCAGGAGACCCCGCTGCTGATCTGCGCGTACGCCGTGCTCTTCCTGCCGGTCGCGGTCGCCGCCACCCGTGCCGCCGTCCTCCAGGCCCCACCCGTCCTGGACGACGTCGCCCGCTCCCTCGGACGCACCCCCTTCGGCGTGCTGCGCGAGGTCACCGTCCCGCTCGCCGCGCCCGGCGTCGCCGCGGGCGCCGCCCTCACCTTCGTCGTCTGCATGAAGGAACTCCCCGCCACCCTCCTCCTGCGCCCCACCGGCATGGACACCCTGGCCACCCGACTGTGGACGGAGACGGGCAGCGGCTCCTTCGCCGCCGCGGCCCCGTACGCCGCCGCCCTCATCCTGCTCGCCGCCATCCCCTCGTACCTGCTCGGAAGGCACCGCACATGAGCGACCCGGACCCGAACGACCTCCAGGTCAGCGGAGTGGTCAAGGCGTACGGCCCCGGAGCCACCGTCCTCGACGGCCTCGACCTCACCGTCCCCGGCGGCTCCCTCGCCGCGGTCCTCGGCCCCTCCGGCTGCGGCAAGACCACACTGCTCCGGGTGATCGCCGGCTTCCTGCGTGCCGACGCGGGCACCGTCACCGTCGCAGGCAACACCCTCGCGGGACCCGGCGTCCACCTCCCGCCCGAGCGCCGCCGCATCGGCATCGTCCCCCAGGAGGGCGCGCTCTTCCCGCACGTGAACGTGGCCCGCAACGTGGCCTTCGGCCTCACGGGCACCGACCGGAAGACACGTGGCCGACGCGTGGAGGAGATGCTGGATCTCGTCGGCCTGAGTGGCTACGGCGACCGCATGCCGCACGAGCTGTCGGGCGGCCAGCAGCAGCGCGTCGCCCTGGCCCGCGCCCTCGCGCCGGAGCCCCATCTCGTCCTGCTGGACGAACCGTTCAGCGCCCTCGACAGCGGCCTGCGCGGAGCCGTACGGGCGGAGGTGCGGGCCGTGCTCCGGGCCAGCGGCGCGACCGCCCTCCTCGTCACCCACGACCAGCAGGAAGCCCTGTCCACGGCCGATGTCGTCGCCGTCGTCCGCGACGGCCGCGTCGCGCAGTGCGCCGCCCCTGAGGACCTCTACCGGCGTCCCGCCGACCCCTGGGTGGCCGCCTTCGTCGGCGACACCGTCTTCGTCCCCGGCACGGCCGACCGGGAGACCGCCACCACGCCCCTCGGCCGCATTCCGCTGGCCGCCCCGTCCGGCCTGAGCGAGGGTCTTGTCCTCCTGCGCCCCGAGCAACTACGCCTCGTCGACGACCCGGCCGCGGCAACGGCCCAAGGCCGCGTGACCGACGTCCGCTTCTTCGGCCACGACTCCATGGTCGCGGTCGCCGTCGACGGCCTGGACGAACCAGTCGACATCCGCGCCGCCGGCCCGCTTCAGGTCCGCCCGGGTGGGCTGGTCGGCATCCGCGTGACGGGTAAGGGGACGCTGCACGCGCGTCCTTGCCGGCCGGATGCCGTCTGAACGGCACGGGGAACCTTCGACCATGGAGGACAGGACCTGGTCGAGGCGCCCGGAGCGATGGTGACACATCCGTACCGAGGAACGCGGCGTCGAGCAGGGCATGCACACGAGGAGGGCGACGCCGGCGGCCGAGGGATCACGTGGAGTGGTCCCCGGGTCGGGCGGCGCCCAGGTTCTCGGATGGTCGTTCTGGCCGATTCACCCCTCGGCAACTCCCGTCCCTCCCGCCACACTTGGAGGGGCGCAGGATCTTGCTCGTGACCATCGCCCGAAAGGCCGGCGGATGCAGCCTGAAGTCACGTCGGACCCCGAGGGTGTACGACCCGCAACACAAGCGCCGCGCCGCAACGGTGGTCGCGTCCCGCTGCGGGCCGACCTACGAGCCGCCGTTCCCGATGCCGCCGCCGCGCTGGGCGTCACGGCGGCCGTGTTCGCGTTCCTGTACGCGCGGATGAGCTCCGGGGCCTCGTCCACGGTCGCGGTCATGCCGTTCATGGACGACCCGAACACGTACTGGATGTATCTCCTCAGCCAGGCGTTCGGCTGGTCGGGGCTGCTGTGGGCCTGGGGCACGGTCATGCTCGGGCTCCTGCTGTCGGGGCCGGGGCCCGGACGCCTGCACGTTTCCCGGACCGTGCTGGAGCGGTGGCACCGCACCACCAGCTTGACCACGATGGCGTTGATGTGCGCGCACGCGCTGATGTTCGCCGCTGAACTGGTCCGGTACGAGACCGGGTTGGCGTGGGCGGAGCGGTTGTGGGCGGCCTTCGCGGACAGCTTCGTGCCCGGCTGGTACGACTCGGGGACGGGGAAGCTGGCCATCCCGATCGGTCAGGGCGCCCTGTACCTGGCCATTCCGCTCGGTCTGTTGTTCTACGTCCGGCACCGCATCGGCCCGACGACCTGGCGCCGACTGCACCGGTTCGTCATCGTCGTGTACGTGCTGAGCGTCTGGCACACGCTGCTGTACGGGACCAACGTCTGGTACGGCGAATGGCCCCGGACCGTGCTGTGGCTGCTGCAACTGCCCGTCGCCGCCCTGCTTCTGCTACGGCTGCTGCGCCCCGCCCGTCGGGCCGAGCGCCTGGGTGCGCCCGGCGGACCGGGTGGACGGACGGCACCGAGCTGGACCGTCCGGGCCCTCGGCAGGCTCGCCGCCGCCGCCGTGGTCGTCGGCATCCTCGCCGTGGTGGTGACCGGCCATGACGGCGGCCGGACACGCCCGGCGCCCGAGCGGCCCGTGACGGCGCCCCACGATCACGAGCCCGAGTGACGCTCGGGCAGGAAGGTCACCTGGGGCGCGCCGGTGCGCGGATGGACGACCACCTCGCTCGCCACGCCGTACACGTCCTCCAGCAGCTTCGGCGTGAGCACCTCGGCCGGAGGTCCTGACGCGGTCACCTCGCCGTCGCGCAGGACGTAGAGGCGATCGCAGTAGTAGGCGGCGAGGTTGAGGTCGTGGAGGGCCACCAGGACCGTGGCGGGGAGCTCCCGCAGGATGCCGAGGACGTCCAGCTGGTGGCGTATGTCGAGGTGGTTGGTGGGCTCGTCGAGCACCAGGAGTGAGGGCTGCTGGGCGAGGGCGCGGGCGATGAGCACCCGCTGGCGTTCACCGCCGGAGAGGCGGTCGAAGGGGCGTTCCGCGAGGTGCGCCGCGTCGACCGAGGCGAGAGCCGACTCGATGAGAAGCGCGTCCTCGGCCGTGTCGCCGTCGAGCAGTCGCTTGTGCGGAGCACGGCCCATCGCGACGACGTCCCGTACGGCCAGGTCGAAGTCCGCGCCCGTCTCCTGCACCACGGCGGCGAGCCTCCGGGCCAGTTGGCGCACCGGCAGCGACCAGGCGTCGTGGCCGTCCACCCGGACACACCCGGCGTCCGGACGCAGCACGCGGTACACGGCGCGCAGCAGACTCGACTTGCCGCTGCCGTTGGGGCCGACGAGACCGATCACCTCGCCGGGGCGGGCGGTCAGGGAGACATCCCGCACGAGGTGGCGGGCACCGGCGCTGAGCGTGACGCCCTCGACGGCGAGCTCGCTCGCGGACGAGGACGAGGACGAGGGCGGGGCCGAGGTCATGGTCGGCCTCGAGGTCATGGCCGAGGCCCGGTCCGGGATCATGCCACTCCTCGGTCGGTGTTCCGCCGGGCGTCCCGGCGCATCAGCCACAGGAAGAAGGGCCCGCCGCACAGCGCGGTGAGGACTCCGACGGGGATCTCCATGGGCGCGGCGATCGTGCGGGCGGCGATGTCGGCCCAGATGAGGAACACCGCCCCGCCGAGCGCGGCCGTCGGCAGCACCCGGCGGTGGTCGCCGCCGACGAACAGGCGCACGATGTGCGGCATCATCAGCCCGACGAAGCCGATCGGGCCGGCCGCCGCCACCAGCACCCCGGTGACCAGCGACAGCAGGACGAAGGTCCGGGCCCGGAAGCGGGCGACGTCCAGGCCCATCGTGGTGGCCGCCTCCTCGCCCGCCAGCAGCAGGTTCAGCGACCGCGCCTGGACCAGCAGCACGCCGATGCCCAGCAGCAGTGCCGCGCCCGGCAGCCACAGGGTGGCCCACTGCACACCGCCCAGGCCGCCGAGGGTCCAGGCGAGGACCGCCCGCGCCTCGTTGCCCCGGTCCGAGGTCAGCAGCAGCACGTCCATCACGGCCGTGAGCACCGAGGCGAACGCCACCCCCGACAGCACCAGACGCACCGAGGTGATGCGGCCGCCGGACCGGGCCGTGGTGTAGACGAGCAGCAGGGTGAGCAGGGCCCCGGCGAACGCCGCGACCGACAGCGACACCGGCCCGAACAGGCTCACGCCGAAGACGATCACGGCGACCGCTCCCAGGGACGCGCCCGATGACACCCCCAGCAGGTACGGCTCCGCGAGCGGATTGCGCACCAGGGCCTGCATGGCGGTGCCCACCACCGCGAGCCCCGCGCCCGTCACCGCTCCGAGCAGCACCCGTGGCGCCCGCACGTCCAGCACGATGGTCTCGCGCGCCCGCGACCAGGTGGGCTCCGCCCAGTCGGCGCCCAGCGCCTGCGTCACGATGCCCCACACCTCGCCGGGCGGCACGTGCACCGAGCCGATGGCCATGCCCGCCGTCATGGAGGCGACGAGCAAGGCGCCGAGGACCACGAGGGTGAGGGCGAAGGCGCGCTCCCGCTCCCGGGGCCGCTGGACGGGGGCCGCCGGGAGCGCGGCCGGCGGCGCCTTCGCGGGGGCCGTCACCGGAACCGCTCGGGGTGCAGCGCGCGGGCCAGGTCCTCGACGGCGTACGGCGGCCGGACGCCGACCAGGGTCGCGGTGAGCGGCAGCACCACGAACCGCTTGTTCTTCACGGCGGGTACGTCGGCGAGGGCGGGCTGGGAGAGCAGGAACTTCTTCTTCTGCTCGACGCTTCCGGCTCCCGCGTAGTCGTAGACGGCGATGACCTCGGGCTTGCGGGCGACGACCTGCTCCCAGGACGCGTCGCCGAAGACCTCGTCGAGGTCGGCGAAGACGTTACGTCCGCCGGCGAGCCTGATGACCTCGGTGCCGAGGCTCTTGCCGCCCGCGGTGAACGCCGCCTTGTCGCCGCTGTCGTACACGAAGACCGGCACGGCGGGCGCGCCCTCGACCGCCGCGGTGGTCCGCGAGATACGTCCCTGGAGGTCGGCCACGAGCTTGTCGGCCCGGTCGCGCACACCGAAGATCGAGCCGATGGTGCGGATCTCGTCGTACGTGTCCTTCATGGACACCTGCTTCTTCCCGCAGTACTCGCGGTTGAGGTAGGTGTCGATGCCCGCGTCGGCGAACGCCTTGCGGGAGCGCCCCTCGTTCTCGGCGAACGCGCTGCCGTAGCCGCCGTAGACGAAGTCCGGCTCGGCCTCCAGGACGTTCTCGAACGACGGCTCCTTCTTCGCCAGCTCCGGGATGGCCTCGAAGTCCTTCCTGTGCTGCGGCAGGACGGCCGAGTCCGGGAAGGCCGTGCCGACCATCCGGTCCTTCAGCCCGAGGGCCAGCATCAGCTCGGCGGGGTGCTGGTGGATGGTGACCACGCGGGAGGGAGGCTTGTCGTACGTCGTGCGGGTACCGCAGTTGTCGATGGTGACCGGGAAGCCCTGGGCCGAGGACGCCGCGGCCTTCGGGTCGTCGGCGGAGTCCTTGGCGGCCGTGCCGGAGCAGCCGGCCAGGAGCGTCGCGGACAGGGCGAGGGCGGTGGCAGCAGCACGCAGGGCGCGGCGGCGCGGCCGGGAAGAGGGGGAGAAAAGGGGACGGGGCGTGCCGTCGTACACGTAAAGCCTCCTGGGGAGTCCGCGCTCCTCGGAACGGGCCCGCGACAGGCCAGTGTCCTGACTCCCGGATCGACGTTCCCCCCGGCCTTCCCGCGCGCGCTGCGCAGTGGCCTTGTCGAAGGGTTCCACTCCCCGGTCACAGTGGCGGGACCGTGCCGGATTCGCACCGGCTTCCTGTTCCCGTCGCGGCTGATGACCAGGTGATATTACGTTCCTTTTGGTCAGGGGTGAAAGGGCGCGTGGCCGATTACCGCGCGCCCCCGGCGCGGCGCGCGTGTCACCCGGTGCGCACGGCCCGCAGGATCAGCCGCTCCGCGTCCTGGTCGTACGGGCGGCCGTCGAAGCCGCCGAAGATCCCGATGTCTCGGAAACCCGCCTCCCGCGCCATGCGCCGCAGCTCCACGGCGCTGTAGACGAACCACACCAGGCTCGCGCGTGTCACGCGGTCGCCCCGGACCAGGACCCAGTCGCTGCGCAGCCGGGCCCAGTCGTCCAGGACGGTGTCCGTCTGCACCAGCAGGTCGTCACCGCGCTGGACGACCTTGGGCGGCGTGACCTTGCGCGCCAGCAGCTCCTTTCCGGCCACGTCCAGGACCAGGGTGCCGCCGGGCGTCAGGCAGTCGTGCATGGTGCGCAGCACGCGCGCGTTGTCGGCCGGGTCCTCGAAGTAGCCGAAGGACGTGAACATGTTGAGGACGACGTCGAAGCCGCCGGGCGCCGCGTAATCCAGCACGTCGGCCTGGACGTACGTCGGCGTCACCCCCGCCTCGGCCGCCAGCTTCCGGGCCCGGTCCAGCATCCCGTGGCTGAGGTCCACACCGGTCACGTGGAAGCCCCGGCGGGCCAGCGGCACGGTGAACACCCCCGGTCCGCAGCACAGGTCCAGCACGCGCGCCCCGACGGGGAAGGACAGCAGGGGCGAGGTGCCGAGCAGCTCCTCGGCCTGCGCGTACCGCTGCTCGGAGAAGAGGAAGTCATGGAACTCGGTCCAGAAGTCATCGTCCTGGAATCCGCCGGTGTGCGTCATCGGGCGTCGGTGTTCCTTCCGTGTCGTCGTCGAGGGGAGAGGGCACCGCGTCCGCGGCCCCGGCCGCGTGGCGCAGTGCGAGCAGCAGCGGGGGGAGGAGCAGGCACTGCGCGGCTGCCACCAGCCAGAACCAACCGGGTTCCCCGGAGCGTTCGCCGAACCCGTACAGCTGCCCGCCGAGGAGGCCGCTGGCGCAGGCGCCCAGTCCGGCGGCCAGCCGCTGCTGCCCGAAGACCACGGCGTCGGAGCGCGGGCTGCGGCGCAGGGCCTCCAGGTCGTTCTTGAGGAACAGCACGATGTCGCCGAGCGTGATCAGCGCCCCGCCCGCGAGGAGCGCCGCCTTGGTCCCGATCGCCAGCACCGCCAGCCCGGCCGCGAGCCCCGCGAATCCGGCCGCGAGGGCCAGGGCGTACGGCATCTTCCGGATCAGCCCGGAGGCGAGCGGTTGGACGACGATGACCAGCAGGAAGCAGACGAGCAGCACCACGCTGTAGAACTCGCTGGAGGCCCGCTCCACGGCGTACACGGCCAGATAGTGCTGGAAGTGGAAGTAGAGGTAGAACGCCAGCGCGTTGGCCGCGAACGGCAGCACGGCGACACCCGACAGCAGGCCCTGCCGTGGGACGTCCGCGCCCTCTCGACCAGCCCCGGCCGCCGGCAACCGGACATGGCCCGCCGTCACCACCACGAACAGCGCCGTCACGGCGAGGAACAGCGGGCCGGGCGACGACAGCACGAAGGGTCCGGCGATCAGCGGGCCCACCGCCATGCCGGCGTTGAGCGCCGCGTTGCCCGCGGACAGGAACGCCGGGCGCCGTCCGTCGTCCACGCCGTGCACCAGGTACGCCTTGTTGGCGGGGAGGTACAGAGCGGCGCCGCAACACGTGAGGATCAGTGCCGCCACGGCGAGCGGCGGCCAGCGCAGCGCGGCGAGCAGGCCCATGAACCCGGCCGTACGGATCAGCAGGGCCCACACCATGGTCCGCCGCAGCCCGAAGCGGTCGGCGAGCGCCCCGCCGACGATGCCGCCCGAGAACTGCACGAGGGACGCCACCGCCAGCACCAGCCCGACCGCGCCGAGCCCCATCCCGAGCCGCTCGTGCAGGAACACCGACATGAAGGGGAGCACCATGAAGCTGCCCAGCGGGATCAGGAACGAGCTGAGCAGAAGGAAGCGCAGCGGCCCGGTCAGCGTCGACAGCGCGCCCCGCAGGCTTCCGCCGATGGCGTGCCGCTCAGTCACCGGCCCTGTCCGCCCGTTCCGGGAAGGGCTCGGTGAGCACGCGTACGGCGTTGGCTGCGGCCACCGCGCGGTGCGTGGCCAGCTCGGCCGTCTCACCTTCCGCGTAGACGATGCCCGCGTAGCCCCGGCTGTCACCCAGGTGCTCGATGGGCGCGCCGATGCCCTTGACCGGATACCAGGTCGGGAACCCGGGCATGTCCGTCAGCCGGTCGAGCCCCTCGACGCCGGTGAACACCCCGGGCCGGCGCGGATAGCCGAGGACGAAGGCGACGGCCGGACCGCCGGGCAGGTCCGCGTCCATGAGGCTGGGCCGGCGGCCGAGCGCCGCCTCGACCATCGCCTCGTACACGTTGACGCCGAGCGCCCGGCACAGGCCCTCGCCGACGAGAGCGCCCCCGATCCTGGGGTTGACCTCCACCACCTCGGGGCCCGCGGTGGTGAGGACGAACTCCACGTGGGCGAAGCGGTCGGTGTACCCGATGGCGGCGAGGACCTCGTCCAGCCACCGCTCCAAGCCGCTGTGCCGTTCCTCCGGGAACGCGACCGGGAACGCCGTGATCTCCTCACGGAAGTGCGGCTCGGGTGACATCAGCCGGCTGGAGACGCCCAGCAGCCGGGTCTGCCCCGCCCAGGTGAGGGTCTCGGCGCTGTACACCGGGCCGGAGAAGTACGGCTCGGCGAACAGGCGGCCCGTCAGACGCCGCCCGGCGGCCTCGCGCAGTGCCGCGTCCAGTTCGGCCTCGTCGCGGACGAGCCAGACGTTCTGACTGCCGGTGCCCGCGCTGTCCTTGAGGATGACCGGCAGCGCCACCTCGCCGCGCGCCGCCGCCTTCGGGGCCTCGACGGCACGCGCCCGCGTCAGCCCCGCCTCGTACAGCCGGTCGCGCACGGCGGCCTTGTCCCGGGTGAGCCGCAGGACCGCCGGGTCGAGGCCGGGCAGACCGAACCGTTCCGTCAGCTCGGCGGCGACCAGCGTCCACGTGTCGGTGGAGCTGATCAGCCCCCGCAGCTCCGGCGTACGGGTGAGCAGGCCGGCCACCCGCTCCGTGTCGAAGGTGTCGGTCGTCACGACGTCGAGCGCGCCGGCCGGGAGCCGCTCCAACTCGTAGGCGTAGTACGACGGATCGCGGGTCAGCAGCCGCAGGCGCTCGCCGAGGGCGTCGGCGGCGCGCACGAGGTGCCCCAGCCCGAACGTGAGGGATTCCAGACAGACCAGGGTCACGCGGCGGCCTCCTTCCAGTGCGGAGGGCAAGTGGTACGGTTCCAGGCCATCGTCGACCACGGCATGCGCATCTCCTCGGCGGACTCCACCTCGAACGGCTTGAGCGCCGCGGGGTCGGGGGCCTCGGCGTGCCGGGCATGGACGTGCTCGACGTAGCGGTGTCCGGTGTCGGCGCCGATCACCAGCAGGAGCCGGTCCGGATGGCGACGCGCCTCGTACGTGGCGGCCAGGTACGCGGCGCCCGTGGACAGGCCCGCGAAAACGGCGTGCTCGCGCAACAGGGCGACCGTCCCCGACATGGCGTGGGTGAAGTCGAGCCAGTGCAGGCCGTCGTAGAGGTGGTGGCGTACGTTGTCGAAGACGATCGACGAGCCGATCCCGGCGATGATCGCGTCCGGGTCGTGGTGGTCCTGGCTGCCGAACGTGACGCTGCCGAACGGCTGGACACCGACCAGCCGCACGGACGGGTCGCGGCGGCGCAGGTGTTCCACGAGACCGCCGGTCGAGGCCCCGGACCCGACGCCCCCGACCACGGTGAGCGGACCGTCCGGCACCGCCGCCGCCACCTGGTCGGCCACCTCCCGGTAACCCAGGTAGTGGACGCCGTCGTGGTATTGGCGCATCCAGTGCGCGTCGGGCCGCTCGGCGAGGAACCGCCGCACCCGTCGTACGCGTAACTCCTGGTCCAGCTTGAGGGTCGGCGACGGGCTGACCTGGTCCACGGTGGCGCCGAGGATCTCCAGCTGGGCGAGGGTGGTGGTGTCCACGGTGGTGGACGCCACGATGTGGCAGCGCATGCCGTAGCGATGGCAGGCCAGCGCCAGGGCGTAGGCGTAGATGCCGCTGGAGCTGTCGACGAGGGTCTGCCCGGGGCGGACCGTGCCCCGGTCGAGCAGATGGCGGACGGCGGCGAGCGCCGAGTAGATCTTCATCGACTCGAAGCGGATCAGCACCATGCCGTCGGTCAGCCGGACCAGGTCGGGCGTTTTGAGGGCGTCGGCGATGTGGGGGTGTATCACCCGTAGCCTCCTTGGGCGAAAGAGCACTGGTGGCCGAGCGAGTGGAAGAAGGCGGACAGGTCGTCCTTGACGGAAGGGGCGGGGCGGCGGGCGAAGAGGTAGCCGATCAGGGATCCGGTGTGCGCGACGAACACCCCGTCGGCCCCGAACTCCTCGCGGTGCGCGAGCACGGCGTCGAAGGACCGTTTCGGCAACGCCTCCTGGGACAGCACGGCACTCGTGGTCGCCGCCCGGGCCACGGCCGCGGGGTCATGGCAGGCGAAGCCCTTGAGCAGGTCGGTCAGACATCGCTCGTACTCGTCCGCACGCCGTCGGTACTGCCGCAGCAGGACCGGCGTCACCGCGGCCGTGTCCACGGTGCCGGGCTCGGTGACGAACGCGGTGTGAAAACCGACCCCGGTGCCCAGTCGGCGCACCACCCTGTGCCGGGCGCTCAGATAGAGCGCGAACTCGTCCAGGAAGACGCTGTCGGCCCGCTCGATCGCGGACAGGATCCGCATCACCTCGCCGGGGTCGTAGGGCAGGGAGAAGACCCGGAAGAGGCACCGCAGCGTCGCCACGACGTCGGCCGTCGAACTCGCCATGCCCACCCCCACGCGCAGATCGCTGTGGGCGCTCCAGCGGCCGGGCGGCAGCGTCAGACCGAAGCGCTCCAGGAAGAGGTGCGCGGCCAGTACCGACTTCTCGCCGAGAGGCGGCGGGCCGGGCGACGCCGTCCCGGAGGTGAAGTACACCCAGGAGTGCCGGTCCACCGGGAACGACACCAGGGCGATGTCCGCCTCGGCACCGGGCCGCGCGGGCCCCTCCCGCAGCGGGCCCTGGTAGAGCTCGCCCAGGGTCCCGTGACACACCCCGGAGAAGGTCCGCGTCGGGGCCCGGTTCGTGAGCGTCAGCATCGTCGGCCGTGTGACGGCCGGGCCTGGCCGGTGCGGCGGCACGCCCGGCCGCCGTGTGCCGTGGTCACGTACGTGTCCTCCCTCGTCTCCCCGGGCCCGAGGAGGATCGCGGGAAGCGAGGTGGCGGTCGCGGCGCGTACGCGTGCGCCGATCCGCCTGCACCGCCGACCCAGCCCTCGAGGTCACCGTGAACAGCGTGTGCGTCACCGCACGCGCGCAGTGGCAGGTCTTCGGACTCGTGGGCTCACCGGCCGGCCGGTTGTTCGTTCCGGCGGACACGTACACCTAATGGCCGTCGCTTCCCGGGCCCCTGGATGGGGCCCAGTGCCGTTGACGGCGTTCGTTCCCACTCACCGCTGCGGGACAGTCCCGGAATCGCACCGGGTTCCCTCTTACGACGCGCCACCGGGACGGGGGCGCGAACCGACTGCGGTCAGCAGCGTAGAGGCGGCCGGTCGCGGCGCGACAGGGCACCGCCCGCAGTTGTCCGGTTGTGGTCGGTGACACAGGGTGAGGGCCTGGCATGGGGTGCGCAGACTCTGGGATGCTGCGTCCGGCAAGCGACGGCGGAACGAGGAAGCCGGTGAGATTCCGGCACGGTACCGCCACTGTGTAGGGGGAGCGAACCCGCCACGGCCACGGCCCAGTCGAGGGTCCGGAAGGCCGGGAGAGCGTCGATCCCGAGTCAGGAGACTCACGCCGTCGCACCTCGACGTACCGGGGCGGATCTCCCCGAGAGAGGACGGTGGCACTCGTGTGCCCACGCGCATGTGACGGCTGGTCACCGCCCGCCGGTCCAATTGGCCAGGCGGTACGTACATGGTGACCACGGAGGTCCTCGACCGGGTCACGGCCATCGGGCCCTACTTCGCCGTGCCCGGCGGACCACGCACCGACGGCGGAGACTTCCGCCCGCTCACCACCCTCTACACGGACCGCGGCGCCCTGTCGGCGTACGTGGCGGAGGTGGGCCGCCGGCTCGGCACCGACCAGCGGCGCGTCGCGGCCTCCACCCTCCACATCGGGACCGCCGCACGCCTCTGGTCCATCGCCCTGGCCACGGCGGCGCTGACCGGCCGCGTCCCCGACCTGTCGCCGGACCGGCTGTGGTGGCGCACGCCGCCGTCCGGCCCGATCGAGCTCTGGCTGCCCGAACCGGCCGCCCTGCCCGAGCAGGACATCCCCGACGCCCTGCACCGGACCGTCCTCGCCGACAACCTGCTGCCCCTCGGCGACGCGCTGCGCCGGCACTTCGGACTCTCACCGAAGCTGCTGCCGGGCAACACCGCATCCGCGCTGACCGGCGCCGTACGCGTGCTGCTCCAGCGCGCCCCGGACGCGCCTCACCCGCCGCTTGCGATCGCCGCCGCCCTGCTGCGACGGGAACCGCTCGCGAGCGCCGGCACCCTCACCACCGAGCCGTTCACCTACCGCCGCCGCAGCTGCTGCCTCTACTACCGCGTCCCCGGCGCCGGATACTGCGGCGAGTGCGTCCTTCTCACCCACAAGGAGCCACGCCCCGCTTGACCACCCCGAGCCGGCCGACGCCCGCCTGCGGGAACCGGCGGACTCCTCCCTACGACGAGCTCGGTGTGAGGTCCTCGGTGGCGAGAACGGGAGGTCCGGCCCGGGACGAGGTGCCGCTGATCAGCGCACCCGGGTCTCCTCCAGCGGCGCGGCGTAGAGGTCCTGACCGGCTTCGGGCAGATGCGGGGTGTGGTTGACGAGGCGGGCGGAGTTGCCGACGACGGCGATGCTGCTGGTGTTGTGCAGCAGGGCGGCGACGACCGGGTTGATGGACCCGCCCGCGCCGGCGACGAGACCGGCGAGGTTGACGCCGATGGCCAGGCCGTAGTTCTGCCGTACGACGCGCAGGGTGTGCCGGCTGAGCTCCACGACGGCGGCGACCTGGCGCAGGTCGTTGCCGGCGAGGGCGATGTCGGCGGTCTCCAGGGCCACGTGGGAGGAGTGCTCGCCCATGGCGATGCCGACGTCCGCGAGCGCGAGCGCGGGGGCGTCGTTGGTGCCGTCGCCCACCATGGCGACCATGTGCCCCTCTTGCTGGAGATCGCGGATCAGTTGCAGCTTCGCCTCGGGCAGGGCGTGGGCGTGGACCTCGGCGATGTCGAGGGCGTCGGCGACGGCCTGGGCCGTCTCGGGTGCGTCACCGGTCAGCAGGATGATCCGCTGGACGCCCAGGTCGCGCAGCTGCTGGACGACCGTGCCCGCCGCGGTGCGTACGGCGTCGGAGACACCGAGCATGCCGATCAGGTCGTCGTCGTGGGCGAGGCAGATGACCGTTTCGCCCTGGCGGCGCAACTGCTCGGTCCAGTCCTGGGCGACCGTCGTCAGCTCCAGTCCGTGCCGGCGCAGCAGGGCGGGGCTGCCGACGAGGAGCCGGGTACCGTCGAGCTCGGCGCGCATCCCCATGCCCAGGACCACCTCGCACGCCTGGTGGATGGGAATGTGCAGGTGCTGTTCCTCGGTGCGGGTGACGATGGCCTGGGCGACGGGGTGGCGGGCGTGGCGTTCACCGGAGGCCGCGAGGCGCAGGACGTCGTCGGCCGTGTAGTCCTCGTGGAGGGCGACGACGCTGGTCACCAGTGGGCGGCCGAGGGTGAGGGTGCCGGTCTTGTCGAACACGACGGCGGTCACCCGTCCGATTCCCTCCAGGTGCGTGCCGCCCTTGATGAGCGTGCCGTGGCGGGCGCCGTTGCCGATGGCGGCGCTGATCGCGGTGGGCGTGGCGAGGCCGGCGGCGCACGGGCATGCGACGAGCAGCATGGTCATCGCGCGCCGGGCGTCGCGGGTGAGCACGTACGTACCCGCCGCGAGGGCCAGGGACACGGGGACGAAGCGGCGCGTGAAGCGGGTGGCGACGGTCTGGATGGGCGCCCGGTCGGACTGGGCCTCCTCGACCCGGCTGATGATCCGCCCAACGGTCGTGTCACTGCCCACGGACACCGCCCGTATGGTCAGGGAACCGGAGGTGACGACGGTGCCCGCGTACACCTCGGAGCCCTCGTGGGCGTAGACGGGCAGTGCCTCGCCCGTGATGGCGGCCTGGTCGACCAGCGCCTCGCCGCCGGACACCACGCCGTCCACCGGGATCTTGTGGTGCTCGTACACGGCGACGACGTCGCCGGCCTCCACGTCCTCCAGGGCCACCTCGACCTCGACTCCTTCACGTACCAGCCAGACGCGCTCCTCACCGATGCTGAGGAGTTCCTCGATGGCGCGGCGGGTGCGGCGCAAGGTGATCGTCTGGAGGAACTCGCCGATGTTCAGCAGCCACAGCACGGTCAGCGCGACGACGTTCTCGCGCAGCATGAGGGAGATGACCGTGGCGGCGGTGACCAGCGTGTCGGTACCCGGATGCTGGCGTCCCGCCATGGTGCGCAGCGCCCCGCGGAAGAAGGGCAGACCGCTGAAGACGGTCACCGCGCCGAGGAACCCGGACCGGCCCCCGCTGACCCACGGTGGCCGCCGGAGCACCAGGCGGTGCACGGCCACCACGGCGAGTACCGCTCCGCCCACGACCAGCCGGGCGAGCTCTCCGGTGGAGGAGTCGGGCACCGACCGGCTCGGCCTGGCCGGTACGGAGGGTGGGGGAGCCTCGTCGAGCGCGGCCACCAGGCGGTCGACGTCCAGGTCATCGGGATTCACCCAGATCACGACGCTGCCGGTCCGGGGAAAGAGGCGCAGCGCGCGGAAGCCGGGCAGGTCGGCGAGCCGCTCGTCGACCAGCCCCGCGCATCCTGGCCGCGCCTGAAGCCATGGGACGGTCAGTCGCGCGCGTCCGGCAGCGACGGAGCGTACGCGTATGTCGGACATGATCAGTGCTGGTGGTCGTGGTCGTGGCCGCCGATGTTGACGGCGGACGGTGGCGGAGCTTCCTCGCCCAGTGACGAGCGGGCCTCCGCGAGCACGTCACCGGTTTTCAGTCGCGCTTCTTCCGCGGCCGATCCGAGCCATCTGGTGGCCCTGATCCCGCCCGCGAGGCCGTTGACCAGCGCCTTGCGTGCGGCGGGCTTGGCTCTCGGGGCGGCTTTGGCGGCGCCGCGAAGGATGACACCACCGACGACGCCGGAGACGGCGTGGTGAGCGAGGCGGCCTACGGCGGCGCCGGCGAGGGCTGCAGGGTGCATGGTGGTCTCCCTACGTTGCGGCCGTGCAGAGGCCACACAGCCACTCCAATTGTGCGTCTATGTCGTTCGCTGCCGCACTTGTTGCATCCTCAATCAACCAGGCCGCTCACGTATGCGTGCGTGTCCGCTGCGTGTAGGGCCCCGCGACGTGCCGGCGATGCCGTCTCACGGAACTTCCGGCACGGAGACCGTCACCTACTCACCCGGTGTGCGGAGGTGGCTGAGGTTTCCCGACGCGTTGGATTCGCCGACCGGCGGCCGGGCGGCAAGGTCGGTTCCACGTTGGTCTCTTCGCGTGCGTGGGCATGAACTGACCGATCATCTCGGCCGGCCCTCGCGGCCAGCTGTCTGTGCTGGGCTCCCGCGATGGTTGTGGCGACCCACGCGACCGCCCAGTCCACCTCACCGACGGCGTCCGATGACCGCTGGACGTGGGGCAGGCGGCGGCCCTCGTGACGTCCGCCGACCAGCGGTGGGCGGGACGACCATCGAGCGGGAGAGTGCCCGCAGTTGGTGGCTTCCACCGGTTCGCGGCCGAGGGGTACGGGGTGCAGAGGTCGGGGTCTTCGTCGTGGTCGTGGACGTCGGGTGCGATCAAGGCGGCTGCGGATCATGGTCCGGGCTTGAACATATCGACGATCGGCAGGTACCGGTGCCAACGCCGCCCGAACAGGACCAGCAGCACCAGGACTGCCATCGCGACGATTACAGCCCCTGAAGCTATGTCGGGAAGATTCAGCAAGGAGACGGCAACGGCCCCGCCAGCGATCACCACGACGGTGACGCCCACGAGGATCGGCTCACGGTCGCGTACGGGTTCGAGGTCCGCAACCGACCCCACCGGAAGCAGGGTCGCAACCTTGTTGCTCGTGTACTGCTCCGCGATCGTCGCTACCAGTCCCGCCAACTCCTCCAACGCGTTCTGCGTATGATCGCCGTGCATCTCCTCCTCGACGGTGCGCAGTTTGGCGACCACTTGCCCGGCATGGCGCCGCAGTTTCGCGTTGGGAGGGGAGAAGGACGCGACCGACCCACGCCTGCGATACGCCGTCAGCACATCACCCTCCAGCCTCCGGAGGTCCCTCGACACCTCGAGCAGGGCCTCGTGCCGGCGGTCTCCGCCGCGCCTGTGCGCCTCGGCGCAACTCTCGATCACTTCGGCACAGAGCCAGGCCAGGCGATTGCGGCGTGTCGCACGCGCCGAGCTTGCTGTTTGGCGGGCAATCACCACCAAAACCATCCCGACTCCGAGGAAGGCAAAGGTGACTTGGGCATGGAGGAGTTCCTCCGGCCACCAGAGGACCCATGCCTCGAAGCTCAGGAACAGCCACGCGATCAGTGCCCAGGCTTGCAGGTTGATGAACCAGCCCCATCCCGCGGCATCGTGCTTGCGCAGGGCGACGCGGAATCCGAGCGGTATCGGCCACCAGTCGTATCCAAGGCGATCGAGCGCTGCGCGCAGATCGGCCACCTGCTTGTCCATTCGGCGTCGGGCACGAGCACGCCGTACTTGACGAATCCCATTGACCACGATCATGGCAGGTGAGGATGTCACGCCACGATGACAATGGGTGGATGCTCGCGTCAATTGGTGACGTGCGGGCATCCCCGTCCGGGCTCAGCGTGATGGGCTGCCGACGTCTGCTGGTTGCGCTACGGCGGCCGGACACGGGCCGCCGGAGCGGACGGGCGTCGGCGCCGCAGCACTGGAACGGTGTGCAGCGCGGCCGAGCTCGTCCGCCGCCCATGCAAGGCCTTCTGGGCCCGACAGCCGGTCAGGCTTGCCCCTATTGCTTCTCGGGGTCTCGCGGTGCCAGGGCCGAGGCGTCGTACGCGAGGCCGGTCGGCACCGCGGCGTCCACCGCCCGGATCACCTTGTCGCACCCGCTGTACTCCTGGGGCGACAGCTCCATCAGGCAGCCGGACGCCCCGAAGAGCGTGCGGTCGTCACCATCTCTCTCCACGCCGACGATCTCGTCGAAGCGTATGCGGTGCAGTCGCCCGTCCCCGTTGAGCTCCGCCACACCGTCGCCGGTCAGCACCAGCCGGGAGCGGCGCGCCGCGCCGTACTTCGCGCGCGCCAGCAGTGGCGGCCGGAACACCTCGCCTGCCGGCAGCCCGTCGTGTGCACAGCAGGCCCCTTGAGGCAGCGGCGATCCGTCGAGGGCAGTCAGCCGGGGCTCGACATCCGGTGCCACGGCCAGCTGCGCGGTGACCAGGGCCTGCGCGAAGCAGGCTCGTACGTCCTCGGGTACTACGGTACGAAGGGCAGCCAGCCGGGCTGTGGCGTCTCGTGACGGCAGTCCGAACAGATGGGAAGCGGCAGCCAGGTCCAGCTCCGCCTCCACGGCGCGCGGGTGAGCGTAGCTCTCCCGGAAGCCCTCGATCTCCTCCTTGAGCTCGTCCTCGGAGGGCAGTTCCCGGCCCAGGCGCAGTGCCTCCTGCCAGAGCAGCTCCGCTATCTCGGCTTCCTGCCCGGGGCGGGAGTCCAGTGAGAGCAGGGTGTCCAGGGTGTGCTCGTCACGCAGGCTCGACTCGACCTGGACCGCGTAACTCAGGCCCCGGCGGTGCCGTGCGAGCTCGGTGAGCCGGTGCTCGAGGAGCGCGACGCCGAGAGCGGCGGCCGCTGAGCCCAGGGGCATGGTCAGGGCGATGGCGGCGCCCTCGATCGGCGCCTCGTCCCAGGATGCACCGGTACGTGCGGCCGGGGTCGTGCGTTGCGGCGGCCGGCCCTCGGGCAGGGGGAGCCGCAGGTCCTGGGGCGGAGGACCGGTGAGTTGGAGGACGGCGTTGGCGCGGGTGAAGTACACGGCGGCGTGGGCCTGGACGGTGTCCGCGGAAAGCCGGTCGTAGCCTGGCCCGGTGTAGGGCGCAAGGCCGGGACCCTGGGCCCCGAACCGCTGGTTGAGCAGGAAGGCGGCGGCCGGGGACGTGACCGAGGACGCCTCGGCGGTCAGAATGCCCGCCTCGTGCTGGATCCGGTCCAGCGGCAGGTCGGACAGGGCGGCGCAGACCGCCGCCAGGAAGGCGGTGATCTGCTCCGGACGTCCGGAAGCGGTGAAGCGGGTGGCTTCCAGGTCGACGGAGGCGTTGTGCTCGTGGTGCAGACGGGGCAGCGTGCTCATCACCAGGTGCTCGATGAGGTGGGTGACACCGATGGTGCGGAAACTCTCGTCCCGGGCACCGCACCCGAAGGTGAGCGTCGCGCTGAGGGGAACCGGGCCCGGGGCCCACAAGACGGTGACACCGTCGACGGTGGTGCGCTGCATGGGCCCGACTTTACCGACAGCCTGAGCCGGACCCGCGCCCGGCCTGAGCCGGACCCGCGCCCGGCCTGCGCCGGACCCGCGCCCGGCCTGAGCCGGACCCGCGCCCGCCCTGCGCCGGACCGCGCTGCGCCGGACCCGCGCCCGACCCGCGCCGGGCCTACGACAAGAGCGCCCAGTCCTACGAAGCCGCCGTCACCGCTGCTGTGGGTGCAACGACGTCTTAGCGGGTGACGATCACAACATCGAGCCGTCTTGGGCCGTGCACGCCTTCGACGCGGGCGAGTTCGATGTCGCTGGTGGCGGACGGGCCGGAGATCCAGGTCTGGGGTCGGGTCGGGTCGAGGCGTGGCAGGGCCTGGTGGATGGAGGCGACGACTTGGTCCTCGGCGCGTACGACGCAGACGTGCAGGTCGGGGACGAGAGTGAGGGCGCGGCGGCCTTGGCCGGGGCCGCCGTCCAGGACGATCGTGCCGGTCTCGGCGATGGCGAGGGCGCAGCTGGTGACCACGGCGTCTGTGGTGTCCAGCTGGTGTGGCGTGAGGGTGGCGTCCGCGTCGTGGTGCTGCTCGGCCGTCGTCGCGGACAGCCACACGGCGGGCAGCCCGGGTGGCACAGCGACGGTGTGGGCGTCGTGCCGGTCGAGGAGTTCTGCCACCAGAGCGGGGAGCCCGGTCTCCGTGGTGCGATGAACGCTCGCGCGGTAGTCGGCGAGGTTCTCGTGGAGGAGGTCCAGAATGGTGTCCGGGGTGTCGGGGGTGTGGGTGGCGAGGTAGCCGCGTGCCGGTTCCGGGGCGAGTGGCGTGTCGGCGAGTGCCTGGCGGATGCGGTCCAGGACGCGTTCGCGGGAGTTCTGATTCACGTGCGGTTCTTCTTCCACCAGTCACGGAACGGTTCGGCGGGCATCTCCGGCAGGTCGCGGCTCTCCGACCACGGGCCGACGCCCGGCCCGGGCAGCTTCCTCGGATGCAGCGCGCGCGTCCTCGACGCGACGCGCTCGCCGGCGGCGAGCACGCCGGGGCGGTCCAGGACCCAGCCGGCGGCCTTCATCGCCGCCTTCTCCAGCCGGTGTCCCTTCCCGCCCTGCCCGGCGACCTTCTCGCGGAGGTGGACGAGGACCTCGGGGATGTCGATGGCGACCGGGCACACGTCGTAGCAGGCCCCGCACAGGGTGGAGGCGTACGGGAGGGAAGCGTCGATCTCGCTCTGCGCGCCACGGAGTTGGGGGGTGAGGATGGCGCCGATCGGGCCGGGGTAGACGGAGCCGTACGCGTGGCCGCCGGCCCGTTCGTACACCGGGCAGACGTTGAGGCAGGCGGAGCAGCGGATGCAGCGCAGGGCCTGGCGGCCGACCTCGTCGGCGAGGGTGTCGGTCCGGCCGTTGTCGAGGAGGACGAGGTGGAAGGTCGTCGGCCCGTCCGCGTCGGTGGTTCCGGTCCACATGCTCGTGTACGGGTTCATCCGCTCGGCCGTCGAGGAGCGGGGGAGCGTCTGGAGGAAGACCTCCAGGTCCCGCCAGGTGGGGACGACCTTCTCGATGCCGACGACGGAGATGAGGGTCTCGGGGAGGGTGAGGCACATGCGGCCGTTGCCCTCGGACTCGACGACGACGAGGGTGCCTGTCTCGGCGACCATGAAGTTCGCCCCGGAGATCCCGACCTTCGCGCGCAGGAACTTCTCCCGCAGGTGCAGCCGGGCCGCCTCCGCCAGTTCGGCTGGGCTGTCGGTGAGGTCGTCGGGTGCCTCTCGGCCCCACGTGCCCATCTCGGTGCGGAAGATGTCGCGGATCTCGCCGCGGTTGCGGTGGATCGCGGGGACGAGGATGTGGGAGGGCCGGTCGTTGCCGAGCTGGACGATCAGCTCGGCGAGGTCGGTCTCGTAGGCCCGGATCCCTTCGGCCTCCAGCGCCTCGTTGAGGCTGATCTCCTGCGTGGCCATCGACTTGACCTTGACGACCTCCCTTTCGCCGGTCGCCTTGACGAGGTCCGCGACGATCCGGTTGGCCTCGGCCGCGTGCGCCGCCCAGTGCACGGTGCCGCCGGCCGCGGTGACCGCTTCCTCCAGCTGGAGCAGGTAGTGGTCGAGTCTGCTGAGGGTGAGGTCCTTGATCTGCTTGCCGGCCTCGCGGAGCTCGGCCCAGTCCGCGAGTTCGGACACTGCCGTGGCTCGCTTGTCGCGGATGGTGTGGGTGGCGCGGCGCAGGTTGGCGCGCAGGGTGTCGTTGCGTACGGCGTCGTGCGCGGCCTTGGGGAAGGCCGGCATGCCGATGAAGGTCCCGCTCATGCCAGTGGCTCTTCTTCCGTGCTCGCGAGGATCTCGGCGATGTGCAGGACGCGTTGCGGGGCGTCCAGGCGGCGCAGCATGCCGTCGATGTGCAGCAGGCAGGAGTTGTCGGCGCCGCACAGGACCCCGGCGCCGGTGGACAGGGAGTTGCGGACCTTGTCGGCGCCCATGGCCGCCGACACGTCCGGGTTCTTCACCGCGAAGGTGCCGCCGAAGCCGCAGCATTCCTCCGCCCCGGGCAGCTCCCGCAGTTCGAGCCCCTTCACTGCCTGAAGGAGCCGGCGGGGGCGTCCCCCCAGGCCGAGCACGCGCAGGCCGTGGCAGGAGGGGTGGTAGGTCACCTTGTGGGGGAAGTACGCCCCCACGTCCGTCACGCCGAGGACGTCGACGAGGAACTCCGTCAGTTCGTACGTCCTCGGGACCAGGGAGTCGACGGCCTCTGCCAGCGTGTTGCCGCGGCCTTCGGCGCGGGCCTTCCGGGCGATCCTCGGGTAGCTGTCGCGGACCATGGCGACGCAGGAGCC
This sequence comes from Streptomyces sp. NPDC030862, assembly GCF_055571835.1. Taxonomy (NCBI): domain Bacteria; kingdom Bacillati; phylum Actinomycetota; class Actinomycetes; order Kitasatosporales; family Streptomycetaceae; genus Streptomyces; species Streptomyces sp. NPDC030862. The sequence goes on along the minus strand of NZ_JBVIEN010000001.1, from coordinate 252,454 downwards.
GGACGGGGCGACCACATGGTCGTAGCCCTCGAAGGTGCGGGCCATGCGGTGGACCAGGGGTTCGGTCTCGCGGCGGTAGCCGGTGTTGTACGGGGGCTGGCCGCAGCAGGTCTGGGCGGCGGGGAAGTCCACCGTGACGCCGAGGCGTTCGAGGAGTCTGACGGTGGCCACGGCCGTGGAGGGATAGATCGCGTCGTTGACGCAGGTGGCGAAGAGGGCGACGCGCATCAGGGGTTCCCCGGGGCGAGGTCCAGTCGGGTGGCGGCCGCGTTCCATGCGGCGGTGTCACCCTGGGGGGCGTAGTGCCGCAGGTGCTGTGTGGAGGCGATCAGGCGGCGCATGTCGGCGAGGTCGCCGACCAGGCCTGCGGCGCGGGCCTGGACGAGGATGTTGCCCAGTGCGGTGGCTTCGGTGGGGCCGGCGATGACCGGCAAGCCGGTGGCGTCGGCGGTGAGCCGGCAGAGGAGGTCGTTGCGGGAGCCGCCGCCGACGAGGTGGATCCGGGTGATGTCGCGGTCGGCGAGCTCGGCGGCCTGGCGCAGGGTGCGGCGGTGGGCGAGCGCCAGGCTTTCCAGGACGCAGCGGACGACTGCGCCCTGGCTGCGGGGAACGCGCTGCCCGGTGCGGGCGCAGTAGCCCCGGATGCGGGCCGGCATGTCGCCGGGGGCGAGGAACTCCGGGGTGTCCGGGTCGACGAGGGAAGCGAAGGGTTCGGCCCGGGCCGCGTCGGCGAGGAGCGTGGGGATGTGGGTGGGCAGGTCCTCCCTCTCCCAGGTGCGCCGGCACTCTTCGAGCAGCCACATGCCCATGATGTTGCGCAGGTAGCGCACGGTGCCGTCGATGCCGCGTTCGTTGGTGAAGTTCGCCGCCCGGGAGGCCTCGCTGAGGACCGGGGTGTCGAGTTCGAGGCCGGCGAGCGACCAGGTGCCGCACGAGATGTAGGCGAAGCCGGGTTCGGTCGCGGGCACGGCGACGACCGCGGAGGCGGTGTCGTGCGAGGCGACCGTCGTCACCGGCGTCCGGGGATCGAGCCCGGTGTACGTGGCGACGTGGGGCAGCAGGGTGCCGGCCGGGTCGCCGGGCGCGCGTAACGGCGGGAAGAGGCCGGGATCGAGAGAGAGCCGGTTCAGGAGGTCCTTGGACCAGGTGCCGGTGCGGGCGTCGAAGAGGCCGGTGGTGGAGGCGTTGGTCTCCTCGGCTCCGATGGACCCGGTCAGCCAGTGGATCAGCAGGTCAGGGATGAGCAGCAGCGTGCGGGCGGCCCGCCGCTGGGCGGTTCCTTCGGCGGCGGCGAGCTGGAAGACCGTGTTGAACGGGAGGTGCTGGAGGCCGGTGATGCCGTACAGCTCCTCGGGGCCGACCTTCGCCCAGACATGGGCGGCGGCGCCGTCGGTCCGGTCGTCGCGGTAGTGGAACGGGTGGCCGAGCAGGGCTCCGTCCGTGTCGAGGAGGCCGTAGTCCACGGCCCAGGTGTCGACGCCGATGGAAGCGACGCCGCCGGAGCGGGCGGCCCCGCGCAGTCCGTCGAGGACGCCCTGGAACAGGGCGAGGGTGTCCCAGCGCAGCCCGTCCGGCAGGCGCACGGGTGTGTTGGGGAAGCGGTGGGCCTCGGTGAGGCCGAGGTCGTCCGGACCTACCCGGCCGACGATCACCCGTCCGCTGGTGGCGCCGAGATCGACTGCGGCGAACGCGGACGCGAAGGCGGACGACGGGGGAGTGGTGGTCACGTGGATACCTCTGCGGTGTGGGCGGCTCATCGAGGAACAAAGAGGGAATAAGGGGCGGACCGGCGGCGCCCGGCGGGCACCGTGTGGGGGCCGGTTCCCGTACGGCATTGCGCCGCCGGTCCGCGGAGGCACCTGGGGCGAGTGCGTCGGCAACCCGCCCCAGGGCGATCAAAGGGCCCTCAGCGAAGGAAGGCCGCGGCGATGCCGGCGTCGACGGGGACGTGCAGGCCGGTGGTGTGGGTGAGGTCGCCGCCGGTGAGGGCGAAGACCGCGTTCGCGACGTGCTCGGGCAGGACCTCGCGCTTGAGGAGGGTGCGCTGAGCGTAGAACTCGCCCAGCTTCTCCTCCTCGATGCCATAGGTGGCAGCGCGCTGGGCGCCCCAGCCTGCGGCGAAGATGCCGGAGCCGCGCACGACCCCGTCGGGGTTGACGCCGTTCACCCGGATGCCGTGCTCCCCGAGTTCGGCGGAGAGGAGCCGCACCTGGTGGGCCTGGTCGGCCTTGGCGGCGGAGTAGGCGATGTTGTTCGGGCCGGCGAAGACGGCGTTCTTGGAGGCGATGTAGACGATGTCACCGCCGAGGCCCTGCTCGATCATGACGCTCGCGGCCTCGCGGGAGACCAGGAAGGAGCCCCGCGCCATGATGTCGTGCTGGAGGTCCCAGTCCTTCGCGGTCGTCTCCAGCAGGGGCTTGGAGATCGAGATGCCGGCGTTGTTGACGACCAGGTCGACACCGCCGAAGGCGAGGACGGCCTCGCGGAACACGGCGCTGATCTGTTCCTCGGACCTGACGTCCACGGTGATCGCCACGGCCTTGTCCGGGCCGCCCAGCTCCTCGGCCACGGCGGCGGCGTTCTCGCCGTTCAGGTCGGCGACCACGACACAGGCGCCCTCGGCGACCAGCCGGTGCGCGATCGCCTTGCCGATGCCCGAGCCCGCACCCGTCACCAGCGCGACCCGGGTCGCGAGGGGCTTCGGCTTCGGCATGCGCCGCAGCTTGGCCTCCTCCAGCTCCCAGTACTCGATCCGGAACTTCTCCGCCTCCTCGATCGGCGCGTACGCCGACACCGCCTCGGCACCGCGCATGACGTTGATCGCGTTGACGTAGAACTCCCCCGCCACGCGTGCGGTCTGCTTGTCCTTGCCGAACGAGAACATGCCGACGCCGGGAACGAGGACGATCGCCGGGTCGGCGCCGCGCATCGCGGGCGAGTCGGGGCCGGCGTGCCGCTCGTAGTAGGCGGCGTACTCCACCCGGTACTCCGCGTGCAGCTCCCTCAGCCGGGCCACGGCCTCGTCCGGCGGAGCCGTGGGAGGCAGGTCCAGGACCAGCGGGCGCACCTTCGTCCGCAGGAAGTGGTCGGGGCAGGACGTGCCCAGGGCCGCCAGGCGCGGGTGCTGGTCGTGGGCGAGGAAGTCGAGGACGACCTCCGAGTCGGTGAAGTGCCCCACCTGTAGGTGGTCCTGGGAGGCCAGACCGCGGATCACGGGCGCGAGCAAGGCGGCCCGCTCCCGGCGCTTCTCCTCGTCCAGCGCCGCGTAGCCTTCCAGAGGGGAGCCGAACGGCTGCTTCCCGCCCCGCTCGGTGAGAAAGGCCTCCGCCGTGCGGATCATCCACACGGCATTCGTCTCGCACTCCTCGGAGGTGGTGCCCCAGGCGGTGATCCCGTGCCCGCCGAGGACGACGCCGACGGCCTCCGGGTTGGCCTCCTTGATCGCCGCGATGTCCAGACCGAGCTGGAAGCCGGGCCGGCGCCATGGCACCCACGCCACCTTTCCGCCGTAGCACTCCGCCGTCAGCCTCTCGCCGTCGGCGGCGCAGGCGAGGGCGATGCCGGAGTCAGGGTGCAGGTGGTCGACGTGCCGGGCGTCCACCAGGCCGTGCATGGCGGTGTCGATCGACGGGGCGGAGCCGCCCTTGCCGTGCAGGCAGTAGTCGAAGGCACCGACCATCTCGTCCTCGCGCTCGACACCGGGGTACACGGCCTTCAGCGCCCGCAGCCGGTCGAGGCGCAGCACGGCCAGGCCGTCCTCGGTGAGCGTGCCGAGGTCGCCGCCGGACCCCTTCACCCACATCAGCTCCGTGTCGGAACCGGTGACGGGATCGGTGACAGTGCCCTTGGCGGAGACGTTGCCTCCGGCGTAGTTGGTGTTGCGGGGGTCGGAGCCCAGCCGGTGCGCGCGGCCGAGGAGCGCGGCGACTTCGGGGTGGGTGGCCATGTGCGATCGGTCCTTCGGAGTCGACGTGCGCGGGAAGGGGGAAGGAGGGCGCCCCGGAGGGGCGGGCGTCCTACGGTCCTGCGGACGGAGCCCTGGGAAGCCGGGCGGTCAGGCTCCCCAGCCGGCCTGCTCGCCGCCGACACGATCGGTGGCGATCCGCTCCTGCCACCCGGAAGCGGCGTACGCGGCGACGGGGTCCGGCGCGAGCCCCTGTTCCTCGCGGACTTCGCGCAGCAACGGGCGTACGTCGGTGTCGTACGCGTCCATCAGCACCGCGTTCGCGGCGAGGACGTCACCGTCGCGCTGGGCGGTGGCGAGCGCGTCGACGTCGACGAGGAGGGCCTTGGCGGTGGCCTCCTGGACGTTCATCACGGAGCGGATGACGGCCGGGATCTTCGCCTCGATGTTGTGGCACTGGTCGAGCATGAAGGCGACGTTCGCGGCCGGGGCGAGGCCGCCGTTCTGCGCGACCTCGTGCATGATCCGGAACAGCTGGAAGGGATCGGACGAGCCGGCCATCAGGTCGTCGTCGGCGTAGAAGCGGGAGTTGAAGTCGAAGCCGCCGAGCTTCCCCTCGCGCAGGAGGAAGGCCACGATGAACTCGATGTTGGTGCCCGGCGCGTGGTGGCCGGTGTCCACGACGACCTGGGCCTTGGGCCCGAGCTTGAGACAGTGGGCGTACGACGTGCCCCAGTCCGGGACGTCGGTGGTGTAGAAGGCCGGCTCGAAGAGCTTGTATTCCAGGAGCAGGCGCTGTTCGTCGCCGAGCCGCTCGTACACCTCGGCAAGAGCAGCGGCGAGACGGTCCTGGCGCGTCACGACGTCGTCCTGGCCAGGGTAGTTGGTTCCGTCGGCGAACCACAGTTTCAGGTCCGACGAGCCGGTCGCGTCCATGATGTCGACGCACTCCAGCAGGTGGTCGATGGCCTTGCGGCGCACCTTCGCGTCCGGGTGGCAGACGCTGCCGAGCCGGTAGTCGTCGTCCTGGAAGGTGTTGGAGTTGATCGCCCCCAGGTCCAGTCCGCGCTCCTTCGCGTACGCGGCGAGCTCGGCGTAGTCGTCGACACGGTCCCAGGGGATGTGGAGGGAGACCTTCGGGGCGATTCCGGTGAACTCGTGCACCTTCGCGGCGTCGTCGAGCTTCTCCCACGGCGTCCTGGGGACACCGGGCTGGGCGAACACCCTGAAGCGGGTGCCCGAGTTCCCGTAGCCCCAGGAGGGCGTCTCGATGGTCTGGGCCTTGAGCACGGCCTTCACGGCGTCCCGAACGACAGTCATGGGGCAACCTCGCAACCAGGGCCGCGCTGTACCGCGTCGGCTCGTGAATCGTTTCATCGATACCGAAGCATGTATGCGTGGAGTGGTCAATAGACCGAGTGATCTATGGTGAAAGGATTCATCCCGGATGGTGTGGTGGCGGCCTAGGATGGCGAGCGCGCGGATCCGAGGCGAAAGGGCGGTCGGCAGTGGTGGGCATCAAGGACGTGGCGCGCCAGGCGGGCGTCTCCGTGGGGACGGTCTCCAACGTCCTGAACAGGCCCGAGCGTGTCTCCAGTGAGGTCCGAGCCCGTGTCCACGCAGCGATCGACCGGCTGGGGTACGTCCGCAGTGAGTCGGCGCGGCAACTGCGTGCCGGCCGGAGCCGCATGCTCGGGCTGCTGGTCATGGACACCAGGAACCCCTTCTTCGCCGTCCTCGCCCAGGGCACCGAGCGGGTGGCCGTCGAAGCGGGCCTCGGTGTGATGGTGTGCAACAGTGCCGAGAGCGCTTCGGCCGAGCAGGCCTACCTGTCGCTCTTCGTCGAGCAGCGCCTGCGTGGTGTCGTGTTCGCACCGGTCGCATCCGACGGTGAACCATGGGAGGCGCTGCGACGCGCGAATATCCCGTTCGTCATCGCCGACCGGGCGGTCGACGCGCAGACGGCCTGTTCCGTGGCCGCCGACGACGTCCTGGGCGGCAAGCTCGCGGGCCGGCACTTGCTCGCCGCCGGCCATCGGCGTATCGCCTACGTGCGTGGCCCCGGTCATCTGCAGCAGGTCCGGGACCGGCGTGAGGGCCTTGTCCGCGCGGTGGAGGAGTCGGGGCTCGGCGCCGACGCGATCGTCGACATCCCGGTCGAGAAGCTGGACGTCGGCGCCGGTCGGGACGCCGGGGCCCGGCTCATCGGCCTCTCGCCCCGACCGACGGCCGTCTTCTGCGCGAACGACCTCCTGGCCCTGGGCGTCATGCAGACGGCCTTCGATGCGGGCGTGCGTGTCCCGGAGGACCTTGCCGTCGTCGGCTACGACGACATCGAGTTCGCGGGGGCGAGCCTTATCCCGTTGACCTCGGTGCGCCATCCGGCCGCGGAGATCGGCCGCCTCGCGGCACGGCTCCTGCTGGAGGAGCTCGAGCCGTCGGACCCGGGGCATGACCATCAGCACACCGGCATCGTGCTCCAGCCGGAGCTCGTCGTGCGCAGGTCGAGCATGCCGCGGTCCTGACCCGAGTCTTCCCTTCTGGGTCTGCCGTCCTTTGCCCCGCACGGCCCGCCAACTGCGCCTGCAACAGCGGTTTTGTGTGAATCCCGTCACAGTATTGACAGTGGATGGAGCGCGGACCTAGGTTCACGCCAAGTCGATTGAAACGATCCAAAGCCACTTTGAGCACCACCCCGGACTGCACAACCGCAGGTCTATGAAAGGTGTCCACATGCTCAGATGGGGTTTGAACCAACGATCACGCAGCGGATTCCTGCGGTCGCGAGGTTCGGCCGCGGTGCGCCTGACCGCGACCACCGCAGCCCTGGCGTTGAGCCTGACCGCCTGCGGTTCCGGCGCGGACGATTCGTCGTCCGGGGACACCGTGACCATCACCCTGGAAGGCCCGAACCAGTGGAGCGAGAGCGGTTCGTCGTTCGGGAAGCCGTGGGAAGAGCTCGTCGCGTCCTTCCAGAAGGCGGAGCCGAACATCAAGGTCAAGACCGTCGTGCTGCCGCTGAACAGCTTCGCGCAGACGATCTCCACACACCTCGCCGCCGGTACCGCACCGGAATTGGTGTTCAGTCAGGTACCTCACAAGCCGCACATGGTGCACGCCCTCGACGAGTACCTCGCGAAGCCCAACCCCTACATCACGTCCGGACCGGGTAGCGAGAAGTGGGCCGACGCCTTCCGCAAGCGCTACTACGGGCTGGAGAATCCGGCGCTCCGGAACGCTGAGGGCAAGCTGGAGTTCGTGCCCTTCAACCTGGCCGGAACCGGGCTGTTCTACAACAAGGAGGCCTTCGACAAGGCCGGACTGACGGGACCGTTCAGGACCTTCGAGGACTTCATCGACGGGTGTGCCAAGCTGAAGGGGGCCGGCTACACACCGCTCGCGATGGACCGGTCCGACCTGGGCCCCGACTGGACGATGACCGCGATCAGCGGGATGCTGCTCGACAAGCACGTCGATCGGCTCAACGTCTACACGGCGGACGGCAAGCCCGGAAAGGCGACGTCGGCGACGGGCGAACCCGTCGTCACCAACAAGTCGCTCGCCAAGGCCGTGCTCTCCGGCGATCTGACGCCGAAGACGCCCGAGGCCGTCGAGTCGCTCAAGCTCCTCAAGAAGGTGTGGGACTCCTGCGTCGACAAGCAGTGGTCGGGCAACACCGAGGGGCTCAACGGCGCCGTGGTCGGACTGCGTGACTTCGCGGCCGGCAAGGCCGGCATGGCGTGGGGGGTCAACTTCGGTGTCACCTCTTTGCAGGACGTGAAGTTCGACTTCGCCAGCATGCCGTTCCCGCAGATCACCAAGGAGTCCACGCCGCTCGCCCATGGCGCTCCGGCGAGGTTCGGGGCCGGCGTCGGCGGCACCAACTACATGATCCCGTCGACCGTCAAGGGCAAGAAGCTCGAAGCGGCCGTGAAGTTCCTGCAGTTCGTCAGTTCGCCGGAGAACGCGCAGCCCTGGCTGAAGGCCACCGGTGGCATCCCCGCGGTCGAGGGCGCTTCCGGCGCCGACGAGACGAAGATGTTCGCCGAGGGCAGCTGGGGTGACCCGGCCCCCCTCGTCATGCCCATCGGGCCGCCGGGTGTGACCAGGCTCAGCCTCGTCGAGGGATGGCTGCTGGGCACGAAGTCACTGCCGGAGCAGCAGCGTTACCTCCAGGACCTGTGGATCAAGGGGCAACGCCAGGCCGTCAAGGACGGCAAGTGGGGGAACGAGCCTTGGGCGGAGTGAAGACCGGCGGAAACAGCGGGCGGGCGATCCGGCCGGTACAGGACGAGGCGCGACGCCCGGAAGGAGGAGTGATGGCGAGGAGCCGGAAAGGCTTTCCCTGGTTTGCCTATCTGGCCCTCATCCCACTCTTCGCGACGCTGGCCGTGTTCGCCTACTACCCGGCGGCAAGCGGGATCTGGCACTCGTTCTACGAATGGCGGCCGGGCTTCGACTCGCCCTTCGTCGGACTGGACAACTACAGGGCCATGCTGGACGACGACCTGTGGTGGCGGTCGTTCCGCAATCTCGGTGTCATCTTCGTCTTCGGCATCACCGTGGCGTGGGCCATTCCGCTGCTCGCGGCCGAGCTCATCATCAGCCTGAAGAGCAAGCGCGCGCAGTTCTTCTTCCGCACCGCCCTGATCGCGCCCATGGCGTTTCCCGGAGTCGTCACGGTCCTGCTCTGGGCGGCGATGTACGAACCCAACAACGGCGTCGTCAATCGCCTCCTGCGAGCCGTCGGACTCGACGCTCTGGCACAGAACTGGGTGGGCGATCCGCAGTTCGCGCTGCTGTCGCTGCTGTTCATCGGGTTCCCGTTCGTCGCCGGACTTCCGTTCCTGGTGTTTCTCGCCACCCTGCAGAACGTCCCGGCCGAGGTGTTCGAGGCGGCCGCCCTCGACGGCTGCGGCCGACTGCGGCGGTTCTTCGCGATCGACCTTCCGCTGATGGCGAGCCAGCTCAAACTGCTGGTGTTCCTGGCGACGATCAACGTCCTGCAATACGGCTTTGCGGCGTACCTGCTCACCGGAGGCGGGCCCGACAACGCGACCGAGGTGCCGGTGCTCCGCATGCTCGGAGTGGCGTTCCAGGGCAGCGAGTGGGGCTATGCCGCCGCGCTGTCCACCACGCTGTTCGTCATGACGATCCTCCTGAGCATCGTCATCGTGTTCGTCAGAAGAGAGGACCGGGCCGATGTCCGTCGACTCTGAGGTCCAGCTCCGTCTGCACAGAGCCCCGGACCGGAGCGAACCGGGGCGGACCACGGCGGGGCCGGCCACGTCGCGCGGACGTCGGCGAGGCGACCAGCTCGCGATCAAGGGCGTGCTCAGTGTCATCGCGTTCGTCGGGCTCTTCCCGTTCCTCTTCATGCTCATGACGTCGCTGAAGACCAACCAGCAGTACTACGAGTCGTGGTGGATGCCCAGCCTGCCGTTCCACTTCGACAACTACGCCAGGGCCTGGGAGCAGATCCAGCCGTACCTGGTCACCTCGGTGGTCGTGGCGATCGCCTCCAGTGTCGGAGCGCTCGCGCTGTGCATGGTGGCGGCGTTCGTCTTCGCCCGTTACGAGTTCTTCGGGAGGAACATGCTCTTCGGGCTGGTCGCGGTACTGCTCATGGTGCCGGGCATCTCCAGCCTGATCCCGATGTTCGTGCTCATGCGCGACATGGGGCTGCTCAACACCCGCATCGTGCTCGTCATCCCGCACCTCGTAGGCGGCGCGGTGCTCGGAACTCTGCTGATGAAGACGTTCGTCGAGCAGCTGCCGCAGGAGCTCTTCGACGCCGCGCGGGTGGACGGCGCCGGCGGACTGCGGATGTTCGTCTCCATCATGGTTCCGTTGTCGCTCCCCGTCGTCGGAACCGTCGCGTTGGTGACCGTGATCGGCGTGTGGAACGACTTCTTCTGGCCCCTGCTCACCGTCACGGAGAACGATCTGCGCACCGTGTCGGCGGGTCTGCAGTTCTTCCAGACCCAGCACGCGACGGAATACGGCCCGCTGTTCGCGGGGTACGCCCTCGCGAGCATCCCGCTGCTGCTGCTCTTCGTGTTCCTCTCCAAGCATTTCCTTGCCGGAATGCAGGGCGGGCTTGCGGGCGGCGGCACCGGAAAGTAGGACCCGGCCTCGGCTGATCAGACAGCCGACTGGGCGAAGGAGGTGCCCGCACCGAAGGTGTCGCGGCGTAGCGCGGGCCGAACGGCCCCCGCCGGCCCCGCGGCCGAGACAACCCCAGCCAGCCTGAAAACGAAGGGACCGCACCATGGGCACCAACGGCATCGGACGAAGACAACTCCTGCAGTTCGGAGCTATCGGCACGGTCGCCGTGCTCGGCAGCGGCTTCTTCCGGGTCACACCGGCCGGTGCCGCGGAGCGCGCGGACACCGGGCCCTGGGAGTTCGATTCGGCTCGGGGCTTGTTCATCCAGCCGATCACCACCACCGGCACAGCCGTGGGGTGGGAATTCAACAAGGACGGCGACGCCGAAGGATGGACGGCGGCGAAAGGTCTGGCGCCGTTCGTCGTGCGCGGTGGCACCCTCAGCACCAGCGTCACCGGCTTCGACCCCTACATGACCGCGCCGCCGTTGCACCTCAACGGCATCCGCGACCGCATCCTCCGGTTCCGGATGCGGGCGACCGCCGGTGAGAGCGTCTCGGTCTACTTCGCCACCGACAAGTCCCCGACGCTCGGCGTGGACAAGCTGATCGAGATACCGATCAAGGCCGACGGCGCGTTCCACGAATACACGGTGGATCTCGCGGCGAAGAACGCGCGGTGGCAGCAGGGAACGGTGCAGGTGTTCCGCCTGGACCGGGAGCCGCCGGGCGCCGACGGCGCCCAGATCGAGTTCGACTACATCCGTATCGAACAGCTCGGGGCCAGAATCGCGGTCGCGCCACTGATCGTACGGCCGGGCTCGGTACGCCCCGGTGAAGAGGTCACCCTGGCGGTCCAGCTGTCCAACGTCGGCGGCGAACCGTCCACGGCCTTCCCCGCGACGATCACGCTGCCGAGCGGGGTGAACCTCGTCACCGGTGGCGCGACCCAGCAGGCTCCCGTCATCGCACCCGACGGCACGGCTCAACTGCTGTGGACGGCCCGCCCGACGGTCGACGTACCCGGCGTGGCCACGTTCGACATGGAGGTACCCGGCAGCCGCCAGCAGTTCGGCGCGATCCTGCCCATCGTCCCGGTGCCGCCCCCGTCCGCCCACTGGTGGCCCAGCGGTGTGCATGTCTTCCAGGACCAAGCAGGGCATGTGCACCTGCAGAACAAGAACGTCCGCGCGATCATCGTTCGCGGCTCCGGCGGCTATACGCAGCTCCTCCTCGACGTCCGGACGGGCCAGGAGTGGAAGCGGATGGCGACGTCGCAGCCGCTCAGCTACCTCGTCGGGCCGGCGGCCGACGGCGTCCGGCTGATGCCGATCGTCCCGGACACCGCTCAACTGGCCGCTGACCACGTCGTCTTGACCGGCCAGGTGACGGACGCCGACGGCGTGCGATGGTCCTCGCACCTGCGGCTCGCCGTCAGGCCCGTGTCCGACGACGCCGGCCCAGCCGCACGCGCCGTCCAGGCCACGTACTCGATCACGCCCGACCGGCAGGCGAGACTGCTCGCCTTCGGCGGCCCCTCGCTCACCGCCGGCGAGGGCAGCTTCGGCAAGCCCAAGCACATGGGGCTCTTCCCCGGGCTGGAATGGCTCGTCGCGGGAGAGAGATCGTCGAGCACCCTCGATGTCTGGCCACCGGACAACCTCCGTATCGCACCGCATCCGTTGAGGATCACGGTCCCGGTGATGGCGATCTCCGGCGGCGGGTCGACCGTGTCGGTCGCCTGGGACACGAACCAGCGGTGGGACGGCCAGAACCGGTACCCCAGCGCACGGTTCGCCTCACCGAACTGGCTCGCCGGGCAGGCCAACCATCTGCTCTCGCTGTTCGTCCCGGCCGTTCCCCACCCGGTCCCGGAGAACGCACCCTGGGCGACGACGCCCCATTCCGCCGCAGCCGGCCGACCGCTCTCCGTCACGGCCGACTTCATCGTCAACCCCTCCGACGACGTGCTCACCGCCGTCGAGGACTGGTACTCCCTGCACGGCGTCCCCGAGCCCGCCACGATGCCCTTCAGCTGGGAGGACGAGCTCGCGCTCGTCCGGCACGCCTACCTCACGTCCTTCTGGGATCCGGAGGTCAAGGGGTGGGCGGCGTGGTCCGGCCAGAAGGCATTCCCCTACGTGCCGTACGGGGTGAACCTGCATATCGCCGGACTGCTGACCACGAACGCCGACGAGCGCACGGCCGTGTTCCACCGGGTGCACGAATTCGTCGTCAACCTCCTCACCACCAAAGGCCGCACCGCGCTCGGCAACACGGACGGCACGTACAGCGGCTGGTTCCACGCGCCGTTCTACCTCGGCAACCTCGAAGGCGCCATCACCGAGTTCGAGAAGAACAGGGACGCCAGAATCCGCACACAACTGCCGTCCGGCGGCTGGGCCTTCAACCCCAAGGAAGCGGAAGACGAGATCCTGGGTGAACGCGGAACCGAGATCATGGGCGTCTCGACCGTCCACGCCCAGGGCCTCCTGCGCTATGCCCGGCTCACCGGAGACACCGTCGCCCATCAGGCGGGCATGCGGGCTCTCCAGTTCATCGAGCAGTTCAACGTGCCACGCGCCGTGGGTGTCTGGGAAATGCCCCTCCACACGCCGACGCTGCTGGGCTCCGCGTACGGCATCGGTGCCTACACCGAGGCGTACCGGCTCACCGGCGAGACCCGGTACCTGAACCGGGCCGTCTACTGGGCGCGGACCGGACTGCCGTTCCTGTACACGTGGTCGGCGCCCGACCGCCCGTACATGCCGTACGCGTCCATCTCCGACTACGGCGCGACGATGTTCACCATCCCGTGGTTCGGCCGACCGGTGCAGTGGGTGGGCCTGGTGTACGCCTACTTCCTGCTCAGTCTCCTCGACGCCTCCGCCGACCCGAGCTGCACCAAGCCGTTCCACCTGCCGGCCGACATCGGCGGGTTCCCCTGGCGCCGGATAGCCGAAGGCATCCTCATCAGCGCGCTGCACCAGCAGCGGACCACCGAGCCGTACAAGGGCGGCTACCCGGACAGCTGGCTCCTGGTCCCGAACACGCCGGTGAAGGACTTCGACCTCAACCCCGACGACATCCTCAAACCCATGGTCATGCTTCTCGGCCACCCCGTCGACGTGCAGACCGCGCTGATCCACCCCAACACCCGCATCTCCACCGCCGCCGACGTGCTCGGTGCCGAGCGCACCTCATCGCGGCTGACCGCCAGGCTGGGGTTCTTCCCGGGGCAGGTGTCACAGCTTCTCATCACCGGGATACCCACCCCGCGTTCGGTCCAGGTCGACGGTCGCGGTCTCGGCCCGGTCACCGACCTCGACGCCGCGCCGGAAGGGTTCAAGCACGTCGCGAACGGCACCACGTTCATCAAGATGCGCCACGCCCGGCAGTCGACGCTGACCATCGACTACTAGAGCGGGCGAAGGACCGAACCCCGTGGGTCACCGTACGAGAAGGAGCACTGTGCCGAGCAGCAGGCTGGAGCTGGATCTGGTCCCCATCCCGCCGGGAACCGCGCAGACCGGGACGCCGATCACGCAGGTCGAGGCCCTGGCCGAGCGTTTCGGAGTGCACCCGTCCTGGTTCGACGGCGAACTGCCCGGCGCCCGGGTCGGGCTGCCCGCGTACGACATCGGCCGCACCCCCGTCACCAACGGGCAGTGGGCGCTCTTCGTCGCCGACGGCGGCGGCGAGGCACCCGACTGGTGGCGAGGCCCCACCCCGCCGGAGGTCGTGGCCGACCACCCCGTCACGCACGTCAACCTGCACGACGCCCAGGCCTTCGCCACCTGGGCCGGTGTGCGCCTGCCGTCGGCGGCGGAATGGGAGCGCGCCGCGCGGGCCGACGAACACCGCGTCTTCCCGTGGGGCGACGAGGTGGAGCCGTCGCACGCCCACTACGACGCCGAGGGGACCGCCCCGGTGGGATCGCTGCCGGCCGGAGCCAGCCCGTTCGGCGTCCTGGACCTGTCCGGCAACGTCGCCGAGTGGACCGCCGACCGGCCCGACCCCGCGACCGCGATCGTCAAGGGCGGCAGCTGGGTGACGACGGTGCCGGCCAACCTGCGGGTGGCCGCGGTCGGGCAGTCGGGCTGGGCGCTGAACCGCACGGACTACATCGGCTTCCGCGTCGCGCGAAGCCGCCGAGGAGTCTAACGATGAAGTTCGAGCCCATCGCAGGGACCATGAGCGCCTGGCTGAGCGAGGTGCCCGCCTTTCCCGGTGCCCGCTTCTCGCTCGCTTTTCCGGAGGCCATCGGCGATGCGGCATCCGCCGTCTGGTACACGACGCTGGTGCCGGAGTGGGAGCGGCAGGAGGGCCGTATATGGCGGGCCACCGGACGCCAACCCGGTGAGCTGGCCTACGAGATGACGGTCGACCTGTCCTCGGACGACGCCGTCGTGGTGTCGTACACCGTGGAGAACGAGAGCGACCGCCACTGGGAGAACGCACTGGCCTTCAACTGCCTGTCGTGCGGCGGCGTCCGGGACGTCAGGGACCACGACTGCGAACGGCACTTCACGGGCATCGCCGGCGAACCCGTGCCCCTGCTCTCCGTCCCGCGCCGGCACAGCACCCGACCCACCGTGCAGTTCTACTCGACCGCCGGTGCGCCCCCCGCGACGGACCTGCCGTTCGTCTCCGCCTTCCACGCCACGCCCGATGTCGTCCTCGACCCGTGGCTGGCGGTGTGCAGCCGCGACGGCACCCGGACCGTCGCCACCCTCGGCCGTCCGGCGGCGTTCCTGTTCCACAACAGGGAGTACTCCTGCATCCACGCGGCCAGCGGCTTCGGGGCCATCGCGCCGGGAGGGTCCGCCACCGCGGGCAACGACATGTTCTTCCTCGACGCGCCGCCGGCCGACGCGCTGACCCGCATGCGCTCCTCGATGGAGGTGGGGGGATGAGACTCCCGGTGACGGGTCGCGGCGCCACCCTGGGGCCGCGGCCGTGACGCGCCCCGAGCTCGACGTCGACGGGTCGCTTCTGCTGCTCAGTACCGCGGGCGTGGTGCACGCGGTCGACATCGCCGGGACGGCGCGGCAGGTCGCGTTCGGCCCGAGCCACCGGCTCGGCGCCGAGGAACTCGAGCAGCTGCGCGGCGGCCGGCTCGGCGCCGAGGCCGAGCTGCAACTGGCCGGGGACGACCGCCCGCTCCCTCAGCACGGCACCCGGTGGACGGGGTGCGGCAGCACGGAGAGCACCACGGTCCGAAGCCACCGGGCCGAACGGCTGGAGGACGGCGGCCTGCACGTGGTGCTCAGCTCGTCGGGCGACCAGGGTCTGGAGATGGACCTGCACTTCCTGGCGAGGCCGGGTTCCTCCTGCCTGACCCGCTGGACGAGCGTCCGCGCGACCGAGGTGCCGCTGACCGTCGACCACGTCAGCAGCGGCATGCTGCGCGGCCTGGCGGCGCACGGCGACTTCGACGCCCTGTGGCTGCACACCTACGACGGTGGCTGGTGCTGGGAGGGGACCCTCCGGTCGCGGCCGGTGACGGACATCGCGCTGTACCCGGAGTCCTGTATCAACGCCTGGTCGGTGGAGACGACCGGTTCCTGGTCGTCGAAGCACCTGCTGCCGTTCTACGTGCTCGAGGACCGCGCGGCGGGCATCTCGTACGGCGTGCAGATCGACGCCGCCGCCGGCTGGCGCATGGAGGTCGGCGCCGACTCCGGCACCGTCTACACGCAGGCCGGCGGCCCCAACTACGCCGGTGGGCACTGGCGCCATGTGCTGGGCAGGGGCGAGCAGCTGGAGACGGTGCCGGTCGTGGTCGGTGCCGTGGAGGGTGACCGCGCGGAGGTGGTCGACGCCTTTCACCGGCACCGCCGGCTGCACCAGGCACCGCGGGAGCCGCGTCGCGGCGTCGTCTACAACGAGTACCACGCGACGATGAACACGCTCGACGCCTCCACCGTCGCGGCCCAGACGGCCGCGCTGACCGGCACGGGCGTCGAGACCTTCGTCCTGGACGCCGGGTGGTACGCACCGCAGACGCCCGAGGGGGAGATCGCCACCTGGTGGACCCTGGCGGGGGACTGGACGCACGACGAGAGCCGCTTCCCCGCGGGCATGAAAGCCCAGGCGGAAGACCTGAGCGACGCCGGGCTCGTACCGGGCATCTGGCTCGAACCCGAGGTCGCCGGGATCGCCTCGCGCCTCGTCGCCGAGCATCCGGACTGGCTGCTGCAGCGCGACGGCCGGCCGCTGCTCGACGGGGGCCGGGCGTTCCTCGATCTGCGGCAGCCGCAGGTCCGCGACCACCTGGCCGGCGTGCTGGACGGGCTCGTCGACCACGGCTACGCGTACTTCAAGTTCGACTACAACACCGAGGTCGTACCGGGACCGGATGCGACGCCGCACGGACCGGGCCAAGGCGCGCTGGAGCTCGCCGCGGGCTGGCAGGCGGTGCTCGACGGGCTGCGCGCCAGGCATCCGCACCTCGTACTGGAGAACTGCGCGAGCGGCGGCGGGCGTACGACCTACGGCCTGCTGTCGCGCACGCATCTCGGCAGCGTCAGCGATCACGGCCACTGGAACGGTGGCTGGCGCAGCTTCCCCAACGTGTTGCGTGCGGTGCTGGACGTACTGCACCCGTCGCAGGCCGTCAGCTGGGCCGTGCTCGAGCCGGACCTGAGCCTCGCCGAGACGCGCTACCGACTGGTCACAGGGCTGCTCGGGCGCATGACCCTGAGTGGGCCCGTAAACCGCCTCGACGGGGACCAACGTGCGCTGATGGTCGAGGCGGTGGCCTTCGCGAACGCCTCGGCCGACCTGCTCGCGAAGGCGTCGGTGCGCCGGCACGGCCCCGAGCAGCCGCCGCATCGCACCGAGGCGCTGACGGCTCTGGAGCTCTTCTCCCCGGCCGGCTGCCTGCTCGGGGTGTGGCGGCAGGACACCGAGGACGACCGGCTGCGGGTGCGTCTGCACGGGCTGCGCGCAGGACAGCGCTACCACGTCCAGACCTTCCCGGCGGGAGCGGCACCGCGGGAACTGACGGGCGGCGGTGAGCTCACGCTCCACCTTCCCGACCGGTTCGACGCCGTCGCCGTCGCCGCACGACCTGTCGACACGAACGGCCGGGAGGCGACATGACGCACCTGTGGACCGACGGCGCGCCGGAGATCGACGCACACGTGGGCATCCGCGCGGTGGTCGACCTGCCGGAGCGGGGCCGTCTCGTCGTGCGCTTCTCCGCCTCGTGGTGGGCGGTGCTGCACGTCGACGGCGAGCCCGTCGCCGAAGGACCGCCACGCGCCCCCGCCGACCACCCGGAGCACGTGGAGACGGCGCTCGACCTCGCTCCCGGTCCGCACGTGCTGGCGTTCCACGTCGTGCACCCGGGCGTGCCGACCGAACAGGCAGCGGTCGTGGCGCCGCACCTGTGGGTCGAGGTCGAGGGACACCCCGGCCTCGACTGGCGGGCAGCGCCGCTGCAGGCGTACCGGCCGGGGGTCCGCCGCCTCAACGACAACCTCGGTTTCGTCGAGTGGTGCGACACGCGCGAGCTGCCGGCGTGGACAGGCCCCGGCACCGCCGCCGACACGTGGGCGCCCGCCGTACCGGTGCCCGGCCTGCCGGTCCCCGCCCCCGACATGGGCCCACCGGTGTCCCTGACGCCCCTCACCGCCGTACGCGTGGCGCAGGGGGAGTTCGTCGAGCGCCTGCTGCTTCCCGAGGACGACCCGGCCGCCACGGTGTTCTCCCGGCAGCTGGCGCCGGACGGGCAGGTGCCCGCGCAGGGGGTGTGGGCGCGCTTCGACCTCGGCCGCGTCCGGCTCGGGCGCCCGCGCGTCGAGATCAGCGCGCCCCCGGGCGCCACCGTCGATCTGCTCTACAGCGAGGACCTCGTCGACGGCCGGGTCACGCCCTGGATCTCGATGAGCAACGGCCTGTCGGCGAACCTCGACCATTACGTCGCCGCCGGCGGGCGGCAGCGGCTGGGGCCGGTGACTCCCCGCGCCGGGCGCTGGGTCGAGGTGCACGTGCTGGCCGAGGGCTCGCCGGTCCATATCGGGGAGTTGCGCTTCGACGAGCGCAGCAGCGCCCCCGCCGACCCGGTCGGCAGCCTGGCGACCGGCTCTCCCCGGCTCGATCGCATCTGGCAGGTCGGCGTCGACACGCTGCGGGCCTGCTCCGAGGACGCCCTGGTCGACTGCCCGGTCCGCGAGCGCGGCCAGTGGCTGGGCGATGCCGTGGTCGGCATGGAGATCGCCGCCGTCTCGCACGGGGATCTGCGGATCGTGGAGCGCTCGCTGCGGATGGCGGCCGGCTGCGCCGACGACGACGGGTTCGTGGCCGGTCAGGGGCCCGGCGCCGTCCGGCACCTTGCGTCGTACTCCGCGCTGTGGCCGGGGGCGGTGCTGCGGCATGCCGCGCTCACCGGCAGCCGCAAGCTGCTCGGCGAGCTGGCACCGGCCGCGGCACGCAACGCCGCGGCGTTCTGCGCCCGCCTCGGTCCCACGGGGATCGAGGGGTCTCTGCCGTGGCCGTTCGTGGACTGGGGCGCCGACGACGACGGCCTGTCGATCTCGCTGCTGGCCCTCGACGGACTGGACGCCTCAGCCCGCTGGCTGCGCGAGGTGGGACACAGCGCCACCGCGGCCGTCGACGAGGCCGCCGCGGCGCTGCGCGAGACGCTGACCCGGCGCACGTCCGCCGAACCGCTCGGCTACCACGCGGCGTCCCTGGCGCTCCGCGCCGGAGTCCTGCCGCCGAGCGCCGAGCCGGCCGCCGTGCAGCTGGTGCTCGACCACCTCGACTCCTGCTTCCCCCTCGACGCCACCGGACCACGGCTGTCCAGCCACCTCGCCACGGGCGAGCGCTTCGTGACGCCGTACTTCCTGCACTTCTCGCTCATCGAACTGGCCCGCCGTGGCCGGGCGCATGAGGTGCTCGAACGGATCGAGGGGCTCTACGGCTGGCTGCTCGACCAGGGAGCCACGACGTGGTGGGAGAACTTCGACCCCCGGTGGAGCCGGTGCCACCAGTGGTCCGGAACCCCGACGTGGCTGCTGTCGCGGATGCTGCTCGGACTCTGGGTGGATCCCGACGGCGGGCTGCGCCTCGAGCTGCTCGCCGGCGAGCGGGGGGCGTCCGGTCGACTGCCGCTTCCCGGCGGGGGAGTGGTGGAGGTGTCGTGGCGGCGGGACGACAGGGCGATACGCTGGTCGGCTCGTCCCACCGGACACGTGGAGCTGCGCCAGGGCGATCTCGTGCACACGCTGGAGCCCGGCGCGCGGCTGAACCTCGTCCTGCCGTTGTGATCCTCCGTCGGACACGTCCGCGGCGCCGTGTGCCTGGGCGATGACAGCGGACGCACGGTTGCCGGACAATCCGCTCGTGGTCAGTGGGGCGCCGTTCCCGGTCGTGAGCCAGGCGAACATGTACCAGTTCCAGCCCGGCCGGCGGCTGCGGCACGCGCGGGTCGAGTCACGCATGGTCCTCCTGTGCCGGAGAGGAGGCGGCCAGGTCTGGGTCAACGGACAGCGCCATGTGATGAAGGCCGGCGTGCTCCTCATCCTGCCGTGGGGGCGGTCGATCCGGTATGCCGCCGACGCGCTGGACCCGTTCCTGCTCGTCGGCGCGCATCTCATACCCGAGCACGACCCCGGACACCGGGTGGTGGCCGATGTGCCCCACGACCGCGACCACCCGCTCACGGGATGCGGATGGCGGCGCGACGGCACAATCCTTTCCGGCGGCTCGGTCGTGGTCTCCTCCGCCGAGGAACGCCCGCGGCTGGTGGATGTCTCCTTGTACGCGGTCGAGGTGTTCCGGCGGGGCGTGCCGGACGAGGGGCTGATGCGGGCGCTCGGGACGCTGCTCCTGCACGAGCTGTCGGAGTCGCTCGGAGCGGCCGGGCCCTTGTACGGGGCGCTCGTCCCCGACGATCTTCGGCGCGTGCTGCAGTACGTCGACCAGGAGCTGCACCATCAGCTCACCATCGGCGAGCTGGCCGGCGTGGCGGGCTGTGGCGTCGCGACGCTCACGCGCCGGTTCCGCCGGCACCTCGACACCTCGCCGATGGGCTGGGTCGCCGCACGGCGGATCGCCCGGGCACAGGAGCTGCTGCGCACGACCGGCCTCACGGTCGGTCAGGTCGCCCGGCGGTGCGGCGTGGCCGACCCGTACTACTTCTCCCGCCTGTTCAGGCAGCACGTCGGTCAGTCACCACGGGAGTGGCGAAGCGCCCAGCACGTCCTGTGACCGGCTCCGGACTCCCGAGCCCTCCACCTTGTCATGCGGACCGGGACCCCGCGGCGGCCGACGTCAGCGGAGGGAACAGGTCGCCGTCGAGGCGGTCGCCGGGCAGGAGGCCGACGCTGTCCGTGACCGGGTGCGGACGGCCGTCGTAGACCGTGTCCGCGTCCATGTAGATCACGACGTGCGCGAGCCGTGCCGTGTCCGTGCGGTTGGGCAGGGCCATGTGGCCGGTGTAGCTGTTGTGAAAGGTGATGTCCCCCGCGCGCAGCGGGACGGTGACCCGCTCACTCCACCGCAGTTCGGGGTCGATCTCGAACAGGTCCCCCTCCTTGTGCAGGTCCTGGGGCCGCAGCCCCGTGTGGGTGTGGGAGCCGGGCAGGAAGGTCATGCAGCCGCGCTCGGCCGGTACGTCGACCAGCGCGACCCAGGCGGACAGCGCGTGCCGGCAGGTCCGGTGCGGCCAGTACGGGTGGTCCTGGTGGAACTCGGTCGCGGTCTCGTGGTGCGGCGGCTTGACGAGCACCTGGTCGTGCCACAGACGCAGGGGCACACCGGCCAGCTGATGCGCCAGCGCCGAGAGCTTCGGGTGCAGGGTCAGCACGCGCAACGCCGCGCTCGTGCGCCAGACGTTGACGTACTGCCGGAAGGCCCGCATCTCCGGGCCGGTCGACGACGCGCCGGGCAGTTCGGCGGCGGCGCGGGCGTAGCCGGCGGCCTCGGCCGCCGAGAGGACTCCGGGCACGCGCACGAAACCGTGCCGCCGGTAGTGCTCCACGCTTTCTTCGGAAAGCTCCATCGTGCTCCTCAGCCTCATCGGCCCCTGCCGGGGGTCTCAGCGATACCCCTCATGCTGGTCGCCCCGGTGGCCGCGGGGCTAGCCAACGACTCGCACGAGCTAGCACGATACTGATGTGCCGGACCAAGACACCCAGTTCGACGGCCTGTTGCATGGCACCGGCCTGTTCCCCGCCCGGGTTCCGGTGCACACCGGCCGGCACCGGCTGACCGGCGACGTGCCCGGACACAGCCACGACTTCCTGGAGATCGCCCTCGTCGTCTCCGGTCGGGGGCGGCACCTGACCGCGGCCGGGGGCCGGCCGCTCGCCGCGGGGGACGTCATCGTGCTCCGGCCAGGGCCTTGGCACGGCTACGTGGACTGCGCCGGCCTCACCGTGGTCAACTGCTGCTTCGCGGCCGAGCTGCTCCGCGCCGACCTCGCCTGGATCCGCACCGAACCGGCCGTCAACCACCTGCTGTGGGGCGGGCCGAGCGCGCTGGGCAACGCCGGGGTCTTCGGCTTCCGGCTCGATGCGGAACACCACACGCGGTGCCTGTCGCTCCTCGGTGAACTGGCCGCGGCCGCCGGGCACGACGGTACGGTCCACAGAATCGGTGTCCTCGGCCGCCTCGCGGTCTTCCTCGACGCTCTCGCCGCGGCGGCACCGCAGGCGCCCGCCCCGACCGCCACGGCGGACGCACCTTCGGCCCACCCGCTCGTACTCGGCGCCGTACGGCTGCTGGAGTCCGATCTCGCACAGGCCTGGACCCCGGCCCGGCTCGCCGCCGAACTCGCGGTCAGCGCGGGCCATCTCACCCGGATGTTCACCAGTCACATCGGGCTCCCGCCGATGGCCTACCTCGCCCGCGCGCGGGCGGAGAGCGCGGCGGCGCTGCTACGGGGCACCACACAGCCCGTGGCGCGCGTCGGTGCCGCGGTCGGCTGGCCCGACCCGAACTACTTCTCCCGCCGGTTCCGGACCCACTACGGCCTCAGCCCGACCGCCTACCGCGCGGCGGGAGACGACGCGGGATGACGGGATGAGACGCGGGCTGCACCGCTACGGTGCCGGAGCCGTCGCGACGCTCATCGAGCGAGTCGTCCGGTACGGAACAGGTGACAGCCCGAACCGGCGGCGAAGACCGCGCAACCGCCGTCCATCCGCAGGAACTCCGCGTCGCCGGCACTGACGTCCGCCACGGCACGGGCGGGGACCCACACCTCGGCGGCGGTGCCCACCGGCAGGCCGAGACGGAGAGTGAAGCCGCCGCCGCCCGCCTTCCAGCGGGTGGTGACCGGGCCGTAGAGCGAGTCGAAGCGGGCGCGCGCCGCCGTCACCGCACCGCCGGGGCGGGGGCGGACGACCAGGCGCCGGAAGCCGGGTGCGGCGGGCGCGATGCCGGCGACGGTGGCGTACATCCACGCGCCGACCGCGCCGTAGGCGTAGTGGTTGAAGGAGTTCATCCCCGCGTCCTGGAAGCCGCCGTCCTCCCTTACGGAGTCCCAGTGCTCCCACATGGTGGTGGCTCCGCGGGCGATCTGGTAGCCCCAGCCGGGGAACGACTCCTGGAGCAGCAGCCGGTACGCCACGTCCGTGCGGCGCGCGGCAGTGAGGGCCCCGAGCAGCCGCGGCGTGCCGAGGAAGCCGGTCGACAGGTGCCCGTCCCGCGCCTCGATCAGCTCCACCAGGCGGTCCGCGGCCCGGCCACGCTCCGGCTCCGGCAACAGATCCATGGACAGGGCGAGTACGTACGCGGTCTGGGTGTCGCCCTTGATACGGGCGCCGCCCTGCGAGACATAGGCCGCGCAAAAGGCGCCGCGGACGGCGTCGGAGAGCTTCTCGTAGGGGGCCGGGTCGTCACCGAGAGCCCGCGCCATGCGGGCGACGAGGTCGGCGCTGTGGGCGAAGAAGGCGGTGGCGAGGACGTCCTTGGGCGTCTCGTCGCGAACGTTGAGCCAGTCACCGTAGCCCGTGGCGGGACGCAGGTAGCCGTCGCTGTGCTGGTGCAGGTAGTCCAGCCAGCGCTTGGCCGGCTCCCATGCCTCCCTGAGGACCCGGGTGTCCCCGTACGCCTGGTACAACGCCCACGGTACGCAGACGCCGGCATCGCCCCAGCCCGCCGTGCCCGCGCCCACCATGCCGATCTGCGGCGCCACATCGGGGAACGCGCCGTCCGCCCGCTGGGCGTCGTACAGGTCCCGCAGCCACTTGGTGAGGAAGCGTGCCGACCCCATGACGTAGGCCGCGGTGGGGGCGAAGCCGCCGATGTCCCCGGACCAGCCGAGCCGCTCGTCGCGGGCCGGGGTGTCGGTGGGGACGGACAGGAAGTTTCCGCGCTGGCCCCAGGTGATGTTGGAGTGCAGCTGATTGAGCATCGGTACGTCGGTCTCGAAGTCCATGGTGAACGGGGCCGAGGTGTGCATGACCCGGCCGGTCACCGCGTCCAGGGGCGGCACCCCGGGGTAGCCGGTCACCTCCACGTAGCGGAAGCCGTGGAACGTGAAGCGCGGCTCGTAGACCTCCACCGAGCCGCCTCCTTTGAGGGTGTAGGTGTCGGTGGCCCGGGCCGACCGCAGGTTGGCGGTGTGGAGCGTGCCGTCCGGGTTGAGTGCCTCCGCGTGGCGCAGCCGCACCACCGTGCCCGCCGCGCCGGAGACCTTCAACCGCACCGAGCCGACCATGTTCTGGCCCAGATCGAAGACGAAGACCCCTGGGGCGACTTCGGTGACCTGCCGGGCGGGGAGCTCGCCCGCCACCCGGACCGGGGGATCGGCCTGGGCCACGATCGCGGGTGGTGGGGTGACCGCCGCAGCTTCCGCCGGCTGCCACCCGGAGTCGTCGAATCCGGGCTGCGTCCAGCCGTCCGTCTCCCGCCGGGCGTCGTAGTCCTCGCCCCCGATCAGGTCCGCGGAGACCAGCGGGCCCGCCGCCGCCCGCCACGCCTGGTCCGACACGATCCGCTCGGTAGAGCCGTCGGTATACGTCACCTCCAACTGCGCCAGCAGCAGGGGACGTTCGCCGTAGTGGTGCCGGCCGAAGGAGGCGATGGTGCCCGCGTACCAGCCGTCCGCGAGGTGGAAGCCGAGCGTGTTGGCCGCGCCGCCGCGCAGGACGTCGGTGACGTCGTACGTCTGGTACTGCACCCGCTTGCGGTAGTCGGTCCAGCCCGGGGCCAGCTCGTCGGCGCCGACGCGGCGGCCGTTGACGTGCGCCTCGTAAAGGCCGAGGGCGGTGGCGTACAGACGGGCGCGGGCGATCCGTTTCGCGGGGAGCCGGAACTCGCGCCGCAGCTGGAAGGCGGGGGATGCGGCGGGGGCCACCGCCCCTCGCCGGGCCATACCCCAGGGGGCCCACTCGTCGGCGGCGGCCCAGGCGCTGTCGTCGAAGTCCGGGCCTGACCAGTCACCCGCGGGTTCGCCACCGGTGGCCTTCCACGTACGGCATGTCCGCAGGTGGCGTACTGCGTCGGCGGTGGTGAACTGCAGCACTCCGAGGAGGCCGGCCTCCCCGGATCCGGTGCTGCTCGTGTCGACGCGGACCGCTACGGCGGTGCGTCCCGGCCGCAGCTGGGCGGTGACCTCGGCCACGGCTGGACGGCGCCAGTTCTCCGCGGTGGGATCGGCGACCGTGTGCAGGACCTGGGTGCCGCCGACGTAGGCGGTCAGGCCGCCGTCGGCGGCGAGCACCAGACAGCCCCGGCGGACACCTGCCGGTACGTCCACGACGACGCGGAACCAGCGGATCGCGGCGGAGGCTCCGGTCCCTGCCCGGCCCCGCGCGCTGCTGTCCGCCAGGCGTATCCACTGGGACCCTCGCAGGGTCGGCACCCCTGGCAGCGGGGCCGCTGCCGCCGCGCCCACGAGGGCCACCGGGGCGCCGATCCAGCGGCCGGTCCAGTCCGAGCCGTCCATGAGTCCGGTCTCCCACCAGGAGGGCTCACTCCATTCGCTCGCCACACCGTCCGTGTCCCAGACCCGCACCGACCAGTGGTATCGGGTGCGGGGGGCAAGCGCGGGGCCGTCGTAGGGGACCAACACCGACTGGTCGGACGTCACCCGTGAACTGTCCCAGACATCAGGGTTGTCGAGCAGGTCGGCGCTGGTCGCGACGCGTATCCGGTAGGCACTCTGCGCCTGATCCGGTCGGTCGGAGAGCAGCTGCCAGCTCAGCCGCGGCCGTTCCGTGTCGAGCCCGAGAGGGCAGGTGGTGTACTCGGCGGTGGGCTTGACGACGTGCAGAACCCCCACGGGAGTGCCCCTCTCGGACGGCATCGCCGGCAGCACGGACGGTGAATCGTTTCAGGCACGCTAGGAGGGCGCCTGCGACGAGTCAACCCGGCGAGCCCCGAAGCCTTCGAGCGGCCGCGCGCCCGGCGCTGATCAGATCGTCCATGAACGGAGCGTTCTCCACATGGCGCGGCGAGGAAGCGCGTTCCTAGCCTGGGGGCCATGAGCGAAACCATGTCTTCGGTTCCGGTGAAGCTCCAAGCCGCTGATCTGACGCCATTCGAGGAATCCACCGGACTCCTCGGCCACCCCGACGAGCTGCGAGCCCGAGCCGAGCGTGACGGGTATCTGTTCTTCCGTGGACTGCTCGATCCGGAGCCGATTCTGCAGCTTCGCTCCAAAGTCCTCGACATACTGTCGGAGCATGGCCTACGGGCGCCGGATGCCGATCCACTCGACGGGAAACTGGATCTCGCCCGGCTCAACCAGCTGCCCGCCGACCAGATGCGGGTCGACATCGGCGTCACCGCGGAGCTCTACGCCGCCATGCAGAGGCTGCCCGAGCTGCATCGGCTGCCGCACCAGCCGGCGCTCCTGGACCTCTACCGCAAGCTCTTCGGCGGCGACGACGTGTTCGTCCATCCGCGTCACATCATGCGCGCCATGACGGCGCACCCGTCGACGGGCGCGACCCCACCCCATCAGGACTTCCCGCTCGTTCAGGGCAGTACCGAAACGTGGACCTGCTGGTTTCCCGTCGGGGACTGCAGTCTGGCGAGCGGTCCGCTCGTCATCCTGCGTGGTTCCCACCGGCAGGGCCGCCTGCCGGTGGGAACCGGAGACAGTGACGGCTACTGGACCAACTGGGGGGCGCAGCTGTGCGCGCACGAGACCGACTGGGTCGGCGGCGATTTCGCCGTGGGCGACGTGGTGACGTTTCCCAGCCTCACGGTCCATCAGTCGTTGCCCGCAGTGGTCCGCGACGAGGTCCGCATCTCCATGGACGTGCGCTACCAGCGCGGCGACGACGTGATCGAAGCCCGCTCACTGACGAACCATGCGGAGCGTTCCTGGGACGAGATCTACCAGGGATGGTCAAGCGAGAACGCGGACTTGATGTACTACTGGCACCCGAATCGGCTCTCGTACATCCCGTGGGACGCATCGCTTCTCGAGCCGGGCACCCGCAGAATCTGCTGACGAACAGCCCTGGCTGGAGGGTCAGTCGCCCGATCGCCTGGCTGTTGCATGGGGCGCGGGGACATCATCGAGCTGCCGTGATCTCACAGGTCGCGCTCGGCAAGAGAGGGACCGCCATGTGCTGCGACGACGAGCTGCCCCCCGCGGTCGGCGAGGCGCTGGCGCGCTACCGCGCGCTGCTCGCCGAATCCCCGCTGGACTGGGGGGCCGAAGCACCCGACGTCATGTTGGACGTCCTCGATCTGGCCCGCCGCTGGGGTGTGCCGGCGCTCGGCCCGGTCCTCGCCGCCATGGGGCAGGACCGGCGCGTCGACCGCGCCGCCGTTCTCCGGCTGCTGGTGACCGCGGACGCGCCGCTGCCTCCCGGTGTCGTCGTCGTCGACGTTCTGACCGGGACCGTGCGGTACGGCGAACCGCTGCACGTGCTTGACGGCTCCCGCGGCCCCGCGACCTGGTGCCCCGGAGGTGTGGTGGTGGTCGTCGTGAACGACACGCCCCATGCGGTCGATGTCAGGGGCGCGGCCGGTGCGTGGACGGTGGCAGCCGGTGCGGTCGGCCGGATGGAGCTGGAGCCGGAGCCGGGGCTCGCGTCACTGCGCGCCGGTACAGTGAGGGTCGACCTGTCGGCCGCCGTGCGCCGCGTGCCTCCGGCCGTGCTGGAGCTCTCGGCCACCACGCCCGTCCGATGGAGCGTCGTCGACGTGGCGGGGCAGCCGTGGGCGCCCACCGGAGGCCGGCTGAAGTACGACGTCCACGACCGGCCGTTCTTCCACGCGCAGGAAGCGACGCTCGAGGTGCCGGCCGGTGTGGTGCGGGTGACGGCGGCGCGGGGTGCGCAGTACACCTCGGTCTCGGAGCGGGCCGAGCTGCACGCCGGCGGCACGACACGGCTGCACCTCGAGCCGGAGCGCTGGTGGGACGGCGACGGCGGCGGCTGGACCGGCGCGGACCTGCACGTGCACGCGAACTACTCGGGTGACCAGGTGGTCTCGCTGCACGACGCGGTCCTCATGCAGCAGGGCGAGGGGCTGGACCTGATGGGCCTGGTCGCCGGCAACTGGCACGGCGACGAGGTCTACGACCAGGCGCTCGTGGAGAGCCGGCTGGGCAGTCCGCTGCGGCACGAGCACGGCACGACGGCCTTCGGGGTCGAGTTCCGCAACGACCTGCTGGGCCACTTCCACGCCACGGGCGGGCACACCTCACCCGCTCGCTGGGCGACGGGGCACGAGGGCAGCTCGCACCCCTGGGACTGGCCCGCGAACGCGGAGACGGCGGCCGAGCTGCGGGCGGGAGGCGCGGCCATCGGCTACTGCCACCCCGTGGTCCGCCCGTTCCCCCCGGATGCCGAGTCGGCGCCGGATCACCTCTTCGACTGGGTGATCCGGTCGGTGGAGGCGCGGGAGCTGGTGGTGGACGCCGCGCTCGGCCTGGTCGACAGCATCGACCTGCTGTTCTCGGTCGACCCCTCCGGCCCGGCCGAGCTCTGGTACCGCCTGCTGGGCTGCGGGCTGCGGCTCGCGCCGACGGCCGGGACCGACGCCTTCCTGTCCTTCAGCCGGGCCGGTGCCTTCTCCGGCCCGCCGGGCTCTGGGCGGGTCTACGCGTGGACCGGGGGCGACCACGACCCGGCGGCGTTCAGCCTCGCTCTGCGCAGCGGCCCCGTCGTCGTCACGAACGGTCCTTGGCTCCGACTGCGGGTGGACGGACAGGACGAGGGCAGCCGGATCGACGGCGCGGCCGGGCGGAGCGTTCACCTGTCGGCAACCGCGTACGGGCCCGAGGCACGCCGGCTCGAAGTGATCACGGCAGGCGGGCGTGTGCTCGGCTCCGTCGAAGGCGACGGGCCGCTCGCGGTGTCGCTCGACCTGGAGGTGCGGGAGCCGACCTGGGTGGCGGCGCGCTGCACGGGCGGAGCGCACCCCGGCGTGCTGGCCGAGCGGGCGTGGTCGCACACCGGTGCCACGTGGCTGGACGTGGACGGAGCCGGCGTACGGCGCGAGCCCGACCTCGCCTTCTGCCGTCGGTGGCTCGACCTGCTGGCGGGCTTCGTGCAGAAGCACGGCCGGTTCCACGACGGCCGGCAGCGGAGCGATGTGCTCGCCGCCGTCGACGCCGCCCGCCCCTTCTACGCCCCCGGTCCCGAGGGTGCGAGCGAGGTGACCGCTGCGCCGGTCGACCTGCGCGACCTGCCTTGATTCGTCAGCGTTCCATCCCAACGCCGCGCGGCGGCGCTGCTCATGTCCCCGACGGCCGCGGCTGCTCCGGCGGAACCGAGCTCTCGGCGTCCGCCATCCACTGGTCCAGGTCGGACTGGGTGAACTCTGTCCACGGTGGGACGTCGGGGAGCTGGCGGAGGAGGTCGTAGGCCTCGGGGATCTGGGGCCCGCGCAGGACGGGGCAGTGGCAGCCGGCGATGACCTCGGCGTTGAGGTGTTGGAAGTCGGTGACGACCGTCCCGAACTTCTGGGAGTCCAGCAGGGCGACCCAGGGGGAGACCAGCCTTCCGCCGAAGAACTGGCCGTCGCGGAATTCGTCCGGCGACAGCGCCGCCGTTTCGGGCATGGGGGTCGGCACGTTCGTGGCGAAGGTGTCGACGGCCCACAGGACGTTGGTCTTCGGGTCGAAGAGGGCGCGGGTTGTGGGGTTGTCGTACAGGGGCGGTCGCTTGGCGACCAGGGTGCGGTCACCCGTGTCGATCGTGTCGCCGTCGGTCATGAAGCGGCACCGGTTGATGGGGGTCTCCCACTCCTCGGCCATGCGGCCGATGGAGAACCATGTCGTGAGCAGGGTCGCGTTCGGGCATTCCGCGAGAACCGCCAGGAGGTTGCCGGCGTGGTCGCGGTCGTCGTGGGTGAGGAAGATCCACCGTACGTCCAGGGGATCCACGATGGACCAGGCCGCCTCCAGCCACTGGGCTCGTACTGCGGGCGCCCCGGTGTCCACGAGGACCGGTTCGGCTCCCCGGATCACCATCGAATTCATCGGGAAGTGGCCGACCGGTGGGGCCTCGAGGGCCCACGGGATGACGAACGTCTCCTCGGCGATCTTGTACGGCTGCAGAAGGGTGAAACTTTCCATGGTCGTCATCGCTGCTCTCCCTGGGACGGAATCACCGCAGCGTCCATGAATCCAGTGCAGCCCCGTGCCGGGCCGTCGTCAAACGCAGAACTCGTGACGGCCTGCCTCGGTGAGCGACGAGAGCGCGAAGACAACGGATGCACGAGCTGGTGGCCGGCGCCGAGCTCACCACGGACGAGGTCCTCGACGAGGCGGTGGGTTCCGCACGACCGGCCACCATCCGAACGGCGCGGGTGTGCCGCGGCGGACGGTGACCGGGGGGCCGCCCGGAGAAGACTGTGAACGCCCACCGCTCACGGTCGGGTTCGACGCGGGGGATGGGTGCGCTCAGGGTGCTTCTCCTCCGGACGGCGAGATCGTTCGGGCGGGGTCAGGGCTTTGCGGTGTACACGACGCCGGGAAGGTTCCGCGCCGCGGCGCCCCACACCTGGTCGTGGAGGGAACCGTCGAGGCCGAGTGTGTACAGGAGGTAGGAGGTGGTCACGGAGCGGGTGAGACGCTGCTGCTCGGCGCGGGTGATCGAGCCGCTGTCGCAGCCGAATCCGCTGCTGTCGGTGAAGCCGCAGTGGAAGCCGCCGGTGATGACGCGGAGCTGGGTGGGAGCGGGCTTCGCGTCGTACATCCTGCGCTGATGGCCGTCGACGCCCGCGATGGTGTCCTTGCTGCCGCCGACGTACTGGACCGGGATGGCGAGGGCCGCGGAGGCGGTGACCGCGGAGGGCTTGGTCTCGGCGGCGGCGAGCGTACTGACGGATTTGACGGCCGGGTTACGGGAGGCGGCGAGGAGAGCCGCACCGCCGCCCATGGAGTGGCCGGCCAGGGCGTAGCGGCTGGTGTCGACGGCGCCGGCGAAGCGGGATCCGGTGGTGGCGTTCTGCGTGGTGAGCCAGGCGAGGGCGGCGTTCAGGTCGTCGGCGAACCCGCTGTGGCTGGGGGAGAGGCCGCCCTGGGATTTGGGGGCGACGGTGATGAAGCCCCAGGAGGCGTAGTGGCGCAGGGTGCTCTCGTACGTGGAGATGCTCTGGAGGAAGCCGTGTCCGAAGGCGAGGCCAGGGTGGGCTCCTTGGGCGACGGGGGCGTTGGCACCGGCGGCCGCGCCCGGGTACCAGACACGGGCGCTGTAGGAGCGGCCCGAAGCGGAGACGGTGAGGTCCGTGTAGGCGACCGGGTGGGGGCCGGGGGCGGCGGGATCAGCCGCGAGACCGACGTGAGGCGTGGCCGCCGTGGCGGTGGGGGCGGTCAGGGTGGCGGCGACGGCCAGCATGATGGCGGGGACGGCGCGCAGAAGGGTGCGTAGCACGGGGTTGCCCTCCTCGGGGGTATCGGAGAGAGAAACGTTGTATGCCACTTCAACACACTGGCATGCCCCTGCCAATATGGACGGCGTTTCTTTCCGTGGAACATTGTTCGCCTTTCCGATCCACCGGACAGGCCAAGTACCCCTTGGCTAAAGTCGGTTCGCTTCTGGCGAGCGCCCAGCGGGGCGCGTACACGGCGTGCCTCTGCGGCCGCGCGGGATGTGGGGGGCTTGATGAACATCGAACTCGGGGACGCCGTCACCGCCTTGCGGGACAGCCTCATGGAGGCCGCTGTGAGCGGCGAGGGCCGGGACATCACCTTCGATGTCGGCCAGATCGAGATGGAGTTCCTCGTCGAGATCCGCCAGGAGGCCCGGGGCAAAGCCGGTTTCCGGGCATGGGTCGTCACGGCGGATGCGGAGGGCTCCGCGGCGCGCAGCCGCAGCCACCGTGTGCTGGTGACCCTCACGCCGCGTCGCGGGGGCGGCCCGGTGCAGATCTCCGCGGACGGGCAGGGTGCGGCGGCCGACGGCGAGGCTCCGGACGACCGGGTGCGCGCTCGGCGGCCGCGGTGACAGGAACACGTGTCCCTCCTGCCGTGGCAGGACCCATACGAGCCGGGGAGGCCTGTTGAGCGGTAAGCGCGTCGTGCGCGTGGCGGCGGCAGGTGGCTGGGCGGCCGGTTACGAGATCGCCCCGGGTCTGATCCTCACGGCCGCGCACGCCGTGGCAGCCTTGGGCTCGCCGGTCGCGGTCTCCCCGCTCGGGGAGGAAACCGACTACCTGGGGCACGTGGTGTGGCGGGGGATGCCGAAGGACGCCACCGAAGGCGATGCGCCCGAAGTGGACGCCGCGCTGGTGCACATCTCCGCCGATGACTGGAAGCCTGCCTCCCCCACCCAGGTGCTGTGGGGCCGGATCGCCGGGGACAGCACGTCCGTAGAGTGGCGTGCCACCGGCTTCCCTCATTCCGAGCGGCGGTCCCGGGAATCGGAGCAGGCAGAGGGAAAGATCAGCCCCCTCAGCGGGCTCGTCGGCGGCATGTACGTACTGGACTGCACGACCTACCGTGGCCGAGGGACCAGCGACTCGTCCTGGAGGGGTATGTCAGGGGCGGCCGTGCTGTGCGGCGACCTCGTCGTGGGCGTCGTCGTCAATGACGTGCCCGACCGCATCCCGGCGCGGCTGGAGGCGGAGCGGGCCGTCACCCTTCTGCATGACGATACTTTCCTCGCCGCCCTGGAGGAGTTCGGGGCTCATGGACCACACGTCCCCCAGCCGGTCGAATACGCCACTCTCGCCCACCCCGACCACCACGCCGCAACGCAGCGCGCTGCCCGCTCGGTCGTGGAACTGCTGCATCCGGCCCGGGCGGTCGTCCCCTTCCACGGCCGGGAGGAGGAACTGCGCGCACTGACCGCGTGGACGGAGCAGTCCGACGGCGAGGTCGCGGTGGTCCACGCCCCCGGTGGCCGGGGCAAGACCCGGCTCGTGGTGGAACTCGCCCGCCGCCTCCAACCGGAGTGGTCCGTCGTCTGGCTGCGGCCCGGTGCGCGGATGGAACCCGGCACCTCCGCGCCCGGCCTGCCCTTGCTCTTGGTGGTCGACGGTGCCGACGGCCGCATCGAGGAGACGCGTTCCGTCCTGGAGTTCACCGCACAGCATCGGGATACGCCGGTCAAGACCGTCCTCCTCGCCCGCTCCGCCGGCCACTGGCTCGAGGAAGTCACCGGGGATTCACTGCAGCTCGGATCGATGCTGTCGGCCGCGTCGGTCCGCGAGCTTCCTGTGCTGCCGCCGGACGGCCTCGACGGTTACTTCACCGCTGCCCGCGCCTTTGCCGCAGCGCTCAAGGAACTCTCCGGAGAGGAAGGGCCCGACTGGGCCGAGTACGCCGACCGCACCCCGCCCGACCTGACCGAAAGCGCGCTCGGCTCACCTCTGACTCTGCACATGGCCGCCCTGGTGCACCTCTTGGACGCGGCGCAGGGGGTGGCGCCCACCGCGGGTGACACCCCGGCCATCGAGAACGCTCTCCTGGTACATGAGCGCGTGCACTGGCGCGGCACCGCGGGGGCACATCGGATCTACCCCCCTTTGCTGTGGGACACGCTGGAGGACGCGGTGACCGCCGTCGTGGCCCTGGGGCCGCGTGGGCCGCGCGAGACCACCGCCGTGCTGGCCGCCGTGCTCGGCGACGGCAACGGCGGCGGGGTGCCCGGCGGAGTCCGTGCCGTGCACGCCTGGCTCCTGTCCGTGCTGCCCACCGATGCGGGCACCGTCGGGCACCTGCAACCCGACCGGCTGGCCGAACGGCTGGTGGGCGGGCGTTTCCGCGACCGCCCGAGCCTGGTGGACGCGCTGCTGCCGGCCGTGACACCCGACCAGGCCGCCAGATTCCTCACCCTCGTCACCCGGGCGTCCGTACGGGGAGCCGGCCCCAGCACCGAGGAACTGACCGAGTGGTGCCTGCACCACCCGGCGGTGCTCGGCCCGGCGGCCATCGCCCTGGCCTCCCGGCTGGAGGAGCCCGCCCCCCTGCTGGCCGCACTGCAGGCCCTCGCCGATCATCCCGGCGCCACACTCGACGAACTGGAGGAACTAGCCGCGGCCGTCCCGGCCCATACGTACCTGCTGGCCCCCTGGGCACTGGACCTGCACCGGCGCATCGTCCGCGTCCACCGGCTGCAGGCCGCCGTCGATCCCGCGGCACGCCCGGGACTCGCCGTCGCACTGCGGGAACTGTCCAAACGCCTGTCGTCCATGGGCGAGCGGGAGGAATGCCTCAGCACGGTGCAGGAGGCCCACGACCTGTGGCGGGAGATCCCGGCGGACCACCCGCGCCACCAGGCCGAACGGGGAGCCTGCCGCGTCAACGCGTCCATCTTCCTCAGCAATGTGGAACGCCGACGGGATGCGTACCAGGCCGCGGAGGAGGGCGTGGTCCTCCTGCGCGCCGCACTGCGTCCCGACGACCCCGCGAGCCGGGTGAACCTGGTGAAAGCCCTCGATACGCTCGCGGTGGCCGCAGGCGCCAACGGAGACCACCACACCGCGTGGCGCGTGGCCGAGGAGTGCAGGCGACTGTGCGAGGCCCTCCAGGACAACGACCCGATGGCGCACACCCCTCTCCTGGTCAACCACCTGAACAACCACGCCATCGTCGCGCTGGAATCGGGTCGCCGCGACAGCGCCCTGAAGTCCGCCTGTAGAGCGGTCGAACTCCAACGACGGCTCGCCGAGGACGATCCCGACAGCCAGCTGGCAGGTCTCGCCCTGGTCCTCGCCACCGCCTCCTCCGCCGCACAGGGGGCCGGACTTCACCGCGACGCGCTGGACCACATGCGTGAGTCCGTGACCATCCGCCGACGCCTCGCGGAGGCGCGCCCCCGGGCGTACCAGGCCGACCTCGCCAACGCCCTCAACAGCCTCGCCATCGACCTCGACAACCTCGGACAGCTCGACGAAGCACTCGACGCCGCTGAGGAATCGGTGCGGCTCTACCGGGACCTGGTCGACGAACAACCACACATCTACACGCCCCGTCTGGCACTGGCACTCAACACCCTGGCTTTGAAACGCCAGGCCCACGGCTACCGCCGCCGGGCGCATCGCATCGCGAAGCAGAGCGTCCACTGGTACCGCGAACTCGTCCGCCTCGAGCCGGACGCCTTCCGCAACTACCTGGCCATGTCCCTCATCACCCTCGCGGGCACACTGAAGTCCGAGGAGAGACCACAGGAAGCGGCGGAGGCGGTCGGCCACCTACGGGAGGCAGCCGGCATCCTGCAAGACCTGGCCGAGACCGCACCCGGCGCCCACCTCCCGGACCTCGCCACCTGTCTCAACAACCTGGCGGGCACCTACCTCGTGCTCGGCGAACCGCACAAAGCCCTGGAGACCGTCGAACAATCCATGGACTTCAACAGCGGGGCGGAGACGGACCAGCCGGCGGCCTTCGCCGAGCCGATGCTCAGGAACTGGCTGATCGCCTTCCGGAGCCACTGCGTCCTGGGGGAGTTCGAGGAGGCGCGCCGCGCAGGCGAGGAAGCCCTGAGACGGCTGCGTACGCTCAGCGTCGAGGCACCCTCACGCTATGAGACCGATCTGTGGGCCGTTCTGTCGGCCACGGGCGGCCTGCTGTGGACCGACAAGGAGTACGAGGAGTCTCTCAGGCGTTCCCGCGAAGCACTGGACATCAGAGACCGCTGGATACGGCGGAACTCCGGCCCGCACCGCACCGAGCAGGCTGACGGTCTCGAAGCACATGCGCGGCAGCTGTGGCTGTTCGGCCGTGTGACGGAGGCGGCCGCGACCGCTGATGAGGCGTGCGCACACCGGCGCGCCGAACACCAGTATCGAGGCGACGACGCCACCCGACTCGCCTGGGCACGTTCCGAGGCCCTGCTGGCCGAACTACTGGAGACCTGCGGTCGCTGGCCGGACGCCCTGGAGCCCTTGGAAAGGGCCCTCCCCGGACTCCGCGCGCAGCACGCCGCTGATCCGCCGGGCCTGCGAGCCGAGCTGTCGACCGCGCTCTTGCAGCGAGCCCGTCTGCTGTGGCGCGCCGGTGACCCGGCAGGCGCCGTCGCAGCCGTCGAGGAGGCGGTCGCGATCGCCCGCACCGACGCCGAACCGCCGCTCGCCGACGCTGTGCTGGGCAACGCCCTGATGCACCGTGCCATGTTGCTGTCCGAAGTGGCGGCGGTCTCGGACACCGTCCCGCCCGAAGCCTCCCTCCCCCTGCTCGCCGAGGCCGTCGACTTCTGCCGGGCACTCCCGGAAGACCTCTCGGCGGAACTGCTGCGCGCCGGCACGCTGAACGCATTCGCCAAGTGTGCGGTGGGAGTGCCGGGCAGAGAGGAGGACGGCGTCGCGGCGAACGAGCAAGCCGTGGACATCCTGCGCCGCTACGCCGACGGTCCTGCGCTGATGGGCCTCGCGCTGACCGAGTCGCTCACGGAGCAGGCACGGGGACTCGCCATGACCGGACAAGCGCAGCTTGCCGGGGAAGTCGCCGAGGACGCGGTCCGGAGAGCACGCCTTCTCTCCTCCCAGGAACCGCACGCCCACCGAGAAGTCCTCGCACACGCCCTCGCCACCTCCGCGCGCGCCTGGTGGGCAGCGGGCGAACACTTCGATGCCGCCCGCGCCGCTTCCACCGAAGCCGTCGCGCTGTTCCGCGTACTCGTGCAGGAACAGCCACTGGCCATGGCCCGGCGAGCCGATGAAGCGGAGGAGGTCCACAAGCGGCTGCACGCATGATGCCCGGGGGCTGCACACCGCTCGACTTCGACCCGTGAGGGCCTCGGTGTGACGGGGAGAGATCAGGGCTGTACCTGCGCGAGGAGGAGTGCGACGTCGTCATGGCCCTCGGTGTGGTGCAGGCGGGACAGGAGGCGGTCGCAGGTGGCCTCCAGGTCGGCGTCCGGGGTGGCGAGGAGTTCGAGGAGCCTGTGCAGCCGGGCGTCGATGTCGGTGCGCCGGGTTTCGACCAGGCCGTCGGTGTAGAGGAGCAGGCGATCACCGGGCCCGACGGGGATGGTGGTGGTGCGGAAGGGCACGCCGCCGACGCCAAGTGGTGCTCCCGTGGGCAGGTCCAGCAGGATCGGTGCCTGGCCGGCGCGGCACAGGACCGGGGGGAGGTGGCCGGCGACGGCGATGCGGAGGCGGGAGGGGGCCTCTTCGTGCACGGCGTAGAGGCAGGTGGCGATGGACGGTTCGAGGGTGGCGGTGATCCGGTCGAGGTGTTGCAGGACCTGGTCGGGTGCGAGGTCGAGCTCGGCGAGGGTCTGTGTGGCGGTGCGCAGCCGTCCCATGGCGGCGGCCGCCTGGATGCCGCTGCCCATGACGTCACCGACGACCAGTGCCGTATCGCCGCTGGTCAGGGGGAGTACGTCGTACCAGTCTCCACCGATTTCGGCGGCGGATCCGGCGGGCTGGTAGCGGCAGGCGATGTCCAGCCCCGGCACGGTGGCCGGGATGCGGGGCAGGAAGCTGCGCTGGAGCGTGAGGGCGGCGTGGCGCTGCTGCTGGTAGGTGCGGGCGTTGTCGATGCAGACGGCGGCCCGTGAGGCGAGTTCCAGGGCGAGGGCTTGGTCGTCCTCGGTGAAGGGCATGGGGTTGCGGGCACGCAGGAAGTCGACGGCGCCCAGGATCTCCCCTCGGGCGATCAGCGGAACGGCCAGGTAGGAGTGGGCACCGGCGCGGGCGAGCACGGCGGCGGCCTGCTCGTCGGGCGCGATGCGCGCCAGGTCGCGATCGTCGACGTGGGCGACGAGGACGGGCCGACGGCTGCGTACGCAGCGGCTGATCAGCCGGTCGGGGCCGTAGCGCACCGGACTCTCGGGCGGGTCGGCGGCCAGGGCGGCGGGGGTCGGGTAGGCGGTGTGCACGATGAGGGGCCGGAAGACCATGGACTCCGTAGCCGTGCCCGAGGCGATCTCGGTCAGGGCGGTGTCGAGAATGTCGACGGCGGCCAGGTCGGCGAATGCGCCCACCGCCACCTCGGCCAGTTCCCGCGCGGTCTGTTCTACGTCGAGGGTGGTGCCGATACGGGCGGAGGCGTCGGCGATGACGGCCAGCCGGTGCCGGGCGCGCTCGGCTTCCGCTGCGACGCGGTGCCGCTCGGTGACGTCCACGACGGAGGTGGCCAGGCCCAGCACGGTGCCGGCGGAGTCCTCGAGCCGGTAGGTGGAGACCGACCAGGCGCGCTCGGTCGTGGGGTCCGCCGGTACGCGGCCGACGGTGTACTGATCAAGCAGAGGCGTGCCGGTGGCCAGGACGAGCCGCATCGAGGATTCCACCGCGTCGGTGTCCAGGAAGGAGAGCACCTCGCGCACCGGGCGGCCCAGGTGCTGGGCCGCCGACAGGCCGTTGAGGTGCACCAGGGCTTCGTTGACCGTCACATAGCGCAGGTCGGTGTCGATCACTGCCAGACCGATCGGGGACTGATCTATCAGCCGAACGGATAGCGCCAGATCTTGCTCGACCTGCCTCAGCACGCTCTGGTCGACCGCGAGGCCCAGCGCGTACCGGCCGCCGTGTTCATCCTGCAACCGCATGTTGCGGAATTCGAGCCAGCGGACACTGCCGTCCCTATGGACGACCGGGAAGACGCCGGCCCATGTCTCACCGCCGTGCATCACCTTGCCGAACAAGGTCAGCACCTGATCACGGTCCTGCTCGGCGACCAGCAATCGGGCGGCGTACCGCCCGAGGGCCTCATCCGCGCGGTAGCCGAGGAGCGCCTCGGCCTGCGGGCTCCACAGAACGATGCGGCCGTCCCGGTCCAGCACCACCGGTGCCACTCCAAGGGCATCCAGGAGACCACCGGCCGGACCTCCGGCCACCTCTGCTCGGCCGACTGCTCGCAGGTGGGCCCCGGCATCAAAGCCGTCTGCCACTGCCATGACCGGCCACCCTTCTCAGCTCGGCGAAAGGATCGATTCAGCCTGCACGGCTCCACTGGGCGGCGAACACCTCCATCATGACGCGGTCTGCACCCGCCGTATGTCCACAAAGGACAGAGGGGATGGCTCGGTGCGTCGGTGCCCGGCTAGGGAAGGCTGATCCAGCCCCGCGCGCACAGGGGCCGGGGGGCGGGTGCCGCAGTGGTCGCCGCGTACGTCCTCGGCAGCAGGCATCCGGCGCCGACGATCTCGATCGCACGGGCGACAGCCGGCTGGAGCGGACCCCGAGTGAGGAAGGCGGCACCCGCGTGCAGGGACTCCTGCTGAGCCCACAGCAACGCGTTGACGCCGGAGCAGTCGCAAAAAGACAGGCCGGAGAGATCGATCAGCAAGGACGTGGGACGGACCCGAAGGCAGCTGCGTACGGCGTGCCGGAGCGCCGGTGTGCTCTCCAGGTCCATCTCACCTGACAGGCGCAGGGCGCTCTGGCCGACCGCGAGTTTCGTCGCGACATGAAAGCGCGGAGGAGGAGGTGTCACGGGCGGCTCCCGATGTTCTCGGTGTCCTGCGGCAGAGGAGGGAACGCCGCTGGGCCGCGAGGCCCGGCGACCAACGGCGGAAGCCGATGTTCCATTTCTCACCCGCAGGTCTATCCCGCTTACGGCGCGCTACGCAAGGCTCGTGCCCGAGCCAACGGGCGGCCGCTGCCGGACGCGAAGAGCCGTCTCCTGGCGCGATCACCAGGCCGCGGTCACGGTCATCGGCCGCCGGTGGTCAACCGCGGTTGCTGTTCCGCGATGACCGCCCAGTCATCCGCCCCGCGACCGTCGGCGACGGCCTGATCGAAGACGGCCTGCAGCAGCTGACCGATCGGCATCGGAATGTCGTGGTCGATCGCCGCATCGAGCGCGAGGTGGAGGTCCTTGCGGCCCAGGACCGTGGTGAAGCCGGCCGGCTGGTAGTTCCGTTCGGCGATCATCGACCCGTAGCCTGCGTATACGACACCCGGGAAGAGTGTCGAGGTCAGCAGTTCGACGAACTGCCGAGAGTCGACACCGGCGCCTTCCGCCAGGCTGACAGCCTCGCCCAGTGACTGGATTGCGCAGGCGATCAGGTAGTTCCCGAGGATCTTCACGGTGTTGGCCTGCTCCGGACGATCACCGAGTCGCCACGTCCGCGAGCCGATCACGTCGAAGAACGGCTGCACGCGGTCGATCAACCCGTCCTCACCGGCCGCAAGGATGTTGAGTGCCCCGGCTTCGGCGACCGGAACACGGCCGAAGACCGGCGCTGCGACGTACCCGACACCAGACTCGGCGTGCGCTGCGCCGACCCGGCGAGCCAGGCCGGCGCTCACCGTGGCGAGGTTGACGTGAACAGTCCCGCCCGGAGTCTGCGAGAGGACGCCGGAGTCGATGAACGTCTCGGCGACGGCCCGGTCATCGGACAGGACCGAGAAGACCACCGGCGCGTGCATGGCCTCCGAGACGGAGGCGGCACGACGGGCACCTTCTGCGACGAGTTGCTCCGCAGGTGCGTCGGAGCGGTTCCACACCACGACGTCGTGGCCGGCCTTCAAGAGGTTGCGTGCGATGGGCCTGCCCATCGCTCCCAGACCGATGACCGCGATGCTGCACATGGAGAGCATGCCCCTTCTGCTGAACCACCAAGTTTGTTCAAGGATGTCACGGGCCGGATTCCAAGGACGTCCGCGCCCTCAACACGGCCGCTCCCGGTTGCGGCGCCGCCCCTTGGGCAGGGCGACCGGCTCGGTGCCGGGGACCACCCGGGTCACGAGGGAACCGAGGGCTTCCACGGTGAGGGTCACGGTGTCTCCCGGCGTGAGCGGCGGCGGGACCCGTTCGCCGTTCCGGCCCCACAGCTCGGCGAGGCAGCCGCCGTTGCCGCAGGTGCCGGAGCCCAGGACGTCGCCGGCGACGACCCGGGTGCCGCGCGAGGCGTAGGCGGTCATCTCCTCGAACGTCCAGCTCATGTTGGACAGGAGGTCGCTGCCGACCTCCTCGCCGTTGACGTCGGCCGTCAGGGCCAGGCGCAGGAACCCGCCGCCGTCGCGGTAGGGCTCCAGTTCGTCGGCGGTCACCAGATAGGGGCCCAGGGTGGTGGCGGTGTCCTTGCCCTTGCACGGGCCGAGCCCCACCTTCATCTCGGCGGACTGCAGGTCGCGCGCGGACCAGTCGTTGAAGATCGTGTACCCGACGATGTGGTCCCGCGCCTGCTCCGGTGTGAGGTCGCGGCCGTCCCGGCCGATGACCGCCGCCACCTCGAGTTCGAAGTCGAACACGGACGATCCGGGAGGTACGGGGACGTCGTCGTGGGGGCCGGAGACGGCGTGGGGGTTGGTGAAGTAGTAGGTCGGCGCCTCGTACCACTGGGCGGGTACCCCGGATGCGCCGCTCACGGAGCGGCGCACGCCCTCGACGTGCTCCTCGAAGGTGACGAAGTCCCTGATGGAGGACGGCTGGAGCGGGGAGAGCAGCCGCACCTCGGAGACGTGCGGCCCGGGCGGCACGTTGAGGGCCGCGGCGCCGGCGGCGAGAAGGCCGGGAAGGCCGTCGGTGTCACGGATCAGATCGGTGAGCGAGGTGACGCCGGGCAGGGGGAACAGCGTGCCGTCGTCCTCGACGACGGCGACACGGCACCGGTGCCGGTGTACGAAAGCGGCGAAGCGCATGATGCGGCTCCAGGCGGGGATCGGGCGGTCGGGAGGATCAGACCGGCGGGGCGACGAAGCAGCCGCGGTCGGGGTCGTTGAACGACTCCCTGGCGACGAGCTCGTTCATCGGGTTGGCGGTGCCCCACTGGTCGGTGACCTCGGGCCGGGAGAAGTCGTAGACGTGGGGGTGCCAGGTGTCCTCGTCGAGGTTCTCCAACTCGGTGGTGTACTCGACGGTGTTGCCGTGCGGGTCGAGGAAGTAGGTGAAGGTGTTGTCGCCGGCCATGTGCCGGCCCGGACCCCAGATCTTCGTGTGGCCGGCCCGCAGGACCCGGCCCGAGCCGCGCATGTACTCGTCGATGCCGCGCATCTCGAAGGAGATGTGGTGTAGCGAGGTGTGCGGGCCCTTGGCAAGGGCCATGGAGTGGTGCCGGCTGCTGATCCGCATGAAGTGCATGACCTCGCCCACGTGAGGCGAGCTGAGCGTGTCGGACAGGCGGAAGCCGAGGTGACGCTCGTACCAGGCCCGGGTGCGCCCCAGGTCGGGGGAGTTGAGGACGACGTGCGAGAGCTTGACCGGGATCGCCTCCTTCTCCTCGATCTTCCGGTGCTTGCGGACCCCGACGTCGGCGGAGACCTCGATGGTGCGGCCGTCGACGTCGAAGAAGCGGAAGCCGTAGCCGCCGCCGGGGGTCTCGACGGCTCCGGGCTGCGAGATCAGCCGCACGCCGCCGGCCAGGAGCTGCTCGGCCAGCGTGTCCACGTCGGCCGGGGTCGCCGCGCCGTACGAGACGAGGTCGAGGCGCTTCTCCTCGGCCTTGCGGAGCCGGACGACGTACTGCTCCGGGCTGCCCTCGGCGGCGAGGAAGGCGATGCCGGAGTCCTCGGCGACCTTGGTGAGCCCCCACACACCGGCGTAGAAGTCGAGTTGCTTGTCGTAGTCGGGCACGGCGAGGTCGACGTGCCGCAGGTGGGTGAGCAACCGGTCGTTCGTCACGGGGTGCCTCCTCAGGCGGGGGAGAGGGTGAGCAGGGCGGTGGCGTTGGCGCCGCGGACGGCGTGGAAGTCGGCCTCGGGCAGGTCCGCCGCGCGGAGCGCGCCGACCGGGTCGTCGGATCCCATGTCGAAGGGGAAGTCCGAGCCGAGCAGCACCCGGTCCGCTCCCACCGCTTCCACCAGGGCCCGCAGCACCCGCGGGTCGTGCACGAGCGAGTCGAAGTACAGGCGCCGCAGATAGCTGCTGGGCGGCTGGGCGCAGCCTGCGGACGCATCGCTGCGGGCCCGCCAGGCGTGGTCGCTGCGCCCGATGTGGGTGGGCAGGTAGCCGCCGCCGTGGGCCGTGACGATCTTCAGCCCGGGGTGCCGGTCGAGGACGCCGGAGAAGATCAGGTGCGACAGCGCGACCGCGTTCTCGGTGGGCTGACCCACGGTGTTGGACAGGTACCACCGGTCGAGTCGCTCGTCGAGCGTGCAGCCGAACGGGTGCAGGAACACGACCGCCCCCGTCTCCTCGGCGCGCGCCCACAGCGGCTCGTAGGCCGGGTCGGACAGCTCCCGGCCGGGCGCGTGGCTGGAGATCTCCACCCCGACGAGCCCGTGCTCCAGGGCGTGGTCCAGGGCCGGTGCGAGCAGTCCGGGGTGCTGCAGGGGAGCGAGCCCCAGGCCGCGAAGCCGGTCCGGCGCCGCGGCGCAGTGCGCGGCCGTGGCCTCGTTGGCCAGCCGCCAGACCTTCTCGGCCGTGGGCGCGTCCGCCCAGTAGTGGTAGTGCGAGGGCGAGGGGCTCACGAGCTGTACGTCGACGCCCTGGGCGTCCATCCGGGCGAGCCGGACGGCGGGATCCGTCAGGGCCGGGATCCGGTCGCGGACCATGGGGCCGCTGACCGCGAGCGCGTCGGAGCCGTTACGGAGGGCGTCGAGCGCCGTGGCCTCGGCGTTCCCGGGCAGACCCGCGACGAGCGCGTCGATCTCGGGCAGCAGGACATGGGCGTGGACGTCCACGGTGGGCGCCATCACGGCAGCTCCCGCAGCATGGTCATGGTGCGGGCCATGAGACCGGGCACATCGGCGTCGCGGACTCCGTCGAGCAGCCACCGGCCTATGCGGACGGATGCCTCCACGACCGGGCGGACCCGGGCGATCCGGCGGTCGTAGTAGGCCTGGAGCAGCTCCTCGTCCCAGGTGTCGGAGGCGGTGAGCATCCGGGCGAGAACCCAGGCGTCTTCCAGGGACAGCGCCGCGCCCTGCGCCAGGGTGGGCGGGCAGCAGTGCGCGGCGTCTCCGACGAGCACGACTCGCCCGCGGTGCCAGGAGCCTTCGACGAGCAGCCGGTCGAACCAGGTGTAGTTGACCTTCGAAGGGTCGGTGATCGTCGCGGTGATCTCCGGCCACGCGCCGCCGTAGGCGGAGGTGAGGCGGACCATCTCCTGGGCGTAGGACTCGGGCGGAATGGAGGAACGGTCGCGGTTCTCCTCGACGACGTACGCGTACAGCGTGGTGGCGCTGGTGGGGCAGTAGCCCGCGATGAACGCCGGGCCGCCGTAAGTGAGGTCGGTGTGCTCGACGCCGGCGGGGCGCGGGGCGGCGACGCGCCAGATGGCCATGCCGGTCGGTTCGGGCTTGTCGGTGATCCCGATCTGCGCGCGGGTGGCGGAGCCGAGGCCGTCGGCGGCGATCACGACACCGTAGCGGTGCTCGCCGCCGTCGCCGAAGCGGACCGAGACACCGGTGGCGTCCTGGTCCACGATCGCGGCGGTGGTGCCCAGGCGGACGGTCGCGCCGCTGGCTCGGACGGCGTCGATGAGGATCTGCTGGAGCCGGGGGCGCTGCATGCCGACGGTGGCGGGCAGGTCGTCGCCGCCGGTGCGCAGGTCGCGCTGGACGTGCAGGACGGTGCCGTCGGGAGCGGTGATGCCGACCGACCCGAAGGGGAAGCCGGACGCCGTCACCTCTTCCCAGACGCCGAGTTCGCGCAGGACGCGCAGGGCGTTGCCCTGGAGGGTGATGCCGGATCCTGCGGTGGCGTTCCAGTCGTCCTTCGCCTCGACGAGGTCGACGTCGATCCCGCCGCGGCGCAGCAGGATCGCGGCGGCGTTGCCGGCCGCTCCGCCGCCCACGACCAGGACTCTGCGGGGTGTGCTGCTCATGGGGAACTCCCTTGTTCCTCGGGCTGGGTGGGCCCCGGGGCTACTTGACGGCGACGGGGTTGACGGGGGACCCGACGGCGCCGGTGATGGGCAGGGGGGCCGCGGTGAGCCAGAACGCGTACACGCCGTCGGCCGCGCAGTCCTCGGCGAG
Source organism: Streptomyces sp. NPDC030862 (assembly GCF_055571835.1). Taxonomy (NCBI): domain Bacteria; kingdom Bacillati; phylum Actinomycetota; class Actinomycetes; order Kitasatosporales; family Streptomycetaceae; genus Streptomyces; species Streptomyces sp. NPDC030862. The sequence continues at coordinate 208,261 of NZ_JBVIEN010000001.1, read as the reverse complement.
GGCCTCGAAGTCCCACATCTCGCCGATGAGGAGACCGATGTGCGGGATGACGACCTGGTGCAGGGGCTGGAAGGCGTGGTCGAACTCGTTGGGCCGCACCTCGAAGCCCCAGGTGTCGGTCGCGATCGCGGCGATCTCACTGCCGTGCAGCCAGGACGCCGTGGCGAAGGACAGGCCGGGGGCGGCGCCGCCCGCGTAGTCGCCCCACCCGTCCCGGCGGACCCGGGCGAGCTGCCCGGTCCGTACGAGGACGATGTCGCCGCGGCCGACGGTGACGCCGTGGCCCTCGGCGGCGGCCGTCAGGTGCTCCTCGGTGATGGCGAACCCGTCGGGCAGCTCGCCGTTCTCGCCCGCGGTGCGGCCGACGTCGAGGAGCACGGCGCGTCCCGCGATGTGCGGGGCCAGGTGCTCGATGCCGGTGACCTGGTCGCCGTCGGAGGTGACGACCTGCTCGGCGGGCCGGCCGTTCCAGGCCCTGCCGTGGTCGAAGATGTGGCCCAGCCCGTCCCACTGGGTGGAGCACTGCAGCGGCATCGCGATCACGTCGTCGGCGCCGCCGATGCCGTGGGGGAGCCCCTGGTTGCCCAGGGCCGCGTCCGTGCCGGTGTCCAGCATGGTGTGGACGGGGTTGGTCCGGCGCCGCCAGCCCTTCTGGGGGCCGTTGATGTCGAAGCGCTGGGAGAGCGAGAAGCTGACGCCCCGCCGGACGAGCGCGGCGCCTTCGCGGCGCTTGGCGTCGTCGAGGAAGTTCACGGTGCCGAGACGGTCGTCCTCACCCCAACGGCCCCAGTTGGAGCACTCCTTGGCGGCCCGGGCGATCGCAGCCTCGGGGTCGGTGCGGTTCACACGTCCTCCGCGACACATCGGGTGCGTTGCGCGCCCAGACCGGTGATGGAGCACTCCATGACGTCGCCGTCGCGCAACAGCCTGCCCCGGTGCATGCCGTTGCCCGCCGGGGAGCCGGTGAGTACGAGGTCACCGGGCAGGAGCCGCGCCGTCTGCGAGGCGTACGCGACCATGCGGGCCACGCCGAAGATCATGTCCTTGGTGGACTCGTCCTGCATGACCTCGCCGTTGAGCTTCAGGGTCAGCCGCAGGCCGCCGGTGTCGCCGACGGACTCGGCCGGCACGATCCACGGGCCCAGCGGGGTGAAACCGGGCGCGTTCTTGCTGCGCAGCCAGTCCGTGCCGATCCGCGGCATGTCCCGCCGGAACACCGTCGCCCGGTCGGTCAGGTCGTTGGCGATGGTGTAGCCCGCGACGCACTCCAGCGCTTCCCCGGGCGAAACCCGGTACGCGGGCCGGCCGATCACCGCCGCCAGTTCCAGCTCCCAGTCCGGCTTCGCCGCCCAGGCCGGAAGCGTCACGTCGTCATACGGGCCCGTGATCGAGCTGGGGAGGCCGATGAAGACGTACGGCAGGTCCTCGGCAGCCCGCCGATCCATGATTTCGGCCGCCTCGGCCCGACGCTCCTCCTCGGACCGCTCGTCGTCGGGTGCCCGGTGTGCGACATGCAGATCGATGACGTGCTGACGGTAGTTGGCACCCGACTGGAAGACCTGCCGTGGTTCGACCGGCGCGAGGACGCGGAACTCGGACAGGCGGCGTCGTACATGTCCCGGCTCGACGGCGAGTGCGCGGAGGCGCGGGAGCACGGTCGGCCACTGCTCCAGCAGGATCCGCATCGTCAGCGCCGGGTCGGCCAAGGCCGATCGAAGGTCCAGCACCTGCCCCTCGCCGTCGACGAGGGCGGGGAAAGCGGGGTGGTCGTCCGCGGAGAGAGTGCCGAGGGCGAAGGGCCCGGCGAAGAGATCAGAGGTGGATGGGGGTTTCACCGACATGTCCTCCTGACTGCGATGGGACCAATCTGGACCGCATCAAGCAATCAGGGAAATCGATTCCATGGATCTGTACTATCGCTCAGGTGAATAGCCGCAGGCAGTGTCGTTCCGGAAGGGATACCGCCTCGTGAACCTGGCCCGCCTCGACCTCAACCTCGTCGTCGCGCTCCGGGCCCTGCTCGAAGAACGCAACGTGACCCGGGCCGGGCAGCGTGTGGGCCTCAGCCAGCCCGCCATGAGCGCGGCCCTGGCCCGCCTGCGCCGTCACTTCGGTGACGAGCTCCTCTCCCGCGTCGGGAGCCAGTACGAACTCACCGCGCTCGGCCAGGTCCTCCTGGACCGAACGGCCACCGCGTACGACGTCCTGGAGCGCCTCTTCACCAGTCAGGCCACCTTCGACCCGGCCACGGAGACCCGTGAGTTCAGCATCCTCGCCTCCGACTACGCCGTCTCCGTCTTCGGGGTCGCGCTCGCCCGCGTCGTCCACGAGGAGGCCCCCGGCATCCGTCTGCGCTTCACCCGTACCCCGGTCACCGTCGTCGACGACACCGCGAGCCTGCTCAGCGCCACCGACGGCCTCCTGATGCCCCACGGTGTCATCAGCGGCTTCCCCGCCACCGACCTCTACGAGGACGGCTGGGTCTTCGTCGTCGCCGAGGACCACCCCGGCGTCGAGGACCGTCTCACCCTGCACGACCTCGCCCGCCTGCCCTGGGCCACCTACCAGCGGACCTACGACGCCCCCGCCGTGCGCCAGCTGGGCATGCTCGGCATCGAGCCCCGCGTGGAGGTCTCCGTCGACAGCTTCCACGCGCTTCCCGCCCTCGTGGCCGGCACCCGCCGCATCGCCCTCGTCCAGGCCCGTCTCGCGCGCCTGCTCTCTCCCCTCGCGGCCGTACGCGTCCTCGAACCGCCCTATGAAGCCGTCCCGCTGCGAGAAGCCCTGTGGTGGCACCCCGTCCACAGCCACGACGCCGCCCACATCTGGCTCAGGGAGACCGCGGCGAGGGTCGGCCGCCGACTCGCCGACGCGTCATCCTGAGGTCTTCCCACGCGCCACGAGTGAAGCGGCGATCACTCCCGGCGGCGCCGAGACACTCATGCTGCTCGCCAAGGCATCAGTCCGATCCGCGACGGGAATCAAGGGCCGGCCGGACATCGTGGACCCACCGGACGCCACGCCCTCCGGCCACTCTGACGCTGCTCCAGGCGGGGTGCGAGCCGACACCGCGTACGCACGTGCCGGAGCTCGACGTGCCGGCCGAGTATCTGCCTGCACTTCCCAAGCGATGGCCCCCCGCGTACTGCCGGTAATGGGGGCTGGCCCCACCCTAGATCAACCGGACAGCCGGATGGCCGGGAGAACGCCGTGTCGGCGATCGTGGGCTGTACCGAGCAAGTCGCCTACAGAGAAGGCAAGATCGTGCGCATTGTCACGGCCACCGCCGTCGCATTGGCCCTCGTCGGCGCAGCCGCGCCGGCAGCCACCGCCCAACAACCGACCATCGACGGAATCTGGCGCATGGACGGCTACGGCACAGTGCTGTCCATCCGGAACGGAACTTTCCAGGAGTACCAGACCACCGCCGTCAGCTGCCTCAAGGGCGACTCCGCGCAGCGGACCGGCCCCGGCGTCTACACCAAGCCTGACGGCACTGTCCTCACGGTGCGTACCCAAGGAGGCCGCGACCGCGGGTCCATGCGGGTGGACGGCTCCGTCGGCGACCGGAACCTGCGCCGGATCCAGGAGTTGCCCGACGCCTGCACGCGTCCAGCCCCCGAGGGGCCGCTCGCTGCCTTCGACGTCTTCTGGCAGTCCTTCGAGGAGAACTACCCCTTCTTCTCCGCCAAGGGCATCGACTGGCACGCTGTACGCGACCGATACCGGCCCAAGGTGCACGCGAAGACGACCAAGGACGAGCTCTTCGCCGTCTTCAGCGAGATGGTGAAGCCGTTGTACGACTCCCATGTCGCCGTTCAGGACGGTGACCGCATCTTCGCGCAGGTTCGCCCCGGCACCGTCCTGCCGACCGGGGAGTTGGACACCAAGGTCAAGAAGTTCATCGTGGAGCGCGACCTCAAGGACGCCCGGAACCTCCAGGACTTCGCCAACGGGCGGATCACCTACGCCGACCTACCCGGCGGGCAGGGCTATGTGCGGATCTCCGGCTTCGGCGGATACGCGGGCGGTGGCGCCCCCTACGCCGCCCAGCTGGCAGAGCTCGACAGGGCGCTGGATACGGTCCTCAGCCAGGAGCGCACCCAGCGCCTGAAGGGCCTGATCATCGACCTGCGGATCAATGGCGGCGGCTCCGACGCCCTGGGGATCCATATCGCCGAGCGCCTCACCGACATCCCCTACGTCGCCTACTCCAAGCGGGCCCGCAACGACCCCGCCGACCCCACCCGGCACACTCGCCCCCAGCCCGCGTACGTCACGCCCGCCCAAGGCCCCCGTTACACCGGGCCGATCGCCGTGCTGACCGGCGGTTCGACCGTCAGCGCGGGGGAGTCCTTCGCCCAGGCCCTCATGGACCGGCCCGGCAAGACGGTCCGGATCGGGCAGCCCACACAGGGCGTCTTCTCGGACGTCATGCTGCGCAAGCTCCCCAACGGCATGTCGGCCTGGCTGCCGAACGAGGAGTTCCTGACCCGGTCGGGCAAGACCTTCGACGGTACGGGCATTCCACCGCACCTCACAGAGCCGGTCTTCACGAAGGAGGAGTTCGACAAGAAGAGGGACTCGGCTCTCGACAGGGCTCTGAACGTCCTGCGGAACTACGGCGGCACCAGGAGCTGACGCAAGAGCAGCGCGACAGGGGGCAACCCGCTGGGGATCGCGGAAAGTCACTACCCCGCTCAGCCGCACCGACAACTCGCGGCAGTTGAATGCGGTGAGCCCCCCACTAGCAGTACCGCTGTACCGCTGGCGTGCGGTCCCAGGCGAATAGAAATCGCTGCGCAATCTGGCAGAGCGGCGTTCTTTGTGTTGGGTTGTCAATTCGGAGAGGGCTCGTTTTGTGGCCTGCTGGTGTCATGAGCGGCTAGATCACCGTCCATCTGCGAGAACCAGGAGATGAGTGAACTCGGCGGGACGACGGCGGCCGAAGAGGCCATCGGGTGGTGGTTGGCCATGCGCGGAGCTCGGCGGCGATGCGGCTGGCCGTGCAACCTGGGCCGAGGAGGATGTCGCGCGCGGTGGCAACGTTCGGCGGCTTCGACCGGCACGTCCGTGCCCAGCGCTGTCGGGAGGCCGCGGCGCGCGAGGAGGCGGCGGCGCGTCAGGTCCGCCGCGCCGAGCGCGCCGCCCGGCAGACCGGGCCGGAGAGGCCGCGGTTTCGCAGCAGCCTGCTGCGCTGCGTACGACGGCGTATTCCTGGGAGGACGGTTGCGTCGCTCACGGGACCTCCCGGTCGGCCTCCGCGCGCGCTGCGCCTCTCACCCCGCCCGGACCTGTACGTCACCGTGCACGTCGACGACCGACCCGCCGCGCGATATCCGGCCAGGTCCGATGCCTTTGTGCCATTCGTCGGCAACCCGCCTCCAACATCACTGACGCCCGGCTACACAAGGACGCTGGGGTGGCGCACTGCCGCCCCGCCTGAGGGCCGATCGTTGGGGGAGGTCTGGACGGTTGCTGACCATTAACGTGGCGGTGCTGCTCGCAGTCATCGTCTTCTTCCGGCTGCGCCGCCGTACGCAAGCCCGCAGCCGCGTCGAGGAAAGGAATACTGCAATCCTCGTCCTGGCGCTGGGTGTCCTGCTGGCGCCCACCCCGGTCGGCCAGGGAATCATGGACCTCCTGGGACAGCTCGCGACCGGCGTCACACAGGCCAGCCGGTGAGCTCCCGCGCGAGCAAGGGCCGGAGGCCGGCCGGCAGGCGTCCGCCGGTGCGGCGTCGCACCCGCAGGACCAGCAAGCAGCGGCATGCAGAGGACCGGCTGATCGGCATCCTCGTGGCCACAGCCCTGGCCGTCGGCCTGGTGGTGGCCGTGGTCAACTGGCTGCTGACCCACTGGTGGGTCCTGATCGTCATCGGCACGCTGGCGCTGCTGGCCGGCGGCGCCTGGCTCCACCACAAACAGCAGCAAGCGCGGTGGGAAGCGGTCCGCGCGCAGGGTCTGCGCTACGCACTGTCCCAGCTGGACGCCCTGCACCACTCCCAGTTCGAGGACGCGGTGCGGGATCTGATGCGCCGCGACGGCTGCCAGGACGCGGCCCGTGTCGGGGGCGGCGGCGACCTGGGCGCCGACGTGAAGGCCACCGACCCCTATGGACGGCGCTGGGTGATCCAGTGCAAACACCGCCGCAACGGCCTCGCCGGCTCAGCGGTGGGTACCCCTGACCTCCAGGTGCTCAACGGCACCGCCCGCCAGGTCCACGGCGCGGACGTCGCGGTCATCGTCACGAACGGCCGGGTCACCAAGCCGGCCGTGGCCTTCGCCAAGCAGCAGCACCTCTACGTGGTCGACCGCGACACGCTCGCAACGTGGGCATCCGGCTCACGCCCGCTCTGGCAGCTGCTCCGCGCCGTCCCGCCGCCCCGCAGGCCGACTGCCTTCTCCTGAAGTTGCCCGTCTCCCCACGATCCCACGCTCCGGAGGAGTACGCGTCCGAGGACCGCCACCCGCTGGCGCCGGAAGGCTACGGCACTCGCGCCACGCACAGTCGTGTCAACCGCCGAGGCAGCGGGGGCAGCCGGCCTCCGCTGCCGGCCATCGGCCTGGTTCTGAGCCGAGATGTCACCGGCGAACTCGGTGCCCAGGACGCGGGCCAAGAACCCCGGGCCACCGCTTCCGCCGTGTGCAACCGAACCGCGCCCAAGCGCCCAGCCCTTTCGCAGCTCTTCGTGAGCAGCTCCACCTACCCCTGCCGCTGCGCTTCTCCGTCGGCATCTGGAAGGGGAAGGCTTGCACATCCGCCGACCACGGACGGCGGCGCTCGACGCTCTTGTCGCCCCCGTATGCCACTTCACGCCGCGCCGCCGCGCTCCGGGCGGCCGTTTGGACCCTGCGTACGTGAGGCTGGTGGGCTCGGCTACCGTCGGCACCGGCAGACGCAACCAGCGAACCTGACTGGTGACTGGTGGCCGGGGCCACCTTCCCGGAAGCGGACGCAGGTAGGAGGAAAGGCAGACGTTCCCATGGACCTCGTCCTGGATCCGCCCCGCGGCGCCGGCCCCGTACGGCTGGGCATGACGCTCGATGAGGCCGTCGAGGCGGTCGCCTCCTGGGGGACACCTGAGATCGACTACGACGAGGACGATCCGTCGACGACGATCTCCACGGCGTGCGACGTAATCGGGGTCAACGTGCTGCTGGAAGACGCCGGGAAGTCCGTTACCGCGGTGGAGCTGTGGTGGCCGGGCGAAGGCCGCCACACCGACGTCCGCGTGCTCCTCGACGGCGACGACGTCTTCACGACACCGGCCGAGGACCTCTTCCGGCGGGCGGAGGAGCGTGGGTGGACGGTCGACCGGACGGATCACGCGTACCCGTTCATCCCCGGCGTCTCCCTGGGCTTCACCCGCCAGACCTCCCAGGAGGTCCCCCGAACGCGAGGCGGTCTACCCCTGTACGTCACCTCGGTCCTGGTCGGCGGCGAGCACTACTACGGCGAGCACTACTACGGCGACCGCTCGCCAGCCAGGTCTGAGCGACGTCATCGGTCGAGTGGCCGGTGGCCCGCCGGTGACGAGACCGCGCGGGCCACTTCGAGCATGCGGTGGGCGGTGGGGCGCGGGCCAAAGCCCGGCGGGGAACGGCGAGACGCTCCCTAACGCCGCGGCCCGTGGCGCGTCACCCGGTGCACCGCCCACGCGGCGAGCGCCCACCCCGCTGCGGCACCGCCGTAGCGTGCCAGCGGACCCCGTCCTTCGCCACCACCGATGCCGTGACCGGGTGACAACCCCGTGCGCGCCGTGCCCTCCTGGCTGGCCAGACCGCGCAGTACGGCGCGTGCCTCGTCCACGGCGCTGTCACCGGCCGCCAGAAGCTCCAGCCCCCGCCGTGCCACCTGCTCCTGTGACAGGTGCCTGCGCGCGAGCTCACCCATGACGTCCATCAGCGCTTCCCGGAACACTTCCGCGGCCGACAGACCCGGGGCCATGCCGCGCACCGTGCACTCGACGTTGGCCATGGACTTGCCCAACATGCCGATCATGGGGCTGGTACGGATCCCGCGCCGGGCGGCGCACCGCAGGATCGTGGACAGGGCCGAGCCGAGGTTCATGCCGTCGAGCCGGCTCATCGCCAACTGGGGCACCACGCGCGTCAGATCATCCCGGAACCCCGGCAGGTCCGTGCGCGGCGTCGACCGGCCCAGTTCGAGCCAGGCAGCGGCCAGCCCGCGCGCGTCGTTCTGGGCGATGCTGGTGAACGCGAGCGCTCCCACCGTCCCGGTGTGCCGGTCGACGCGCCCGGCCATCCCCCAGTCGATCAGGGTCGCCCCCGTCTCGGGGTGCAGAAAGACGTTTCCCGGATGCGGATCGGCGTGGAAGAAGTGCTCGACGAAGTAGCCCCGGTACATGTACCTGAGGAGTTCGGCGCCCACCCGTTCGCGCTGCTCCTCGCACAGGTCGTCCGCCGCCCCGGCGCTGAGCGCCCGTCCGGGCGCGACGCTCTGGATCAGCACCCGCCGCCCGGCCTGCCGTACCGCGGGCACCGTGAGGTGGCGGAAGCCCGCGGCCGCCCGGCGGCCGGCCTCCATGTGCGCGGCCTCGGCGGTGAAGTCGAGCTCCGGGCGCATGTAGTCGAAGATCCCCTGCAGGACGGCGTCGAGGTCCAGCACCTCCGCGAGCCGGGGAGCCGCCCGCCCCGTCATCCGGGCCGCTCGGCCCAGCGCCGCCATGTCCGCCCGCATCCGGCCCGCGGCCCCGGGCCGCTGCACCTTGAGCACGGCGCGGCTGCCGTCGTGCAGCACCACGGGATACACCTGGGCCAGCGACGCCGAACCGCAGGGCCGGCCGGTGTCGACCTCGCGGAACAGCCGCCGCCAGTCGCGCCCCAGCTCCTCCTCGAGTACCGGCTCGAAAGCGGCGAACGGCGCCACCGTCACCGCGCCTTGCAACCGTTCCAGTTCCGTCACCAAGGCGCCGGAGACCAGATCCGGCCGGGTGGCCAGTACCTGCCCGACCTTGATGTAGAAAGGCCCCAGCGCCTCCAACGCCTCCCGGATCCGCCGCGCCCGGCAGCGCTGCGCGGCCGCCTTGCCCTCAGGCGCATCGGCGTTCTCCTGGGCCGTGAGCACATCCTGCGCGAGCAGCCCGGCCAGCCGGGCCACGGCCACGCCCCGAACGCCTTCCCTTCCCACGGCCACCGGTCTCAGGCCCGTCCCAGCAGCTGCGTTCCGGACACGTGTGCTTCCCGGGCCATGAAGAACGCCGTGAAACCGTCCAGAAGTTCGGGCAGGCTGATGGTGCCGTCCTTGTCGACGTCGAGTTCGTCGAAGCCGCGGTCGAGGTCGCCCGGATCGATCCGTCCTCCCGCGAACACCGTGCGGTACTCATGCCGGTCGATCGCCCCGCTACCGTCGGTGTCCACCGCCTCGAACATGGCGCGCACAGCGTGGTGCACACCGTCGCGCACGTACGCGGGGTCCGCGTCGCAGTTGCGGAGCATCGCCGTGATCCACTCCTCCTTGCCGATGCTTCCGTCCCCGTCCGTATCCATGGTGGAGCGCATGTGCTCCCACCACGTGGTGAATCCGGCGTACACCCTGTCCTCCTGCTCCGGGGAGAGTTCCAGCTGCCAGCACAGGGCGCGGGCCATGGCCTGGAGGTCGGGGGCGTCGATCCTGCCGTCGCCGGTCTGGTCGAGCACCTGGGAGAAGAAACGACCCAGCCGGTCCTCCCTGGAGTCGCGCTCCCGCCCTCGGACGGCCGCGGACGCCACCGCTCTGACCAGCCCCAGGGGCCGGGACAGGAGACCGGCGCCGGGAAGCGTGAAGCCGCCGGGGCGCACCTCGTCCGCCTCGTCCAGGTCCCGGCCTGCCAGCGCGGCGGCGGCGATGGGCATGTACCGGCCGCCTACGGGCAGCGGCTCCATCGCGGCGCGCGCGGTGTGGTGCACGGTGCGCGACAGCGTACGGTCGGCCTGCCCCACGTGCAGATGGAGGCGCTCCCGGTACGTCCGCGGCAGCTGCGCGGCCACCGCGCCGGGCATCAGCATCGCGGCCGAGGAACGCATCATCGCCCACAGCGGCGGGCACCACTCCAGCACCGACGGCGTCGCGGCACCCCGGTACATGTCCCGCATCAGGAAACGCACTTCGGTGTTGTCCTCCAGCACCTCGCGCTGCATCCGCTCGAAGTAGTCCCAGAACCCGTCGAGATCGGGCGGCAGCAGGTCGCGGTCCAGGCCGAAGGCCCCGAGAGTGGCACGCCACTCGTCGTACAGCCTCGCCTCGGAGGCGGCCGAGAGCGGCCGGCCGGCGAGCCGCTCCATGCTGCTCATCGCCTCGAACACGGTGCCGAGCACCCAGGCTCGTACCTCCGGCTGCTCGGCGGTGTAGGCGCGGCCCCGCTCATCGGTGCCCTTGATGCGCCGGTGGGCGCGCAGGATCCGGTGCACCTCCTTGTGCCGCTGCTCGGGCGGGGCGTAGACGAAGCGCTGCAGACTGATCAGGGTGTGATCGACTCGTCGCCAGGGGTGGGTGCGATAGGTGGAGTGCTTCGCCAGGCCGGCGCCGACCACCGGGTGCGCCGCTTGCAGGACCAGCAGGCGGGGCATCACCAGTGCCATCCGCCACTGGCCCAGCAGACTCCAGGTCACGGACCCGGGGCCGGGGAAACCCGTCCAGTCGATGGAGACTTCGGGCTCGGAGGCCGACAGGGGTGCGGTCATGTCGGGGCGCCTTCCATGTGCTGTCGCCGCGCGGCGAAGAGGACCTTGAGCGAGGGCATCAGGGGGGTTCGGACGGTCTTGCGCGTCAGGTGGGGTCCGGCTCGTTCGACGGCCCGCAGCTGGATCCGGTGCACGTCGAGGAACGCCGTCATGACGGGGGTGAACTCCGGTGGCAGGAGCGTCAGGACGGCGCGGGCCCGGTCGAGGGCCGCGCCGGCGAGCTCGATCTGCTCGGGCAGCTGCCGACCGGTGTGCGGCAGGCAGGGCAGCCCGGCCCGCAGGTCGTCGGCGAGGTCACCGAGGCAGTCGATGCGCTGTGCCGCCTCGGCCGCGTCGCGCAGCGCGCGGACCACCTGCTCTGTGCGGCACCCGGGGTGGACCCCGCTGAGCAGGAGCATCAGCGGATGTGAGACGCGGTCCACGTACGCCTGGAAGCCGGCCTCCGAGCCGAAGTGACGGTAGTCGAGGTCACCGGCCATGCCGTCCATGAAGTCGCCCACCCACGCCTCGGGGAGCCCGGTGCGTTCCAGGGTGAGCAGCAGCGCGGCCAGCCGGGGATCGTCCGCACGACGGTCGGTGAGAGCCGCCCGTACGGTGGCCTCCCATGTACGGAAGCGCTGCGGCCGCCGGCCGACCGGCCCGCTGTCGGCAGCGGTGTCCGTGGCGTGAGCGAACGCGTACACGCACAGGATGTGCGGCTGCAGCCACAGTGGAGCGAGCAGCCGAGTGGCCGCATAGTAGGGAGGCTCGAGTCGGCGAACTTCGCGGGCGATATCGCGGTACGTGTTCCGCGCCGAAGGCTCGTGAATTCCGGCACGGTCCAGCACGACCCGGTACGAGACGGGCGGCACCAGGTTCATTCAGGCCGCCCCTGCCTTTCCGAAACGGCGTTCCCGGCCGGCATAGTCGGCCACCGCCTGCCAGAGGGCGTAGCGGTCGAAGTCGGGGAAGAGCACGTCGGTGAAGTAAAGCTCCGCATAAGCGCACTGCCACAGCAGGAAATTGCTGATCCGGTGCTCGCCCGAGGTGCGGATGAGCAGGTCCACGTCCGGTACGCCGGGCTGGTACAGCCGGCTGGTCAGCGACGCGACGTCGATGCGGTCGGGGCTCAGCCGTCCGTCGGCGGCGTCCCGAGCCAACTCGGCGGCTGCCCGCAGCAGTTCGTCGCGGGCCCCGTAGTCGACACAGAAGACCAGGTCCAGCGTCCGGTTGCCGCGGGTGAGCTGTTCGAAGTCGGCGAGGGTACGGCCCAGTGCGGGCGGCACCCGGTCGCGCCGGCCGCACCACAGGGCCCGTACGCCCTTGGCGTGCAGTTCGGCACGGTTGTCGGTGACGAAATCGCCGATGATCTCCAGGGTCCTCGCGACCTCCTCCGGCTCGCGTCGCCAGTTCTCGGTGGAGAACAGGTAGAACGACAGGTACCGGATCCCCGCCTCCACGGCGCCGTCGATGGTGTCGAGCAGGCGCGGCACGGCGGCGGCGTGCCCGGCGTTGCGGGCCAGGCCGCGACGAGCGGCCCACCGGCCGTTGCCGTCGACGATCAGCGCGACGTGTGCGGGCAGTCGTTCCGGCGGCACCACAGGCGCCCGGCCTCTGAACGAATGCGACTCCGACGACAACGGGGTACCGGCCATTTAATTCCACCCTCCCATGAACGTGCTCACGGCGTCGTTCGTACCCCACCCCCAACAGCCTGAATCGTTCCGGCTTTTCTGTCGCACCGTTGTGCGACGGCAGAATGGATGTCTTTATTCGATGAGGTGAAAGCGCGAAAAGGAGAATGAGCGCGGGGGTCAAAGGAGAAGGCAGAATGCGTTTTTGCGGTGTAAGCGGTGAGGTGCCGGTCCCCGTCCCGTGCTGCCGAGCGGAAGGGAACCGGGGGCTGCGACCCGGTCAGGGGCGCGTGACCGCCGTGGCGAAGGGCGTCGCGTGCGCGGGGACGGACGCGAGGAGGGCGACCCAGGAGCCGTCCGTGAACCGGAGGTCCATCCGGCCCCTTTGCAGGACGCCCATGGGGTTGACGTGCAGGGCGGCGATCGCGGAACGGGGCGCCTCCCAGCACTGCCGCATCTGCGGCGTCAGCTGCCACAACGGGGAGACGTCGCTCAGCGCGAACCAGCGCCTGTCGGTGACGGCCAGGATGCCCGTGACCGAGCCGCGTGTCTCGGCGAGGCGGATGAGGAAGTGCCCGGCCGCGCTCTGCCAGCCGCCTTCCATGCTCTTGCCGTGCATCAGTCGCGTACCGACGTTCTCGACCGCGTCGGGCAGGCGGTCCAGCGCGTCGGCCGCGGCGGCCGGTCGTGAGCGGCGGGGGTCGAGGGCGGCGGAGGTGAGCAACTTCCGCAGGGGCCGGGGCAGTTTCTCCTCGACGCGCCGGTGGAGTGCCGACGGCTCGGGGCGGGCGACCAGCGGTTCGGGCGGGGTGGGCACGCCGGGTGCGAGTTCGTACGAGCACGCGTCGACGAGCCGCTCCCCGCTCTCCAGGGCCTGCCGGGCTCGTTCGCGTGTTTCCTCGGTCAACGGGTGTGCTCCTGTGCTGTGCGGTGTCGGGTTTCTGGGCGGGGCGGGAGGGGTGGCGCGGTAGCCCTGGGTGATTGTGCCCGACGCGGCGGTGCGGGGTTCTCGCGCGGCGGCCGTGCCTGCGTCATGCGACGCGGATGGCGCGGGAGTGGGCCTTGACGGGGGCGGTCGGGCTGCCCCGGTCGTGACGGCGCGGAGGTGCGCAGGCCTGGACACGAGCGGGTTCCTTTGGGCGAAGTGGGTGTGGACGGTGCAGGTACGGGACCGACCGGGCCCTCCCTCGAACGAACGGAACGGGAAGTTGGCCGGAACCGCATCAGGTGAACCAAGCCGTCCGCAGCGACCCGATGGCACACTTGTGCCCTCGGAGTGGTCAAGTGCCTCTGGAGGAGATCGTCTTGGACCCTGCTGTCGCGGCCGTCGCCGCCACCGCCGCGACCACGCTCGTCACCGCGATGACGACGGACGCGTGGGACCACACCAAGCGGGGTTTCGTCCGGCTGCTCGGGCGCGGCCAGGACGACGAAGCAGCGGCCGCCGAGGCGGAGTTGGAGCAGGCCCGCGAGACCGTCCTCACCGCCTACGAGCGCGGCGACGAGTCGGCCCTGGGCGCCGCGCACGACGACTGGGCGGCCCGGCTCGGCGCGGCCCTGGACAACGCCGACCGTTCGGCCGAACACGAGAGGCTGCTGCGCGAGCTGCTCGCCGGGCAGCCCGGCGCCGACGGCGAGATCCGCGCCCTCGGGGCGGCGCTGCGCGGAACGGCAGCCGGTGGCGTCTACAGCCAGGTGATCCAGAACGGCGGCGCGGGCGCACAGGGTCCGGGCGCGGCCGTCACCATCAACCACCACCATTACGCAGCCGGCGGTGCACCGGCTCAGGCGCCCCTCGGTGAATCTTGACCGAGCCGCGCTACGAACAGCACGTCGCCGCCGGCGCGGTGGCGGCACAGGGACCGAACGCGACGGCGACCGTCCACCACCACTACTACGGGGCACGGCTGCCGGCGATCGAGGTGTTACCCGCCCCGGCCGCCCCGGACACCGCATGGCTGATGGCGCAGCCCAGCCGCCTGCTCGACGCGCGGAGCCACGTCGTCCCCTTCACCGGCCGGGAGGCCGAGCTGGAACGGCTGCGGCAGTGGCGGGACGCGCGGGAGACGCGGCTTTCGGTGCTCCTGCTCCACGCTCCCGGCGGGGAGGGCAAGACGCGGCTCGCCACGGAGTTCGCCGAGCAGTCCCGGAGTCCGGACCTGCCGGCGGCCGAACGCTGGCAGGTCCTGCAGGCGGGCTTCCGGAGCGCAGGCCCGCCCGCGGGTGACGTGGGCGCATCCCCCGCGGACGGGGCCGGTGTGCTGCTCGTGGTCGACTACGCCGACCGCTGGGCGCACAGCGAGCTGGAGCGCCTGCTGTCCGACCCCGTCCTGCACCGGCAGCGGCCCACGCGCGTCCTCCTGATCGGCCGCACCGTCCGCTGGTTCGCGGCCCTGCGCGGTGAGCTCGCCGACCGCCGCGCCGCCACCGGCGACCTGCTGCTCCCCTCCCTGGACGCGGACCGGCTGCGGATGTTCACCGCCGCCCGGGACCGCTTCGCCGCACACGACCTGTACGACCTGCCGGACACGGCAGCCGTCGGGCCGCCCGTTTCCCTGAACCGCCGTGGCTTCGGCCTGACGCTGAACCTGCACATGGCCGCCCTGGTCTCCGTCGACGCCCACACGCGCGGCGAACGGCCCCCCCTCGCGGAGCCGCACGAGCTGTCGGCGTACCTCCTGGACCGCGAATACCGGGCGTGGCAGAGGCTGTTCGACGCCGGCGGGCACGGGCAGGACTACCGGACGCGGCCCGCGGTCATGGCCAAGACGGTGTTCACGGCCGCCCTCACCGGTGCCGTGAGCCACGACGCCGGGGCGCGGGCACTGCGCGCCCTCGACCTGCCGGGCCACCCGCAGGACCTCCTCCTCGACCACCGGTTCTGCTACCCGCCCGCCGACCGCGAGCTGGTCCTGGAGCCGCTCTACCCCGACCGGCTTGCCGAGGACTTCCTCGCCCTGCTCACGCCAGGGCACGACATCAGCGCCTACGACCCCGACCCGTGGGCGAGCGGTGTCCCGGCGGTCCTTCTGGACGGCGAGCTGAGGCCCACCGTGGCCCCGCGGGCCGTGACGTTCCTCGCCTCCGCGGCCGACCGCTGGGCCCATCTCGGCGAGCGGGTGCTCTACCCCTTGCTGCGCGCCGAACCCGGCCTCGCGATCGCGGCCGGCAGCCCCGCCCTGACCGCGCTCGCCGCCCTCGCCGACACGAGCGCCACCAGCGACACGAGTGCCACGAGCGGCCCGGCCGAGAAGGGCGTCGACCCCTCCCTGCTCGCGGTCCTGGAGGCCGTCGAATCGGAACTGCCCTCGGGCCGCCACGCGGACCTGGACAGCGGCATCCTCGCCGTCGTCGAGACCCTGATCGCGCACCGTCTGGCCACGACCACGGACCTCGGCCAACGCGCCTGGCTGTACGGCACCCTGGCCTGGCGCCGGGCCAACGCCGGCCGCCGGGAGCAGGCGGTCGCCCCCGCCGAGGAGGCCGTACGCCTGCACCGGGAGCTCGCCGGGAGCGACCCCGGCCACCTGCCGCAGCTGGCGAACGCCCTCAGCGTCCTCGGCGACCGGCTGTCCGCCGCCGGCCGCTGGGAGGAGGCGCTGTTCACCGCCGAGGAATCCGTGGCGATCAGCCGCAGCCTGGCCGCCGCCGACCGCGCCGCTCACCAGGACCGCCTGGCGGACTCGCTGGCGGGGCTCGGCAGCCGGCTCGCCCGGCACGGCCGGTCCGAGGAGGCCCTGGCCGCCACCCAGGAGGCGGCCGAGCTGTACCGGGGCCTGGCCGACGCCGACCCCGTGTACCGGCCCGACCTGGCGGGGCTGCTCAACAACCTGGGTCTGCGCCTGGTCGACGCGGGCCGCACCGAGGAGGGCCTGGCCGCCGCCGAAGAGGCGGTCGAGCTGTACCGGCGCCTCGCGGACGCCGACCCCGACGGCGAGCGGCACCACTTCGCCATGTCGCTCACCCACCTCGGGGCCGCGCTGCGTGCCGCCGGCCGCCCCGAGGAAGGGCTGGAGATCACCGAGGTGGCCACCGACCTGTACCGTCAGCTGGCCGACGCCAATCCCGCCGCCCACCAGCCCGACCTGACGACCGCGCTGATCAGCCTGTCGGCGTTCCTCGCGGACCTGGACCGCGGGGAGGAGGCCCTCGCCCCGGCCGAGGAGGCCGTGGCGATCCAGCGGCAGCTGGCCGACACCGACGCCGCCGCCCACAGCCTCGGTCTGGCCAAGGTCCTGAACGACCTCGGTACCCGGCTCCTCGCCCTGGGCCACGAGGAGCGGGCCCTGGCCGTCACCCGGGAAGCCGACGACCTCTTCCGGCGGCTGACGCTCGCCCACCCCACGGTCGACCTCCCCGAGCACGCGGACGTACGCGGCCGGCTGGCCCGCACCCCGAGCAGCGTCCGGGAGGAGGCGCTGGCCGCCACGCGTGCGGCGACCGAGCTGTACCGGCAGCTGGACGAGACGTTCTCCGGGGCCGAACGGGCGGACCTCGCCACGTCGCTGGGAAAGCTCGGCCAGACCCTGGCCCGCCTGGGACGTTTCGAGGAGGCCGTCACCGCCGTGGAGCGGGCCGCGGCCGTCCACATCGAGACCGGTGACCGCCGCCGCGCCGCCGAGCTGCTCCTCGAAGCGGGCCACGCTCTGATGGGCATGCGGCGCTCCGAGGACGCGGCCGCCTTCTTCGACGGGGCCGCCGGCCATTTCCGCCGGACCGGTGACCGCATCCTGGAAAGCACCGCGCTGACCAACCTCGGCACCGCCCTGGCCGACGGCGGCCGCCACGACGAGGCCGTCGCCGCCGCCGAACGGGCCGCGGCCACCTTCCGGGGCGCCAGGCCGCGGATCTTCGAGGTGGCGGCGCTCACCAACCTGAGCAACGCCCTGACGGCCGCGAAGCGGTTCGCCGAGGCCGCCGAGGTCAGCCGGCGTGCCGCCGCCCTCTCCGACGAGACCGGCGACGGCCGCCATGAGGGTCTGCCGTTGCACAACCTCGGCAACGCCCTCCTCAGCCAGGGGCGCCACGAGGAGTCCATCGCCCCCTCGCGGCAGGCCGCGGCCGTCTACCGCGAGCACGGCGACCACCGCCGCGAGGCGGACTCCCTCAGCAACCTGGGCGACGCCCTGTACGAGACCGGCCGGCTCGACGAGGCGATCACCGCCTACCAGCGTTCGGCCGCGCTCTTCCACGAGAACGACGACCGCGGCAAGGAAGGCCGGGTGCTCAGCCGGCTCGGCACCGCCCTGCTGCACACGCGGCGCTACGACGAGGCCGTCGCCGCCACGCAGCGGGGCGCCGCGGTCTTCCGCGAGCTCGGCGACCGCACCGGCGAGGCGTCGGAGCTGATCAACCTCGCAAACGCCTGTACGGAGCTGGGCCGTTACGCGGAGTCCGCCACCGCCAGCGGGAAGGCCGCCGCACTCCTGCGGGAGACCGGGGACCAGGAGCTCGAAGCCCACGCACAGGCCGTCCGCCACGAGGCCCTGACCAGAGCGGGGCGGTTCGAGGAGGCCGTCACCGCCGGTGAGGAGGCCGCCGCCGGTTATCGCAAGGTCGGCAACCGCGAGCGTGAGGCCATGGTGCTGCACGCGCTCGGCATCCGTCTCTGCCAGGTGCACCGGTCAGCCGAAGCGATCACGGTGTACCAGCGGGCGCTGGGGCTCTGCCGGGAACTGGGCGACCGCGACAGCGAGCTGACGGTGCTGTTCAACCTTTCCCTCGTCCTCGTCTACGAGGGCCGGCACGCCGAGGCCGTGCCGGTCTGCGAGCAGGCGGCCTCCGGTTACCGCGAGGCCGGCGACCCGGCGCACGAGGCCGAACTGCTCGACCGGCTCGCATCCGCGCTCATGGAGCTGGGGCGCGTCGCGGAGTCCGTCGCCGCCCGCGAGCGGGCCATCGTCGCGTTCCGCGCCGCGGGCGACGCACGTGGCGAAGGAGCGGCGTACGGCGAACTCGGGGAATCCCTGTACCGGTTGGGCCGGCACGCGGAAGCCGTCACCGCCGGCCGGCACGCCGCCGAGACGCACCGCCGGTCCGGTGACCGCGCCCGGGAGGCGCACGCGCTGACCGTCGTCGGGCGCGGCCTGACCGGGCAGGGAAAGCCGAAGAAGGCCATCACCGTCTGCAGGCAGGCCGTCGAGCTCTTCCGCGGGACCGGCAACGGCTCCGGGGAGGCCCAAGCGCTGCTCCATCTCGGCGACGCCCTCACGGCGGCGGGCCGCGAGGAGGAATCCCTGGCCGTCGTACGGCAGGCCGTCGACCGGTACCGTGCGTCGGGCGACCCCCGGGGCGAGGGCATGGCCCTGTACCGCCTGGGTGAGGCCCTCATGGGCGCGCGCCGGTACGAGGAGGCCGTCCCCACGTACGTGCGCGCCGCCGCTTGCTTCGGGGAGAAGGACCTCCCCGCCATGGAGGGGTCCGCGCTCCTCAACCTGTGCAACGCCCTGCGGGCACTGGGCCGGAACGACGAAGCCGTCACCGCCTACCGGCGGGCCGCCACCGTCTACCCGCGAACGGCCGACCGCGAGCGGGAGTGCCAGGTCCACTTCCACCTCGCCCAGCTCCTGGAGCAGATGGGCCGGAACGGTGAGGCCATCCCGTCCTACCGGCGTGCCGCGGAGCTGTTCCGGGCCCGGGAGGACCGCGCCAACGAAGGGCAGGCGCTCTTCCGGCTCGGCGTCGTGGCCGTAGGACTCCAGCGGTACGAGGACTCCGTCCCCGCGTTCGAGCGGTACCTGGAGGTCTGCCGGGAGACCGCCGACAGCCGGGGAGAGGGCATGGGTCTGCTCCTCCTCGGCGGCCTCCTGGTGGACGTGGGGCGGTACGAGGAAGCCGTCACCGTCAACCAGCGGGCGGCCGACCACTTTCGCCGCTCCGGCCACCGGGAGTCGGAGCAGCTGGCGCTGAGCCATCGCCAGAAGGCACTGCGCGCCCTGGGCCGCTGAGCGGTCCGGGGCCCCCGGCGCTCACACCGACCGGAACGCCCGGCGGTACGACGACGGCGAGACCCCGATGGCGCCGGAGAGGTGCTGGCGGAGCGAGGCGGCGGTGCCGAAGCCCGCGTGGGCGGCGACCTGGTCGACCGGCAGGTCGGTGGTCTCCAGCAGGCGCCGCGCGTGCTCGACGCGCTGCCGGGTGAGCCACTTGCCGGGCGGCATGCCCGTCTCCTCGCGGAACCTCCGGCAGAACGTCCGGACGCTCATGCCGGCGTGCTCCGCCAGTTCGGCCAGGCTGAGCGGCTGGTGCAACCGCCCCACGGCGAAGTCGCGGGTGGGGGCCGTCGTGGCGTCCGAGGGCTCCGGCACCGGGCGGTCGATGTACTGCCCCTGGCCGCCCTCCCGCCACGGGGGCACCACGCACAGCCGGGCCACCCGGTTGGCGATCTCGCTGCCGTGGTCGCGCCGCACCAGGTGCAGGCAGAGGTCGATGCCGGAGGCCACCCCGGCGGCGGTGAGGACCTGACCGTCGTCGACGAAGAGCACGTTGGCGTCCACCCGGACCCGCGGGAAGGACCGCTGGAAGTGTTCGGCCTCGTTCCAGTGCGTGGTGGCGGGACGGCCGTCGAGCAGGCCCGCGGCGGCGAGGACGTACGACGCCGTGCAGATCGAGACGATGCGGGCGCCCGCCGGAACCAGCGTCAGGGCCCGGCGCAACGCGTCCGGCAGCCACTCCCGTTCGGTGGCGGAGCCCTCTGCGGAGCCCCCGGCCGGGCCGCAGGTGAAGGGCGGGATGACGACCGTGTCCGCCGTCCGCAACGCCTCGCTGCCGTGGGCCACGGCGATGGTGAAGTCGGCGCTCGTGGTGACCGGCCCGCCGTCCAGACTGCACGTCGCCACCTCGTACAGCGGCTTCCCGTCCCGTCCGGCCGCCGTGCCGAAGATCCGCACCGGGATGCTGAGTTCGAAGGGATAGACACCGTCGAGGGCGAGGACGAGAACACGATGCATGGCAAGATCCTTTCAGGTGTTGGCAAGCTTGCCACTCGCTCCTCTCCACCGCGTACGAAAAGCTTGATCACGACGGGCCGCGGTGGCCCGCCACGACGGGGAACGGGAGTTGACGATGCGTGCGATCGGCCAGGACGGATTCGGTGGGCCCGAGGTTCTGAAGGTCACGGAGGTGGAGCGCCCGCAGCCCGGTCCGGCCGAGGTGCTGGTGCGGGTCCACGCCGCCGGGGTGAACCCGACGGACTCCTGGCACCGCGCCTCCGGCGGCCTGGCCGGCACGGTGGTACGGCTCGGCTGGGACGTCTCCGGCGTGGTCGAGGCGGTCGGCCCCGGCGTGACCACGCTCGCCCCCGGCGACGAGGTGTTCGGTCTGCCGCGCCACCCGCTCCCGGCGGGCACGTACGCCGAGTACGTGACCTCCCCGGCCCGGCACCTCGTCCGCAAGCCCGGGGCGCTGACCCACATACAGGCCGCGGCGCTGCCGCTGGCCGCGCTCACCGCCTGGCAGGCCCTGGTCGACGTGGCCCACGTACAGGAGGGCCAGCGCGTGCTGGTCCACGCGGCGGCGGGCGGCGTCGGGCACCTCGCCGTCCAGATCGCCAAGGCCCGCGGTGCGCACGTGACCGGGACGGCCCGCGCGGCCAAGCACGCGTTCCTGCGCGGCCTCGGCGCGGATGAGCTCGTTGACTACACCGAAACCGACTTCGAGACGGCCGTCGCGCCCGTCGACGTCGTCATCGACACCATCGGCGGCGCCTACGGGCCGCGCTCGCTGCGCACCCTGCGCCCGGGCGGCGTCCTGGTCTCCCTCGCTTCCCCGGCCGAGGCGTATCTGGCCGACGACGCCGCCGCCGTCGGCCGGCGCGCCGCCTTCATGATCGTGGAAGCCGACCAGGCGGGCATGCGGGAGATCGCCGCCCTGGTGGAGAAGGGTCAACTGCGCCCGGAGATCGACACGGTGCTCCCGCTCGACCAGGCCGCCAAGGCGCACGAGCTCGGCGACAGCCGCCGCACCTCCGGCAAGATCGTGCTCACCGTCGCGGACTGACCGCCCCGACGCGCACCGAGACAAGGAAACACCCCGATGACCACCTTCGTCCTCATACCCGGCGCCTGGCACGGCGCCTGGACCTTCGAACCGCTGGCACGCGGGCTGCGGGAACACGGACACCACGCCTACCCCCTCACCCTCACCGGCGTGGGGGACCGCAGGCACCTGCTCACCGCCACGGTCAACCTCGACACCCACATCGCCGACGTCGTCAACCTCCTGGAGGACGAGCAGATCACCGACGCCGTACTGGTCGGCCACAGCTACGGCGGCATGGTGATCACGGGCGCCGCCGACCGCGCACCCGAGCGCGTGGCCGGACTCGTCTACGTCGACGCGATGGTGCCCGAGAACGGCGACTCCTGCTGGTCGCTGGTCACCGAGCAGGAACGCGCCTGGTACCTGCAGGGCGTGGGCGAGACCGGCTACACCAGCGCACCGCTGCCGTTCTTCGACCCCCGGGCGACACCGCACCCCCTGGCGTCCCTGCTCCAGGCGATCCGGCTGGAGGGCGGGCTCGACCGCTTCCGCGGCAGGGACTACGTCTACGCCACCGGGTGGGAGGGGCAGTCGCCCTTCACCGCACTCCACGAGCGCCTCCGCGACGATCCCTCCTGGCGCACGCACGCAGTGCCCTCAGGGCACAACGTGATGCGGGACGCCCCCGACGACCTGCTCGAGATCCTGCTGGCGGCGGCACGGCCCCCATCCGGCGCGTCAGGGCATGCGGCTCCAGAAACCGAGGTTGTGAGTGCGGTGGTAGTCGACGGGGCCGATGCGCCGCGGCGCCAGTGACTGCGTGTACGGCGGGCCGCCCGCGACCCCCGGGCGGTGGGGGAGCCAGGCGGGCAGCCCGGGGCCGTGCGGCGCGCCGGTGCGGGCGAAGGCGGCCCAGTACCCGGTCATCGTCGCCGACAGGCGGCGCTGCGCCGGGGTGAAGAGGGGCTCGGCCACCTCGTCCTCGAACAGGTACGGGATGTCAGCCGCGTGGAAGGCGCCGAAGTCGAACTCACCGGGCAGCGGCAGGAACATCGGCGCCTCCCGGTCGGCGAACTCGTACGCGTACACCGGCACATGCCGTGCCAGCGCGCTGTGCATGGCCTGGGTGCCCCGCGCCCACATGCGGTCGGTGATGACGGTGGCCCACGCCAGCGCGGGGGAGGGGAAGGCACTCGTGGGGTACTCGTCCCGTACGCGCCCGGCCCACGGTTCACCGAAGGCGGTGCGCAGCGCGGTGTCGTAGTCGGCCTCGGTGAACGGCTTGCCCGCGGCGTCGTACTGCATCCCCACGAAGGTGCGGTGCTCGTCGAGGGTCGCGCCCGACAGGACGGGCACCTGGTGGAAACGTCCCGCACGCAGGGCCGTGGGCGGCAGTTCGGGCAGCGTGGGGTTGCCGTGACCGAAGGCCTGGAAGGCGTTCATGATGTACGGCACCTCCAGGATCGTCTTCACGGGCAGGGCGCGCAGGCAGGCGAGGGTGCGTTCGGGACGGTCGTCGCGGCAGCCGAGGGACGAGGTCATCTCGGTGGTGACGTCCTCCATCTCGCGCCCCGTCCGCCAGACGTACCACGGGTATCCCGGTACGCCCGGTCCCATCGCGCCGGCCGGCATGTCCATCATGCCCTCGCCGCTGGCCATCACGGCCCGGTGGAAAAGGCCCTTGGACGCGGGAGACGTCAGGTGCCCGGCGATGGCGGACGCGCCGAACGACACGCCGGCCACGGTGACGTTGCCGGGGTCGCCGCCGAAGGCGCGTGCGTTGTTCCGCACCCAGGTCAGTGCCGCCCGTTGGTCCTGGAGGCCGAAGGTGCCGGACCCGTCCAGTCCGGGCAGGGCCAGGCCGCCGAAGACGCCGAGCCGGTAGTTGACGGTGACGACCACCAGTCCCCGCCGGGCCAGTCGGCGCCCGTCGAAGAAGGCGCCGCCGCCCACGGAGCCGTCCCCGTGGATCCACACGAGTACGGGGGCGGGCCGCCGCCGGTCGGCTCCGGGTGGTGCCGTGACGTTCAGGACCAGGCAGTCCTCCTCGGTGCTGGAGATCTGCGCGTACTGCGAAGGCACCTGCGGGCACAGCGGCCCCGGCTTGGTCGCGTCCCGGACCCCCTTCCAGGGCTGCACGGGGCGGGGCGGGGCCCACCGGTACCGCCCCTTGGGGGCACCCGCGTACGGGATGCCGTGGAAGATCCGGTACGCGCCCGACCGGGCCCCGCGGACCAGGCCCGCCTCCGTCCGGACCGTCTCGCCGGTCGCGGCGCTGCTGGTGGCGGCTGGAGCGGGGCGCGCGGCGGAGACGAGCGCGGCGGCGAGCGCCAGGGCGCAGGCGGCCACCACGACGGACGTGCGAGGGGAGGTGCTGCGATACGTGCGATGGGTGCGATGCGTCACGACGGAAGCCTTCCCTGTGGGCGCGGGCCGCCGCGCACGGACGCACCGGAGTGACCTGATCGGACGCGGCTCTGCTCGCAGCGGCCCCGTCGTTCTGCGCTCCGCGGCCCCCGAACCCGTCTGGCCGCGAGCGACCGAGCGTGGGTCAAGCGCCCGTGCGCCGTTCCGTACCGTGACGGCCGTTGCAGGCGCCGCTGTTCCGGGCCGGGTGGGCCGGCCCCGCGCTCAGCGGTCGGCCGCCCCGCCGGGTCGCAGGCTGGGGTGGGCCTCGACCAGCCGGTCCGGCGCTGCCTGTCTCCAGGAGTCGACGAGGATGTCCCGCAGTTCGTCGAGGTCCTCCAAGGCGGCGAGCCGCACGCGGACCCATGCGGAGCTCGCCTCGTGCGGTGGGACCCAGAACTTCCCCGGCTCGGCGGCGATCAGTTCGGCGCGCTCGTGCTTGGGGCAGCGCACGGCGAACGACGTCTGGTCGTCGGGGATGGTGACGTACATCTTCCCGGCCACACGGAAGGTGGGCATGCTCCATGCCTCCTTCTCCACCGTCTCCGGGAAGGACAGGGCGATACGGCGGACCTGCTCGGCATCGATCATGGCCATCACGGTAGCGAGCACCACTGACAGCCCACCTTCCGCAGCCGGTCAGGCGCTTGCAGGTGCGTCCGCCTCTGTGCAGAGGCGGACGCCGAGGGCGTCGTTGCCCTGCGGGCCGTAGCCCGCGAACGTCACCGTGTCACCGGCGGCGGCCTCGCGGCAGGGTGCGACGGTGCCGTCGCGGTACTCCACCGTCACCCGGTGCGGCGTGCCACAGTGGTTGCCGACGAGCGTGTACCGCCAGCCGGCGGCCAGTTCCAGGCACGCCGGAGCCGGTGCGAAGGAACCGGCCGACGCCGCCGTCGCGGCGGGTACGGGACCGAGCGCACCGAGGGCCACCAGCGCAGCAACGCTGAAAGTTGAACGGAAAATCCGCTTCACTGCCACTCCTGTCTTCATGAGTTGAACGACAGGGTTAGTGTGCGTCGCCGTCGGCGCGGGTGGACAAGGTTCGCGCCGACCTGTCCGAAGGCCGTGTGACGCTGGGATTTCCGCCGGATGACGTCCTCGGGACGACGTCTCCACCGACCTGCGGCGTTCCACCCACCGCCACGTCGCCCGGCGCGCCGCAGCACATGGCGGGAGCCGCCGCCCGCACCGGTCACAGGGCGCCCACCTGCACCGCCGCCCCGGAACGGGCGCAACCTGTCCGAGCGACCGAACACTTCGGCCGGAAATCGCGCATGCTCGCGGCCGCTCCCGCACACCGGGTTCGCCGGTTCCGGGTCTACGGCGCCATCTCGTAGGCCCCGGACAGCGCCTCGACGCGCTCCCAGACACGCGCCGAACGGCTGTCGTCGACGACCGGGCGCCGGACCGCGTCCAGGGCCCAGCGCTGCTGCTCGGGCGTGGCGGAGTCCTTGCCGTACAGCTCGACGGCGTACGCGGAGAAGTCGCGTACGAGGACGGCGAACAGCTCGTCCAGGACGTCCTCGTCCAAGCCGGTCGGGCGGGCCTGCTCCAGGATCAGCTGGCTGTGCACGACCAGGGCGAAGAGCTGGCCGACGGCGAGGAGGAGGTCCAGGTCGCGGCTCTGCTCCTCGTTCGGCGCGGCGGTGGTGACGAACGTGCACAGGGCGTCCGCCTGCTCCCGGAAGCGGGCCACGTTCGGCAGGTGCGCGTACGCGTCGAAGGCGGGGCGCCAGTCGTGGAAGCGGATGGAGCCCAGACCGCGGGCCGGCCCCTGCTGGAAGAGGAACGCGTCGTCGGCGGCGTCCCGGCGCGTCGGCACGGGGGCGTAATCGGCCGGGTCCAGCAGGTGGTTGCGCATGAACTTCAGGATCAGCGCCAGGTTGACGTGGACCGTGCCCTCCAGCTTCGGCAGGCTGCGGATCTCCACGGCCGCCTGCGCGAAGTACGTGTCCTTCTCGAACCCCTTGGCGGCGATGACGTCCCACATGAGGTCGATGACCTTCTCGCCCTCGGTGGTCACCTTCATCTTGGTCATCGGGTTGAACAGCAGGTACCGCCGGTCGTCCGGGCCCGCCGAGCGGAAGTAGTCGACGGCGCGGTCGCTGAACAGCTTCATGCCGACGAGCCGGACGTACGCGTCCGTCAGCTCGCGGCGCACGTGCGGGAAGGCGGTGACCGGGCGGCCGTACAGAATGCGGTTCTGCGCGTGCGTGACCGCCTCGTACATCGCGTGCTCGCAGATGCCGATGGAGGCCGTGCAGAGGTTGAACTTGCCGACGTTGACGGTGTTGAGCGCGGCGTCGAACGCGGCGCGCCCGGTGTGCAGGACGTCCTCGGCGCGCACCGGGTAGCCGTCGAGCCGGAACTCGCTGACGTACTTCGACGAGTCGACGACGTTCTTCACCAGGTGGTACGCCGGGTGGCGGCTGTCCGCGGCGAAGAAGACGTACCCGTCCGGGCCCTCGACGTCGGTGCGGCGGCCGAAGACGGAGACGAGCCCGGCGGCGTTGCCGTTGCCGATGTAGTACTTCGAGCCGCTGGCCCGGAAGCCGCCGTCGCCGTCGGGCTCCAGCAGCATGTCGGTGGAGTAGATGTCGGCGCCGTGGGTCTTCTCGGACAGGCCGAAGGCGAACACCTCGCCCTGCGCGAGCAGTTCGGCGGCGCGGGCGCGGGCCGCGGCGTTGTCGCTCTGCCAGACCGGTCCGAGGCCGAGGATCGTGACCTGCCACGCGTACCAGTAGTCGAGGCCGTAGAAGCCGAGGATCTCGTTGAGGGCGGCGATCCGCGCGGTGTCCCAGCGCTTGTCCGGCTGTCCCTCGGCGGCGGACGCGGGCGTGAGGAAGGTCTCGAACAGCCGCTCCTTCGCCGAGAACGCGAGGAAGTCCGCCAGCCAGGCGCGGGAGCGGTACTCCTCGATCAGCTTGCGCTTGCCGCGCTCCTCGAACCAGTCGACGGTGGCGCGCAGCAGCCTGCGGGTCTCGGGGTCGAAGTGCGCGGGGTCGTAGGTGCGCGGGTTGAACAGCAGCGGGTCAGCCATGGATGTTCGCCTTTCCGGCTTGGGGACAGGGGAGGGGAAGCGACAGGGAGAGCCGACGGGGTTCAGTGGCCGGGACGGAGCCGGTGGAGGGTGGCGAGCACGTCGTCGAGCCAGGCGATCATCATCCGCTCGTACGCGATTCCACCCCGCAGCACCGCGTGTTGGAGCTCCCGCCCGGCATCGAGCGCGCCACCCGCGTCGCCGGAACAGGACGTGTCGACGGACCCGTCCGCGTCGCCGAAACCGAGCGTGTCGGCGGAACCGAGCGTGTCGGCGGAACCGTCCGCGTCGACCGGCCTTCCGGAAGCCCGGTCCGCGCCGAAGTCCCGCTGCTCTCCGGCGAGATAGTGCGCGAGCCGGTCGCGGTGCAGGCCCTGGTGGCGCTCCACCTCCGCGATCAGCGCGGCCGGGTCGTCGAAGGCGGCGCCCCGGATCTTCACGGCGAGGTCGTGCCGGACGCTCTCGGGCTCGATCGGATCGTGCAGCCACCGGGAGAGGGCCGCCCGGCCGGAGGCGGCGACCGAGTACTCCTTCTTGTCCGGCCGGGTCTGCTGCGCCACTTCGCGCACGTCGATCCAGCCGTCGGTCTCCATGCGCTTGAGGACGCGGTAGATCTGCTGGTGGGTGGCGGTCCAGAAGTAGCCGATGGACCGCTCGAAGCGCCGGGCCAGCTCATAGCCGGAGCCGGGCTTCTCCAGCAGGGAGACGAGGATCGCGTGCTCGAGCGCCATGCCGTGATCCTGCTATGCAACTTGTTGCATAGACAAGTCGTGGCGCCCGGGTGAGACCCGGCTCACTCGGCGGCCCGCCGTTTCATCCGGGGCGTGAGCGGCTACCCGGAACGGCATGACCGGGATGAAACGAACGGGCAAGCTTCAGAGCGGGACCGCGGTCGTGCGGCGGCTCCTGCCGTCGGCCGAAGGGCCCGGCCGCGTCCTCCGGGGCGTGGACGGGCTGGAGCGGTGGTCCGGAGCCGACTGGTTGATCGGCGCGGTGCGGTCCGCGGTCCAGGCCGCCCCGCTGGGCGCCGCACGGGACGTGCTGCACGGGCGCTGGCTCGGGCACCCCCTGCACCCGCTGATGGTGCAGGTGCCCATCGGGACGTGGCTGTCGGCGGCGGTGCTCGACGCCCTGCCCGGCAACCGCCGGGCCTCCCGGGCCCTGATCGGCGTGGGTCTCGCGACGGCCGGGCCCGCCGCGGTGGCCGGCTGGGTCGACTGGGCCGACCTGCCCAAGCAGCAGCAGCGCGTCGGGCTCGTCCACGCCGCCGGCAACATCACCGCCGTCGCTCTGTACGCGGCCTCGTACGCGGCCAGGCGCCGCGGCCGCGTGTGGCGGGGCAAGGCGCTGGGGCTGGCCGGGCTGTCGGCGGTCATGGTGGGCGGCGCCCTGGGCGGCCACCTCGCCTACCGCCAGGCGTCCGGCGCGAACCACGCCGAGCAGGTGCCGAACATGACGGAGCCCGGCTGGCACGTCCTCGGCGACCTCGCCGACTTCCCGGTCGGCAGGGCGGTACGGAGCCATGTCGGCGAGGTGGCGGTCATGGTGTTCCGCGAGCCGGGCGGAGCCGTCCATGTGCTGGCCGACCGGTGCAGCCACATGGCCGGGCCGCTGTCGGAGGGCGAGATCCGCGACGGCTGCGTGCGCTGTCCGTGGCACGGCAGCGTCTTCCGGCTCGCCGACGGCTGGAACGTCCGGGGACCCGCGACGGCGCCTCAGCCGTCGTTCGACACCCGGGTGACCGACGGGCGCCTGGAAGTACGGCTGCGGCACCTCGCGGACGTCACGGCGGGCGCGGCGGCGGCCACCCGCGCGACCCGCGCGGGGTGACGCCGGGCGACGCCGGGCGACGGACGGCCGGGCCTCCGTGACGCCGATGGCCTCAGAGGCACATGTGGTACGCCTTGCGCAGGGTCTCGTGCACCGTCCAGGTCGTCCGGTCCCCTTCGCGCAGGACACACGCGTCACCCGGCCCGAGTTCCAGGGTGTCCCCGCCCTCGACGGCCACGGTGGCGCGCCCGCTGACGACGACGAACAGCTCGTTCGCCTCCGTGTCCGTCACCACGCCGGGCGTGATCTGCCAGATGCCGCGCACCTGTTTGCCGTCGGCGGACTCCCACAGCACCTTCCCGGTCACCACCGGATCGCCGGAGGCGATCTGCTCGGGGTCCAGGGGCTCGGGCTCCAGCTCGGCGTCGGGGACGTGCACCACGAAGGAGGACTGGTTCGTCATGGGCCCTGACTGTACGCACTCAAGGTCGGAGCGTACGGGGAGGGGTCGGAACCGGGGGAGGGGTCGGAACCGGTCCAGTCCTCCAACTTGTCTGAGGAGCTGAGGAGTGGTTAGGCTTCCGTCCGTGATCTTCACCGCTACCTCCCCCCACCGATGACCGCCACCGCCCTCGAAGCCCACGACGTCGAGGTCGTCCGCGACGGCGTCCCCCTCCTCCGTGACATCTCGCTCACCGTCCGCGCGGGTGAGCACTGGGCGCTGCTCGGCGCCAACGGCGCGGGCAAGTCGACGCTGCTCGGCCTGCTCGGTGCGCTCACCCACCCGACCAGCGGCACGGTGGAGGTGCTGGGCCACCGGCTCGGCCGGGTCGACCTGCGGGAACTGCGGGCCCTCATCGGACACGTGAACCCCCGCCACCCCCTCCGCTCGGCGCTGCGCGTACGCGATGTCGTCCTGACCGGCCTCACCAACTCCATCGAGCGCCCACCGCGCCGGCTGCCGTCCGCCGACGAGGAGGAGCGGGCCGACCGGCTGACGGCGATGCTCGGGCTGGCGGGCCGGCGCGAAGCCCGCTGGCCGACGCTCTCCCAGGGGGAGCGCTGCCGGACCCTCATCGCCCGTGCGCTGATGCCGCGGCCGCGGCTCCTGCTCCTCGACGAACCGGCCACGGGGCTCGACGTGGGCGGCCGTGAGCTGCTGCTCGACCGGCTGGACGCCCTGCGCGAGGCACACCCCGGACTCGCCTCCCTGCTGGTGACCCACCACCTGGAGGAGCTCCCGGCCGGTACGACCCACGCGCTGCTGCTGCGGGCCGGACGCGCCCTGGCCTCCGGTCCCGTCGCCGAGGTGCTGACCAGTGACCTGGTCAGCACCTGCTTCGGCCACCCCGTCCAGCTGGAGCGCAGGGACGGGCGGTGGAGCGCGCGGGCCCGGCGGCGCCCATGAGGGACGCTCCCGCCGTCAGAAGTACTGGCAGTGGTCCGCAGGGGCGGCCTTCTCCTCCAGGAACCACGTGGCGTCGACGATGCCCGCCGACTCGGGGATCAGGTTCGTCTCGTCCACCCCGAAACTCTCGGCGGCGAGACGGCAGGCGTAGAGGTTCACGTGGCCGGTGCTCTTGAGGTGGGTGAGGTAGTCCAGGATCTCGGTCGGCTCCCCGTCCTCGGTCATCTTCCGCCGCAGCTCCTCCGCGTCCGCGCCGCTGTGCCGGCCCTCCACCTCCACCGACCCGGCGCCGTCCTTGGTCAGGACGCGGACGGCCCAGAGCACGAACAGCATGTCCACCTGCACGCCCTTCTCCGCGTACAGCCAGGCGAACGTCAGCGGCGTGAGCAGCTTGTCGTAGGCGTCGTCCCGGACGACGATGGCGAGCTTCTCCATGGCTTCCTCCCGGTGGCGGGTGCTTGTCCTCGATGGCTCGCACCCCACGCTAGGAAGCGGCGGAGGGAGGAACATCCGTCGTCCTGCCGTGTTCCGGGCCGGCTATCGCCGTACTTTCCGCGGCTGCTGCTGGGCCCCGGCCCCGGTCAGGCCGAGCTCCACCGCGCGACGGGCGGCCGCCGCCCGCGACGGGCAGCCGAGTTTGTCGAGTACATGGCGTACGTGCATGTCGACGGTGCGTGTGCTCACGAAGAACTCGCCGGCGATCTCGCGGTTCGTCCGGCCGTCGGCCAGCAGATGCAGCACCTCCCGCTCCCGGCGGGTGAGCCCGGCCGGCTCCAGGGAGCGGGCCGCGAGGCGGCCCAGCCGCCGGTCGATCCGCTCGCCCATGGCGGCCAGCGTCGTCGCGCAGCCGCGGGTCAGCGGCCTGGCGCCGAGGTGGCGCGCGGTCCGGTAGGCGCTGGTCACCACGGCCACCGCGGCGTCCCGGTCGCCCTCGCCCGCCAGCGCGGCGCCCCGGCGCAGCTGGGTGAGGGCCCGCTCGTACGGCGCCGAGATCCCCCGCAGCAGGTCGAGCGACCGGCCGAAGTGCGCCGAGGCGCGCGCCGGGTCGCCCTCGGCCAGGGCCAGTTCGCCACTCGCGTGGGCGAGGGCCGACAGCACCTTGGGCGCGCTGTTCCGCGCCGCGGCCGCGGCGAGCACCCGGTGGCACCGCGCCACCCCGTCCTCGTCGCCGCGCTCCGCCAGGAAGCTCGCCGCCCAGCGCAGCGCCGGCAGCGCGTAGTGCCCTTCCCCCTTCACGAGACAGCGCTCCAGCAGGGCCGATACGGTCCGCACGGCCGCGTCCTCGTCGCCGTCGAGGGCGGCGACCATGGCCAGGCCCCAGGTCGCACCCACCTCCATGCCGAAGACCTCGTGGGCGCGGCCGAAACCGGCGGAGCGCCGCAGCGGCGCCCGCGCGTGCCGGCGGTCCCCGCGGAGCACGGTGATCAGCCCCGACTCCTCCTCCGCGACCCTGCGCAGGATCTCGGGCGTGTGCGCGTCGGCGAGCACCTCGCCGCAGATGGCGAGGGAGCGGTCCCAGTCGCCCATGAGCCGCACCACGGGTGACAGGCAGGTGAAGCACACCCGCCCCAGCTCGGTGACCCCGTGGGCCCGGCACAGTTCGATCGCCGAGTCGATGGCGTCGGCGGCCGCGGCGTAGTCGGCCGCGTACCCGAGGGCCTCGCCCAACTCGTAGTACGCCTCGCCGGTCGCCTCCGGCAGCCGTACGGAGAGGGCGAGCTCCAGCCCGGACCGCGCGAGGGCGACTCCCCGGACTCCGTCACCGAGGGCGGAGCGGAGGGAGCCCTGCATCGCCAGCGCGCGGGCCCGCAGGTCCGTACGGCCCGCCGCCTCCGCGTCCTCGGCCGCGGCCACCGCCTGCTCCAGGCCCTCCGTGAGCCGCGCCGCGGACTTCAGCTCGTCGGCCAGCGCCAGCCGCTCCGCCGCCGCTTCGGCCGGCAGGCCCGCCGCCGTGTACGCGTCGGCCGCGTCGCCGCGCTCGGCGACCGAGCGGGACCAGTCGCCCAGCAGCCCGGCGGCGTTGGCCCCGCGCCGATGGGCCGACGCGGCGCGCGGGAGGTCGCCCCGGGAGCGCCGCAGCCGTGCGACGTCGGCCCACACCGACAGGGCGGCCTCCAGCTCCCCGCACAGCTCGGCGCAGTCGGCCAGGTGCTCCAGCGCGGTGAGCCGGCCTTCCGGGTCGGTGTCCTCCGGCCAGAGCGCGAGCGCCCGCCGCGCCAGCGCGGCCGCGTCCCGGTAGGCGTGCACACCGCAGTGCCGTTCGGCCGCGGCGAGCAGCAAGGGCCGTGCCCGCTCGTGTTCGTGCGCGGCGATCCAGTGCTCGGCGACGGCCTCGGGCGGTGCGCCGCGCGCGGTGAGGTGCTCCACGACGAGGCGGTGGTGGCGGCGCCGCCGGGCCCACGGGATGCCGCGGTACAGCGCGTCCCGTACGAGTGCGTGGCGGAACTCCGCCCACCCCGGCTCCCGTTCGCGCTCCGTGAGCAGCCCGCTGTCGAGCAGCCGGTCGATGTCCTGCGGCTCCACGAGCCCGGAGAGCGCCACGAGGTCGACCCGCACGCCGAGGACGGCGGCGAGCTCCACTGCGTCCGCGCACCGCTGCCGCAGGCCCGCCGTACGGACCAGCACGGCGTCCAGCACGCTCTCCGGCACGGGCAGTTCCGCGTCCCGGACCAGGTCGAGGCCGCCGTCGCGCTCACGCCGCACGCCACCGGCCTCGACGAGGGCGGCGGTGAGCTCCTCGACATAGAACGGCAGCCCCTCCGCCCTGCCGTGCACCGCCGTGACGAGCCTGGGCGAAGGAGCGCCGCCGAGGAGCCCGGTCAGCAGCTCACCGGTCTGCTCGGCGGTCAGCGGGCGCAGCGCGACCTCCATGAAGCGGCCGCCGCGGCGCAGCGCGGTCCGCAGGCGCCGGACGGGGTGCGCACGCGGGAGCTCTTCGCCGCGGTACGTGCCGAGCAGCAGCAGCGGCTCGCGCGCCATCGCCTCCGCGAGCGGCGGCAGCAGGTCGAGGGCCGCGGCGCCGGCCCAGTGCAGGTCCTCCAGCACGACCACCGCCGGCCGCTCACGCCCGAGGTCCCGGAAGACGCGCAGGACGGCGTCGAAGAGGGCGGACTGCTCGACTTCGCCGTACGACGGCATCCCGCCGGCGCCGTCCGACACGGCGCGCACTACAT
Organism: Streptomyces sp. NPDC030862; assembly: GCF_055571835.1. Taxonomy (NCBI): domain Bacteria; kingdom Bacillati; phylum Actinomycetota; class Actinomycetes; order Kitasatosporales; family Streptomycetaceae; genus Streptomyces; species Streptomyces sp. NPDC030862. Next base: position 175,187 of record NZ_JBVIEN010000001.1, on the reverse strand, counting down.
CGGCCAGGGGCGCGTACGCCCCCGCCCCGGGTGCGGCGGCGGCGCGTAGTACGCGCCCGTCCCACCCGTCCAGGACCTCCGCGACGAGCCGGCTCTTGCCGGCCCCCGCGTCGCCGCTCACCAGGACGAGGCCGCCCTCACCCGACCGGCACCGCGCGAGCGCGTCGAGCAGCCCGGCGTACTCGGCTGCCCGGCCGACCAGGGGCGACCGCATCACCACACCGGAAAGTCTAGTTCGCCCGTTCTGTCCCGACCGGCGCCCTCCGTACGATGATCAGATGCGTCTCCTCGACCGACTGACCGGCACCCGCCACCCCGCCGACGGCGTCACCCCTCGCTCCGCCGCCGACGTCCGCGCCGCGCTGCTCGCCCTCGCCACCCCGGACGCGCCGTACCGCGTCCGGGCCGCCACCCCCGCGGAGAAGGCCGACCTCGTGGCGGAGTGGCGCGATCCGGGCCCGGGCGACTTCCTCCGCACCCGCCTGCGCCTGGTCCCGGCAGACCGCGAGGTGCGCGCCCTCGACGAACACCGGGAGGCGCGGACCCGTGAGTACTCCCGCGGCCAGGTGACCCGGTACTCCCGGACCTGGGCCCTCGACCGGGGCGCCGACGGCCGCCTGCGCATGACGGAGACGTCCGGCTTCGACCCGGCGCGGATGAGGGACCCCCTCCGGGTGGCGGTCCTCGCCGCGGGGTGGACGTGGCGCGGGGTGCTGCTGAAGCTGTGACGGTCCGGCACCTCCCACCTGGCCCTTGTCCGGCGGCTCCTGCCACGTCATAGGGGCGGCCAGGGCCGTCACGGCCAGCCCAGCTCGGAGTAGGCGCGGCCGGCGCGGATGCCGTCGATGGCCGTGCGGGTGTAGGGCACCATCGGCTCCGGCAGGCCGTCGAGCGGCCACCACTCCCAGCGGATGCACCGGTCCGGTTCGCGCACCTCGGGTTCACCGGACCAGGCGGTGGCGCGGAAGAACAGCTGGACGCGCGGTTCCGCGGAGGCCCGGTCGAGCACGTGGACGGTGTGCACCAGGTGCAGGTCCTCCGGCCGCAGGAGGAGACCCGCCTCCTCGGCGGCCTCCCTCACCAGGGCCGACCGGACGGACTCGTACTCGACGTGTCCCGCGAGCGCGTGCCAGTGCTCGGCCGCGTACGCGACCTCGGGGTGGCGCAGTCCGAGGAGCGTGCGCCCGTCGCGCTCCAGGTAGAGGTGCGCGCCGATCACGTTCCGCACGGCGCCGACGCGCTGTTGCGGCACCGCCGTGAGCGCGGGCGCGGGAACGGGCGCCTGCCGGTGGTGGGCGAGGATCGCTTCGTACGCCCACGGGCACATCGTCAGGTGCGCCATGGCCGCCACGTCGAACCAGCGGAACATGATGCCCTCGCCGACCGGCAGCCGGTCGGCGTCGCCGTCCCACCGGCCCGTGTACACCCGGACGTGACCCTCCGTCACCCGGGGGCCTTCGGCGCGCACCGTCGTGAAGGGCGTGAGGCCGGGGAGGGCGAGTCCGGCCTCCTCGCGCAGCTCGCGGGCGATCGCCTCGTCGAGCGTCTCCGCCCCCTCGGGCGCGCCGCCGATCAGCGACCAGGTGCCCGGATCGCAGAGGGGTTCGTGGGCGTCGCGCAGGTGCAGCAGGTACTGGCCGCGCGCGTTGATGAGGATCACGGCGGTACTCGTGGCGGTGCCGGGGCCGGTGCGTCGCATGGGTGCCACCTTCCTGAAGGGGGCGGCGGGCCGGACGGGCCCGCCACCCGTGACCGTACCGATGAGGGAGAACGCCTTCGCCCGCCGGGCGTCACGGCCGTGTCCGGGGCACGTGGTGCACGGCTGTGCGGGGTGAGCGCACCCGGACGACCGCGGTCAGCCCTCGGCCTCCACCGGCATCGTGACGATGCCGTGGAAGGTCGGGTTCGGCGTCCAGCGCGGCCTGGAGAGGTCGTAGCGCGCGGCCACCCCCGGCATCCGGTCGAGCATGCCCAGCAGCACCTCCTCGACCTCCGCCCGGGCGAACGCCGCCGCGATGCAGGCGTGGTACCCGCCGCCGAACCCGAGGTGCCGGCGGCCGGTGCGGCCGGGGCGGAAGACCGCGGGGTCCTCGAAGGCCTCCGGGTCGCGGCCGGCGGCGCCGAGGAAGAAGTAGACGGAGTCGTCGCCGCGGATCCTCCTGCCGTGCAGTTCGATGTCGTCCTTCGCGTGCCGGGTGACGTACTGCAGCGGTGCCTCGATCCGGATGCACTCCTCCACCGTCGCGCTCACGCGGGTGCGGTCCGCCTTCAGCGCCGCGAACTCCCGCGGGTGCGCGAGGAGCAGGTGCAGGCAGTTGCTCAGCAGGTACTGCGGGATCTTGTGCCCGCCGAAGACGAGGTGGATGGTCTGATGGATCACCTCGGCGTCCGTCAGCGCCCCGGGCCCACCGGAGTCGTCGGCGTCCCTCACGACGAGCCGGGTGAGCAGGTCGTTCCTCGGGCTCCGGCGCCGCTCCTCGATCGCGCGGGTCAGGAACCCGACGATCTCGCGCAGGCTGCGCCGGGTCCGCGCCCCGGTCTCGCGGTCGGGCGCGGCCTTGACGACGAAGTCCTGCATGAAGGCGGCGATGTCGTCGGACCATCCGATGAACCGCTCGACCTCCTCCGCCGGGATGCCGAGCATCCGGCCCAGCACCATGGCGGGGACCGGATGGGCGACCGCCTCCACGAAGTCGAAGGAGCCGCCGGTCCGTTCGAGGACGAGATCGAGCTGTTCCGAGACGATGCGCCGGATCTCGGGACGGATGAGGTCGATCTCCCTGCTCCAGAACGCGCGGTTCATGTGGCTCCGCAGCCGGGTGTGGACCGGACGGTCGTTGTAGACCATCCAGGCCGAGACGATGTCGACGATGTCCTGGAACCGCCCCTCCTCGCCCGGTGGAACGTTCCTCATCTTGTTCCTCACCAGCGGACCGGTGAGGAAATCGTCCCCCACCAGGTGGGCGGAGACGTCCGCGTAGCGCGTGATGAACCAGGACCGGGTCTCCTCGTGCCAGAACACCGGCTCTCTGGTGCGGAGCGCGTCGTAGATCTCGTAGCGGCCGTCCTGGAAGCGCTCGTCGTAGAGGCTGAACTGCTCGAGGGAGGGAGTCGGCATGCCGGAGATCCTGCCCCGCCGGTACGTGTGCCGCGTGGACCTCGCCGCGGCTCATGCGTGCGCCTGGCGCAAACGCGGCACCCGGGCGGCACCGGCGAGGCCGTGCATACGTGAGGGGCCCGCGCGGAAGGATGCTCCTGCGCGCGCGGGCGCGTGGTGATCCGCCGAGCGCTTCGACCGGGAGGACCGTTGGACGCAGGGCAGCCGATGTCCGGGGCTGAGGGACTCTCCCGCCGCGGATTCCTCGCGGGAGCCGGGGCGGCGGCCGGCACCGTGCTCGTCGCCACGGGGACCGGGGCCGGAACCGCCGACGCCGCCAACGCCAAGGCCCCGCCGCGGCCCGCCGGCCCGCGCCTGGAGTTCACCGCCGCCACCAACGGCTCCGCCGACCTCCTGCCCGCGGGCGACCGGCTCATCGCCGAGGTGCAGCACACCCTGTGGTCGGTGCCCCGCGCGGGTGGCCGGGCCGTCCCGCTCACCCCACCCGACCTGGAGCCGAACCGGCCGGCCGTCTCGCCCGACGGCGCGCTCGTCGCCTTCTGCGCGTACCGGGACGGCGGGTTCCACGTGTGGACCGTGCGCCCCGACGGATCGGAGCTCCGCCGGCGCACCGAAGGGCCCTGGGACGACCGGGGTCCGGCCTGGTCCCCGGACGGCACCCGGATCGCGTTCGCGTCCGAGCGCGGCGGCGATCCGGTGACGGGCGCGCCGTACCGGATCTGGGTACTCGACCTGAGGGGCGGAGCGCTCACCCGGGTGACCGGACTGCCCGGCCAGGACGGCCCGTCGCAGGACGGCGCCTGGGAGGACTTCGACCCCACCTGGTCCCCGGACGGCGAACGGATCCTGTTCGTACGGGCCCGGGCCCTGACGAGCCCCACCGGCACGGTGACCCTGGAGGCCCGGACGGTGGCGGCCGTGCCCGCCGACGGGAGGGGCGCGGTCGACGTCGTACACACCGAGCGCGCCACCGCCCAGGTCATGGCCCCGGCCGTCGCACCGGACGGGGAGCGGCTGGCGTACCTCCGGACCACGCCCGCGCCCCAGGGCTCCTGCACCCTCGTGGTCGACGGCGCGCCGGTGGCGGTCGACGGCGACATCGCGCCCGTACCGCCGCGCTGGACGGCCGCCGGAGAGCTGCTGCTCACCGTCGACGGCCGCTTCACGCTCGTACGCCCCGAGGCGCCCCACAGCGCCGAACCGGTCCCGTTCCGGGCGGCGCTGCCCGTGGAACGGCCGCGCTACCGCGCCAAGGAGCACGACTTCGACGGCGACCGGCTGCGCCCGGTGCGCGGAATCCACCTCCCGGCGCTGTCACCCGACGGCCGGAGCGTCGCCTTCGCCGCGCTCAACTCCCTCTGGGTGGCCGGCACGACCGGCGGCCGGCCACCCCGCCGGCTGCTGCGCGCCGACGCCACCCGCTATGTCCTCGGACCCGTCTGGGCGCCGGACGGCCGGTCCCTGGTGTACTGCGACGACAGCGACGGCCTGCTGGGCGTGTACCGGCTCGACCTCGGCTCCGGTACGCGGACGGCGCTCGCCACCGGCGGCCGGGTCCTCCCGGCCCCGTCGCCCGACGGCACCCGGCTGGCCTGCCTCGACATGGCGGGCAACGTCATCCTCCGCGACCTGTCCACGGGAGCCGAACGCGTCCTCGCCGCGCCCCTCGGCGGCGGAGGGCTGCCGGGCCGGCCGAGCTGGTCCCCGGACGGCCGCCATCTCGCGTGGTGCGACCGCAACCGGCTCAACCGGCGCTTCCGCGAGGGCTACAACCTCATCCGGGTCGCCGACACCGAAACCGGCGCCACCCGCCTGCACGCCGTCCAGCCGCACGCCTCCATCTCCGACCGCTACGACTCCGGCCCGGTCTGGTCGCCCGACGGACGCTGGATGGCGCTGATCGTCGAATCGGCGCTGTGCCTGCTGCCGGTGGCGCCGGACGGCACGCCCCGCGGCCCGCTGCGCCGGCTCGGCGACGAAGCGGCCGACCACCCCTCCTGGTCGGGCGACTCCCGCACCCTGCTGTACCTCTCCGGGGACCGGCTGAAGCTGCTGCGGCTCACCGGCCGGGACGACGGCCGGCCCCGCACCGTACGCGTCCCCCTGGACCACCGGCGCCCGGCACCGGCCGACACGGTCGTACACGCGGGCCGGCTGTGGGACGGCACGGGCGGCGACACCTCGGTACGGGAGGACGTCGACATCGTCGTACGCCGCGGACGCGTCGCGTCGATCGAGCCGCACCGGCCGGCCCGCGCCCGGCCGGCGCTGCGGCGTGTCGACGCCGGGCACGGCACGGTGCTGCCCGGGCTGTGGGACACGCACACCCACCCCTGGCAGAGCACCTACGGCGGCCGTCAGACGGCCGCCCAGCTGTCGTACGGCATCACCACGGCCGTCTCGCTCGGCGGGTTCGCCTACGAACAGGCCCGCCTCCGCGAGGCGATCACCGCCGGGCAGCTGGCCGGGCCGCGCCTGCTGACCTGCGGCGAACTGCTCGACGGCACCCGCGTGGCGTACAGCATGGGCAGGGCGCACCACACGCGTGCTGGCCTGCGGCGGTCCCTGGAGCGCGGGGCCGCGCTCGACTGGGACGTCGTCAAGACGTACGTACGCGCCCCGGCCTGGGTGATGGAGGAGGCCGCCCGCTTCGCCCACGAGCGGCTCGGCGTCCCCGCGGGCAGCCACTTCTGCTCGCCGGGCGTACAGACCGGGCAGGACCTGACCACCCATCTCCAGGCGACGCAGCGCGCCGAGTTCGGGCACGCGACGACGGCGTCCGGGCGGTCCTACCAGGACGTCGAGGAGATCTACACCGCGCGGGGCGTGGACTTCACGCTGATCGCCACGCCCTTCTCGGCGATGAGCCTGGTGGGCGCCGACCCCGGGCTCGCCCGCGATCCCCGCGTCACGGCCGTCATGGCGCCCTGGGACACCGCAGCCGTACGGGAGCTGGCCGCGCGCCCGCCGAGCGCAGCGCAACTGGCCGCGCTGCGCACCGAGACGGGGCTGTACCGGCGGGTGCTCGCGGCGGGCGGACTGGTCGCCCTGGGCACCGACGCGCCGATCGTGCCGGTGGGCCTCTCGCTGCACATGAACCTGCGGGCGCTGCACCGCCTGGGCGGCCTGTCCCCGGCCGAGGCCCTGCGCACGGCGACCCTGCTGCCCGCCCGTGCCTTCGGGGCCGAGCGCGACCTGGGGACCCTGGAGGTCGGCAAGGTGGCGGACGTGACGGTGGTGGACGGGGATCCGTTCGCGGACTTCGACACGCTGGTGCGTACGGTCTCGGTGCTGCGGGGCGGGGTGCTGTACGAACAGGCGGCGCTCGTCGCCGCGTTCGCGGACACCGGTAGGGGCACCGGTACCGGGCGCTCCCCAGAGCCTTCCGAGGCGGACTGGTCGGCCGTCGGGCGGCAGCTGCGGCGGGACGGCTGTTGCGGCGCGGACGGCGGGCTCGGCTGAGCTTCTGGGCGCGGTCCCGTTTACACGCTCTTTACGTCTGGGTACCGTAGCGGTGGGAGCGCTCCCAAGTGGCGGGGCACAGCATTGTCATGCATCGATCACCATTGCCACTCGAAAGGCTCGAAGGGTGAGGCCTTGTGTCACGACGTAAGACGTACTCCCTGGCGACCGCCTTCGCCACGCTCCTGTCCGCGTTAGGGCTGCTGCTCCTCGGGCAGAACACGGCGCAGGCGCACGGCGTCGCCATGATGCCCGGCTCGCGTACGTACCTGTGCCAGCTGGACGCCGTCACGGGCACCGGCGGGCTGGACCCCACCAACCCGGCGTGCAAGGACGCGCTCGCGCAGAGCGGCGGCAGCGCCCTGTACAACTGGTTCGCCGTGCTCGACTCCAACGCCGGCGGACGAGGCGCCGGCTACGTCCCGGACGGCAAGCTGTGCAGCGCCGGCGACCGCTCCCCGTACAACTTCTCCGCCTACAACGCGGCCCGCGCCGACTGGCCCAAGACGCACCTGACGTCCGGGGCGACGATGCGGGTGAAGTACAGCAACTGGGCGGCGCACCCGGGTGACTTCCGGGTCTACCTCACCAAGCCCGGCTGGTCGCCCACGAAGCCGCTGGCCTGGGGCGACCTCGACCTGATCCAGACGGTGACCAACCCGCCCCAGCAGGGCTCCGCGGGCTCCAACGGCGGCCACTACCACTGGGATCTGAAGCTGCCCTCCGGCCGCTCCGGCGACGCGATGATCTTCATCCAGTGGGTGCGTTCCGACAGCCAGGAGAACTTCTTCTCCTGCTCCGACGTGGTCTTCGACGGCGGCAACGGCGAGGTCACCGGCATCCGCGGCTCGAACCCGACGCCGACGCCCACCCCGACGCCGACGCCGACGCCGACGCCGACGCCGACGCCCACCCCGACCCCGACACCGACACCTACGCCCACCCCCACGCCGACCGACCCCCACACCGGCTCCTGCATGGCGGTCTACAACGTGGTCAACTCCTGGAGCGGCGGCTTCCAGGCCTCCGTGGAGGTGATGAACCACAGCACCACGCCGACCAGTGGCTGGGGCGTCAGCTGGAAGCCCGGCACCGGCACGAAGATCAGCAGCATCTGGGGCGGAGCCCTGACGAACGGCGCGGACGGCACGGTCACCGTGCGGAACGTGGACTACAACCGGACGATCGGCGCCGACAGCAGCGTCACCTTCGGCTTCACCGCCACCTCGACGGGCAACGATTACCCGGTCGGCATGATCGGCTGCGTCACCCCGTAGGCCCGTCGCTCTCCCCGTCCCCCGCCGAGCCCCGCGCGCCCGGCGGGGGACGCATGCGTGATCGACGTCGCCCCGAGTGCGGTGTCCACCGCGAGGTCAAGGAAGTGCGGGCCGATGGCCCCGGTGATTACCCCGGAGGGAGCAACGCGCGAGGGCGCGGGCGGTAGGCGGAATCCGGAAGCGGTTAAGCATGTCTCTCGCCCCGGCCGAAACGCATCGTTCCCCGTGTGCCTTTCGGGGTACCCAGCCGTGCAGTCGACTGCCACCGCCCACAGGAGGCCCCATGTCCTTCAACCCGCTGGAGCAACGCGGAATCCCGCTGGACCGTCAGCTCAGGAACTGGCGCGAGCTGAACGTCGAGCCCATCGACCCCGACCACTGCGACCCGTACACCCGCTGCCGCATCATCACGATGAACGGCATCGAGGTCGAGGCGATCCTCTTCAGCCACCAGCTCGCCCGGAACACCATCGACCCCGAGGTGAAGCGGCAGCTGGCCGAGACCCGCTACATCGAGGCCCAGCAGCAGAAGGTGGTGAACTGGCTGCTGCCCGGCGTCTCGTCGGTCCTGGAGACGACGATCGCGTACGAGCAGGTCGCCGTCGACCTCACCGCCTGGGTGGCCCGCATGGAGCCCGACCCGTACCTGAAGCAGGCGTACCAGTTCGGCGTCCTGGAGGACTTCGACCACCTGTACCGGTACGCGAACCTGTACGAGATGATCGAGCACCGCAAGGCGGAGTCGATCGTCGACAACCTCACCGAGATCATCCCGGGCCGCCCGACGAAGTACCACCACCGCCACCCCGCCGACAACGTCCGCGACCCCTACGACCGCGAGCAGACCAACCCGCTGTCGAAGCTGCACGCCCTGACCGTCATGTCGGCGGAGCAGCAGACGATGAACTTCTACATGAACACCGGCTCCACCTACATGGAGCCCATCGCCCGCCAGCTCTACCAGGAGATCGGGCTCATCGAGGAGGAGCACGTCACCCACTACGAGTCGCTGGTCGACCCGGGCGAGACGTGGTGGGAGCAGCTCGTGAACCATGAGTACAACGAGTGCTACCTGTACTACTCCTTCATGGAGCAGGAGAGCGACCCCAAGGTCAAGGCCGTCTGGGAGCTGCACCTCAACATGGAGCTGGAGCACCTGCGCATCGCGTGCGACCTGATGCGGCGGCACGACGGCCGCGACCCCGAGTCGGTGCTCGCGCCCGAGCTGCCCAACGTGCTCACCTTCGAGCCCAACAAGGCGTACGTACGCGACCTGCTCGCCACCCAGATCGACCTCACCACCCTGGGCGCCGGCTACGTACGCGAGGCCCACGAGCGGTTCGAGAAGATGCAGGCCGCGATCAACGGCGGCGAGGAGCCGCCCAGCGAGCGCGTCATGGCCCAGCACCAGGACATGTTCGGCCGCGAGTACCGCGTCGAGACCGAAGGACCGCACCCCGACCCCGCCCTGCAGGAGAAGTAGGAGGCCCGCCGTGTCCCCGATCGACACCCCGCACGCCGGCGACGACAACGCCCCGGACGACGACGTCGTCTCGCTGCTGATGCGCCAGCACGGAGACATCCGCAACCTCTTCGACGAGGTCGAGCGGTGCACCGGAGACGAGCGCCGGGAGGCGTTCCGCCGCCTGGTGCGCCTCCTCGCCGTCCACGAGACGGCGGAGGAGGAGGTCGTCCACCCCTTCGCCCGCCGTTCGATGCCGGGCGGCGACGACGTGGTCGAGGACCGTCTCGCCGAGGAGCACGCCGCCAAGAAGGCGCTGGCCGCCCTCGACGGCATGGACACCGACGACCCCGAGTTCATGCCGCAGCTGCTCGCGCTGCGCGCCGACGTACAGGCGCACGCCCGAGCCGAGGAGCGCTACGAGTTCACCCACATCCGGCGCAGCACGGACGGCGCGCGGCTCGCGGCGATGGCGCGGGGCGTCAAGGCCGCCGAGGCCATGGCCCCGACCCGGCCGCACCCCGGTGTCGAGTCGGCCGCGGCCAACGTCGCGCTGGGCCCGGTCGCCGCGCTGATGGACCGCACCAAGGACGCCGTGCGCAAGGCCATGGGTCACTGACCGGACCGCCGGGCGTCGGCCGCCGTACACCCCCTTCCGCCCCCGCCGGACGCGCTGGCGGGGGCGGCGGTCGCGTGCGACGGTGGAAGGGCGGTAATGGGCTGTGGTGACCAGGCAGGAGGACGTCATGTCGTTGGCCGAGAAGCTGCTCGACGCCTACCCGGCGGAGACGGGGCTGCCGCCCAAGGTCCTCTCCCAGGCGGTGGACAAGCTGTACGAGTGCGCTGCCGCGTGTCTGTCCTGTGCGGACTCCGCCGCCGCGGAGCAGGACCCGGAGAAGATCGCGATGGCCGTGAAGTGCATGCGCAGCAGCAACGACTGCGCGGACCTGTGCACCGTCGCCGCCCGGGTCCTGACCCGGCAGACCGGCTACGACGCGCCGACGACGATGGCCGTCCTCGACGCCACCCGCACCGTCCTGCGGGCCAGCGGCCAGGCGTGCGAGGAGCTCGGGGACGCGAAGTACTGCGAGCTGTCCGCCCGGGCCTGCCGTGAGACGGAGAAGCTCCTCGACAAGATGATGGAGCGGATCCGGGCCACCGGTGGATCCGGCGACTACCCCGAGTCCCCGCCGAGCGCCACCACCCCGGCGGGCGCGGCACGCGGCGGAGCCGGCGCCGGCGGCGGAGGCGGCCGGAGCAAGAAGGCAAAGCAGCAGCGGTCCGGCACCTCCATGGAGGAGCTGGAACGCATGCACATGGAGGAGCTGCGCGGTCTCGCCCGCGAGCGCGGAGTCGGCAGGGTCAGCTCCCTGCGCAAGCGGGAGCTCGTCGACGCGATCAGCGGCGTCGGCGGCTGACGGCCCGAACGGTCACCCGGCGTTCCCGTCGGCGTCGTGCCGTACGGCCGCGATCCGCAGGCCGTCCCGCGGCCGGGTGGGGATGCGCTCCAGGGGAATGGCGAGGTTCTGGTCGGGCACGTCGTACCGCAGCCGCGCCAGCCGGATGGAGAGGGCCTCCAGCAGCGCGATCGTGACGGCCTCGCCGGGGCACCGGTGCCCCGTGGACGGGTCGCCCCCGCCCTGCGGGACGAGCTCGTCCCGGTCCACCGGGTGCTGCAGGAAGCGTTCGGGGCGGAAGGTGTACGGATCGCCCCACAGCGCGGCGTCGTGGTTCTGGCCGTACACGTCCAGCACGACGAGCGCGCCCCGGGGGACCGGGTGGCCCCGCCAGTCCAGGTCGTTGGCCGCCCGGCCCGCGAGGAACGGCGCGAAGGGGTAGAAGCGGCGGACCTCGTGCGCGAACGCCGCCGCGTACGCCGCGTCGTCGTCCTGGAGCCGCTTGCGGTGCTCCGGCCAACGGTGCAGGGCGTGCGCGGCGAAGGCGACGAACCAGGCCACCGCGACCGTCGGCCGGATGACGTTGAGCAGCTCCACGGCGGCGGTGCGCGCGTCCAGGGCCCGCCCGTCGGAGTCGCGGTGCCGGGCCACCACGTCGACGACCGAACCCTCCGGCACCTCCACCGCCCCGGCGCGTACGTCCTCCACCAGCCCGCCCAGCCAGGCCTCGCACCGGCGGCGTGCCGCGCGGGCGCGCCAGTGGCGCGGTCCCGGGGTGGCGAAACCGTCGACCATCGCCACCATGTCGCGCGCCACCGCGCCGGTGCGCGCGACCTCCAGGGGCACCCCGGCCCAGCGGCACACCCCCGCCGTCAGCACCTCCGCCGCCTCGTCGAACAGCACGACCTCCGGCTGCCGGCCCCACTGCCGCACGGCACCGTCCCACGCGTCGCCGACGAGCTCCACCAGGTCCGCGACGCGCGCCGGGGGTGTCAGCAGGGAGAGGAACATCGCCTTGCGGACCCGGTGGCCCTCCCCGTCAAGCGTGTGCACCGCGCCGTCACCGAAGAGGGTGGCGCGTACCGGTTCCGGAAGGACCCCGCCGCGGCGGACGTTGGCCTCGTCGTAGAAGAACCGCACGGCGTCGGGCCCCCGGAGAGCCACCGCGTGCCGCCCGAGCAGCCGGACCCGGACGACGCCGTCCGGGGCGCGCCGCATCCGGTTGGGCAGCCAGGCGTAGCCCTTCAGGAACAGGGACGCGGTCCGGTCGGCGAGGGGAGTTCGGTGTGCAGACATAGCCCCACAAATGCCCCATACCGCACGAACGGAAACCGCGCCGGGCGGGCGGGGCCCCTCGCCGCGGAGCTCGTACGCCAACCGCTGTCGTCTGTTCCGGCCGCCCCGAGGTGACATGCCGACGGCCGCGGCGGGTACGGTACGGAAAATGAGCATGAAGGGCCGACCTGGCGGCCGGGCGGGCTTCGACGCGGACCCGGGGGAAGAGCCTTCCCTCGAGGCGTATCCGTTGGGGGACCTGTCCGGCCTGCGGGTGAACGGGGAGATCAGTGTGACCACGCGCTTGGCTTGGCGCACGGTGCTGGAGGAGCTAGTGCGGCAGCCAGGGGACGCCTGTCATGCCGATCTGGCGCAGGTGTCGTTCATCGACGTCGCCGGCGCCACCGATCTGGTACTCACCGCCCAGGCGATGCCGCGGGGGCGAAGGATCGTCCTGCACAGCCCTCCGCCACAATTGCCCCGCATACTGGAGCTCTTCTGGCCGGAAGTGACCGAGATCGAGGTGGCATCGTGACGAGCGAGGTCACCGTCGGGGACCCCTTCGTGCATCCGGCGCTGTTCTACCGTGGCGCAGCGCAGTACGTGGCGGGCACGGTCCCCTTCATCCTGGACGGGCTGGCCGGCGGCGAACCCGTGGCCGTCGCAGCCCCTCCAGCCCGCCTGGAGCTGATCCAGGCGGAGCTGGGCGACCGCGCGAGCGAGGTCCACTTCGTCGACATGACCCAGGCGGGCCGCAATCCCGGCCGCATCATCCCGGGCGTGCTGCGGGCGTTCGCCGACAGCCGGGGACCGGGACGGATCCGCATCATCGGGGAGCCGATCTGGCCGGGCCGCACGGAGGTGGAGTACCCGGCCTGCGTGCAGCACGAGGCGCTGATCAACCACGCGTTCGCCGGACGTGACGTGACGATCCTGTGTCCGTACGACGCGGACGGACTGGACCCCCAGGTGCTGGCCGACGCGCTGGAGACCCACCCCGTCGTCCTCGACGACTCCGGTGAGGCGGTCTCGGCCGCCTACGACCCCGAGCGGGTCATCGCCCGCTACAACACGGCGCTGCCCGCCCCGCCCGGCGCCGCGTCGTACGCCTTCGCCGCCGGCCTACTGCCCGGCGTACGGCACTTCGCCGTCGAGCAGGGCCGGCGGCTCGGCCTCACCGAGCCGCGGTCGCAGGACCTGGCCCTCGCCGTCGCCGAGCTCACCACCAACAGCGTGGTGCACGGCGCCGGGGAGGGGGTCCTGCGGATCTGGGCCGAGGGCGGACAGGTCGTCTGCGAGGTCCACGACGGCGGGCGGCTGACCGACCCGCTGGCCGGGCGGCGCCCCCCGCCGCCGCACCAGCCGGGCGGGCGCGGGCTCCTCCTCGTCCACCACCTGTCGGACCTCGTACGGCTCCACACCGGCGACACGGGCACCACGATCCGCTTCTACCTGAGCTGAACCCGGGCTCAACCTCTGCCGTCGTGGCCCCCGCTGTGCCAGGGGGGCTCACGCCCCGGCGCGGAACCTCCGCTCGAAGGCGGCGAAGGCCACCTCCTGCCGCCACTGGACGGCCGCCTTCGGGCTGGTGGCCAGCAGCTCCTGGCAAGCGGACCCCGGCGCCCGGAGCGTGGACGGTTCCGGACGGCACTCCGCGACGGGCCGGTAGCCTTCCCGGGTGGGGTTGCCCCGCCACAGGCTCCGGCCCGGCAGGAAGGCGTACTCCAGGGACGCCCGCGCCAGGTCCTTCAGCTCCGGGTAGCCGAGGCCGTACGTGGTGGCGGCGTACTGGTACTCGTGGCTGATGTCGATGCGCGAGACACCGGGGTCGTCGGTGGAGAGCACGACCGGCACGCCGTACTCCCGGTAGGTGGAGAACGGGTGGTCCGCGCCCTTCACGCCGAGGATCTGGGCGTTGCTGGTGAACGGCACCTCCACCGCCACCTCCCGGGCGGCCATCGTGCGGGCGATCCGCCGCCAGTCGTCCTCGTGGACCAGGTCGACGCCGTGGCCGATGCGCTCGGCGCCGGCGACGTTCACCGCCTCGCCGATGTGGAAGGTCAGGTGCTCCGGCTTGACCAGCCCCGGCCACAGCTCACCCGCGTGCAGGGTGATGTGGGCCCGGGGGTAGACGCGGTGCAGATGGGCGAGCATCCGCATCTGCAGGCGGTAGTCGCGCAGGGAGCTCTCCCAGTCCTCCGGCTGGACCAGGTTGACCGCCACGAACCGCGGGTCGCGCTCCGCCAGCCGCAGCCCCAGGGCCATCTGCGTGAAGACCCGCTCCGGCGCGCTGCCCCGCGACACCTGCGAAATCCAGCGGACCGTCAGCCGGCACCCCGGGGCGGACCGCGCGGTGCCGCAGCGCGCCGTCTCACGGAACTCGCGGTCCGCCTCGTCGGCCTCCGCGCGCGCCTCGGCGACCAGCCGGTCGAGCTTCCCGCCCGCCAGCAGCTTGCCGTGCAGCCTGGCGAGGTCCGCGTCCCAGCCGACCTCCGTCGCGAGCTGCTTCGCCCCGTCGGAGGCGGGGCTCACCATCGTCTCCAGGTACGACTGGTTCTGCGCGGCCGCGGAGTCGGCGACCTCGGCCAGCAGCTTGCCGCGGTGGCGCCAGGTCACCGCGCCGAACCGGCCGAAGGTGGCGAAGAAGTGGTCATGGCCCGGCTCCCCTTCGGGGAAGCCCTCCATGGACCACGCCCGCACCAGCGCACGGTGGAACGCGGGGTCGCTCGCGGCGTCGGCGGCCGGACGCCTGCCCGGCCCGCACGGCGGCTCCACGGCGGTCATCGTCGACTCGTCGACGCACAGGCCGTCCTCTCCGGCGAGCCGGATCAGATACTCCGTGGAGACCGCGCCGGAGAGGTGGTTGTGCAGGTCACCGCCCTTGGGCAGGTTCCGGAAGAACTCCCGGAGCCGGGCGGGCCGGTGGCGGATGGTCGCCAGAAGGGCGTCGACGCGCGCCTCCGCCGGGGTCACGAGGCGCGGGTGGGCGGCGTGCGAGGACGGCGTCGGCGGGGCGCTCGCGCCCTGGGCGGCGGCGGGCAGCGCGGACTGCGCCGACAACAGGCTGAGCACGGCGAGACCGGCCGCGAGGAGGGCCCGTCGGCGGCCGGCGTGGTGGCGTTGGTTGATCACCGTTGCATGATCGCCACCGGAGGGCGGGGCGTACGGCCCGTCCGGCGGTGTTCACACCGACGGTCACCCGTCCGGGTGAACGGAGCGGGGAAGGGACGGCACGGAGGTGCTGTGCCGGCTCGTCAGCTCATCTCGACCGGGGTGAGCACCACGAAGTCCGCGCCCGCCGGGTCGACGCAGACCGCCAGCCGTCCGACGCCCTCCGCGTCCTCCGGCCCCATCTGCACGGTGCCCCCCTTCGAGGTGACCCTCGCGACGGTCGCGTCGCAGTCCTCGGACCCGAAGACGGGGTGCCAGTAGGCACGACCACCGTTCAACGACAGGTGCTCGGCCGGGAGCTGCATGAGCCCGCCGTGCATGCGCTCCTCCGGCTGGCCCGACGGGGTGATCAGCGAGTACGTCCCGCCGCCCCCGGGCAGGTCCATGTCCTGCGTCCGCCAGCCGAACAGGCTCCCGTAGAACTCCTTGGCCGCGGGCGCGTCCGTCGTCATCAGCTCCGTCCAGCACAGGGCCCCCACCTCGTCCACGGCCTCCATGCCCTTGAACGTGCTGGGCTGCCAGACGGCGAACTGCCCGCCCTGCGGGTCGGTGTACTGGGCCATCCGGCCCTCCCCGTCGGCGTCCATGGGGGCGACCCGCACCTTGCCGGACGACCGCCGCACCGCCTCGGTCGTGGCGTCGACGTCCTCCGTGAGGAAGTAGATCATCCAGGCGGAGCGGGCGCCTTCCTCGGTGAGCCGGCCGAGACCGCCGATCCTCTTGCCGTCCAGCACCAAGAAGCCGAAGTCCGGCTCGTCGGCCGCCATCGGCTGGTACTCCCAGCCGAACACGGAACCGTAGAAGTCGGCCGCCGCCGCGACATCGGGTGCGCCGAGGTCGATCCAGCAGGGGGAGCCCTGGACGAAGTCAGTGGTGATCACGGTGATTCCTCGCGTCGCTGGTGCGGCGTACCCCTACCGCGGGCCCACCGCCGGTCTACCGCAGGCTTACCGCAGCAGCGTGACACCGCGGGCCGTCCCGCGCCCGCCGGGAGAGGCGAACCGGTGACGCGGGACGGCGCGGCGTCCGTCAGCCCCGCAGGGCCGCCGACACGACGGCCTGGGCCTCCTCCTGCACGCGCGCCAGGTGCTCGGGGCCCTGGAACGACTCGGCGTACACCTTGTAGACGTCCTCGGTGCCCGAAGGGCGTGCGGCGAACCAGGCGTTGGCGGTGCACACCTTGATGCCGCCGATGGGCGCGCCGTTGCCGGGGGCCTCGGTGAGGACGGCGGTGATCGGCTCGCCGGCGAGGGTGCCGGCGGTCACCTGGGCGGGGGAGAGGCGGCCCAGCGCGGCCTTCTCCTCGCGGGTGGCGGGCGCGTCGACGCGCGCGTACGCCGGTTCGCCGAACCGGGCCGTCAGCGCGGCGTACCGCTCGCTGGGCGTGCGGCCCGTCACCGCCAGCATCTCGGAGGCGAGCAGCGCGAGCACGATGCCGTCCTTGTCGGTGGTCCACACCGAGCCGTCACGGCGCAGGAACGACGCCCCGGCGGACTCCTCGCCGCCGAAGCCCAGCGAGCCGTCGGCCAGCCCGTCGACGAACCACTTGAAGCCGACCGGTACTTCGACCAGCTCGCGGCCGAGGTCGGCGGCGACGCGGTCGATCATGCCGGACGACACCAGCGTCTTGCCGACCCGCGCGCCCGCCGGCCACCGCTCGCGGTGGCGGAAGAGGTGGTCGATCGCCGCGGCCAGGTAGTGGTTCGGGTTCATCAGCCCGCCGTCCGGGGTCACGATGCCGTGCCGGTCGGCGTCCGCGTCGTTGCCGGTGGCGATGGCGAACCGGTCGCGGCCCTCGATCAGCGACGCCATGGCGTACGGCGACGAGCAGTCCATCCGGATCTTGCCGTCCCAGTCCAGCGTCATGAACCGCCACGTCGGATCCGTGTGCGGGTTCACCACCGTCAGGTCGAGCCGGTGCTCCTCGGCGATCCGCCCCCAGTACGCCACCGACGCCCCGCCGAGCGGGTCCGCGCCGATCCGTACGCCCGCGGCGCGCACGGCGTCCAGGTCCAGGACCGACGGCAGGTCGCGCACGTACGCGCCGAGGAAGTCGTACCGGCCCGTGGTGGACGCCGCCAGCGCGCGGGCGTAGGGCAGCCGGCGCACCTCCTTCAGCCCGCCGGTGATGATCTCGTTGGCCCGCTCCTGGATCCACCCGGTCGCCTCGGAGCCGGCCGGGCCGCCGCTCGGCGGGTTGTACTTGAACCCGCCGTCCGCCGGGGGGTTGTGCGAGGGGGTGACCACCACACCGTCGGCCAGGCCCGAGGCCCGCCCGCGGTTGTGGGTGAGGATCGCGTGCGACACCGCGGGCGTCGGGGTGTAGCCGTCGCCCGCGTCGATGAGCACGGTCACGCCGTTGGCCGCGAACACCTCGACGGCCGTCACCCGCGCGGGCTCCGACAGGGCGTGGGTGTCCGCCCCCAGGAACAGCGGCCCGTCGGTGCCCTGCCGGGCCCGGTACTCGCAGATCGCCTGGCTCGTCGCCGCGATGTGGTCCTCGTTGAACGCCGCCGCGAGGGACGACCCGCGATGCCCCGACGTACCGAAGGCCACCCGCTGGGCCGCCTCCGCCGGATCGGGGTGCACGGTGTAGTACGCGGTCACCAGCCGGGCCACGTCGACGAGCTCCTCCGGCCGCGCCTGCTGTCCCGCGCGCTCGTTCGGCATCTGTCCACTCCTCCGCATCGGTCCCGTGTGAGCAGTACACGGACCATGATCGCTGTCTGTCCTCTTCGGGGGCGGATCCCCCCCCCGTACGGACGTTCCCCCCGGACGGTGCCATCAGGCGCACCGGAGGCGGGTACGGGCCCGCGCGGCGCGGGACGATTCCGGGAAGTCCGCCGCCCGCGGGAGGGTTCCCCGGCCCGCGCACCGGCAAGCGGGACTTTGGGCCCCCGCGGGTCACGCGCCGACGCGGAGGAGGGCGAGGGTGATGTTGTCGGGGCCGCCCGCGTCGATGGCGGCCTTCCACAGCTCGAAGGCGGCCCGGCCGTCGTCGTGCACGCGCAGCAGGGCCGCGAGGTCGTCGTCCGGTACGGGGTCGGTCAGGCCGTCGCTGCAGATCAGGAACCGGTCGCCGGGGGAGAGGGCGCAGGCCGTCACATGCGGGGTGACGGCGGTGAACGCGGTGCCGCCGCCGAGCGTCTGGGTGACGGCCGACGTGGTGCGCCGCCCCGGTGGCGGGGGCGGGCTGTCGTCGACGCTGACCTGGCGCAGACCGTCCCCGGACACGGCGTACACCTTGCTGTCACCGACGTTGAACACCAGCAGCGACTCCGCCAGCACGACGGCGCCCGCCACCGTGGTGCCCATGGTCAGCAGCTCCGGGTCGGCGCCGGCCGCCGCGTACACCGCGCGGTTGCAGTGGCCCACGGCGTCGCGGACGGCGTCCTCGCCGGCCAGCGTGGGCCCGAGCGCGGAGAGCCGCCGCACCACCAGGGCGCTCGCGACCTCGCCGGCCGGCTGGCCGCCGAGGCCGTCGGCGACCGCGACGACGAGCGGCGTGCCGAGCGGGAAGACCAGCGTCTGGGGGCTCTCCGTCACCGTGCCGCACAGCGTCCACGGCCCGACGACCAGGCTGTCCTCGTTGTGCTCCCGGACCAGCCCGACATGGCTCAGGGCGGTCACCGCCGCGTACGCCACCGGCATCACCCTCCCTTCCCCTCCCATTGTGGCGCCGCGCGAACGGGAGCACCGTGGTGCCATGGGCGGTACCTCCGCGGCCGCGGACGTCGCCGGGCTCGTACGGGAGCTCGGCGCGCGGGCTGACCCGGCGCGCCTGCGGCACGACGTGGAGGTCCTCGCCGAGGGGCCGCGCAGCCGGACGCGCGCGCCGGAGGCCATGCGGCGGGCCGAGGCGTACGTGGCGGGCCGGCTCGCCGCCGCGGGCTGGCGCACCGAGCGGCAGCCGTTCGACGTCCGGTGCCGCCTGGGCTCCACCGACCGCCGGGGCCACCAGGCGCTGCCGCTCGAGTTCCGGCTGCACCGGCGGCTGGCCGGTGCCAATCTGCTGGCCCGGCTGCCGGGCGCCCCGAGCCGCGGGACCGTGGTCGTCGGCGCCCACCTGGACACCGTCGAGGCGAGCCCGGGCGCCGACGACAACGCCTCCGGCGTCGCCGTACTGCTGGAGACCGCACGGCTGCTCGCCGGGCTGCCGCAGCCGCCCCCGGTCACGCTCGCGGTCCTCGACATGGAGGAGCTCGGGCTGATCGGCGCCCGGTACGCGGCCCGGCGGCTGCGGCGCGGCCGCCGGGCCGTCGGCATGATGTGCCTGGAGTCGGTCGGGTACTTCACGGACGAGCCGGGCAGCCAGCTGATGCCGCTGGGCTTCGAGGCGGCGTTCCCCGATGTGGCCGCCGAGGTCCGTGCGGGCGGGCTGCGCGGCGACTTCACGCTCGTGGTGCACCGCCGCGCGACGGACGCGGCGGCCCGGCTGTGGCGCCAGGCGGCCGGGGCCGCGCGGCCGCCGCTGCCCTGCGTCACCCTGCGCGACCCGCGGCCGCTCGGCCCGCTGGGCGCGCTCGCCGGGCTCGCGGTGCCCCCGCTGGCCCACCTCGACCGCAGCGACCACGCGGCCTTCTGGAACGTCGGCATCCCGGCCCTGATGCTCACCGGTACGGCGAACTTCCGTAACCCCCACTACCACCAGCCCACCGACACCCCGGACACCCTCGACTACCCGCGCCTGGCGGGGGGGGGCACCGAGAACATCCACACCCCCACGTCCCGGCCCCTCCCCCCCCCCGAACGCTCGGCTCCACTTCCCTCCCACGGACTTGCTATTCACCTGCCCCCA
>NZ_JBVIEN010000001.1:0-155217 GCF_055571835.1 Streptomyces sp. NPDC030862 | reverse complement strand
CCGACCCTCCCCCCCCCCCCCTCCCCCCACCCCCCCCCTCCCCCCCCCCCCTCCCCCCCCCCCCCCCCCCCCCCCCCCCCCCCCCCCCCCCCCCCCCACCGCCGTGTCCTGGCCCCGCCCCGTACGGGCGCGCTGACCGACGCTCCCCGCGCGCGAATTGTCGATACATCGACCACAACAGCCCGATGGGCGCAACTGCGCGTGCCGGTTCCCGGACCCGGTTCTACGGTCGGAGCACCCTGCCCCGTCCGTGGCAGGTCCCCGAGGGAGAGGACGCCCATGTCCCGTCGTCGTACGAACTCGCTGCTCCTGACCGTGCTCGCCGCCCACGCCGCGGTCCTGCTCGCCGCGCCCGCCGCCCCGGCCGCCGCCCACGCGGCGCCGCGCGTCGACTGGGACGCCATCGCGCAGTGCGAGTCCAGCGGCAACTGGAAGGCCAACACGGGCAACGGCCACTACGGCGGGCTGCAGTTCACCCAGTCCAGCTGGGAGGCGGCGGGAGGCCGCAAGTACGCGCCCCGGGCGGACCTCGCCACCAGGAGCGAGCAGATCGCGACCGCCAAGCGGCTCGCCGCCCAGCAGGGCATGGGCGCCTGGAGCTGCGCCCACCGCGGGTAGCGCCCGCCCCGTCGGACCGGCCCCGTCACCACGACAGGTCGTCGAGCAGCAGCTCCGCCACCGGCTGCGGTCCGCCGGTCAGCGGCTGCTCCGTCCACATCACCTTCCCCGTGGGCGTGTACCGCGTCCCCCACCGCCCCGCGAACTGCGACACCAGGTACAGTCCGCGCCCGCCCTCGTCCGTCGTCGCCGCGCGCCGCAGGTGCGGCGAGGTGCTGCTGCCGTCGGACACCTCGCAGATCAGGCTGCGTTCGCGCAGCAGCCGTACGTGGATGGGCTCGGAGCCGTACCGGATCGCGTTGGTGATCAGTTCGCTGAGCATCAGCTCCGTGGTGAACCCGATGTCGCCCAGGCCCCACGCCTCCAGCTGGCGGCCGCACGCGGCGCGTACCGGCGCGACGGCCGCGGGGTCGGCGGGCACGTCCCAGTCCGCCACCCGGTCCGGGTCCAGCAGCCGGGTGCGCGCCACCAGCAGCGCGATGTCGTCCCTGCGGTGCGGAGGCAGCATCGCGCTGAAGACGGCCTGGCAGGTCTCCTCCGCCGTCCGGTCCGCCCGGTGCCCGGCCAGCGTGTCGCACAGCAGCCGCAGACCGGTGTCGACGTCACGGTCGCGGTGCTCGATGAGGCCGTCGGTGTACAGCACCAGCCGGCTGCCCTCCGGCAGCCGCATCTCCGCCGTCTCGAACGGTCCGCCGCCGAGGCCCAGCGGCGGGAAGACCGGCACCGGGGGAAAATCCACCGTCCCGTCCGGCATGACCAGCGCCGGGGCGAAGTGCCCGGCCGTCGCCATGCTGCAGCTTCCGGACACCGGGTCGTAGATGGCGTACAGACAGGTGGCGCCCGTGATGCCGTCGCCGCTGCCGTCGCCCGCCTCCTCCTCGTCGATGCGGGAGACCAGCTCGTCCAGATGGCCCAGCAGCTCGTCCGGCGGCAGGTCCAGGGCCGAGAAGTTGTGCACCGCCGTACGCAGCCGGCCCATCGTGGCGGCGGCGTGCAGGCCGTGCCCCACCACATCGCCTACCACCAGCGCGACCCGCGCGCCCGGCAGGGGGATCACGTCGAACCAGTCGCCGCCCACCCCGGCCTGCGCGGGCAGATAGCGGTACGCGACCTCCAGCGCCTCCTGCTCGGGCAGCACCCGGGGCAGCAGGCTCCGCTGCAGGGTGACGGCCATGGTGTGCTCGCGGGTGAACCGGCGGGCGTTGTCGATCGCGACGGCGGCGCGGGCGGCCAGCTCCTCCGCGAAGGCGAGGTCCTCCTCCTCGAACCGCTCGGGCCGCTCCGAGCGCCAGAAGTTGGCCATGCCCATCACCACGCCCCGCGCCTGCAGGGGCACCGCGATCAGCGAGTGGATGCCGTACGCCAGCGCCGTGTCGGCCCCGTCGGGGTCCTGGGCCCGCCAGCCGTGCGCCACCCTCAGGTCCGCCTCCAGCGCCGCGTGCCCGGTCGCCAGCGCCGCCGCCATCGGCGTCGTCGGCACGTCGAACCTGATCACGTCGCCCACCGGCTGCAGCGGCGGGTCCTCGCGGATGCCGCTCACGGCCGCGCGCCGCATCTCGGTGTGCTCGTCGGTCGGCTCCTCGCCGCGCAGCACCGGGTCCAGCAGCTCCACCGTGACGAAGTCCGCGAACCGGGGGACCGCCACCTCCGACAGCTCCTCGGCGGTCCGCCGCACGTCCAGCGTGGTGCCGATCCGCACCCCCGCCTCGTACAGCAGCTTCAGCCGCTCCCGGGCCACCTCCGCCGTACCCGACAGGGCGCGCAGCTCGGTGGTGTCGCGGAGCGTCGCGACCGTGCCGGAGGCGCCGCCGTACGGGGCCGTGGGGCGGGTGTTCACGGCCAGCAGCCGGTCGGCGGCCAGGTGCACCTCGTCCGTGACGGTACGGCCCGAGGCCAGCAGCTCCGCGATGCCCTCGTCCAGACCCAGCTCGGTGACGCGGCGCCCCTCGGCCGCCGCGGGCAGCTCCAGCAGCCTGCGCGCCTCGTCGTTGGCGAGCGTCAGGCGGCCGTCGCCGCCGATCAGGATCACGCCCTCGCGCACGGCGTGCAGGACGGCGTTGTGGTGCTCGTACATCCGGGTCATCTCGGTGGGGCCCAGGCCGTGCGTCTGGCGGCTCAGCCGCCGGCTCACCAGCGCGGAGCTGCCGACGGCCAGGGCCAGCGCGCCGGCCGCGGAGACGAGCAGCACCGGCAGGTGGCGGTTGACGGCCGCCCCGACGTTCTCGATCTCCACCCCGGCGCTCACCAGCCCCACGACCGCGCCGTCCGGGCCCTCGACGGGCACGACGGCCCGCGCCGCGTCGTTCGGGGCACCTTCGAAGATCTCCGCGAACGGCGTGCCCCCGGCGGCCCGCTCGACCCCCTCGGCACGCGTGCCGACCAGCGACGGGTCGGTGTCGACAAGGCGCGTGCCGTCCGGTGTCATCACCACGAAGAAGTCCACGCCCGCGCCGCGCCGCGCCTCCTCGGCGTGCGCCCGCAGGGCGGCCGACGGGTCCGGCGACGCCAGGGCCCGCGCGGTGCCCGGGGCGTCCGCGAAGGACTCGGCGGCGGCGAGCGACCGGCTCTTCGCCTCCTGCTCGCCGTCGTGCCGCTCCTGGTATGCGAGCGCGACCACCGCGGCGACGATCAGCAGCACCGCGACGACGACCTGGAGCAGCAGCACCTGCCCGGCCACGCTGCGGGCCCGCAGCAGGGAACGGAGCCGGGCGCCCGACACGCGCCTGGGTCGTCCGAGACGTCCGTTCATGCCCCATTTCTAGCATCGGACCCCTGGGGGCAGCGACCGCGTGCGGGGGCGTCCGGGCCCGTCCGGGGACCGTCGGGTCCCACCGCCGGCCTCCCCGGGAGCCGGCGCAGCCGGACCGCTGGAAGGGCCCCGGGGGCTCCACCTCGATGCGGGACACGGTCATGATCACCGTACGGGTGCGCGGGCGGCGAGCAGAAGGCCCCCGGTCACATGGCCCCTGGTCAGTGCGGGTCTCGGCCTGTGGTGGACTGGGCGGCGTACCACCGCACAGCCAGAAGGCGACAGGAGCCGCGTTGACCAGCTACCGCCAGCCCGGGGTCGTCCTCACCGACCACCGCTTCACCGTCCCGCTCGACCACGGCGACCCCTCCGGCGCGCACATCGAGCTGTACGCCCGCGAGGTCGTGGCCTCCGGGAGGGTGGGCGCCGACCTGCCGTGGCTGGTCTACCTGGAGGGCGGCCCCGGCTTCGGCGCCCGCCGTTTCGTCGGTGCCCAGGCGTGGCTGGGCCGCGCCGTCCAGGAGTTCCGGGTGCTGCTCCTCGACCAGCGCGGCACCGGCCGCTCCACCCCCGCCAACCGGCAGACCCTGCCCCTGTGCGGCGGCCCCGCCGCCCAGGCCGACTACCTTGCGCACTTCCGCGCCGACTCCATCGTGCGGGACTGCGAACTGATCCGGCAGCGGCTGGCGGGCGGCGCCCCCTGGACCGTGCTCGGCCAGAGCTTCGGCGGCTTCTGCGCCACCCACTACCTGTCCGCCGCCCCGGAGGGCCTGCGGACCGTCCTCATCACCGGCGGCCTGCCCTCGCTGGACGCCCGCGCCGACGACGTCTACCGCGCCGCCTACCCCCGCATGCGGCGCAAGGCCGAGGACCACTACGCCCGCTACCCGCAGGACGTCGAACGCGCCCGCCGTATCGCCGCCCACCTCGCCGAGCACCGCACGGTCCTGCCGGGCGGCCACCTGCTGACCCCGGAGGCCTTCCAGTCGCTGGGCATCCTGCTCGGCGGCGGGGACGGCAGCCACCGCCTCCACTACCTGCTGGAGAACGCCTTCGTCCGCGGCGCCGGCGGCCCGGTCCTCTCCGACGCCTTCCAGGAGGAGGTGCGGGCGGCGCTGTCGTTCGCGGCGCACCCGCTGTACGCCCTGCTGCACGAGGCCATCTACGCCCAGGGCCCCGCGCGCGGCCAGGGCCCCACGGCGTGGGCGGCCGAGCGGGTACGCGGGGAGTTCCCGGAGTTCGACGCCGCCAAGGCCCTGGAGGGGGACGGGCCGCTGCTCTTCACCGGCGAGACCATCCACCCCTGGCACTTCGACACCGACCCGGCCCTGCGGCCCCTGCGCGAGACCGCCGGCCTGCTCGCCGCCCGCGAGGACTGGACGCCGCTGTACGACGCCGAGCGCCTCGCCGCCACCGCCGTACCGGTCGCCGCCGCCGTGTACCACGACGACCTGTACGTCGACACGGCGCACTCGCTCGCCACCGCGCGGACGATCCGGGGCCTGCGGACGTGGGTGACCGACGAGTTCGAACACGACGGGCTCCGCGCGGGCGGCCACCGCGTCCTGGACCGGCTGCTCGCCCTGGCGCGCAACGAGATCTGACGGCGGTCTGACGGTGACCTGACGGCGCGCTCTGACGGCGACTTGACGGAGACCTGACGGCGCGCTCTGACGGAGACCTGACGGGGCGTCGGCGCCGGTCGGCCCCGCCCGTATCCTGCGCCCATGACTGATCAAGCAACCGGTGGACCGGCCGCCCAGCTCCAGCCCATGCCCGAGGACTGGCAGCGCGCCCTCGCCGTCGTCGCCCACCCCGACGACCTCGAATACGGATGCGCCGCCGCCGTCGCCGCCTGGACCGACGCCGGGCGCGAGGTGACGTACGTCCTCGCGACGCGCGGCGAGGCGGGCATCGACACCATCGACCCCGCGACCTGCGGGCCGCTGCGGGAACGGGAGCAGCGGGCCAGCGCGGCGGTCGTCGGCGTCTCGGAGGTGGAGTTCCTCGACCACAAGGACGGGGTCGTGGAGTACGGCCTCGGGCTGCGCCGGGACATCGCCGCCGCGATCCGCCGCCACCGCCCCGAGCTCGTCATCACCCTCAACCACCGCGACACCTGGGGCGGTGTCGCCTGGAACACCCCGGACCACGTCGCCGTCGGCCGCGCCACGCTCGATGCGGCGGCCGACGCGGGCAACCGCTGGATCTTCCCCGAGCTCGTCGAGCAGGGCCTCCAGCCGTGGGACGGGGTGCGCTGGGTGGCGGTCGCCGGCTCCGTCAGCCCCACCCACGCCGTGGACGCGACACCCGGCCTGGAGCGTGCCGTGCGCTCGCTGCTGGAGCACCGCGCGTACATCGAGGCGCTGACGGACCAGGACCCGGAGGAGTACGTCCGTGCCTTCCTCACCGGCAACGCGCAGGCCGCCGCGGCGCGGTTCGGCGGGCGCCCGGCCGTGACCTTCGAGGTCTTCGGCCGCTGACGTACCCCTGTCGCGACACACCCCAAGGCCCCGGTGGGCGGGTGCGCCACCGGGGCCCGCCTCTTCCCCGACGGGCAAGCGACCGCTTAGTATGCGCTCCATCGTGGTTCCGTCCGACCCCTAGTGGAGGCCCGCATGCAGGCATGGCGCGTACACCGGAACGGTGAGCCGAGCGAGGTGATGCGGCTCGACGAGGTGGACCGGCCCACGCCCGGCGAGGGGCAGCTGCTGCTGAAGGTCCGGGCCGCCAACATCAACTTCCCGGACGCGCTGCTGTGCCGGGGCCACTACCAGGTGCGCCCGCCTCTGCCGTTCACGCCCGGCGTGGAGGTCTGCGGCGAGACCGAGGACGGCCGCCGCGTGATCGCCACGCCCGCGCTGCCGTACGGCGGCCTCGCCGAGTACGCCGTCGCCGACGCGGCCGCGGTGCTGCCCGCGCCCGCCGCCCTCGACGACGCCGAGGCCGCCGCCCTCCACATCGGCTACCAGACCGGCTTCTTCGGACTGCACCGCAGGGCCGGGCTCCGCGAGGGGGAGACGCTCCTCGTCCACGCCGCCGCGGGCGGGGTCGGCAGCGCCGCCGTACAGCTCGGCAAGGCGGCCGGCGCCACCGTCATCGGCGTCGTCGGCGGCGCCGACAAGGCCGCCGTCGCCCGTGAACTCGGCTGTGACCTGGTCATCGACCGGCGTACCGACGACATCGTCGCCGCCGTGAAGGACGCCACCGGCGGCCGGGGCGCCGACGTCGTCTACGACCCGGTCGGCGGCGACGCGTACGCCAAGTCCGCCAAGTGCGTGGCGTTCGAGGGCCGGATCGTCGTCGTCGGCTTCGCGAGCGGCGACATCCCGGCGCCCGCCCTCAACCACGCCCTCGTCAAGAACTACTCGATCCTCGGCCTGCACTGGGGCCTGTACAACCAGAAGGACCCCGAGGCCGTCCGCCGCTGCCACGACACGCTCACCGAGTACGCCGCCAAGGGCCTGATCAAGCCGCTGATCAGCGACCGGGTCGCCTTCGCGGACGCGGCGGCCGCCGTGCAGCGCGTCGCCGACGGCACCACGACGGGTCGCCTCGTCGTCCTCCCGGCCGCAGGGGAAGCCCTCACGGAAGGAGCCGCCAAGTGACCGACGCCGCCGAACTGCGCGCACGCACGCGCGCGTTGCTGAAGGCCCACCCGCCCGCCACCACCGACCGCGCCGACTTCCTCGCGGCCCGCTTCGACGCCGGGCTCGCCTGGGTCCACTACCCCGTCGGCCTCGGCGGCCTCGACGCGCCGCGCTCCCTCCAGGCCGTCGTCGACGCCGAGCTGGCGGCCGCCGGAGCGCCCGACAACGACCCGCGCCGCATCGGCATCGGGCTCGGCATGGCGGCCCCGACGATCCTCGCGTACGGCACCGAGGAGCAGAAGCGCCGCTTCCTGCGCCCCCTGTGGCTGGGGGAGGAGGTCTGGTGCCAGCTGTTCAGCGAGCCCGGCGCCGGCTCCGACCTCGCCGCGCTCGCCACCCGCGCGGTCCGGGACGGGGGCGGGGGCGACTGGGTGGTCAACGGGCAGAAGGTGTGGACCTCCAGCGCCCACGTGGCCCGCTGGGCGATCCTCATCGCCCGTACCGACCCCGACGTGCCCAAGCACCGGGGCATCACCTACTTCCTGTGCGACATGACCGACCCGGGCGTCGAGGTGCGGCCGCTGCGCCAGATCACCGGCGAGGCGGAGTTCAACGAGGTCTTCCTCACCGACGTCCGCATCCCCGACGCGCACCGCCTCGGCGAGGTCGGCGAGGGGTGGAAGGTCGCCCAGACCACGCTGAACAACGAGCGGGTCGCCATCGGCGGCGCCCGCATCCCGCGCGAGGGCGGCATGATCGCAACCGTCGCGCGCACCTGGCGCGACCGCCCCGAGCTGCGCACCCACGACCTCCACCAGCGCCTGCTCGACCTGTGGGTGGACGCCGAGGTCGCCCGGCTGACCGGCGAGCGGCTGCGCCAGCAGCTCGCCCTTGGCCAGCCCGGCCCCGAGGGCAGCGGCATGAAGCTCGCCTTCGCCCGCCTCAACCAGGAGATCAGCGGCCTGGAGGTGGAACTCCTCGGCGAGGAGGGCCTGTTGTACGGGGACTGGACCATGCGCCGCCCCGAACTCGTCGACTTCACCGGCCGCGACGCCGGCTACCGCTACCTCCGCTCCAAGGGCAACTCCATCGAGGGCGGCACGAGCGAGGTGCTCCTCAACATCGTCGCGGAACGCGTCCTCGGCCTGCCCGCCGAGCCGCGCAACGACAAGGACGTCGCATGGAAGGACCTGGCGCGATGACGGACCTGCTGTACACCGAGGAGGAGAACGACCTCCGGGCCGCCGTACGGTCCCTCCTCGCCGGCCGCGCCGACCCGGCCGCCCTGCCCGCGCGCGTCGAGGCGGGCACGCCGTACGACCCCGCCGTCTGGCAGGGACTCGCCGCCGGCATGGGCGCGGCCGGGCTCCTCGTCCCCGAGAAGTCCGGCGGACAGGGCGCCACGCACCGCGAGGCCGCCGTCGTCCTGGAGGAGCTGGGCCGCGCGGTCACGCCCGCGCCGTACCTCACCAGCGCGGTCGTCGCGACCGAGACGCTGCTGGCCGTCGACGCCCGGGACCTCCTGGCGGAGCTGGCCGCCGGCCGCAAGGTCGCGGTCCTCGCCGTCCCGCTCGCCGCCGGGCCCGGCGACGACCCGGTCACCATGGCGACCGGCGCCTCCGGGGCCGTCCCGGGGCCGGTCTCCGGGGTCGCCGACGCCGTCCGCGCCGACGTCCTGCTCGTGGTGCGCCCCGACGGGCTGTACGCGGTCGACGCCGCCGACGCCGAGATCGTGCCGCAGACCCCGCTGGACCTGACCCGGCCCCTCGCCACCGTGACCGCCGGCGCCGGCGGCACCCGCCTCGCGGACGCCGACGCCGCCCGCGCGGCCGTCCGCCGCGGCCTGCTCGCCGGGGCCGGCCTGCTCGCCTCCGAGCAGCTCGGCGTGGCCGAGTGGTGCCTGGAGGAGACGGTCCGGCACACCCGCGAGCGCCACCAGTTCAACCGCCCCGTCGGCTCCTTCCAGGCGCTCAAGCACCGCATGGCGCAGCTCTGGCTGGACGTCGCGGGCGCCCGGGCCGCCGCCCGGAGCGCCGCCGACGCGCTCGCCACCGCCGGCCCCGGCGCACCGCTCGCCGTGGCCGTCGCCCAGGTGTACTGCTCGCGCGTCGCGGTGCGCGCCGCCGAGGAGTGCGTCCAGCTGCACGGCGGCATCGGCATGACCTGGGAACACCCCGCGCACCTCTACCTCAAGCGGGCCAAGGCCGACCAGATCGCGCTCGGTTCGGCGGGGCACCACAAGCGCACCCTCGCCAAGCTGGTGGACCTTCCCGCCCCCGAGAGGGCCGGGTAAGGACCGCGGTAGGTGCCCACCCCTCTACATGATGTTTAATTGCGAATCGCTCGCAACAACATCCGATCTTCAAGAGGGGTGCGGACCATGACCGCCCGATCCATACGCGCCATACGCGGCACGGCCGCCGCGACGCTGGCCGGGGCCCTGGCCCTCACCGCGGCGGCCTGCTCCAACCCCACCCCCGGGGAGAAGAACCACGGCGCCGGGGAGAGCGCGGTCGTCGGCATCGCGTACGAGCCCGAGACGCTCAGCCCCCTCCTCGGCTACGGCAAGGACGGCAACTCCAAGATCTTCGACGGGCTCCTCGCCTTCGACGGCGACATGAAGCTCCAGCCCGCCCTCGCCGCCGAGCTGCCCGAGGTGAGCGCGGACGGCCTGACGTACACGTACAAGCTCCGCAAGGGCGTCACCTTCAGCGACGGCAAGCCGTTCAGCGCCAAGGACGTCGTCTTCACCTACCGGACGATCCTCGACGCCAAGACGAACAACCCCTCGAAGACCGAGCTCGACGCCCTCAAGGACGTCAAGGCGGTCGGCGACGACACCGTCGTCTTCACGCTCAAGTACCCGTACGCGCCCTTCGCCGAGCGCACGGTCCTCGCCATCGCCCCCGAGCACATCGCGGCCAGGCAGGACGTCAACTCCGGCCCCTTCACCACCAAGCCCATCGGCACCGGCCCGTATGTCCTCACCGGCTGGTCCAAGGGCGAGAAGCTCAGCTTCAAGGCCAACCCCCACTACTGGGGCGGCGCGCCGAAGGTGGAGAAGTTCACCATGGCGATCATCAAGGACGACGACGTCCGCGCCACCCGCCTGCGCTCCGGCGACCTCGACGGCGCGATCCTGCCGCCCAACCTCGCCAAGGGCTTCAAGAACGACGGCGGCAAGAAGACCTACGAGGCCACGACGTACGACTACCGGACCGTGACCCTGCCCACCCACAACGAGGTCACCGGCGACACCGCCATCCGCCGCGCCCTCGACGTCGCCGTCGACCGCCAGGCCATGGTCGACAAGATCCTCGAAGGCGCCGGCAAGCCCGCCTACGGCCCGGTCCCCACCGACAGCGAGTGGTTCACCAAGGGCACCGAGCGCCCCCACGACCTGGGCCAGGCGAAGAAGATCCTCGACGAGGCGGGCTGGAAGCCCGGCCCCGACGGCATCCGCGTCAAGGACGGCGTCCGCGCCGCCTTCCCGCTCTGGTACCTCTCCGGCGACAAGCTCCGCCAGGACCACGCCCTCGCCTACGCCTCCGACGCCAAGAAGGCCGGCATCGACATCACCACCCAGGCCGGCACATGGGAGGTCATCCAGCCGCGCATGAAGCAGGACGCGGTCCTCGCGGGCGGCGGCTCGCCCGGCGACCCCGACTTCGACCAGTACCTGCTGCTGAAGTCCTCCCTCGGCGGCGACGGCTTCAACAACATGGCCTGGTACGACAACCCGGCCGTCGACAAGGCCCTGGACGACGGCCGCAGGACCAACGACAAGGCCGCCCGGAAGGCCGCTTACGACACCGTCCAGCGCGAGCTGGTGAAGAACCCCGGCTACACCTTCCTCACCCACATCGACCACGTGTACGTCCTCACCACCTTCTGGGACGGACTGTCCACGCAGGTCGAGCCGCACGACCACGGCCTCGCCGCCGGCCCCTGGTGGAACGTCGAGGACTGGACCCCGAAGAAGTGACCGACAAGCAGGCCGGCCGTCGCCTCCCCTGGGGGGCGATGGCCCGGATGGCGGGGCGGCGGGCGCTGTTCGCCGTCCCCGTCCTCCTCGTCGTGACGTTCGGCGTCTTCGCCGTCGCCGCAGCCTCCCCCTTCGACCCCGTCAAGGCGTACGCCGGCACCGCCGGACTCACCGCCTCCCAGGAGAACCTCGACCAGCTGCGCGCCAACCTCGGCGTCGACCAGCCGCTCGTCCCGCGCTGGTGGGACTGGCTCACCTCCGCCGTCACCGGCGACCTCGGCGACTCCAGCGTCATGCGCCAGCCCGTCGCCGACGTCATCGGCGAACGCATCGGCTGGTCCGTGCTGCTCGCCGCCACCGCCTTCGCCGTCGCCATCCTCCTCGGCACCGGCCTGGGCGTGCTCGCGGCACGGCGGCAGGGCGGCTGGCTCGACCGGTGCGCCACCTCCGCCGCGTACACCCTGGAAGCCGCCCCCGCCTTCTGGCTCGGGCTGCTCGCCATCTGGTTCTTCGCGCTCGAACTGGGCGTCCTGCCGGCCGGCGGTCTCACCGACACCGCCAGCGACACCGTCACCTTCCAGCAGGTCGCCTCCCACCTGGTCCTCCCCGCGCTCGTGCTGGGCGTCTCCCAACTGCCGTGGTTCTTCCTCTACGTACGGCAGGGCGTCGCCGACGCGCTCGACGAGGACCCGGTGCGCGGCGCACGCGCGCGCGGCCTCGGGGAGCGGACCGTGCTGCTCGGGCACGCGCTGCGGTCCGGGATGCTGCCGATGCTCACGCTCATCGGTTCACGCGTGCCGGAGCTGATCACGGGCGCCTTGCTTGTTGAGTCGGTTTTCAGCTGGCCGGGCATCGCGGCCGCCACCGTGCAGGCCGCCACCTCCGTCGACTTCCCGCTCCTCGCCGCACTCACCGTGCTCGCCACGGCCGCGGTGCTGCTGGGCAACCTCCTCTCCGACCTGCTGTACGGGCTCGCCGACCCGAGGGTGGGCTTCGATGGCTGACGTCCTCTGGCGCTCCCATGGGCGCACCCGCCGCTCCACCCGCACCGTACGGGTCGCGGTCTCCGCCGTGATCGTCGCGGCGGTCGTCCTCGCCGTGCTCGTCGTACCGCCGCTGGTGCGGCTCGACCAGCAGGCCGTCGACCTGTCGCTGAAGCTCCAGCCGCCGTCCTGGGCCCACCCCTTCGGCACCGACGACGTCGGCCGCGACCTGCTCCTGCGCTGCGTGTACGGGCTGCGCGTCTCGCTCCTCGTCGGGCTCGTCGCGGCGCTCGTCGCCACCGTCATCGGCACGGCCGTGGGCGCGGCCGCCGCCGCCTTCGGCGGCTGGACCGACCGGCTCCTCATGCGGCTCGTCGACACCTTCGCCTCCGTACCGCACCTGCTGCTCGGCATCTTCATCGTGGCGATGTTCCGCCCCGGCGTGTGGCCCGTCATCGTCTCCGTCGCGCTCACGCACTGGCTGTCCACCGCCCGGATCGTCCGCTCCGAGGTGCTGTCACTGCGCTCGCGCCCCTACATCGACGCGGCGGTCTCGGGCGGCGCCTCGCGGTGGCGCGTGACCGTCCGGCATCTGCTGCCCGCGGTGTTGCCGCAGGCGGGGCTCGCGGCTGTGCTGATGGTGCCGCACGCCATGTGGCACGAGTCGGCACTGTCCTTCCTGGGGCTGGGCCTGCCGCCCCACCAGGCGAGCCTCGGCAACCTGGTGCAGACGGCGCGCGGTTCGCTGCTCGCCGGCGACTGGTGGCCGACGCTCTTCCCCGGCCTGTTCCTGATCATCCCGACGCTCGCCATCGCCGGCCTGGCCGGTGCCTGGCGGGAACGGCTCAACCCGCGCCGCCGATCGGAGCTGATGCTGTGAGCCCCGTCCTGTCTGTACGGGAGATGTCCGTACGCTTCCGGATGCGCGGCGGCCGCCACGTCGCCGCCGTCAGCGGCGCGAGCTTCGACCTGGCGGCGGGGGAGTGCCTCGCCCTCGTCGGCGAGAGCGGCTGCGGCAAGTCCGTCCTCGCCTCCGCCCTGCTCGGCCTGCTGCCCGGCAACGCGCAGACCGCCGGCACGGCGGTGATCGACGGCATCGACGTGCTCTCCGCCGACGAGCGCGTCCTCGCCCGTACGGTACGGGGCCGGCGCATCGGCCTCGTACCGCAGTCCCCGGCCGCGCACCTCACCCCCGTACGCACCGTACGGGCGCAGCTGGAGGAGACCCTGCGCGAGCTGGCCGGCACACCGCGGGCGGACCTCCGCGCGGCGGCCGTCGCGGCCGCGGAACGGGCCTCCTTCCCGCCCGGCCTCCTGGACCACCATCCGCACGAACTCTCCGGCGGCCAGGCACAGCGCGCCGCCACCGCCCTCGCGCTCGTCGGCGACGCGCCGCTGCTGCTCGCCGACGAGCCGACCACCGGCCTCGACCGCGACCTGGTCGACCGCACCGTGGACGAACTGCGCCGCCACGCCGACGAGGGCCGCGCACTGCTGTTGATCACTCACGACCTGGCCGCCGCCGAGCGGATCGCCGACCGGGTCGCCGTGATGTACGCCGGCCGGATCGTGGAACTCACCGCCGCCGACCGCTTCTTCGGCGCCCCCGGCCCCCGCCACCCGTACGCGCGCGGCTTGCTCGCCGCCCTCCCCGAGCGGGACTTCACCCCCATCCCGGGCCTGCCCCCGGAGCTGGGCGCCCTGCCCGACGGCTGCGCCTTCGCCGCCCGCTGCGACCGCGCGACGGACGCCTGCGGGACGGTGCCGCGCTTCCAGGACGGCGTCGCCTGCCACCACGCCCACACCGCGGCCGCCGAGGAGCCGACCCGTGCTTGAACTCGACGCCGTCACCGCCGGATACGACCCGCGCACGCCCGTCTTCCGCGACGCCTCCCTGACCCTCGCACCCGGCGAGTCCGTCGGCCTCCTCGGCCCCAGCGGCTGCGGCAAGTCGACCCTCGCCCGGGTCGCCGCACTGCTGCACCGCCCGGACGCGGGCCGCGTCACCGTCGACGGCGAGCCCGTACGCGGCTGGCGCCACCGCGCGCCGCGCGAGCTGCGCACCGCCATCGGCGTCGTCTTCCAGCAGCCCCGGCTGTCCGCGGACCCCCGGCTGCGGCTGCGCGACCTGATCGCCGAGCCGCTGCGCGCCACCGGCCGCCGCGCCGGGGCCGAGGACCGCACGGCCGAGCTGGCCCGCACGGTGGGCCTCACCGACGACCTGCTCGCCCGCCGCCCGCACGAGGTCAGCGACGGCCAGCTCCAGCGCGCCTGCCTCGCCCGCGCGCTGGTGCTGCGCCCGCGCTGGCTGGTCTGCGACGAGATGACCGCCATGCTCGACGCCTCCACGACCGCCGCGCTGGTCGCCGTCGTCGAGGCGTACCGCCGTGAGCACGGCGCCGGACTCCTCGCCGTCGGCCACGACCGGGTCCTGCTGGAGCGCTGGTGCGACCGTACGGTCGACTGGGCGGAGTGTGTGAACGGGGCGTGACCAGCGGCTGGCTCGACGTGCCCTTCGAGTGGTGCTGGACCACCCCCGTGAGTGACCACACAGTGTGATCCGCGCGGACCGGGGCAGGCGCGCCTCCATGACCGACACCCCCCAGCCCGGTGCGTGGGACACCGACGGCACGAGCCCCCTGGACGAGCTGGCGCGGCTGCGTGGCGAACTGCGGCACCTGCGTGTCCAGGCCCGTAACCGCCCCCTGATCGCCCAGGCGCAGGGCATCCTCCGCGAGCGCTACCGGCTGGCGGACGCGGAGGCCGCGTTCGCGCTGATGCAGCACGCCTCGCAGCGCTTCAACGTCAAGCTGCGCACCCTCGCCGAGGCCGTGGTGCGGCTGGACCGGCCGGACCACGGGGCGGAGTGCTGGTTCCCGGGCCGGGCCCGGCGCCCCGCTCCGAGCCTGGACCTCCTCGCCATCGACGACGCGGCACGCGCGCACCGCAGCGCCGTGCTCCAGGCGACGCTCTCGCAGACGCTGGCGGTCACGGCCACGGACATGGGCAACGTGCAGATCGGGGACCACGCCACGGGCGGACTGTGGCTGGAGAAGCACGAGGGGCTGAGCGAGGAGTTCGTGAGCTTCTTCCAGTACGTCGGCGACGACGGCACCGCCTGTGCGCAGGCGGCGCGGGACATGACCCAGCTCACCGTCCGCGACGTCGCCACCGCCCCGGTGTTCACCGAGGACGCCCGCCAGGCGGTCCTCGACGCGGGCAGCCGCTCCGTGCACAGCGTGCCCCTGGTGAGCGACGGCCGCTGCATCGGGATGGTCTCCGCCCACTTCGCACGCCCCATCCAGGAGCTCCACGCCGCCCAGCTCAAGGCCCTGGACCGGACCGGCCGCCAGGTGGGGCGCTGGCTGGACTGGTACGACCGCACGGTGGTCCTCGACGCGCTCGAGTACCTGCACGCCGTGGCACGTCACCCCGGCATGACACGCGCCCGGCGCCGGTGAGGACGCCCGCGCACGCGTGCCCCGTCGGCCAACTGCGAGCGAGGCAACCCGGTTGTCCGGACGGCGCCGCATACTCGGCACCGTCCCCCTAGTAGCCCGGGAGGTCCTCATGGCGCCACTGTCCCGCCGGTCCGCCGTCGCCGCCTTCACCACGCTCACCGCAGCGGCCACCGTCCCCTTAGGGGGTGTCCTGCCCGCACAGCGGGCCGCCGCCGCGCACCGGGCGGCGCCCGTCAGGCCGCTGCGCCGCGCCCACGCGCACAACGACTACCTCCACCAGCGCCCGCTCCACGACGCCCTCGCACACGGCTTCACCAGCGTCGAGGCGGATGTCTTCCTGGTCGGCGCCGACCTGCTCGTCGCCCACGAGCCCTGGCAGCTCGACCCCACCCGTACGCTCCGCTCCCTGTACCTCGATCCGCTGCTCGCGCGCGTGAGGGCCAACCACGGGACGGTGTACGCCGGTTACCGCGAGCCCGTGCAGCTGCTCATCGACATCAAGGCGGACGGCGCGGCCGCCTACCGCGCACTGCACCGCCAACTCGCCCCGTACCGGCGCATGCTGAGCACCTGCGCGCACAGCACCGTACGGCCCGGCGCCGTCACGGCCGTCGTCTCGGGCGACCGCGCGGCCCGCGCCCCCATGGAGGCGCAACCCGTGCGGTACGCCTTCTACGACGGCCGCCTGGACGACCTCGGCACCACTGCCCCGGCCTCCTTCGTCCCGCTGATCAGCGCCAACTGGAACCAGGGCTTCACCTGGCAGGGCACCGGCCCCTTCCCCGCGGCCGAGCGGGCCCGCCTCCACGCCCTCGTCACCGCCGCGCACCGGGCCGGACAGCGCATACGGTTCTGGGCCACCCCGGACCACCCGGGAGCGGCCCGCGACGCCCTCTGGACGGAGCTGCTCGCCGCCGGCGTCGACCACCTCAACACCGACGACCTCGCCGGGCTCGCGGCCTTCCTGCGGCGTACGGACGGCGGCGGGAACGGCAAGGGGACCGGTACGGGCGCCGCGTAACGGGTCGCGGCCGGTTAATACCCGTTCGGCCGACGTGCCGTACGGCCGTACGGCGCCCCCGCTCCGCCAGACTGGCCGCCGAATGCCGCACACCCCACGCGGCAACTGGCCGAGGAGGGCGACACATGGCCGTATCCGTCTCCGTGGTGCTGCTTTTGCTGGTCCTGGCGGTGATCTTCCTGCGCAACGGAGGCCTGAAGCTCTCCCACGCGCTGGTCTGCGCTCTGCTCGGCTTCTTCATGGCGAGCACCAGCCTGGCCCCGACCATCTACAACGGCGTCTCCGCCACGGCCGACGTGGTCAGCAGCCTCAAGCCGTAGCCGCGTCTCACGTCAGGAGGCCGGAGAGCTGCGACTGGCGGAAAGCGCGTGGCTGAATGGTCTTCAGGGAGCGCCCTGATGTGCACGGACACCGGGAACCCTAGCCTTCCTTGCGAGCGGGCCGAGGCACAGGTTTCCGGCGGCTCGGCCCGGGCCATCGCCCATCGACGGAGGTACACCCATGTCCATATTCACCGGAGCCCGGCGCGCCGCCGCTGCGGGACTCGGCTCCGTACTGCTCGCGACGGGAGTGGTCGCAGTGACGGCCGCCCAGGCCCAGGCCGCCACCCCCATCTGCTCCAAGACCGTCACCAAGACCTGGACGGACGGGTACGGCAACAGGTTCTCCGGCCCCGTGGCGGCCTCTTCCAGCGGATCCCTGAACTGCCAGCTGGGCCCGGGCAACAGCAGCTCGGCCGTCAAGGCCCTGCAGAACTCCATCAACCGGTGCTACAGCTTCGCCAAGATCGATGTGGACGGCGTCTACGGCTCCGGCACCAAGGCCGCCGTAGCCAAGGTGCAGCGCTACCACGGCATCTCCGCCGACGGCCTCTACGGGCCGAGCACCCGGGCGGTCTTCAACTGGATCATCACCGGTTCCAAAGGACCGGCCTGCCAGGACTTCTGAACGAAAGGAGGCCGGCACCGCCCAGGGGCGGTGCCGGCCTCTCGGTGGGTGGAGAGGGCCGCTGGACCGCATGTACGGGACAGCCCTCAAGCCGCCGGCTTGACGAAGATCCCGATGCCGTTCGGCACGGCCCGCTGCACCCCGCCGCTGGGATGGTTGAGGACGCTCACCTTCGCCGCCCCCTCCTGCCGCGCCACCATCGTCGACGAGCCGCCGCCGTCCAGGTTGACGGCGTCCGAGGCGCCCAAGGTCTTCATGGTGGCGGCCAGTTCGGAGACGGTCAGCCCGGACCTGAAACCGGGCCCGCCGTCCAGGGCGAGCAGCAGCAGGCGGGTGCCGTCACCGCCGACGCCCGCGGCCGTGCGTACCGCCGCCGTCACGCCGTCCAGCCCGCCCAGTGGCTCCCCGCCGCGCAGTACCGGGAACCCGCCCACGGCGAAGCGGTACGACGCCGTCGACGCGTCCCCGGCCGGCACCAGCTTGTGCCGGACGCTCACCAGGTCCCCGACCGCCAGCTTGCGCAGCTCCCGCGCGCCCTCCTCCCGCCCCACCAGGACCTCGGTACCGGACTCGATCACGCCCCTGCCGGGCGTCGCGGCGACCGCCTCGACCTTGCCGCCGCGTACCGTCACCTCGTACGTCTCCGCACTGCACGGCGCGGAGCGCTGGGTGTCCGTGCCGCAGGTGGCACGCACGCGTGAGGCACCGCCCCAGTCCTTGGTGAACACCCCGACGGACCCCACCGGCAGCGCGTACTGGTTCAGCCCGCCGAGCGGCAGCTCCCCGTGCGGCGTCGACACGGCCCCCTCCAGGACCAGTTCCCCGACCCGGGCCCTGCCGTCCTCGCCCACCCCCAGCACCTGACGGGTGCTGGTCCCGGGCGGCAGGGCGGGCCCGAACCGCTGCCCGTTCGGTACCGCCGCCTTCAGCGGACGGCCGTCCGCGACCGCGGGGCCGACCGGTGCGCCGGTGGCCTCCACACCCGGGTGCTGGGTTTCGCTGATGTGGAAGAAGTCGCCGTTGACCCCGGCCGTCGCGCCCGCGCCGTCGGCGAGCACGGACAGTGCGGACCGTGCCGCGACCACCCCCGGATACAGCAGCCCGGCCGACACGCGCGCATCCGCCAGGTCCGCCGACAGCACATGCGCCCTCGCCGTCCCGCGCGCTGACGGGATGTCGACCGTGCGGTACTCGACGCCCGTCACGACCCGGGACCAGGCCGCGGCGGGCGCCGCGGGCGGGGCGCCCACCAGCCCCGCGCTCAGCAGGGCGGCCACCAGCAGCAGAGCCGTACGCGTGCGCGTCACAATCCCCCCAGGGGAAGTAGGTCGGGGCAACGGAGCACCTCACTCGGGTCTCGAAAGAGCTGCCCCACCCCGGGCGTCCGCGAACCGGCCGACCGACGGCGGATCAGAAAACGTACGCCGCACGGGTGTAGCGCCGGTCACCCGTACGCGCGGTTCCGCTCCAGCCACCCCTGGGCGTAGTCCACGGCGGCCGCCAGCTCCACCAGTCGGCACGTCGACGCCGAACCGACCGGACCCCGCCGTACGGCACCGGGACGGTCGCGCTCCAGGTCCGCCCCGAGGGCGGCGAAATCGCCGTCGTCCAGGTCCACGTCCTCGTACGCCCACCAACGCCGCACCCCGCCCTCGCGGATGACACACCGGTAGGTGCGGCGCGGTGGCCGCGCGACCCGGTACTCCCCGAGGTGGAACGCCGTGCACCGGTCGAACCCGGTGCCCAGCAGCAGGATCCGCGCCCCCATGTCGTACAGCCGGGCCAGTGGCGAAGCCTCCCCCAGATGGCAGTCGGGACGGTGGCCGGACACCACCCGTTCGGCGTGCGGGCCCAGCGCCGCGAAGGACGTCTGCGGATGGGCGCTGCGCACCGCGCCGGCCGTCGTGCGCACGAGCTCGGGCAGCACCCCGACCCCGGCGTCCGAGGGCATGGCCGCAGCGTCGTACGCCGGCATCGCCTCCCGCACCGCCGCGCGCTCCGCCTCCGCGAGGCCCCGCACCCGCTCCCGGTACGCCGGTGACGTGTCCGAGTTGCGGGCGGTGAAGGTGGGCACCACCACGGTGCCGTCCGCGCCGAGCGCCCCGCACAGCGCCCGGAGCACGGTCTGTCCGCCCCCCGCCACCGGGCCCACCGCCCGCAGCGACGCGTGCGCCAGCACCACCCCGCCCGGCCGCACCCCCAGGGCGGCGAGCTGGGCGCGCAGCCGTTCCTCGGTGTGCGGTCCGCTTCCGGCCTCGTCCACGTCGTCTCTCGTCCCACTCCTGCGTAAGGGTTGGTGCGCGGTCATCGTAGGAGGCTGACCACGTCCCTCCCCGCGGGAGCGAAGCCGTTCAGGACACCGTTCGATTCCGTGGCGTAGAGTGGGCGCGGGCCGTGACTGGCGCTGGGGTGGAGTACCACCGGGGAGCGGCCTGACGGACCGACGTCGATGCCGCGCGCCTGGGCGAGCCACCGCGACGCTCAGGAGTCCCCATGTCCACGACCTCGTCCACCGCCCGCCTCATGGACGGCAGCGGCCTCGCCCGCCGGCTCGTCGAGGAGACCGCCGCCCGCGCGGCCGAGCTCACCCGCCGCACCGGCACCCGGCCTTGCCTCGCCACCGTCCTGGTCGGCGAGGACCCGGCCTCGGTGACGTACGTCAAGATGAAGCGCGCCCGCTGCGAGAAGGCCGGAATCCGCTCCCGGCACGTCGAACTGCCCGCCGCGACCACCACCGCCGAACTCGTCGCCACCCTCCGCTCGCTGTCGGCGGACCCGGAGGTGCACGGCATCCTGCTCCAGCACCCGGCCGGCCCGCACATCGACGAGCGGGCCGCCTTCGAGGCCATCGACCCCGCCAAGGACGTCGACGGCGTGACCATCAGCTCCTTCGCGACGATGAGCTTCGGCCTGCCCGGATTCGTCTCCTGCACCCCGGGCGGCATCATGCGCCTGCTCGACGCGTACGACGTCGACCCGGCCGGCAAGCGGGCCGTCGTCGTCGGCCGCAGCGCCATCCTCGGCAAGCCCGCCGGCATGCTGCTGCTCGCGCGCAACGCCACCGTGACGTACTGCCACTCGTACACGCCCGCCGCCGACCTGTCGGCGGCCGTACGGGAGGCCGACATCGTGGTCGCCGCCGTCGGGCGGCCCCGCTTCATCAAGGGCGAGGACATCAAGCCCGGCGCCGTCGTGATCGACGCCGGCTACAACGAGGGCAACGTCGGCGACGTCGACTTCGAGACGGCGGCCGCCCGAGCGGGCCTGATCACCCCGGTGCCGGGCGGCGTCGGACCGATGACCATCGCACTGCTCCTCGCGCAGACGGTGGACGCGGCGGAGCGGCAGCTCGGCGCGTAACGCCGGGTCCCCGGCCGGTGGCGGCGCCGCCACCGGCCGGACCGGGCGCTCATCAGCCGCCCGCCTCCGCCAGGGCCGACGCCGGGTCCGGTGCCGCCGGGCCCGCCGGCGCCCAGCGGGCACCCTCCTTGCGGTACGGCCACCAGCGGCCGTCCCCGCCCAGCCGGAGCTGGACGTCCGCGCCCGGCACCGTCCAGCGGCCGGGGGCGGACGCCCGCAGCGCGGGCCGCTCGCCGTCCTCCCACGCCTCCGCCAGCAGCGCCTCCGCCCGCGCGAGGAGCTCCGGGGCGGGCGCCGCATCCTCCTCCAGTACGGCGAGAGCGGCGGCCCCGCCGAGGCGCCACGCGCGCGTGGCCAGGTCCAGGTCCGCCTGGCGCCGGCCGGTGGCGGCGGCCAGCCGTACGGCGGCCCAGGAGGAGGCACCGTCCGGCTCCAGCGCCGCCGCCAGCCGCACCGCGTCCAGAGCGGGCGTCAACTCCGGTTCCAGGGGCTGGTCCTCATGGCCGGGGCCCAGCGCGTCCGCCAGCATCCGGTGCGCCCGCGCCGCCGCGTCCGCCGCGAGGAGCTCGAGGGCGGCCGGGTCGACGCCCGGCGCCGGCTTCGCCTCCGTGTCGAGCGAGGGCGGCTCGCCCGGCTGCCCGGGCAGCGGGGGAGGGGCGGGCAGGGGCGGCAGGATGTCCCGCGCGGCGAAGGCCTCGTCGGCCCGTACACCCGCGGACACGGCTACCCCTGCGCGGTCGCCGTCCCCTTCCCCTTCCGCCCGCTCCTCCCGTGCGGCGCGCGCCGCGCTCCGTACCTGCAACTCGTCCAGCAGCCGCCGCTCCCCGCGCCCCCGTACGAGCAGCAGCACGAAAGGATCCCGGTCGAGCAGCCGCGCCACCTGGTAGCAGAGGGCCGCCGTGTGCGGACAGTGGTCCCAGGCGTCACACGCGCACTCCGGCTCCAGGTCGCCGATGCCCGGCAGCAGTTCGATGCCGGCCGCCGCCGCGTCCTCCACGAGGTGCGGCGGCATGTCCCGGTCCAGCAGGGCCGCGATGTGGCCCGCCCGGTCCACCGCCATGTCGAGGAACCGGTCCCACTCCTCGTCCGTCAGCTCCTGCAGCAGGACATCGCTGCGCAGCGGCGTGCCGTCCCGGTCCGTCACGACCGCGGTGATCCGCCCGGGCCGTACCGACACCGCCCCCACGGCGCCGTCCCGCGCGTGCTTGCGGCCCTTCTTCAGCTGCAGGCCGTCGAGGGCCGTGTCCTCCAGGGCCTTCAGCCACGCCCGGCCCCACCACGTCTCGGCGAAACCCCGGCCCCCCGCGGGAGGCAGCGCCGCGAACGTACGCTCCGCGTCCGCACGCGCCGTGTCGTCCCGATGGTTCATCGTCCGCTCCCTCGCAGCTCCACCAGCTCCGCCAGTTCGGCGTCGGTCAGTTCGGTCAGCGCGGCCTCGCCGGCGCCGAGGACGGCGTCGGCCAGCTCCTTCTTGCGCGCCAGCATGGCGGCGATCCGGTCCTCGACGGTGCCCTCGGCGATGAGCCGGTGGACCTGCACGGGCTGGGTCTGGCCGATCCGGTACGCCCGGTCCGTGGCCTGCGCCTCGACGGCGGGGTTCCACCAGCGGTCGTAGTGCACGACGTGCCCGGCACGCGTGAGGTTGAGCCCGGTGCCGGCCGCCTTCAGCGACAGCAGGAAGACCGGCACCTCACTCTCCTGGAACCGGGCCACCATCGCCTCCCGCGCGGCCACCGGCGTGCCGCCGTGCAGGAACGCGGTCGGTACGCCGCGCGCCGCCAGGTGCCGTTCCAGCAGCCGCGCCATCGCCACGTACTGCGTGAACACCAGCACGCTCGCCCCCTCCGCGAGGAGGGTGTCGAGCAGTTCGTCCAGCAGTTCCAGCTTCCCGGACCGGCCGGCGATCCGGGGGGCGTCCTCCTTCAGGTACTGGGCGGGGTGGTTGCAGATCTGCTTGAGCGCGGTGAGCAGCTTGACCACCAGGCCCCGCCGCTCCATCCCGTCCGCCTCGGCGACGGCCGCCAGCGTCTCGCGCACCACCGCCTCGTACAGCCCGGCCTGTTCCGCCGTCAGCGACACGGCGCGGTCGGTCTCCGTCTTCGGCGGCAGCTCCGGCGCGATCCCGGGGTCGGACTTGCGGCGTCGCAGCAGGAACGGCCGGACCAGCGCCGCGAGCCGCTCGGCGGCGGCCGGGTCGGTGCCGCCCTCCACGGCGTCGGCGTAGCGGCTGCGGAACGTCCCGAGCCGGCCCAGGAGGCCGGGCGTGGTCCAGTCGAGGATGGCCCACAGTTCGGAGAGGTTGTTCTCCACCGGGGTGCCGG
Organism: Streptomyces sp. NPDC030862; assembly: GCF_055571835.1. Classification (NCBI taxonomy): domain Bacteria; kingdom Bacillati; phylum Actinomycetota; class Actinomycetes; order Kitasatosporales; family Streptomycetaceae; genus Streptomyces; species Streptomyces sp. NPDC030862. The sequence goes on along the minus strand of NZ_JBVIEN010000001.1, from coordinate 132,181 downwards.
TCAGTGCCACGCGCGCGCGTGCGCCGATGGTGCGCAGCTGCCGGGCGGTCGCCGAGTAGGGGTTCTTCACGTGCTGCGCCTCGTCGATGACGACCATGCCCCAGTCCACCCCCGCGAGCCGCTCCGCGTCGAGCCGCATGGTGCCGTAGGTGGTCAGGACGAACTCGCCGTCGGCCAGGCCGTCCAGGACACGCGTGGGCCCGTGGAAGCGGCGCACCGGGGTGCCCGGCGCGAACTTCTCCACCTCGCGCTGCCAGTTGCCCATCAGGGACGTGGGGCAGACGACGAGCGTGGGGCCGGCTGCGGACGGGTCGGTCTGCCGGTGCAGATGCAGCGCGATCAAGGTGATCGTCTTGCCCAGGCCCATGTCGTCGGCGAGGCAGGCGCCGAGGCCGAGAGAGGTCATGCGGTGCAGCCAGTTCAGGCCGCGCAGCTGGTAGTCGCGCAGGGTCGCGGCGAGCGCCGCCGGCTGGCCGACCTCCGGCGTCCCGCCCTCCGGGTCCGCGAGCCGGTCCCGCAGCGCCCGCAGCCATCCCGTCGCCTGTACGTCGACCCGGCGGCCGTCCACCTCCGTGCTGCCGGTCAGTACGGCGCCGAGCGCGTCGACCGGGGTGAGGGCCCGGTCCCGCGTGTCACGGGCCCGCCGTACCTCCTCCGGGTCGATCAGGACCCACTGGTCGCGCAGCCGCACGACGGGACGGGCGGCCTCGGCCAGCCGGTCCAGCTCGGCTCGTGTGAGGGGCTGGTCGCCCAGCGCGAACCGCCAGTTGAAGGCGAGCAGCGCGTCGGCGGAGAGGAACGCCGGCAGTGCCGAGGCGTCTCCGTACGCCCCGCCGCCCGCCGCGTCCCCTGCGTCGCCCTGCGCGTCGTCCTCCGGCGGACCGATCACCACGCGCGCGGTCAGCGAACGCGCCAGCTGCTTGGGCCAGTGCACCTGTACGCCGGTCGCTGCCAACGCCCGTGCCGCGTCGCCCAGCAGCTCGGCGACCTCGTCGTCGGCCAGGTCGACCGTGTCGGGGACGGCGGCCGAGAGCAGCGGTGCCAGCGGCGGCCAGGCACGCGCGGCGCGGCGCAGCGCGACCAGCGCGTCCATCCGGGCGCCCGCGTCGCCGATCTCGGGGGCCGCACCCGACCACACGTCGGCGGCGTCGGCGACCAGCGCCGGATCGTTGACGCTGTGCATCTGCACCACGGCACGGAAGGCGGGACCTTCGGCGGTGTCCAGCCCTTCGGTCGTGTCCAGCCCTTCGGCCGTGTCCAGTCCCGTCGCCTCGATGCGCAGCGACACCCGTACGCCCGCGTCGTGGCCGGCCGCGACGTCCGCCGCCCACGCGCGCTGCTCCGGCACATGCTGTGGGGCCTGCTCCGCGTACGCGCCGCCGCCCGCGAGGAGGGGCGCTGCGGGTGTACGCGGCAGTGCGTCGGCGACCGCGTCCAGGAACGCCCGCAGCAGCCGCTCCGGTTCGGGCAGCAGGACCATGCCGTCGTCCGCCGTGCCGACGGGCACCGCGTGGGCGTCCGGCGGCATCGAAGCGGCCAGCGTACGGAGCCGCTCCAAGTCCTCGGCGGCGAGCGGTCCCACCCGCCAGGCGTCGTGGTCCGTCGTGCTCAGGCCGGGCAGCAGGCGCCCGCGTGCCACCAGTTGCAGGGCCATCAGGGCGGCCGCGCCCCAGAACGCCACGGAGGGGGAGGCGTGGGGGGACAGGCGTGCCCGGGTGAGCAGGGGCAGAGCGTCGGACACGGGAACCGTCAGTGCCCGTACGGTCCGGGCGGCCGGCCCACCGCCGTCGCCGGCCTCGCCGTTCCCGTCGTCCTCGCTGTTCCCGTCGTTCCCGTCGTTCCCGTCGTCCGTGACGACGGTCAGGTCCTCGACGGCGGCGCGCGGCACCGAGGGCTCGGCGCCGTCAGGGAGCAGGAACCCGAAACGACCCGCACGGGCGGGGTCGGCGGCCAGGAAGACCGTGGAACAGCGGAGCAGCAGGCGGAGTTGAGCAGGTCGGGCGACGTGGGGGTGGGGGGAGGGCGTTGCTTCGGTGAGTCTCTGCACAGTGCTGACGCATTCCTCAAATTTGACTAGTGCGAAGCCGGAGCCGCCGAGAGTACCGGACGGCGTCTCGCCACGAGCCCAAACACGTCGTGACATAGCCCACTTCGCGCCCAGGGTGGAGTTAGCACCACCCCAGTACGCTGGAAAGCCCCCGCCCGCTTCCGGGTGGTGGTGCCATGGCTCTGGGCGCTCGCTCATCCGTACGTTCATCAGGTCGGCGCATGTCAGCGCACGGACCTACCTCCGGAGAACCCATGCCCCAGGCCTTTGCCGCCCTCGCAGCCCCACCGTCCTCGCCGCCCGCCACCGCCCGGGGCGCTCAGCGCCCCGCCAGCGAGTTCACCCCCCTGCTGCGCACCGTCAAGGAGCGAGGGCTGCTGGAGCGCCGCACCGGCTGGTACGCGCTCGGCATCACCGCCAACCTGCTCGCGCTGACGGCCGTCGCCGTCGGGCTGATGCTCTTCGGGCACTCCTGGTGGTCCCTGCTGCTCGCCGTCCCGCTCGCCCTGCTGTCCGCCCGCGCCGCCTTCTACGGCCACGACGCGGGCCACGGCCAGATCAGCGCCGACAAGCGCAAGGACCGCCTGATCCAGCTCCTCCACGCCAACCTGCTGCTCGGCATGAGCCAGGAGTGGTGGAACGACAAGCACAACCGCCACCACGCCAACCCCAACCACGAGGACAAGGACCCGGACGTGGCCCCGGACGTCCTCGTCTTCTCCCAGCACCAGGCCGAGGGCCGCTCCGGACTGCGCGGCTGGCTCACCCGCCACCAGGCGTGGCTGTTCTTCCCGCTGACCACGCTCGAAGGGCTCGCCCTGAAGGTGTACGGCTTCCAGGCGCTGTTCTCCAAGGACGGACCGCGCCAGACCCCGCGCGAGCGCCTCGTCGAAGGCGGCCTGCTGTTCGCCCACGTCGCCGGGTACGCCACGCTGCTGCTGACCACCATGTCCGTCGGACAGGCCGTGGTCTTCGCCCTGATCCACCAGATGCTGCTCGGCGTCCACCTGGGGATGGCCTTCGCACCCAACCACAAGGGCATGGAAGTCCCCGACCCGGACGGTGAGCCGTGGGGCCATCTGCGCCGCCAGGTGCTCACCTCCCGCAACATCCGCGGCGGAGCCCTCACCGACTGGTTCCTCGGCGGCCTGAACTACCAGGTCGAACACCACCTCTTCCCGAACATGCCCCGCCCCCACCTGCGGCTCGCCCAGCCCCTGGTCCGCGCCCACTGCCGCGCGCTCGGCGTCCGGTACACCGAAACCGGCTTCGTCGACTCCTACCGCCAGGCCCTGGGGCATCTGCACCAGGTCGGCGAGCCGCTCCGTTCCTCGTAAGCGCGGGGCGCGGGGGAACCCGGACGCCCGATCCGGCGTTCTCCAGGGCAGAGAGCGGCCGCGGCCGTCAAGGAGGCGTCGAAGATGTCGACAAGGACCAAAATCATCATCGGGGGAGTGGCCGTCGGCCTTCTCCTGATGCCGCTGATCGGATTCTGGCTGTCCCTGCTGGTGCTGCTCGGCGTCCCCGCCGTGGCCTACCTGGCCCTGGACCCCGGCCAGCGGCGCAGGCTCCGCCGCGTCGCCCGCAAGGAGCTGGGGCGCTAGGGCCTGTCTTCCGGATCAGGCCCTAGCCGGCAGCCGTCCAGCCGACGGCTACCATGTTCATGATCATCTGCATGGGAGAGGGGAGCTCCACGCGATGGGCGGGACGGTCACGACGGTCAGCAGCCATGGGGAGCATGCGTTCAGCAAGGCGAACCGGCCGGCGATCACCCTGCTGGCCGGGCTCGGAGTGGAGGGGGACGCCCACGCGGGCGTCACGGTCAAACACCGCTCCCGCGTCGCTCAGGACCCCACCCAGCCCAACCTCCGCCAAGTGCACCTGATCCACGAGGAGCTCTTCGACGAGGTCGCCTCGGCGGGCTTCACCGTCGCCCCCGGCGACCTCGGGGAGAACATCACCACCCGGGGCATCGACCTGCTCGGCCTGCCGACCGGCACCCTCCTGCGCATAGGCCGGGAGGCCGTCGTCGAGATCACCGGCCTGCGCAACCCCTGCGGGCAGATCGACGGCTTCCAGAACGGACTCCTGAAGCAGGTCGTCGGCCGCGACGAGGAGACGGGCGAGATCGTCCGCAAGGCCGGGATCATGGGCATCGTCAGGACCGGCGGGGTGGTCCGCCCCGGCGATCCCATCGAGGCCGAGCTCCCGGACGGACCGCACCGCCCGCTGGAACGGGTCTGAGCCGCGCACACGTGGGTACCCGACCGTGGCACACGGTCGGAGGGAGACACCATGGCAGAGGACGACGAGCGGCGTCAGGGGCCCGGCGGGGACAAGCCCAGGGAGAGCCAGGCCGGCATCCCGAGGGATCTTCCCGACGAACAGGCGGGGAACGGCTCCGACCACTGGGACGCCGACCTCTCACGGGCGGCGGACGACACCCGCGGCGGCACCCCCGCAGGAGAACCCGCCCCCGTCGACGACCCGGAGGGCGGTCAGCCCGCCGAGGAGCCCGCCCCCGACGAACCCACCGGCTAGGGCTAGTCCGGCCCTGTCATGTGACTACTTTCAGCGGCCCGGTGGTGCGTGAGCCGGTCGATCATCCGCTCGTGTTATTGCGCCGCAACGATCCGTGCTGTGCGGACAGGACGACCAGCGGCTGTACCGTCCCTCGTCGCTCCCTCACTGGAGATTCAGACGCACCGGGTGGTCCTGGTCTTCGGGACAGTGGAATACCCGGAGTTCTCCGTGCCGTCCCACGCTGAGCCGCGGGTCGCCGCCGCTGTCCACGGTGAGCAGCAGCTGCATCCGGGCCCCGCATCGGCAGTCGAGGGGCGTGAAGTCGGTGAGGTGCCAGCTGGGCCACCCGCCGGCCTTCCAGCCGGGCAGGCAGCCGAGCACCCGGTGGTAGTCGGTCCCTTGCTCACCGGCCCATGCCTCGATGTGCTCGTACAGCTCCGCTGGCAGCTCGTCCTGACCGGGTAGGTCGAGCACCTCCACGGGGTCGAGCCGGCACGGTGCTGGGAGGTACACGTCGTTGGCGCCCTCGGGTGCGGACGGCGCCTGGGCCAGGGCGCCGGTCTCCGCCGAGTTCCGGTACCGCAGCTCCACCACCGGGCCCCAGTACCGGGGCTGCCCCTCCGGTTCGGCGTGGTCCTGCGGGCACCACAGGAGCTGCAGGAGATCAGTCCCGGACGGCCAGTGCAGTGCCGGCGCGTCCCGGGCGTAGAGCTGAAGCACCAAAACCATCGGCAGTCCGTCGCCGGCCACAGGCCGCGGCACGAGCCGGACCCGTTCCCAGGCGACCAGGTCCAGCGATCCGCCGTCCATGATCCGTGACCGGGCCTCGGCTTCCTCGGCGGTCAGCACGTGCGTCTCCCCCGGCCGGCGCCGCTGCCTGCGGTTCCGCTGGATGCTCTGCCACGCCTCCCGCTCGGCGTCGGTCAGCTTCTCCCGCACGGACACCAGGTGTGGTTGCCGGCAGCGCGGCCACAGCTCGTCGGCGGGCCACAACGGCGCCCCGCCCACCGAGCTCTCGTACGGGCCGGGGCTTCCGGTAGAGGGCCTGAGGAGGGTCCCGGGGCGTACGTACGACGCCAAAGAGGGGAACTGGTGCAGAAGGTCGGCGATGGTGACGGTCGGTGCGGTCATCCAAGCAGGCTAAGCCTGTCCGGCGGATCAAGGTCGACGGGCCGCCATGATCCTCCGGACAGGGCTCAGGCGGTCTCTCGCCGGTCAGGCCGGACGTACCGCCATCGCGTCGAGGGCCGCCAGCAGACCGGGCAGCCGCGGCCCACGCCCCACCGGAAGCACCTCGCGCGGCAGGTCGTCGAGGAGGACGAAGGCGATGTCGTCCGTCCGTGCCACCAGCGACCAGCCCGGCCCGTCCGCCCGCAGCAACCGCGCCCCGTCGGGTGCGAAACCGGAGCGCACCCGCCCCAGCGGCGGCGGGTCCTCCAGATAGCCGCCGAGCTCGTCCAGCACGCGCCGCAACGCGGCCCGGCCCCCGGCGTCCTCGTCGCCGTCGAAGGCGCCGGCAGGCGTCCCGGCGCCAGCGGCGGTCTCCGGTGGCGGCGCGAAGTCGCCGTCGCCGAGCCGGCTCCGCCAGGAAGCCCAGTGCAGCGCGACCTCGTCCGCACCCAGCCGCCGCAGTGCCGGGCCCCAGGTGTCGGCGTCCGGAGGGCGCAGCGGGGCCGGCTCGTCGAGGCCCGTCACCGGGTCGTGCGGCGCGGGCAGCCCCGGCGCGGCGACCGCGAGCTCCAGCGGCCAGCCCGGCAGCGCCATGACCACGCTGCGCTCGTCGGGGGAGAGGTCGTACTCCATCCCGCAGTCCCACGACGCGATCGCGACGGCGACCAGCGACACGTCGTCGACGGCCACCGTCCACCGTGCGCCGTCGCCGTCCTGCCCGAGCACCAGCCCGTAGCCTTCGGCGTACGGTTCCAGGCCCAGCGCGGCGCACGCCTCGGGAAAGTCGTCCCCGAGCACGCTCGGGAACTGCGCGGGCGTCAGCAGCGCGGCCGTCAGCACGTACAGCGCATCGTCCTCCGCCGCCCCGCCCACCGTCTGGCCTGGTGCCTCTCCCGCTGTCCCGCCCTCGGCGTCCCCGAGATCCCGTGTACCGGCCACGACACCCTCCCTCCGGTTCCCCGGTGCCCGGTCCTCCGGTGCCCCCGGCCCGCCGGTTCCTCCGACCGGTGCTCCGGCCGCTTGCCGGCGCACCTTAACCAGCGAGTAACCCCCGCGTCGAGAGCCGGCCGCACGAAGAACGGGCCGGTACGCCGACGACGTCAGGCTGCGGGCAGGCCGAGGAGGCTCCGCGCCACGCTCTGGGGCGACTCGTTCCGCTCCCGCGCGAGGGCGATGACCGCGCGGCAGGCCAGCTCGCTGACCCCGAACGACAGCGCCTCCGGTGAGACCCAGCCCGTCGCCTCGTCGGCCCTTTCCTGGTCGTCGTCCGCGCACGCGGACACGTACACCGCCGCCGCCTCGAAGAGGTTGTGCTGCCGGGGGCGGGGGGAGCCGTTCCCGGCCCCCGACGCCGGGGACTTGGGGAACCTGGGGTACTTGAAGAATGTGCGGAGTCTGCTGAACACCGGGCCCACCTTCCCCTCGACCTGGACTGCCCCTCCAACGTAGGGCCCGCTCCCCGGCTGCAGAAGAGGACGTCAGTACTGATGTTCGTCCCGTACGGCGAGGGCCAGGAACCGGTCGTCCTCGTCCGCGTACGACACCATCCGCCACCCCGAACCCGCCAGCAGCGGGCGCAGGTTGGGCTCGGCGCGCAGATCGTCGGCGGAGAGCGGCCGTCCATGGCGCGCGGCCAGGGCGGCGCGGCCGATCGCGTGGAACAGCGCCAGCCGCCCGCCGGGCCGTACGACCCGGGCCAGCTCCCGCAGGTCGTCCGCCGGCCGCGGCAGGTGCGAGACGAGGCCGGCTCCGAAGACGGCGTCCAGTACGCCGTCCCGCAGCGGCAGCCGGGCCACGTCGGCGAGCAGCAGCGTCCCGCTGCCGTCGCGCCGGGCCCGTACCGCCGCCGCCAGCATCGCGGGGGTCACGTCCACCCCGATGACCGTGCCCGTCGGGCCCACGGCGTCCCGCAGGGGCGGCAGGGCGCGTCCGGTGCCGCAGCCCGCGTCGAGCACCGCGTCGCCGGGGCGCAGCCCGAGCTCGTGGACGGCCGCCGCGAAAGCGGGGCCGTCGTCGGGAAACCGGGTGTCCCAGTCCGCCGCCCGGGCGGTGAAGAACTGCTGCACATCCGTGTGGTCATCGGCCATACGGACATGATCCCTCACGCCGCGGCCGCCCGGGCGGGCGGTCCGCGACCAGGCGGCCGCGGATTACGGGCCACGGGCTACGCGGGCTACCTCTCCTCGTAGTCGTCCCGGTCGACACCGGCCTCTTCCAGCGCCTCGCGCATGGAGCGGCCGCCCTCCTGCCGTTCCCGGTCACGGTCCCGGGTCTCCTTGTCCGGACGGGCGGCCGAGGTGTCGTCGGTCGTCCTCGTCTTGGGGCGGTTCTCCTCGGGAACGGTCATCGCGGAACCCTTCTGTGTCGTCGTCGGAGGTCCGGGCGGCCGCTGCCGCCCGCGACCGGGTACCCAGGCCCCCGGCACCGGAACGGTCACCCGGCTCACCCGGCTCATCCGGCTCACCCGGTCGGGTCGCCGGCCGGCCGGGCGTGGTCGTCCCGGGGCGGGTCGTCCGGCTCGCCGAACAGCACGTCCCGGCCGGCCGCGGCCGTGGGGAGCCCCCCGGCGGCCCCGGCGACCCCGCCGCGTGGGTGCATCCGGTTGCCGACGCTCCGGTACGTGAACGGCAGGCCGGCCAGCCGCTCGGGGAGCAGGCAGTTCTTGCCGTCCACCACCACGGCGGGTGATGCCATCCGGGCACCGAGCGCCGACCAGTCGGCCTCGATCGTCTCGGGCCACTCGGTGAGGATCACCGCCGCACGGGCGCCCTCGACGGCCGTACGGAGGTCCGGGCACGGCCGGGCGCCGGGGAAGAGACGGCCGAGGTGCTCGGCGTCCATGGCGGGGTCCCAGACGCGTACCCCTGCTGCGTCCTCGAGCAGCTGCGGCACGACGACGCGGCTGGGAGCCGCCCGCATGTCGTCGCTCCACGGCTCGTAGCGCGCCCCCAGCACCGCGACCTCACAGCGCGCCAGGTCGTCACCGAGCTCCGCGCGGAGCGTGTCACGGACCAGCCCGGGCTGCGCGCGGTTGACCGCGACCGCCGCGTCCAGCAGCGGAGTGGGCAGACCGCGGGCCACCGCCCAGTGCGTCAACGCGGCGGTGTCCTTGGGCAGGCACGAGTCACCGAAACCCAGCCCGGGCTGGAGGAAGGCGTGCCCGATGCGCGGGTCGAGGCCCACGCCCTGCATCACGTGGTCGATGTTCAGCTCGGGAGCCGTGCACAGCCGGGCGAACTCGTTGGCGAAGCTGATCTTCATGGCGAGGAAGGTGTTGCTGGCGTACTTGACCATCTCCGCCGACGCCGGTGTCGTCACCACCCAGGGGCAGGCCAGCGGCCCGTACAACTCCCGTAGCGCCGGCAGGACGAGAGCCTGCTGCCACAGGCCCACGACCACCCGCGACGGTGTCGACCAGTCGTCCAGGGCGCTGCCCTGGTTGAGGAACTCGGGGGTGTAGGCGTACCGGTCCCGCAGCTGCGGATACGCCACGAGGAAGCCGTCACTCGTGCCCGGCGGCACCGTGGACTTGAGCACCACGTACGGCGCCGGGAGCAGGGCGGCCGCCTCCGCGAGCGCGACACCGACCTGGGACAGGTCCGCCGAGCCGTCCTCGGTGGGCGGGGAGCCCACGGTGATCAGCACGACGTCGAAGGGCTCGCGGAGATGTGTGTGCGCGAGATCGGGGGCGAACCGCAGCCGCCCGGTTCCCAGGGCGAGGGACAACTCCTCCTGGAGGCCGGGCTCCGACACGGGCGTCCGGCCGGCCGTCAACGACTCCAGCCGCGTCGCGTCCCGTTCGATGCCGGTCACGTGGTGGCCCTGCCGTGCGAGGGCGACCGCTCCGGCCACTCCCACGTAGCCCTGCCCGACGACGGCGACACGCATAGGGGGCTCCTGACGCTGGTCCGGTGTGGCGGCCATGCCCAGCTTCACCGCGCCCTGATCACCCGGCCACCCGCCACGGGCGGAAGGGTGACCCGCCCGGACCGGCGCGGCCTCCCGTCGTGGTGACGGAGCACTCTTGCCCTGCTCACGTCATTGCGGAAGGCTTACGGACGCAGGACGACCAAAGGGCACGGGCCGGCGGGCAAGACGCCGACGGGGAACGCAACAACAGTCGCAACAACGGTCGCAAGAACGGGCGTGGGACCGCACGCGCGACCGAACGCGGACGAGGGGGAGATGCGCACATGGCTCCGGACAAGGGACTCGACTGGCTGCTGGACGACCTGACGCAGCGGGTCGCGTACATACGGCACGCCCTGGTGCTGTCCAACGACGGCTTGGTGACGGGGGCGAGCAACGGCCTCGCCCGCGAGGACGCGGAGCACCTCGCCGCGGTCTCCTCGGGGCTGCACAGCCTGGCCCGCGGGTCCGGGCGCCACTTCGGGGCCGGCAACGCGCGGCAGACGATGGTCGAGTTCGACGACGCAATGCTGTTCGTCACCGCCGCCGGCGAAGGCAGCTGCCTGTGCGTGCTGAGCGCCGCCGAGGCCGACGTCGGCCAGGTCGCCTACGAGATGACGCTGCTCGTCAACCGGGTCGGCGAACACCTCGCGGTCGCCGCGCGGCGGCCCGGCGCCTGAGTTATCCACAGGCCTGACGCGACGGGCCTCCTCCGCGCTACCTTCGTGACACAGAGTGATGACGCACAGTGTGTCACCTTTCACGGGGGAGGACCGTCATGACGGCCACCGAGACCACCGCACGCACCGTCGCCCTCGGGCGCGCCGCGCAGGAACTCTCGCTGAAGCCCAGCGAGTTCGACCTCGCGGTCCAACTCGGACTCGTACGCACCGTGCCCGGCACCGGCACTGGTGCCAGTACCAGTGCCAGTACCAGTACCGGCACTGGCGGTGGGCGGCGGCGCGTCGCCCAGGCCGAGATCGACCGGCTGCGCGGCGCGCCCGACTTCCCGGACGGTCTGCGCGAGCGCGTCCGCACCGTCGGCACGGCCGAGGCGGCCGACCTTGCCTCGATCACCGCCGACCGTTTCACCAAACTCGCCAGGACCGGGCACTTCACGCCGGTGAGGTTCTACCTCAACCGCTACCGCGCCATCGTCTGGCTCTATCTCGCCGGTGAGGTACGGGAGTTCGCCGCGCACCACCCGGAGCTCCTCACCGGCAGGCTGCCCCACGCCCTGCGCACCAGGCTCGACGCCGGGGACGACGCCCGCCCGCGCAACTGGCGTGCCCGCCGCCTCGGCCTGCTGCTGCGCAGGGCGGAGGACCCCTGGGCGGCCGCGGCGGCCATCGCCACGCTGCTCGACCCCGTCCAGCTCGCCGAGGTGGTCGACGACCCGTACGAGCGCGCCTACCTCGACCGCCTGAGGCCGGCGCCTCCCTACGGCCGCCCGGAGTCCGTCTCCGCCCGCGAGATCAGCGACCGGCTGCTGCTGGCGGACGAGCCCGACGAGATCCTGTGGCACCGCCTCAACCTCGCGCTCACCCTCGACGAGGCCCGCGCGGCGCGGCAGGCCCCACGCCCCGACGGCGGCGTCACCCCGGCACCCGCCCCTGTACGGACCTCCACCCCACCGGTCGCCGGGGCGGCCTCCGTGCTTCCGCCCGCGCGATCCGCGCCCGGACGCAGCGGCCTGCTCGCCCGCCTCCGGCTGCGCCGCCGCAAGGCGGTGCGCGGGGTCCACGAGGCGCCCACCGGCCCCGGCCGCTCCAGCGGGCGGCGAGCGGCGACAGGGGCCGAGGCCCCTGCGTTCGGGGGTGAGTGACAGAGTCCGAGTGCCAGCGTCCGAGGCGGGCGCGGATCGGCAGCGCCCACGAGGCCGCTCGGCGAGCGGCGAGCGACGAGCGGCGTGGGGGATGGGCGCAGGCGACGCAGACGGCGCGCACGGCGGGTGCGGACGGCGCGCACGGCAGGTGCGGGCGCGGGAGGCGGGTGCGGGCGCGGCCGGGAAGCGGCGGTCCGCGTGCGTGCGGCGCGCCGGGCGTGCACCATGGCCGCATGCTGCTGGCCCGTCTCGCGGAGGTCTCCCGCCAGGTCGCCGCCACCTCCGCGCGCTCGCGCAAGACCGCCGCCCTGGCCGACCTCTTCGCGGCGACCCCGCCCGAGGAGGCGCCGCTGGTCATCGCCTACCTCGCGGGCCGCCTCCCACAGGGGCGGATCGGCGTCGGCTGGAGCACGCTCAAGGATCCCGTCCCGCCGGCCGCCGAGGCCACGCTGACCGTCGCCGACACCGATGCCGCGTTCACGGCCCTCGCCCGGGTCGCCGGTCCCGGCGCGCAGGCCGAGCGGCAGCGCCTCGTGCGGGAGCTGATGGGCGCCGCCACCGCGCCCGAGCAGGAGTTCCTGCTGCGGCTGCTCACCGGAGAGGTCCGCCAGGGCGCGCTGGACGCCGTCGCCCTCGAAGGGGTCGCCCTGGCGGCCGCGGCGCCCGCCGCGGACGTACGGCGCGCCGTGATGCTCGACGGGTCGCTGCCACGGGTCGCCCAGGCGCTGCTCGCCGAGGGTCCGGCGGCCCTCGAGCGGTTCCGGCTGCGGGTCGGCAGCCCGGTGCAGCCCATGCTGGCGCACACGGCCAAGAGCGTCACCGAGGCGATCGACGCGCTCGGCCCGTGCGTCGTGGAGGAGAAGCTCGACGGCATCCGCGTCCAGGTCCACCGTTCCGGCGACGACGTCCGCGTCTACACCCGCTCACTCGACGACATCACCGACCGCCTTCCCGAGGTCACCACGACCGCCCTCGGCCTGCCGGGCGACGAGTTCGTCCTGGACGGCGAGGTGATCGCCCTCGACGCGGCCGGCCGCCCGGTCCCCTTCCAGGACATCGCCTCCCGCGTCGGCTCGCGCCTCGACGTGACGACCGCGGCGGCCGCACTGCCCGTGTCCCCGGTCTTCTTCGACGTCCTCGCGGCGGACGGCCATGTCCTGCTGGACCTGCCCGGCCGCGAGCGGCACACGGTGCTCGCCCGTCTGATCCCCGAACCGATGCGGGTACGCCGTACCGTCGTCGAGGATCCCTCCGACCCGGCCGGCACCGAGGCGGCGGAGGCCTTCTTCGCCGACACCCTGCGCCGCGGCCACGAAGGCGTGCTGGTCAAGGCGCTCGACGCCCCGTACAGCGCGGGCCGGCGAGGCCGCTCCTGGCTGAAGGTGAAACCGGTACACACCCTCGACCTGGTCGTGCTCGCCGCCGAGTGGGGCCACGGCCGCCGCACCGGCCTGCTCTCCAACCTGCACCTGGGGGCGCGCGCCGCCGACGGCTCGTTCGTCATGCTGGGCAAGACGTTCAAGGGCCTGACCGACGCCATGCTCCGCTGGCAGACGGAACGGCTGCGTGAACTGGCCGTCGAGGACGACGGTTTCACCGTCCGTGTCCGCCCGGAGCTCGTCGTGGAGATCGCCTACGACGGCCTCCAGCGTTCGCCCCGCTACCCCGCCGGGGTCACCCTGCGCTTCGCCCGCGTCGTACGCCACCGCCCCGACAAGCGGGCCGAGGAGGCGGACACCGTCGACCAGGTGCTCGCGAGCGGCCCTCAGGGGGCGTCCCGCATCGTGTAGCGGTGCCTGACCCACAGCGGCAGGACGTACCAGCACACCAGGTACCAGCCCACAACGCCCGCGACCAGCCACGGTACGAAGTGGTCGCTGGTGGCGACGCGCAACACCAGGAACAGCGCCGACACGAGTGTCGCCAGCAGCAGCAGGAGCCCGATGAAGGTCAGCCGGGACGCCCACTGCACGGTCTGCGGTTTGATCCGCCGCCCGGCCACGATCCGGTGGAACGACACCGGGCCTATCAGCGCCCCGGTGGCGGAGGCGCCGAGAGCGACCGTCGCGATGTAGATGCCCTTGTCGGTGGAGGTCAGCTCCTGGTACCGCGGGGTGAACACCACCGTGAGCAGGAAACCGAAGAGGATCTGCACGCCCGTCTGGGCCACCCGGATCTCCTGGATCAGCTCACCCCAGCGCCGGTCCGCGCGCTCCTCCTCCGTCTCGTTCCGCCCCCGTGCCAGCCCCGAGGCGCTCTTGGCGCCGCTTCCGGCGGCACGCCCCGAAGCGCCTCTCTCGTCCTGGTCCGCCATGTCTGCCTCCCACGGTCGGCTTGAGCACTTCCCTTGTATCCCGGCGGAACCGGCTCAACCAGGGTGGTACGGCACCCGACGGAACTCCGCGGGTGTCGCGCCGCCCGGTAAGGACCGGCGGCCCCCTCGCACCCATGCTCGTACGAAAAACGGAAACGCAAACGGGAACAGCACGGAAACCGGCACGGAAACCGGCACTGGAACCCGCTTCCGGAACCCGGCGCCCGGATCCGGAAGCGGAAGCGACGAAGGAAGAGAGACGACATGACGACCCGCGCGGCGGTCTTCGACGTGGACGGCACCCTCGCCGACACCAATCACCTGCACGTCATCAGCTGGTGGGAGGCGTTCCGGCAGGCCGGGCACGACGTACCCATGCACGCCGTCCACCGCTCCATCGGCCTCGGCTCCCACGACCTGATCGCCCGCATCCTCGGCGAGGACCGCGACCGTGACCGCGACGACGCGCTCAGCGCCGCCCACAAGACCCTCTACGGCACCTACTTCGACCGGCTGCCGGCCTTCCGGGACGCGGGACGGCTCCTGCGGACGCTGGCGTCGAACGGCTGGACGGTCGTCCTCGCCACCTCCGCCGGGGGTGCGGAGCTGTCCGCCCTGCGCCGTGCCATCGACGCCGACGACGCCATCACCGCCACCGCGAGCGCCGACGACGTGGAAGAGGGCAAACCCGCACCGGAGCCGGTGCGGCACGCGCTGGAGCTGGCCGGGGCACCCGCCGACAGCGCGGTCTTCGTGGGGGACACGGTGTGGGACATGCGCGCGGGGACCCGCGCCGGCGTCACCTGTGTGGGGCTGCTGTGCGGCGGCATCCCGCGCGCCGATCTGACGGAGGCGGGGGCCGCCGTGATCCACGACGACCCCGCCGACCTGCTCGCGCACCTGGAGGACGGCCCGTTCGGCCGCCCCACCCCCTGACCCGGGCGCCCCGGCCGCCCCGCCGCCTCCCGGCGCGCACCCGTCACTTGCCGAGTTCGCGCTGGAGCTCGGCCTTGTTCATGGACGACCGGCCCTGGACGCCCTTGCGCTTGGCCTCCTCGTACAGCTGGTCGTACGTGGCCTCCTTCGACCCACCGCCGCCCGACTGCCGACCGCCCCGCTTGGTGGTCGACGACGACGTGTCCTTCGACGACTGGCTCGACTGGCTCGACTGGCTCGACTGGCTGGACTTGTTCGACTGGCCCGACTTGCCCGAGCGGCTCGAACCACCCGAACTCTTGGCCTCACCGCTCTGCGCCCGCTGCTTGTTCACCGTCCGGGCGGCGATCTCCTCGGACCGCTCCTCGCTCGCGCCGCGCTTCTTGGAGCTCTCCTTGATGTGCTCGTACTGCCGCTCCCGCTTGGGGCTGGATCCTGCGGGCATTGTTCCTCCTTACGGCCCCCCTTGCCTGCCCTCACCCTCGTACCAGGCGCCCACCCCCGCAAACGCGCGCCCCGGATCCAGATTGGAGCTCCGGAGGCGAGGTATGCGTGCCTGTACGACGCTGAACGGGTACCCCCTGCGGACCAGCGGACCAAGGAGTGGAGCGACGTGGAGAACAAGGCAACGAAGAACCACCCTGCGGACTGTGACGTCACCGTCCAGCTGAGCGACTGCGGTCGCGAGGAGGCGCGCATCGTCTTCGACACGCTCGACCACGTCTTCTCGGCCTGTGACGCGCCCGCCACCGGACCGGAGCAGCGCCACGACCACGAGCCGACCGTCTGGGTGGCGACGTTCGACAGCTCGGCGCACTCGAGCGAGCAGCCCCCCGGCCCGCCGCACCTCGGACACCCCGTGCAGGCCCTGCTGACGGGCGACCACCACGCGGTGGCCGAGGTGGAGAAGGCGCTCGGCCGCCTCTTCGAGGTACGCACCTCCGAGTCGGTGTCCGGCGAGCACGAGAAGGAGTCGCGCCTGCTGCTCGCCCCGCGCTGAGCCGCCGCTCATTCTCATCCCCGCGACCGTCTGACCGTCTGAAGGACGCCTGGAGGCATGGAGGCACCATGGCTGTACGGCACCGGTTGATCAGAAGGCCCCCCGAAGCGGTGTGGGCCGTCCTCGCGGACGGATCGCGGTACGCCGACTGGGTCGTCGGCACCGACTCGTCCCACCAGAAGGACGACAGCTGGCCCGAGGTCGGCTCCGAGATCGCGTACACCGTGCGCCTCGGCTCGTACACGGCCGAGGGCGACACCGTCGTACGCATCTGCGACCCGCCCCGGACCCTGGAACTGGAGGCCCGCAGCGGCGCCCTCGGCACCGCCAGGATCGCCATCGAGCTGCGCCCCTGGGGAGACGAGACGCTCGTCGTCCTCGACGAGCACCCGCTGCGCGGGCCCGGCGGGTTCCTGCACAACGCGGTCCTCGACGCCCTGCTGCAACTGCGCCATCGGGCCATGCTCGGCCGCCTCGCCGACGTGGTGGAGCGGGCCGCCCCCGACGCGCCGCGGACCGCCGAAGCCCGCACCGCCGGCACTCCCTGAGGGCCGACCGGACGGAGAGAGCGATGCCACGGACACCGGAACCGGCCTGGCACACCCCCGCCCTGGAGACCACCGCGCCCGACGCGGTCGTCATCGGAGCGGGCCCCAACGGGCTCGTCGCGGCGAACGTCCTCGCCGACGCGGGATGGCGCGTCGAGGTCCTGGAAGCCAACGACGAGCCCGGCGGGGCGGTCCGCAGCGACCGCGGCGTGGACGCGGGGTACGTCAGCGACGTGTTCAGCGCCTTCTACCCGCTCGCCGTCGCCTCGCCCGTGATCGCACGCCTGAACCTCCACGAGGAGGGGCTGCGCTGGAGCCACGCGCCCCGCGTCCTCGCCCACCCCCTCGGCGACGGCCGCTGCGCCGTGCTGGAGCGGGACCGGGCGGCCACGGCGGCCGGCCTCGAACGGTTCGCCCCCGGCGACGGCCTCGCCTGGGACGGCCTGTGCGACATCTGGGACCGGCTCGGCGAGGACATCCTGGGTGCCCTGTTCACCCCCTTCCCGCCGCTGCGCTCCTCGGCCCGCCTGCTCGCCCGGCTGCGCGCCCCCGGGGGCCTGCACCTCGCCCGTACGCTGCTGCTGCCCGCGCGCCGCCTGGGCGAGGAGGAGTTCCACGGCGAAGGCGGCCGGCTGCTCCTGGCGGGCAACGCCCTGCACGCGGACCTCGCGCCCGAGTCCGCGGCCGGCGGCGGCTTCGGCTGGCTGATGTCCATGCTCGGCCAGACCGTCGGCTACCCGGTCCCGGTCGGCGGCTCCGGCGCCCTCACCGCCGCCCTCGTACGCCGCCTGGAGCGGCGCAGAGGGGTGCTGCGCTGCGGGAAGCGGGTCGCGGAGGTCGTCGTACGCTCCGGGCGGGCCGTGGCGGTCCGCACCGACGACGGGGAGACCGTGCCCGCCGGCCGGGCGATCCTGGCCGACGTCGCCGTACCGGCGCTGTACGGGGAGCTCGTCGGCCCCGAGCACCTGCCCGCACGGCTCCTGGACGACCTGCGCCGCTTCCAGTGGGACTGGGCCACCTTCAAGGTCGACTGGGCCCTGTCGGGACCCGTGCCGTGGACCGCGGAGCAGGCCTCCGGGGCGGGCACCGTGCACCTGGCCGACGGCATGGACGAGCTGACCCGCTTCGCGGCCCAGATCGCCATGGGCCGGGTGCCCGACCGGCCGTTCCTCCTCGTCGGCCAGATGACCACCGCCGACCCGACCCGCTCGCCGGCGGGGACCGAGTCGGCCTGGGCGTACACCCACGTGCCGCACCGCGTACGCGGCGACGCGGGCGACGACGCCCTCACCGGCACGTGGGACCCGCGCGAGCAGGAGGCCATGGCCGACCGCGTCGAGGCGCAGGTCGAACGGTTCGCCCCCGGCTTCCGCGCCCGGATCCGCGCGCGCCGCGTCCTCGCGCCGCCCACCCTGGAAGCCCTGGACGCCAACCTCCGCGACGGCGCCGTCAACGGCGGCACGACCGCCCTGCACCAGCAGCTCGTCTTCCGGCCCATCCCGGGCACCGGCCGCCCCGAGACGCCCGTCGAGGGCCTGTACCTCGCCTCGGCGGGAGCACACCCCGGGGGCGGCGTGCACGGCGCCCCCGGCGCGAACGCCGCGCGCGCCGCCCTGCGCAGCACGCGCCCGGTCCGCCGCACCCTGGCCCGCGCGCAGAGCGCCCTGGCGAGCAGGGGCCACCGCGGCGGCTTCTGAGCCGAACGACCTGCCACGGACGGCGTAAGGAGCGCATGCTGGGTGAGTGGGGTCGCGCGGCCGCCCGGCGGCCCCACGGAGCGGCAGCGAGCGGAGGTGAGGAGCCATGGCCGTCGGGGAGAAGGTCCTCCTCGTGGACGACCACGAGGACAACCTGCTCGCGCTGCAGAGCGCCCTCGCGCCACTCGGCCACCCGATGGAACTGGCGACCAGCGGCGACGCGGCCCTCAAGGCGGTGCTGCGCGGCGGGATCGCCGTCACCGTCCTCGACGTCGTCATGCCGGTGCTGGGCGGACTGGACGTCCTGCTCTACATGCAGCGGCTCGAACACACCCGCCACATCCCGGTCATCCTGATCACCGGCTGGGGCGCCAGCGCACAGCTGCAGCGCGACGCGTTGCGCCTGGGCGCCGCGGACCTCCTCGTCAAACCGATCGACCCGTGGGCGCTCCGCATCAAGGTGGGCTACCTCCACAGCACCAGCCGGCGCCTCTCACCGGCGTAGAGCGCCACCCGGGCGCCGCCGCGGGGGCTCACCCCGCCCCGGCCGGCCCGCCCGGGGACCGCTCCTCCCGCTCGGGCCCGGTTCCGCACCCCCCGGGCCCCGCCGCGCGGGCGCTCACCCCGCCCCGGCCGGCCCGCCCGGGGACCGCTCCTCGCGGGCCGCCTCCCCGGCCGCGTCCTCGGCCCGGCGGCGCGCCCGGCGCGCCTCGTGCTCGGCCTGCCGGGCCCGGTCCCGCGCCTCCCGGGCCCCGGCGGCGGCCGTACGCCGCCGCTCCTCGGCGGCTCTCAGCTCCTCGGCCAGGGCGGCTGCCCGCTGCTCCGCCTCGTGCAGTTCCTCGGCCAGGGCGGCTGCCCGCTGCTCCGTCTCGTGCAGCCCCTCCTCCGCGCGCTCGCGTTCCTCCTGCGCCCGCCGGTGCCGCTCCTCCCGCTCCCGTGCCTCCCGCTCGGCCGCCGCGGCCTGCCGACGGGCCTGCTCCAGCCGCGCCTGCCGCTCCAGCCCCTCGCGCCGCCGCTGCTCCTCCCGCTCCTCCCCTTGGCGCTTCCGCTCCCCCTCCCGGGCCTGCTCCCCGGTCCCGGGCGGCGGGGGAGGAGGAGGGCGCCGCGGCTGCTCCGCCACCGCGTCCGGCAAGGCCGCCGTGAAGCCGACCGGTGCGCTCAGCGGTCTCGCCAGCCGCCCGGCCGCCCACTCCTCGGCCGCCCCCGCATCGACGAACGCCGCGTTCAGCGTCCCTTCGACCTCGTGCAGTACGTCCTCGCCGACCGGTTGCCCCGCCTCGGCCGCCAGCCGCCCCGCCTCCCGCGCAAGCGCCCTGACCACGAGATGGCGGCGGTGGCCGAGCTCCCGCAGCCGCTCCCCGTCCAGTTCGTGGTGCGCCCGCCGCAGGGCCTCGCCGAGGGCGACGAGCGACCGTGTCTCCTCCGGCCGTTCCCGTACGAGCAGATTGCCGGCCCACGCGGCCAGGGTCGGTTTGCGCAGGGCCCTGATCCGGTCCGCGAGAACCTGGTCGCCGGCCCTGCGGGCTTCGGCGGCCCGCGCGTTCCGGGCCGCGGTGAAGCGGTCGGGCCGCAGCCCGTAGAGCTCGTCGGCGATGCTGTCCAGATCCCGCATAGGACCACTGTGGCCGTCCGCGCCGGGTTTCTCCTCCCGGGAGCGTGGCAGTCGTAGCACGCAGGAGTCGGGCCCCCTCCCGAGCGGACCGGACCGCCGCCGGGTCAAGGGATGGTATACGAAACGTAATGCTCGCGGAGCGGCAGACAACCCGGGCGAAGCCCGGGGAAAGGACGGGGAAACTCCGGCCGTCACGCAGGGTACGCACGCATGGCGACGGCCCGCACGGCCGTCTTGGTGCCGGCCGTGCGGGCCGCGGGGGAGCGCGCACTCGGGCTGTCCGTCCCGCCCGTTCGCCCCTCACGCGTGGGACCGAAGAAGTACGGAGGCGGGATCAGAAAGCGAAGACGCTGTCGCTTTCGGTCTCCATCACGCAGGAATTGGGGAATGTGCGGGTGAAGTCCACGCGTCGGCCTTCCCAGACCCCTTGTGCGGTGACGACCACCGGGTCGTAGATCTTGATGCAGGGGCGCTGTTCGTCTCCGCCGAGCTGGTCGAACCGGCCCTGCGCCGCGCGCAGTTCCTCGCACGCCCGCTTCGGTGCCGGGTGCGTGCCGCCGGGGGTGGGGGCGCAGGTCAGCGTGGTCGCCCGCAGGGGCGTCGAGGACGCGACGTCCTCGCCCTGCCCCATGGTGAGGACGAGCGCGCTCGGGGCGTAGAGCCGCTGCCCGGCCTCGGCGGACTCCGCGGCCTCCGCAGCGGTCAGCGGGGCGACGGCGGCGAAGGTGGCCAGGCCGCATATGAGGGCGCGCTTTACCAGCGTCCGCATGGCATGAATCCTCTCGTTGGGTTTCCCGGATGGGTGCGGTGGACACACTGCCTGGTACGGGCTGTTGACGCACATTCAGCGACGCTTTTCAGTTTTGTCTGTTATTCAAGCAGTGACGCGAAACCGCCTTCCCGGGAAGCCTCCGCCAGTCGGCCTGACACCTTGTCACCTGGCCCTACGGGCATGCCCGATACGGTTCAAAAGTTCACGATGCGTAGAACCCTGCGGTCCGGTGCCGGGTCAACACGGCTGAAACGTAACGGCAACATGGCTCAGGGCGGCGCTGGAGCCGGCTTTCATCTGAAGGTAATGTTCAGGCAAAGTCGGCGACGTCGCAGTGGGGCACGCTCGCATGGACGCCGCACCACGGTGTCGCGCCCCCCGACGCAGCCGCGGAGACCCCGCGGCCCGCCGACCTTGTCCATGACCCGACCACACCGCGCCCCCGGCCACGGCCCGGCGCGCAGGAGGCAGGCCAGATGTACCACCCGAAAGCCGCTGTTCCTGAACGGGCGACCGCCCACCGGCCGTATCCACAAGGGGAGTTCCGGTCGCCGTGAGGCGCTCGGCCCCCCATCCCGGCCCGCTCGGCCTCCTCGCCGTCCGACGTCCGCTGCCCGCCGCCATTGTCGGCGGACCGCAACGCTAGGAACACACCCTCATGCTCACCGCTTTGAAAGATCCTTCCGTATTGCGCCGCGACTTCCTCGCGTCGCTCGTCGTCTTCCTCGTCGCCGTGCCCCTGTGCGTGGGCATCGCGGTCGCCTCCGGCGTGCCCGCCGAACTGGGCCTGATCACCGGCATCGTCGGCGGCCTCGTCGTCGGCGCGCTGCCCGGCAGCTCCCTTCAGGTGAGCGGCCCCGCCGCCGGCCTGACGGTCCTCGTCTTCGAGGCCGTGCAGGAGTTCGGCGTCGGCGCGCTCGGCGCCATCGTCCTCATATCGGGGCTGCTCCAACTCGCCCTAGGAGCCCTGCGGTTCGGCCGCTGGTTCCGGGCCATCTCCGTCGCCGTCGTCCAGGGCATGCTCGCGGGCATCGGCCTGGTCATCGTGCTGGGCCAGGTGTACGCGATGGCCGACACCACCCAGCCTTCCGGCGGCCTCGGCAAGCTCGCCGGACTGCCCTCGCTGGCCGCCTCCGTCGTCTCCGGAGGCACCGCGCTCACCGCATTCCTCCTCGGCGCGGGCACCGTCGCCGTCCTCGTCCTGTGGCCGCGGCTGCCCGCGCGGGTCCGGGTGGTGCCCGGTCCGCTGGCCGCGGTGGGGCTGGCCACGGCCGTCGCCGCGCTGTTCGAGCTGCCCGTCGCCAAGGTCGAGGTGCAGGGGCTGCTGGAAGCCGTCCAGCCGCCCGGCTTCGGCGACTTCAGCGACCTCGCCGGAGTGGCGGCGATCGGGACCATCCTCGCCTTCACCCTGATCGCCTCCGCCGAGAGCCTGTTCAGCGCGGCCGCGGTGGACCGCATGCACGACGGTCCGCGCACCGACTACGACAAGGAGCTCATGGCGCAGGGCGTCGGCAACACGATCTGCGGGGCGCTCGGCGCCCTGCCGATGACCGCCGTGATCGTACGCAGCGCCGCCAACGTGCAGGCGGGCGCCCGCACATCGCTCTCACGCTTCCTGCACGGGCTGTGGCTGCTGTTGTTCGCCGCCCTGCTGCCCGCGACGATCGGCGCCATCCCGCTCGCCACACTCGCCGGCGTCCTGGTCCACGCGGGCTGCAAGCTCGTACCGGTCAAGGATCTCGGCCCGCTGTGGCGCGAACACCGGGGCGAGGCGGTCATCCTCGGCGTCACCGCCCTGGCCATCCTGTTCACCAACCTCTTCGAAGGGGTGATGCTCGGGCTGCTGCTCGCCGTGTGCAAGACCGCGTGGGAGACCTCCCACCTCCACGTCGAGATCCGGGAGCTCACCGGGGGGCGGCTCGTGGCCGCCATCACCGGCAACGCCACCTTCCTGCGGCTGCCGAAGATCCTGGAGCAGCTGGAGAGCCTGCCCCAGGACCGGCCCATCGAGCTGGACCTGTCCGGGGTGCGCCACCTCGACCACGCGTGCCGGGTCGCCCTGGAGAACTGGGCGCTGCGCCACAACGACGCCGGCACCGAACCGGTCCGCCTGCTCCACCCGGCCCCGGTGGGCCCGGGGGCCCCGGCGGCTCCCGCGGATCCGGCGGGTCAGCCCTCGGCCGTGTCGAGGGCGTAGCCGACGACGGACCAGGGCGTCAGCCGGTCCTTCTTGACCAGCGCGACGGCCTGGTCCGGCTCGTGCCCGCCGGCCTGTCCCGAAGGCTGTCGTTCCGAGGGCTGCCCCACGGGCTGCGCGGCGGCCTGCGTCGCGGTCCCGGCGCCGAGCAGCGCGCCGGCGACCGCGGCCACGGCGGCGGCGCGGAGATTCACGGTGCGGGCGGTACGGGCGGCGCCGGCGGTACGGATATTCACGGTTCCCCTCTCGACTTCGTCAGTCCTGAGTCCTGCCGGAGATCAACGACCGGCAGCTTCTCAGGTGTCGTGACGCAAGCGGCGGAGAGGGAGGATCTCCGCCTGTTGACCAAAAGGTCCGAAAGGAGTTTTATGGGGTTAAAGGGCAGATAAAGTCTTCCATAGGAGGCAGGGCCCGCAATGACCACTCATCCGAGCATCGAGCAACACCCCGATCTGGCCGAGATGCGCTCCCGCTTCGAGCGCGCGACCAGCAACCCCCGTAGCCAGGCGGTCGAGACGCTCGGCCTCCTCACGGGTGTCTACCTGGCCGCCTCGCCCTGGATCGCCGGGTTCAGCGGCCTCACCGCTCTCGCCGTGACCAACTTGATCACCGGTATCGCCTACGTGCTGTGCATGGGCGGGTTCACCTCGGCGTACGAGCGGACCCACGCCATGGCCTGGTGCGCCTGCGCCATCGGCGCATGGACGATCGTCTCCCCGTGGGTCGTCGCCGGCAACGTCGACACGACCCGCAGTGTGGTCAACAACATCATCGTCGGCGTCGTGGCTCTGCTGCTCGGCGCGGCCATGGCCGCAGCCGCCAAGAGCGAAGCCCGCTCCGGACGCGCCCGCGTCCGCGGAGGCCCCGGCCCGACCATGGAGTGAGGAACGGAACGGAACGAGGAGCTGACACGCTCGACATGAGGTGACGCGCACCGACGCGCCCCCCGTACGGCCCCGACGCCACCGACGGCGCCGGGGCCGCCGCGTGCCGGGAACCCGGGCACCGGCCCCGCGCACCGACCACACGAACACGTAACACGGGACAGGTGTGCGGCGACCCCGGCGCGGGGAGGGCCGTGATCATGACATCGACTTCCGCTCCGGCCCGCCCAGGGCCCGGCCACCGCCCCGCCCGGCAGCTCCTCGCGGCCTCCGTCGGCAACGCCGTCGAGTGGTACGACTGGTACGCCTACACCTTCCTGGCCACGTACATCGCCGGCCAGATATTCCCCAAAGAGGCCGAGACCTCCCTCGTCCCCCTCCTCGCCACCTTCGCCGTCTTCGCCGTGGGCTTCTTCATGCGCCCCGTCGGCGGCCTCCTCATGGGCGCCGTCGCCGACCGGCACGGCAGACGGGCCGCCCTGACCGTCACCATCCTCCTCATGGGCGGCAGCAGCCTGCTCGTCGGGCTCACCCCCACGTACGCGACGGCCGGCCTTACCGCCCCCGTGATCCTCGTCGCCGCTCGGCTCCTCCAGGGACTGTCGGTGGGCGGCGAGTTCGCCGCCTCCACCACCTTCCTCGTCGAGTCGGCCGGCCCGGGACGCCGCGGACTGTTCTCCAGCTTCCAGTACGTCTCGACGACCGTCGGCCAGCTCGCCGCCTCCGGCATCGCGGCCGTGCTGGTCGGCACTCTCAGCGCCGGTGCGATGGAGAGCTGGGGCTGGCGCGTCCCCTTCCTCCTCGGCGCGGCCCTCAGCCTGGTCGGGTTCTGGATCCGGCGCGGTGCGCACGAGACGCTCACCCCCGGCGCCGACGGCGAGGACAGCCGCCCCCGCCCCGGCCTGTTCGACGCCCTGCGCCACCATCCGCGCGCGTCCCTGCTGATCTGCGGCATCACGGCCGGCGGCACCATCGCGTACTACACGTGGACCTCGTACCTCCCCACGTACGCCGAGCTCAACGCCGGTGTCGCCAAGGCCGACGCGCTGCTCGCGGGCACCCTCTCCCTCGGCTTCTTCGCGTTGCTGCAGCCGCTCGGCGGCCTGCTGTCCGACCGGTACGGCCGCAAACCGCTGCTGCTCTTCTTCGGCGTCGGCTTCGCGGTCCTCAGCGTGCCGCTCCTGCGCTCCATCAGCGGCTTCGGCACGCTCCTGCTGGTCCAGTGCGCGGGCATGGTGCTCCTGACCGGCTTCACGTCGATCTCGGCGGCCGTCAACGCCGAGATCTTCCCGGCCCGGGTGCGGGCGGCCGGCATCGGCTTCCCGTACTCCCTCACCGTCGCGCTCTTCGGCGGGACGGCCCCCTATGTGGGCACCCTCTTCAAGGACCTCGACCGCCCCGGGCTGTTCCCCTGGTACGTCTCCGCCCTCTGCCTGCTGTCCGCCCTCGTCTACCTGCGGCTGCCGGAGAGCGCCCACAAGGAGCTGGAACGCTGAACCCCGCCTCCTCCGGACCCGACGCCTACGTCGCGTCGTGCCGCAACGGCGTCAGCTGTTCGATGTCGTACCGCGCCCGCAGCGCCGCGATCGCGTCGTGGTCCGGCGGGCCGCCCTGGTCCAGGATCTCCAGCAGCTCCTCGAAGTAGCGTTCGTGGTCCGGCGGCGGCGACGCCTGGAAGAACATCTTGGCCGGGGTGTCCGTGCGGTTGGCGAACGCGTGCGGGCAGCCCGGCGGCACCACGATGACCGTGCCCGGCGTGGCCCGCACCGTCCGCTTCCCGGACGCCGACTCCCAGTGCCGCCAGTCGTCCGGCGTTCGTACACGCGGCTCGAACGCCAGGACGTCCAGCTCTCCCTCCAGTACGTAGAAGAGCTCCTCGCTCCGTGTGTGGAGGTGGGCCCCCACGTCGAAGCCCGGCGGCACCACCACCTCGAAGCTGGACGCCGCCCGCGAGTGCTCGCCCGTCACCTTGAACGTCACCTGCTGGGCGGGCGTACGCAGCGTCCGGCCGTGCCCCGTCGGTACCAGCAGCCCGTCGGGCGCGCCGGCGAGCAGGGCCGCCGGCGTCCCGTGGTGCGCGGTCACCAGGTCACCGGGAGGGACTCGGGCCCACGGATCAGCGCGCCCCGGCGGAACCGGAGCCGCTCCACCGGGACCGCGAACCGGAGCCCGGGGAAACGATCCGCCAGGGCGTCGACGAGCAGCTCCGTCTCCAGCCGCGCCAGCATGGCGCCGACGCAGTAGTGCGGCCCGTACCCGAACGCCACATGGGGGTTGGGGCTCCGGTCGAAGTCGATCGTCTCCGGGTCGGCGAACACGTCCGGGTCCCGGTTGGCCGCCAGGTACGACACGTAGACCGGCTCGCCCGCCCGGATGCGTACGCCGGCGACCGTCACGTCCTCCAGCGCGATCCGGGACAGGCCGACGGCGCTGCGGTGCGGGATGTAGCGCAGCAGCTCGTCGATGGCGCGCGGGCGGATCCCCGGTTCGGCGCGCAGCCGGGCGAGGTGCTCGGGGTGCGTGAGCAGGATGAAGACCATGTTGCCGACGTTGTTGGTGACCGCCTCCCCGCCGATCTGGATCAGCAGCGCCAGCCCCACCGCCTCCGAGGCGGTGATCTCGCCCGCCTCGACCGCCGCCCCCAGCAGGCCGATGACGTCCTCGCCGCCGCCCGCACCCCGCTCGCGCAGCACCTCCGCGAAGTACGCGCACATCTCGTCCTTGGCCCGCTGGCTGCGCTGGGCACCCTTGGCCGAGGACAGGATCAGCGACGTCCACTCGTGCATCTGCGGCCGGTCGGCCTGGGGCACACCCATCAGCTCGCAGACCACGGCCAGCGGGAACGGCTCCAGCAGCCGCTCGGTGAAATCGGCCGGCGGCCCGTCCCGCAGCACCTCCTCGACGAGCTCGTCGAGGCTCTCCCGGGCCCGTTCCCGGACCCGCTCCACACCGCGCGTGGTGAACGCCGGCGCCACCGCCCGGCGCAGCCGGGTGTGGTCGGGCGGGTCCTCGAAGCCGACCGCCCCGTCGACGGGGATGAAGTGCGGGGCGAGCCGGGTGACGTTGTGCTGGGCCACCAGCTTGCGACTGAAGCGCGGATCGTTGGTCACCATCCGCACGTCGTCGTAGCGCGTCACCAGCCAGGCCCAGCCGTCGCCGTTGGGCAGCTTGATCCGCGTGACCGGCCCCTCCCGCATCAGCTCGGCGAGCACCGGGTCGAAGTCGACCCCGAACAGGTCGAGCGCGGGCCAGGGGCGTACGGGCGGCAGCGTGGCCGTGTCGGCCGTTTCGGCCGTGGTGGCCGTGGTCGTCTCATCCAGCACGGTGCGAATCCTCTGTTGAAGACGCGGTCGGGAACGGTGTCCGGGGCCCGGTCAGGGTTGATCGGAGATGGTCCAGCGGCCGAGGGACATCTCGGCCGTGATGCCGGGGCCGAACCCGGCCAACAGGCCGCGCGCCTCATGCTCCGCGCTGCCCTCGTCGAACAGCCGGCGCAGCGCGTCCAGGACGACGGCGCTGGCGATGTTGCCGTACTCGGTCAGCGTCGCCCGGCTGAAACGGAACGCCTCCGGCTCCACGCCCAGGAACTTGCTGAGGTCGTCCAGGATGCGTGGCCCGCCCGCGTGGATGATGTAGAAGTCCAGGTCGGACGCGTCCCAACCGTGCTGCCCCGCCAGCTCCTTGAGCGCCGGAGCCAGTGGCTCCATGGTGCCCGGCACCCGCTTGTCCAGCTTGAAGTGGAACCCGGTGTCCTTGATGTCGTACGCGATCCACTCCTCCGTCTGCGGCACCAGGTACGAGCCGTTGCGCTCCAGCGAGATCCCGGTCCCGCCGCGCCCGCGCATCACCGCCGCGGCGAGGCCGTCGCCGAAGAGCCCGTTGGACAGCAGGTTGCCGACCTCCAGGTCGGTGGGCTGGTAGCAGAGCGAGCAGAACTCGCAGGCCACGATGAGGGCGTTGGCCTCGGGGTAGGCGGTGCAGAAGTCGTGGGCGCGGTTGATCGCCGCGCCGCCGGCGGCACAGCCCAGCTGTGCGATGGGCACCTGACGGGTGTCGGTTCGGAAACCCATGGTGTTGATGAGCCAGGCCGTCAGGGACGGCATCATGAAGCCGGTGCAGGAGACGTAGATGATCACGTCGATGTCCTGGGCACGCAGCTCGGCGTCTTCGAGGGCCTGGCGGATGACGGCGGGCACACGGGCCTTCGACTCCGCCTCGTACACGGCGTTGCGGGCCTCGAAACCGGGGTGCTTGAGCGTCTCCTCGATCGGCCGCAGGAGATGCCGTTTACGTACGCCGGTGTTCTCCATCAGTCGCAGCGCCAGCGCCAGCTGCGGGTGGTCCGCGTGGATGGAGCGCGCCAGATCGAGCGTCTGCTGCATGGTGATCACATGCTCGGGGACCGCCACCGCGGGTCTGCACAACGTGGCCATGACGTAAGCCCTTTCGTCGCGTTTGCTCAAAGAATCACGGACCCGCGGCGAGGGCGCGCGTCGAGGAATTCCGGCCCCGTTGAGCCGATCTGGTGAGCGCGGCCCTCTCCAGGACCGGTGAACCGCCGCCGCGGCCCGGGGCGCCCGGCGGCCGTTCCCCGCCCGGGGAGCCGCTCATGGGCCGCATCACGATGTCAGGCCCCGCCGCAGCGGCGGCCGTGGAGCACGGCACGGAGGAGTGGCGTGCGCGGCGCGCGCAACAACAGCGACGGCGTGGCGTGCCCACGTCTCACCCGTGCGGCCGAGCACGGCATGCCCCGGCCGAGGGCGTCGGCGCAGCATGAGTGAATGCCGCACCACCTCCGCATCGTCCACGGCCGCCCGACCGCCACCGAGCTCGCGGCGCTCACCGCCGTGCTGACCGCACTCGCCTCCCGGTACGCCACCGAGCACACGGCGGCCGGACCCACGGCCGCCCCGCGCAGGGCCGAGTGGGACCGCGGCTGGCGGGCCCACCCCTCGCCCGGATCGTGGCGCGCCCGGCTGGGCGCGGCCGTCCACCACCACCGGCGATGAGCGACGGCGACGCCCTGCGGCTGCTCCTCACCTCCGACACCCACGTGCCCAGACGCGCCCGTCAGCTGCCCGTCGAGCTGCTCGACGCCGTCGACCGGGCCGATGTGGTGCTGCACGCGGGGGACTGGGTGGACGCCGCCACACTGGACCTGCTCGAGAGCCGCGCCCGGCGCCTGATCGCCGTGTACGGCAACAACGACGGCCCCGACCTGCGCGCCCGCCTTCCCGAGGTGGCCCACGCCGACCTCGGCGGCCTGCGCTTCGCCGTCGTCCACGACACCGGCCCGGCCCAGGGCCGCGAACGGCGCTGCGAGGAGCGGTTCCCCGGCCTCGACGTCCTCGTCTTCGGACACAGCCACATCCCGTGGGACACCACGGCCCCGGGCGGCCTGCGGCTGCTCAACCCGGGCTCCCCGACGGACCGGCGCCGCCAGCCGTACCGCACGTACATGACGGCCCTGGTGACCGGCGGCCGCCTCACCGAGGCCGAACTGCACCGCCTGGGTTAGTCCGGCGCGAGCCGAGGAACACGGAGACCATGAACGACCGGAAGCACACGCCCGAGACGGCGACGGAAGAGGTCCTGCACGAGTTCGAGGAGGCCGAACTCGACATCGACGAGAAGAAGCAGAAGCGGGACCGCAGGCGGAAGAACGGCGAGGCGGCCGACACCCTGACGCCGAGCCCCACGGCCCAGGAGTCGGTACGCCGCGAGAAGGACCGGGAGAAGGACCGCGCGTCGGGCCGCGAGTAGGGCGGCGCAGGCCCTCGGGGCGCGCTCTTGCCGTCGTCGGCGGCCCCGCAGCCCGTGACCATCAGTACGGTCGCCGTCGCGCTGACCATTTCCGCGTCATGCAGTGCTCCGCACGATCCGTCTTACGATCACACGATGAAGCCGCTGTCCCGTGCCGTGCGCGTGGTCGTGTCGGACCGTGCGCCCGTCCCCGCCCTGCCGGGCCATCCCGCGTCGTACGAGATCACCGATCCGGCGGAGGTAGGGGAGGTGGTGGCCGCCGCCGAGGCCGCCGAGGCGGTGACGACGGCCGGGCCCGGGCGGCACACGTTCGCCTGCATGTGCCACGACCACCCCCGGCTGACCTTCTACGACGCCGGGGGCCAGCGCATCCGCACGATCGACGAACCCCTGACAGACCTGCTCCAGCCGACGACAGCCGGGGCCATCCCGAGGCGCCACCGCGATACCTGGGCCGCGGCCGCCCCCGAACCACTGCGCCGCTACGCCCGGGCCTGGGCCGGGGGAGAGGTACCGGACCCCGCGACGGCACGGACCGTGCCGCTGGAGGCCGTGTTCAGCTGGCTGGGGGTCCCGCGCGCCGCCGACGCCGCCCATGTGCTCGCACGCCTGGCACCCCTCGCCCTGCTGACGCAGGCGTCGACGGCCGACCTCGCCTGGGCCGTCCGGCGTACGGACGCCGCGGGGCTGGACGGGGCGGTGACCTTCTTCGCGAGCGAGCACTTCACCACCCGCCACCCCAAGAAGCGCCGCGTCGGCGCGACCGCCCGCGACCTGCTCCTCCGGCACGCGCACACGCGCCACCCCCACCAGGTGGCGGTGCTCCAGCGGCGGATGCTGGTGGCGGCGGACGACCGCGTCACGCGGTGAGGCCGACCAGCTTTCCGACCTTACGGCCCTCCTCCAGGTCCCGGTGGGCGGTGGTTATCTCGTCGAGGGAGTAGACGTGAACGGGTCCGAGCCCGATCTCGCCGGTGGCGATGCGGTCGAGATAGCCCTGCAGGACGGCGGCGGGCAGGTCGACGGCGTCGCCGGAGTAGGCGGTCAGCCGCACCCCTGTGGGCAGATAGGCGATCGGATAGAAGTCGCGCACGGTCCACTGGTTGGACAGCATCCCGGTGAAGCACACCGTGCCGTGGACGCGGGTGGCCGCCAGCGTGTCCGGCAGGGTGGGGGTGCCGACCAGTTCGAGGGCGGCGTCCACACCGGCGGGGACGAGCGCGCGTACCCGGTCGGCGACCGTGCCGTCGTCCACCAGGGCGTGATCGACACCGTGGGCGGTGAGGGCCGCGGTGCGCCCGGCATCGCGGGTCGTGGCCAGGACGGTGGCGCCCATGTCCTTCGCCAGAGCCGTCACGGCCAGGCCCAGGGCCGAGGTTCCGCCGCGGATCAGCAGCGTCTGACCGGGCTTCAGGTCCAGGCCCACGGTGAGGGAGCCGTAGGCGGTCTGGAGGGTCTCGGGGACGGCGCCGAGGGTCTCCCAGGGCAGGTCCGAGGCGAACGGGATCACCTGGGAGCGCGGCACCACGGTGTATTCGGCGTAGCCGCCGTCGAAGGTGCGGCCCATGCCGCCCATCATGGCGGCGACCCGCTGCCCGGGCTCCAGCACGCCGTCCGGGTCGGCATCGATGGTGCCGGTGGCCTCGATACCCGGTACGCGCGGGAAGGTGACGCCCTCCGCCAGCCCGAGACGGGTGTGCAGCTCGGAGCGGTTGAGCCCGAACGCCTCGACCTTGATGCGCACCCACCCGGGGCCGGGCTCGGGGACGGGCAGCCGGCACAGCCGCAGGTTCTCGACCGGCCCGGGCCCGTCCAGCACGACGGCCCTCATGGTCGCGTTGACGGTCGTACTCATAACGCCTCCTCAGAAACCTTCCGCTCCCCGGCTGTTGCCTTGTCCACACGTACGGGGATCAGGCTGCGGGCTCACATGCCGTCAACCTACGCTGTCAAGATCGCGGCAGCGACGGATGGCGGAGACGGGCGGAGGGCGGACCGGTGGGAGAGGGCGGGAACGCGTTGTACGTGAGGTTCCAGGGAACGAGCCGCAGCCAACGGGGCCACTTCCCGGGTGTGTTCGCGCTGGCCAACGGACTCGCCAGGGACGGCAGGCTCTCCGAGGAGGAGTACCGGTTCTGGCGGGCGGGCAACGACTGGTACGACGCCGCCTACCCCGACCCGTCCGCCACCGACCCCGGCGTCTACGACCAGGACGTGAACCCCGGTGCCGTCGCCTGGTTCAAGACCACGGCCGTGCACCTCATCGACCGGGTGGCCGGTTACCTGGACCTCCTGGCGGCCCACGGAGTGGCGTGCGAGCGCGTGGAGTCGTCGTCCCCGGGGCGGATCGTCTACGAAGACGACGTACAGGTCGTGGTCGTCCCGTGGGGGACGGAGCCGCCGCACCG
Organism: Streptomyces sp. NPDC030862; assembly: GCF_055571835.1. Taxonomy (NCBI): domain Bacteria; kingdom Bacillati; phylum Actinomycetota; class Actinomycetes; order Kitasatosporales; family Streptomycetaceae; genus Streptomyces; species Streptomyces sp. NPDC030862. The sequence goes on along the minus strand of NZ_JBVIEN010000001.1, from coordinate 100,576 downwards.
GTCCGCCGGCGGAATACCCGCGGAGTGACGCGGTTGTAAGACGACATGACCACCGACACGACGCACGATACGGACCGCTCGTTCCTCTTCGTCCTCGGCAGCTCCCGCCCGGACGGCAACACCGAGATCCTCGCGAGAGCCGCCGCCGAGCAACTGCCCGCCCGCACTCCCCAGCGCTGGGTGGACCTGTCCCAACTGCCGTTGCCCGACTTCCAGGACGGACGGCACGAGTCCGCCGGCTGGTCGACCGGAGAGACCGAGGAGATGCTGCGGCAGGCCACGCTGGAGGCCACCGACATCGTCATCGCCTCGCCCCTGTACTGGTACACCCTCTCCGCGCACACCAAGAGGTACCTGGACTACTGGTCGGGCTGGCTGGTGGCGCCCGGCTCCGACTTCAAGGAGCGGATGGCCGGCCGGACCCTGTGGGGAGTGACGGTCATGGCGCACCGGGAGGAGGTCGTCGCCGACGGCCTCGTGACCAGCCTCCACAACTCGGCCGCCTACATGGGGATGCGGTTCGGCGGGGTGCTGTTCGGCAACGGTTCCCGGCCCGGACAGGTGCGGAACGACGAGCGGGCGCTGATACGCGCCAAGACCTTCTTCCAGCATGAGGCCCCGCTCGCCCGGTTCCCCTACGAGGAGGAGGCCGGGGAGCGGTAGCCCCGTGCTGGAGCGGCGGAGTGGCGGTGCGTCAGGCAGCGCTACACCCGCCGAGGACCGGGGCCGAGGTGTTGCCGTTGGTCATGACGGTGAAGCCGAAGCTGGTCGAGGCTCCGGCCGCCAGGCTGCCGTTGCCGTTCGGCCTCATCGTCATGACGTTGCCGCTACTGTCCCAACTGGGGGTGCCGTTCCAGGTGGCGGAGACCTTCTGCGGCGGCGTCACCGTGACCGTGGTGGTCCAGCCGGTGATCGGTGCGGCGCCCGCGGTCACGGTCACCTGGCCGTTGAAGCCGCCGTTCCACTGCGCCGTCCTGGTGTACGACACGGAGCAGGTGGCGCCTCCGCCTCCGCCGCCTCCGCCGCTGCCTCCGAGCGCGGCCAGCACGGCGTGGTACGCGGGCTTCTTGGCGTAGTTGCCGTCGAAGAGCAGCGGCGTGCCGCTGCTGCGCCAGGAGTACTTGTCGGTGACGCCCCAGACGGTGATGCCGGTGCAGCGCGAGACGGCCAGGCACGCCTTGACGACGTTGCCGTAGCTCGTGGCCTGGGCGGTGCCCGAACCCTCGATGTCGAGCTCCGTGATCTGGACGTCGACGCCGAGGTCGGCGAAGCGCTGGAGGTTCGCCTGGTAATCGGCGGGCACCGGCGACGCACTGTTGAAGTGCGACTGGAAGCCCACGCAGTCGATCGGTACGCCACGCGCCTTGAAGTCCCTGACCATGGCGTAGACCGCGTTGCTCTTCGCGTTGACGCCGTCGGTGTTGTAGTCGTTGTAGCAGAGCTTGGCGCCGGGGTCGGCGGCACGGGCCGTGCGGAACGCCTCCTCGATGTACCCGTTGCCGAGCTTGTCCTGGAAGGGCGAGCTCCGCCGGGCGCCGCTGCTGCCGTCCTGGAACGCCTCGTTGACCACGTCCCAGGCGACGACCTTGCCCTTGTAGTGCTGCATGACGCGGGTGATGTGGTTGTTCATCGCCGACCGCAGGTCGGCGGTGCCCAGACCGCCGACCCAGCCGGGCAGCTGCGAGTGCCACACCAGGGTGTGGCCGCGGACCGTCATGCCCCTGCCCAGGGCGTGGTTGACGATCCGGTCGGCGGAGGTGAACGTGAACGAGTTGCGGGTGCCCTCCAGGGCGTCCCACTTCATCTCGTTCTCGGGCGTGACCGAGTTGAACTCGGTGTTGAGCGTGGAGACGTACGGCGTTTCTCCCAGGTACTGCGCCGACACGGCGGCCCCGAAGTAGCGGCCCTTGGCGGACGCCGCCGACGCGAGGGTGCTCGCGGCCTCGGCCGTGCCGGACAGGGCGGTCACGCCCGCCGCGGCGAGCAGGAAGGCCGTACCGGCGGTGAGTAAGCGGCGCGCCCGGAAGCGCCGGCCCGGGCGCGCGGATGCGGATACGGGTGCGGATACGGGTGTCGAGGCGGGTTCGGGGCTCACGGAGGTACGCATGACCATGTCGTGGTCCTCTTCTGGCGGTGCCGGACGACCGGAGGGCCGTCCGGACGGCTGATGGGGCGGCTGCCGTTCGTCGACAGACATGCCGTGCAGGGCGCCCCGCCGAATGGCGCGTGCGTCGGCATGCACTCCCTGTTTCGAAGCGGCATTCCGGCTTCGAAACTTTCGGAACTTCTTCCGAAGGTTGGCCAGACCATACGGCCGCCGCTCCGGACGGTCAACCGCCGGGACGAGAGTGCCTCGCCTCAGGCCGAGGCCCCTCCGGGCGTCGGCGGCGCGGTGCTCTTGCGCACCACCAGCTTGGTGGCCAGCTCCATCCGCAGCGCGGCCTTCCCGGGGTCGCGCGGACGCAGCAGCATCTGCGCCGCCTCCTCGGCCATCTGCCGCAGCGGCTGATGGACCGTCGTCAGGGCCGGGCTCGACCACTGGGCGAGCGGGACGTCGTCGTACCCGACGACCGACAGGTCCCCCGGGACGCTCAGGCCCTTCATGCGTGCCGCCTCCAGCACCCCCAGCGCCTGGAGATCGCTGCCGGCGAAGATCGCGGTGGGCCGGTCCGGCCCGTCGAGCAACTCCATGGCGTGCGAGAAGCCGCCTTGGACGTGGAAGTCGCCGAACCGCACGTGGCGCGGGTCGACCGCCAGGCCGGCCACCGTCATGGCGGAGCGGAAGCCGTCGAGCCGCGCCAGCGAGCACATCATGTCCTCGGGCCCTGTGATGATGGCGATGCGCTCGTGCCCCTGGTCGATGAGGTGCCGGGTCGCGGCCATGCCGCCCGACCAGTTGGCGGAGCCGACGGAGGGCACGTCCGGCTCGGGATCACCGGCCGGATCGATGATGACGAACGGGATCGCACGGGACCTGAGCTGCTTCTTGACGGCGTCGGGCAAGGTCGAGAAGACGAGCACGACGCCGAGCGGGCGGCGCCGCAGGACTCCCTCGACCCAGTCGGGCCCGGGGGAGTGACGGGTGCCGCTCTCGGTGAGGACGACTCCGGCGTTGTGCTGTTTCGCGACGTTCTCGACCCCGCGGATGAGCTCCATCGCCCAGATGCTCTCCAGCTCGTGGAAGACCAGCTCGATCAGCGGCGCGTGGGGTGTGCCCTGCGCGCGCCGCCGGTAGCCGTGGGTGACCAGGAGCCGCTCGACCTTGGTGCGGGTTGGGAGGGAGACGTCCGAGCGGCCGTTGAGGACTTTCGAAACCGTCGAGAGAGAGACACTGGCCTGCTCGGCCACCTCCGCCAGGGTGACCCGGCCGTCCGCACCGTCGTCATCACGCATGCCCGAAGGATAGGGCACCTCCGCCGGCCGGTGGTTCGGCCCTGCCGTCGCCCCCGTTGACGGCCGCGGGAGGCTGCCCTACTGTCCAGGACTCGCAGCGACTTTCGCTCATATGCCAGAAACTTTCGAGAGGCCAGGCGATGAAGACACGTGCGCGACACTCCCCCCGTATGCTCGCGGCCGGCGTGACCCTGGCCATGGCCCTGAGCCTCGCGGCCTGCGGGGGCGGCGCCGGCGAGGCGTCGTCCGGCGAGGGCGAGTTCCACGTCCTGGTCTACGGAGACGCCACCAACAAGGTCGAGAAGCGGCTGGTCGACGAGTTCAACAAGACGTCGAAGGTCAAGGCCGTCCTGGACACCATCCCGGGCGCCGACTACCAGCAGAAGCTGCAGACCGTCATCAGCACTCCGCAGGCCCCGGACGTCTTCTTCCACTGGGGCGGCGGCAGCATCGCACCGTACGTCAAGGCCGACCTGCTGCTGCCCCTGGACGAGTTCACCGAGAACGACCCGCGCCTGCTGTCCCGGTTCCTGCCGTCCGTCTTCAACACCGCCGTCATCGACGGCACGCCGTACGGCATCCCCATGCGCGGTACACAGCCGGTCCTGCTGTTCCACAACAAGCAGGTGCTGGCCGACGCAGGCATCCAGCCGCCCCGCACCTGGGACGAGCTGCTCGCCGCGGTGAAGACCCTGAAGGCGCGGGGCGTCACGCCGATCGCGCTCGGCGGCGGCGACAAGTGGCCGACCCTCATGTGGTTCGAGTACCTCTACGACCGCATCGCGGGCCCCGAGCTGTTCCAGAAGGCGCTGGAGGGCGACAAGAGCGTCTGGGAGAGCGCCGACAGCAGGAAGGCCCTGCGCACGCTCCAGGAGCTCGTCGACGCCGGCGCCTTCGGCTCCAACGCCGACTCGGTGAAGTTCACCGACGGCGGTTCCCCCGCCCTCCTGGCGAGTGGCAAGGCGGGCTTCGAGCTGATGGGCTCGTGGGCGTACGCGACCCACCAGGACACCGACAAGGAGTTCGCCGAGAAGCACCTCGGCTACACCGCCTTCCCCGCCGTCCCGGGCGGCAAGGGCGACCAGGCCAACCTCGTCGGCAACACCAACAACTTCTACTCGGTGCTGAAGAAGACCAAGCACCCCGAGGCCATAGCGGAGTTCCTGAAGCTGATGCACTCCGACACCTTCGTCAAGGAACAGCTCGCCGTCGGAAACCTGCCCACCACCACCAACACCGAGAAGTTCCTCGGCACCGCCGCCAACCCGGCGTACTCCCGCTACCAGTTCGACCTGGTCAAGAAGGCGCCCTCGTTCCAGCTGTCCTGGGACCAGGCCTACCCGCCGGCCGCCATCACGCCCATCCACCAGGCCGTGCAGAGCTTCCTCAACGGCCGGATCGACGCGGACGGCTTCATCAAGGCCATGCAGGCCCTCCCGACGGTCTGACCCCGAACCGACATGACCCCACGGCCCCAGGCGACCCGGACGGGCCGCCCCGGCTTCGGCTGGGCGCTCCCCGCCACCGTGTTCTTCGCCCTCTTCGCGCTCGTCCCCCTCCTCATGGTCGCCGTCCTGTCCTTCACGACCTGGAACGGCCTCGGACCGCCCGAGTTCGCCGGCACGGCGAACTGGACCAGGGTCTTCGACGACCCCGTCATGATCGAGAGCATCTGGCTCAGCCTCCTGCTCACCGCGCTCGGCATGGCGGTCCAGACCCCGCTGAGCATCCTGCTCGGCGTCTGGGCCGCGGGACACCAGCGCAACCGCGCGGTGCTGTCGGCCGTCTACTTCGTCCCGCTGCTGCTCTCCACCACCGCCGTCTCGGTGCTGTGGCGCGCGGTGCTCGACCCGAACTTCGGGGTGCCCTCGCGCGCCACCTGGCTCTTCGGCGACGGCAACCTCTTCGGAGGGCAGGCCACCGCCATCGGCGTCCTGGCGTTCGTCTCCACCTGGCAGTTCACGCCGTTCCACACCCTGATCTACCAGGGCGCCGCCCGGGCCATCCCGCCCGTCCTCTACCAGGCCGCGCTCATCGACGGCGCCGGGCGCTACCGCCGGTTCTTCCACATCACCCTGCCCCAGCTGCGCAACGCGATGATCACCTCGGTGGTCCTCATGGTCGTCGGCGGCCTCACCACCTTCGAGACCGTCCTCATCCTGACCCAGGGCGGTCCCGGCACCGACACCACCATCAGCGCCTACTACATGTACCAAAAGGCGTTCAAGGGCTTCGACTTCGGCGCCGGATCGGCCGTCGCCCTGGTCCTCGTCGCCGCGGCGACCGCCGTCTCGCTGGTCGTGGTGCGGGCTTCCGGCTACGACAGGATGCGCAGCTCCACGGAGGGCCTCTGATGAAGCCACGACCCCATTACCTCGCGGGCGCGGGCTCCCTGCTCTGGCTGTTCCTCGTCGGCCTCCCGCTGTACGTGATGCTCACGGCCACGGTCCGCTCCCGATCCGACTACGCCCGCAACGGCCCACTGGCCCTTCCCGAGACCCTCACCCTCGACAACTACCGCGGCGCCCTCACCGGCGGCTTCGGGCAGTACTTCCTCAACACGCTCCTCGTCACCGCCGCCGTGGTCGGCCTGGTGCTGCTGCTCGTGCCGCCGCTGGCGTACGCGATCGTGCGCGGCGGTGGCCGGATCACCTCCGGCGCCTTCCGGCTCTTCCTGCTCGGCCTGGCCATCCCGGCACAGGCCGTGATCGTCCCGATGTTCTACCTCATCAGCCAGGCCGGTCTGTACGACAACCTCGTCGGCGTCGTCCTGCCCACCGCGGCGTTCTGCCTGCCGGTCTCCGCGCTCGTCCTCAGCGGCGCCATGCGGGACATCCCGCCCGAGCTGTACGAGGCCATGGCCGTGGACGGTGCCTCGCCGCGCCGGATGTTCTTCCGGCTCGTGCTGCCCCTCTCCAAGGGCGGCCTGTCCACGATCGTGGTGTTCTCCGCCCTCCAGGCGTGGAACGGCTTCCTGTTCCCGCTCGTCCTGACCCAGTCCGACTCCACCAAGCTGATCACACTCGGTCTGTACGACTTCCAGACCGAGCACGGCGTCGACATCCCCGGACTGCTGGCCGCCGTGGTCCTGTCCATGCTGCCCGTCCTGCTCGTCTACCTGTTCGCCCGTCGCGCCCTGGTGCAGGGCCTGATGGGTGTGGGAGGAAAGTGACCACCAACCCGGCCGACACGGCCGAAGCCCAGCTGCCGTCCGCGGCCCCCGTTCCGGACGCCCCCGTTCCGAACGCCTCTGCCCCGTCCGGCCCTGCCCCGTCCGGCCCTGCCCTGTCCGGCCCTGCCCCGTCCGGCCCCGCCCAGGACATCGACACCCGCGTCTCCGCCCTCATCTCCGCGATGACCCTTGAGGAGAAGACCGCCCAGCTCTTCGGGGTATGGGTCGGGGCCTCGGACCAGGGCGGCGAAGTCGCCCCCCACCAGCACGACATGGAGGAGCCCGCCGACCTCGACACCCTCCTGCCCGCCGGTCTCGGACAGCTCACCCGCCCCTTCGGGACCGCCCCCGTCGACCCCGCCCTCGGCGCCCTCTCCCTGATGCGCACCCAGCAGCGCATCGCCTCCGCGAACCGCTTCGGCATCCCCGCCCTCGCCCACGAGGAGTGCCTCGCCGGATTCGCCGCCTGGCAGGCCACCGCCTACCCCGTCCCCCTGTCCTGGGGAGCCACCTTCGACCCCGGCCTGATCCGCCGCATGGCGGCCGCCATCGGCGCCGACATGCGCTCCGTCGGCGTCCACCAGGGCCTCGCCCCCGTCCTCGACGTCGTACGGGACGCCCGCTGGGGCCGCGTCGAGGAGACCATCGGCGAGGACCCGTACCTCGTCGGCACCCTCGCCACCGCGTACGTCCAGGGCCTGGAGTCCGCCGGGATCGTCGCCACCCTCAAGCACTTCGCCGGCTACTCCGCCTCACGCGCCGGACGCAACCTCGCGCCCGTCGCCATGGGCCCGCGCGAGCGCGCCGACGTCGTACTCCCACCGTTCGAGATGGCCGTACGGGAGAGCGGGGCGCGCTCGGTCATGCACGCCTACACCGACACCGACGGCGTCCCCTCCGCGGCCGACGAAGCGCTGCTCACCGGGCTGCTGCGCGACACCTGGGGCTTCGACGGCACCGTCGTCGCCGACTACTTCGGCATCGCCTTCCTCAAGACCCTCCACGGGGTCGCCGGCAGCTGGGCCGACGCGGCGGCCACCGCCCTGCGCGCCGGTGTCGACGTCGAACTGCCCACCGTGAAGACCTTCGGCGCACCCCTCCGCGACGCAGTCGCCACCGGACGGGTGCCCGAGGAGCTGGTCGACCGGGCCCTGCGCCGGGTGCTCACCCAGAAGGCGCAACTCGGCCTGCTCGACGCCGACTGGAGCCCCGTCCCACCCGCGCTGGAGGGCGCCGACCTCGACGACCCGGCCGCACTGCGCGGCACGGTCGACCTCGACTCGCCCGCCAACCGGGAGCTGGCGGCGCGGATCGCCGACCAGGCGATCGTCCTCCTCGCCAACGACGGCACCCTGCCGCTGACCCCGTCCCCGTCCCGGCCGCGCACCATCGCCCTCGTGGGCCCCAACGCCGACGAGCCGACGGCCGTCCTCGGCTGCTACTCCTTCCCCGTCCACGTCGGTACGCAGCACCCCGGCACCCCGGCCGGTATCGAGCTGCCCACCCTGCGCGAGGCGCTGGAGCGCGAGTTCCCCGCCGCACGGATCGTCACCGCCCGCGGTGCGGACGTCGACGGCGACGACACCTCCGGCATCGCGGAGGCGGTACGCCTCGCCCGGGACGCCGACGTCGTCGTCGCGGCGCTCGGCGACCGCGCCGGGCTCTTCGGCCGTGGCACCAGCGGCGAGGGCTGCGACGCCGACTCGCTCGCCCTGCCCGGCGTACAGCAGGTGCTCCTCGACGCCCTCCTCGACACCGGGACGCCGGTCATCACCACGCTGCTGGCCGGGCGGCCGTACGCGCTGGGCCGCGCCGTGGCGGAATCGGCCGCGATCGTGCAGTCCTTCTTCCCCGGCGTGGCCGGTGCGACAGCGGTGGCGGGAGTGCTCAGCGGCCGGACCAACCCGTCGGGCCGACTGCCCGTCAGCGTCCCCCGCACGCCCGGCGCCCAGCCCTCCACCTACCTCGCCGCCCGCCTGGCCCAGGCCACCGAGGTGTCCAGCATCGACCCGACCGCCGCCTTCGCCTTCGGCCACGGCCTGTCGTACACCGCCTTCTCCTGGAGCGGCCTCACGGTCGTGCACGAGGAGACGGAGACGGACGGTGAGTTCGCGCTCGCCTTCACGGTCCGCAACGCGGGTGAGCGCGAGGGCACCGAGGTCGTCCAGCTGTATCTGCACGACCCGGTCGCGTCGGTCGTCCAGCCGGTGCAGCGCCTCATCGGGTACGCGCGCGTACCGCTGCGGCCGGGGGAGTCGCGCCGGCTGGAGGTGACGGTCCCGGCCGACCTGGCCTCCTTCACCGGCCGCGACGGACGGCGCGTCGTCGAGCCGGGCGAGCTGGAGCTGCGCCTGGCCGCCTCCAGCTCCGACCCCCGCCTGGTGGCGAGGGTCCGCCTCACCGGGGCCGCCCGGTACGTGGACCACACGCGGCGGTTCCACGCGCACATCGGTCCCGTCAGGCGAGCCCGTCCACGGGCAGGCGCATCAGCAGCACGTGGTAGGGGTCCCAGCGGGACATCGTGAAGTACACCTCCGCCCCGGTGGTCGCCGGGTGGAGGAACCCGCCGTAGAGGCCCGGGTGGTCCCGGCCGTCGACGACCACCCGCCCCTCGCTCCAGGGGCCCGTCGGGTGCGGGGCGGTACGCGCCACGATCGCGGCACGGGACTCGTCCAGGTGGAGCGCCAGCCACTGGCCCAGATGGGTGTTGTACTGCACCGACAGCTCACCCACGGGACCCCGCATGACCGGTACGGCGTCGGCCTGCGCGCCCACCCGCCAGCCGGTGGCGGTCCAGTACTCGTACGCCGCCGGCTCCAGCAGGCCCGCCGCCGTGGTCCGGGCCAGACGGGCGTCCCCGAACCGGCCGTTGGGCGTGCCGAAGAGGTAGACGTGCTCGCCCCACGGGACCAGCGCCCCCATCTGGAAGGCGCTGGTGCCGCCCGCGTTGTCCCACCGTGCCGTGGAGGGCCTGGTCCAGGTCCGGCCGCCGTCGTCGGACCAGGCCATGCCCGCGTGGTGCGTCACCCACCTGCCGGGCGGCCCCCAGGACCGTACGGACATGTAGTGCACGTAGTCCCGGCCCAGCGCGCTGACACCGGCCGTGGGGATCACGGTGACCTCGCCGACGGCGGGGTCACCGGGCAGGAACGGGGCCGCGTGGCCGGGCCGGTCGGTCACCATGGAGTCGATGAGCATGCCGTCGTCCAGTCGGCTGTCGGTGGAGTGCGCCAGCGTGTTGAAGCGCCAGTCGGCGGTGGCCGGCCCGGCGCCCTTGCCTCCCCAGCCCTCTCCGTAGGTGTCGCCGAAGGCGACCGCCACCCGGCCGAGGCTGTCCCGCCACAGCACGCCCAGGTCGGTGGCGTGCACGGCGAACCGGTCGCGGGTCCGGTTGACGTCCCCGTCCCCCTGGCCCGCCACCAGGGCCACGACCTCAGCCCGCGGCGCCGAAGCCGGCGCCGGGGCCGACGGCGCCTCGTGGTCCCGCGCCCGGTCGGCCGGGCGGGCGGTCCGTACCGACGCCCAGGCGGCCACCGGCATCAGCGCGAGACACACGGCGAGGGAGACACCCCACGCGGTACGCCGTCGTCGCGCCGTACGACGCTGTGCCGCGGCCGCTTCACGACGCCGCCTCACCGCGCGGAGTCCACGCGGCGGGGCCCGGCCGGGTGCCGCGCCAGGTGCAGTCCGACGACGGCGACCAGCACCGTCACGCACGCGGTGAAGATCAGTCCGGCCTGCTCGAGCCCGCGCCACATCGTCAGCGCGCCCACGCCCACCACGGGCAGCGAGATCCCGGCGTACGCCACGACGAAGAACGACGAGATCGTGCCGGCCCGCCGCGCGGCGGGCGCGGCGTTCCCGACCGCGGTCACCGCCGCCCGGAACGCGAGGCCCTGCCCGAACCCGCCGCAGACCGCGCCCGCCACCAGCAGCGGCATGGCCTTCACCCACAGGGACGCGCCGACGAGGAGCAGCCCCACCACCAGCACCAAACAGCCGAGCGGCGCGGCGGTGGCCAGGGTCAGCCGACCCGTCAGCGACTGCCCCACGGTCGAGGAGAGGAACACGGTGAACACCACCAGACCCGCGACGGCCAGATTGGTCACGCCCAGGGTCTGCGCCACGAAGCTCGGCGCGACCGCCGTGAACAGACCGAGGAGCGAGAAGCCCGCGAACGCGGCGAGCGCCGACGGCACGAACACCCCGCGCGTCTCGGGCGGTACGTACAGGCCCTGCGGTCTGAGGGGGGTCCGGCGGCGCGGATCGGCCACCGTCTCCGGCAGCAGCAGCACGAGGACGCAGGCGACCGCCACCAGCACCAGGTGGGCGACGAACGGCAGCCGGAGCGGCAGCGGGGCGTACTCGGCCAGCAGCCCGGCCAGCAGGGGGCCGCAGCCGAGGCCGCCCATGTTCGCGGCCGTCGCGGCGAATCCGGCGCGGGACTTCCGCCCCGCCGCGGCCAGCTCCATGACGGTCACCGTGCCGACACCGCTCAGCAGCCCGGCCGAGAAACCGGACAGCAGCCTGCCGGCGAAGAGCAGCGGTAGCCCGCCTTCGAGCAGGAAGCACACGGCGCTCGCCGCGGCGAGCCCCAGGGCGTACAGCAGGACGGGGCGGCGCCCGGCCCGGTCGGAGTGGTTGCCGGCGAGCAGGAGGGTGGCGATCACGCCCACCGCGTAGACGGCGAAGACGACCGTCACCATCAGCTCGGAGAAGCCCAGTTCCCTGCGGTACAGCCCGTACAGGGGTGTGGGCAGGGTCGTCCCCGCCATGCCGATGGCGAAGACGGCGGCGGCCGCCGGGTAGCCGAGGCGTCGTCGCCGGTTGCGGGGGGAGCTGCGCGCGGTCCGAGAGGACGTACCGGTCATACCGGTCACCCTAGGCACGTGAACCGGACGGTCAGGGAACGCCACAAGGCGGGTGAGGACGCCCGTCTCGCGGCTCTCGCCCGATCGGCGGTACGCGCCCGGGTCCAGGGCCCAGGGCCCCGCGCCCCGCGCCCGGCAAACTCGGATCAGTCCGGATCAGTCCGGATCAGGCCGCATCAGCGGTCCACGGCCAAGCGGCCTCGCGGCCCGCCTCGATGAGGCCCGCCATCCGGAACGCGGCGTCCGTGAGGCCGCCGAAGGTGTGGCGGTGCGGGCCCTTGAGTCCGTGGGCGGGCCGGTAGCCGGCCAGGTTCCACGTGTAGACCGGGATGTCCGCCGGGACCGGTTCGGTCGGCCCGCCCGGGTCGTAGGCGGCGGTCTGCTCGTCGGTGACGATCAGGACCCGGTCGTGCTCCCGGTAGTGCTTGCGCAACGCCTTCGCGGTGTAGGTGCCCCCCATGCTGCGGAACCGTTTCATCACATCCAGCACCGGCTCACCGCGCTCGAACGGCACCGCCGCGCTGCCCCAGCCGAACTCCACCAGATCCGCCTGCTCGGCCCGCATCGCCAGCGCGGCGCCGAAGACGGCCGCCGCGTCCGCCCGGGTCAGCGTGGACCGCTCGGAGACCGTGTCCCAGAACATCGAGTCGGACCGGTCCACCAGGATCAGCGTCCGCCCCGGCAGCGACGGCACGTTGGCAAGCGAGTGGCCCAGCGCCCGTTCCAGCGCGTCCGCCCAGCGCGGCGACGGCGCGTGCCGGTGCGCGGCGAGGTAGCGGAAGGGGAACTGCCGGGACCGGGCGACCTCGGCGGGGTCCGCGAGCCGCGCGGCGACCCGCGCCGCGACCTCGTCCGGTACTCCCGCCTCGTCGAAGTTGCGCAGGTTCCGCAGGAGTGCCATCGGGCCCATCGCGGGGATCACGGCCTCCCAGACGGCGGCGTCCATCGGCCCGTGGAGCCAGCCCGCCAGGGCCTCCCACGTCATGCCCGCCTCGGCCAGCCGCTCGGCGCCGTCCGGCCCGGTCACCACCGCCCGGCGCTCCTCCACCGGCATCTCCATCAGCGCCCGGTGCGCGGTCAGCAGTTGATCGGAGGCCGGCGGCACCGCCCGCTCCGGGTGGTGGCGGCGGTCCAGGGCGTACCGGAAGAGCGCTCCCTGCCAGGGCTTGCCCGGGTCGGGCGAGGCGTGCACCAGGTTGAGCACGTCGCCGAAGCGGAACCACTTGGACGCGGTGTCGTACTTGAGCAGGGACCGCGACGTGTACAGCCGGCGTACGGCGTCGGCGATGCCCCGCTTCACGGGCTGCGGCACGTTCCGCCCGTACGCCGTGAACCAGTGGGCGAGCAGCTTGCCGGGCTCGTCGGCGCGCTGGAGCACCGAGTCGATCACGGACCGGTTGGACGGGCCTCCGGTCGCCCCGGCCTCGAGCCGGGCCCGTACGTACGCGGCGGCTCCCACCAGGGACGCGGTACGCATGTTGCCCTCGCCGCGCAGCCAGCGCAGCAGGCCGGCCGTCCAGACGGGATCCTCGACGGCGAGTTCACCGACGAGCCGGGCGTACCGGTCGTCGCGTTCCCGGCCGCTCTCGTAAAAGGTCTCCTGGGACACGAAGTTGCCGACCGCGAGGAGGAAGAGCTCCTCGCGGGGCTCCCGGACCAAGGCCGGACCGCCCGGGTACGTGCGGAACTCCGGCTCCGGGGGCCTGTGGAGGTGCGGTGTCGGGGCGGGCATGGAGCGCGCGGCCGCCGCGACATGCGGCGCCACGAGCATCTCGGACCACATCTTCGAGACGCGTCGGGTGTAACGAGGCAGCGAATCCCCCCGGATCCAAAGAATGGTACGGCCCCGGCCACAGGGCCCGGCGGGCGAAGACGCCCGCGCCTGCCGAGATCAAAGGGGCGGCGGCGTCACTTGGTTGTCGAAAGAAGTAGCCGCAGCCGAGCGCATCGTCAGGCGCGGTCGCGACGCCAACCCTACAAGGGCCGCCGAGCCGCCCACCACCGATTAAGGCGGGAGCCCGGGGAGCGAGGGCCTCCTCCCGCCCTCGCAAGGTCGGGGGAGGGTCGGGGAAGGGGCTTCGCGGTCCGATCCCTTCCTGTCCCACTGTCAGACCTCCGTGGTCCACTGTCCTTGATCGGAGAACAACCATCGGGGGAGACACATCATGGGAACCCGTTCGTACGACGCACGGTACGTGGAGGTCCACCGGGCGGCGGTGGCCGCCATCGACCTCCTGCGTCGCCTGGCCGCCGAACAGAACGGGGGCGTCGCCCCTCCGCTGCCCGCTGATGCCGAGGTGGTGCACCGTCTGGGGGGTACGCCTCGCAACCGGTACCCCCGGTCGGTGGGCCGCCCCGAGTGGCTGGCCGAGGCATGGCGCCGCTGCGACCTGCCGGCGGACGCCCAGGTGCTCCACCCGACGCCTCCGGCCGACGGGCGCGAGGCACTCGAGCGCCTGCGGCATGACGTGGCGGAATTCCCGCTCACCGCCGGCCGCCGCTCCGCCCTCGATTACCGGCTGGCGACGGCGTACGAGGCCGGGACGCTCACGCCGGGCGACGTCGTCGAGGCGTACCCGGCGCGCTGGACGATGCCGGTCCCCATGGAGTCCGACCTCAGCCGGGCCCGTCGCGCCTTCGAACGGGAGGTGCGGAGGTACCTGACGACCACCCTGGGAACCGAGCCGACCGCCTGGCTCAAGCTGCTCACCACCGTCGACGACGCGTGCCGGCCCGGTGGCGCAGGCCCCGGCACCCGGCTCAGCTGGCCCGCCCTGGTACAGCGGTCCCAGGACACGGAGGCGGTCGACCCCGCCCGCCTGCTGCCCGACCGCCGGCCCACGGGCCGCAAGACCGAGGACCAGCTGTTCCACGGTCAGTGGTGGTGGCCGACGGGCGAGGTACTGCTGCGGTGCGGCGCCGACGTCCTGGACGCCCTGATGCCCGAACTGCCACCCGGTGCGGGCACTTCGCTGGCCCAGTACGTCGTCGCTCTCCGCCACGGCACGCCCAGGGCGGTCCTGGAGCACTTCCTGCGCAGGGGGGACCGTGAAGCCCTGCTGGTGATCGCCCGCGGGATCGACCTGACCCGGGGCACCGCGCTACGGCTCCTGGAGTACGGCGATCCGAAGATCCACCTCGCCGTCCTGGACAATCACTTCTACGTCTGCGCCGAGGAGCGCCGCCAGGCCCTCACCGACCCGGCGGTGCCGCTCGCACCGTACGTCGACCGCATCCCGTGGGGCGCGCTTCCCGACTGCCTCCACGCCATCGAGCCGGAACTCGTCGAGGCGGCGTTCGCGAGCACGCACCGGGCGTCGTTCAAAATGCCGGAGCAATTGACGGGCTGCCTCAACGTGCTGCGGCACGGGGGACCGGCCCGGCTGTCGGCCCTGCTCGCCACCGGATTCGTGGGCCCGGCGGTCACCCGCATCTGCGAGAAGGCGCTGGCCACCGCCGACCCGCTCGCGGCCCTCCGCGCCCGGGCGGACAAGGAGCTGACCACGCCGAAGCTCGCCTCGCGCCTGCGCCGCCTCGGCCCGCGGGCCGGCGCGCGCGCCGCGGACCGGCTGATGGAGCTCATCGCGGACCCCGACTGGGATTACCTGGAGGCGGAGCACGCCCGCGAGCCGTTCCGGTACTGGCCACAGATGGTGAACCGTCCCGGCACACCGCCCGACGTGGCGGCCCGCCACATCGACGCGATACGCGGCGACTACCGCAGGCACCGCTCCTACACCGCGAACTGGCTCGCGGACGGGGGCACGCTGTGGGCCGGACTGGGCTACAGCAGCGATCAGGAGAAGGAGACGGGCCCCCTCGAGGAGTTGCTCACGGAGGGGCTCGTCACCCCCGAGGACCTGCTGCGGCGGGTGGGCCGGGGCCCGTGCGTACTGCGCCACCTCGGCGACGCCCGGCACCGATCGGACGCCCCGCCGCAGATCGGCGAAGCGGTGGAGCAGCTCACGGCCCTGGTCCGTACGCACCTGCCGGTGACGGACGAAGCCGCCTGGCATCGGCTGTACCACCGACTGGCGGGTTGCGATCCGCGGCGCCCGGAGCTCGGCACGATCGAGGAGCTGCTGACCGCGGAATGCCGAAGCACCGGACACGACGCCGCGGTGGACGGAGATCTCGCGGGCTCTCCGGCCCCTGGGGACCGGCTCGCCCACGGCCTGCGATGAGGCCGTGGGGGACCTGCTGCCACGAGACCTAGCCGAGGCACACACCGATCAGACACAGCGACGCGGGCGACGTCGGGTCGGGCGTTGCCGGGGCCGGCAGCAGGCCGCCCAGCGTGGTGGCCTCGGCTCCCCGGGCCCCCTCCGGGCTCCCGGGCTCCGGGGTGCTCGCATACGGGCCGGTTCCGCCGTCAGCAGGGGCAGGGGCAGGGGCAGGGACCGGAGCGGGGGCCGCGGCCGGGGGAGGGGCCTGGCCAGACGTCCGCTCCGGAGCCTGCGCCGGCGTGGTGCGCTGGACCGTGCTGGGGACGGTACGGCGCTCCGGGTTCGCGTCCTCCTGCCCCGTGACCGAGGCGCCCGGCTGCCGAGGCGGCGTGGCGGTCGACGCCGCGCGGGGCGTTGCCGGACGAGGTTTCGCCTCACCGGCCGTGCCCGTACCGGCCGTTCCCGTGTCCACGACGACCCGACCGGGCGCCGCCGGAGTCACCGGATCCGGCGGCGACGCGGCCTGTGCGTGGCTGTTGGAGGGCCGGTTCGTCTGCAGCGCGGCGACGGTCAGACCACCACCGAAGAGCGCGACGGCCGTCGCGGCCACGGCCCGGCGACGGTGCTTCCTCCAGCGCGCCAGCTGCCGGCGCCGCGCCGCGCGGCCCCGCCCCGTGGCGGAGGCGCCCTCGGGGCCGCCGGGCGGGGACTCCGGAGCGGGGGCCTCCTCGGCGACCGGGACCTCCAGAGTCGTGGCCGTCGAGGTGACCGCTGCGGGATGGCGATGGGTGGGCGGGGCGATGTCGGGGGCGTAGGCACCGCACCCCGGGCACACGAGTGCCCCGTTGAGAATCCGGCGGCATGAGGTGCAGTAGTCCATCCGCGATCTTTCCGTGCTGACTGCGCCGCCAGGGGACGCGGCTTGGGCGGCCGTAACGCTAACCGCGTTCCCTGAAGGCGGTGCGCAGTCCTTGTCATGCTGCTGTGAAGATTCACCGAGGCCCGCGGCATTCTCCTTCTGCGCTTCCGCGGGCCCCGGCTCCGTACCGAGCCGACTCGGGGCGAATCCGGTCAGAGGCGGCGTACCCGTGCAGCTATCCCATGGCCGATCAGAAGGTAGATCGCGGCGGGCAGACCGTAATGCAGGATCACCCGCAGAATCTCGCTCTCCATGGTGAAGATGTCCTGGGACCAGCCGGCGAGCCAGCCCGCCACGTCGTGCACGAAGCCGACGAAGGAGTTCCCCTGGTTCGCCTCCAGGAGATACAGCAGGATCCACAGGCCGAGGAAGGTCGCGGCTACGTCCGCGATCGTGTGGATGACCAACGCGGCGCGGTCGGCTCCGGTGCCGTCCCGGTGGCGCCGGGTATGTCCGTCCGGGCCATAAGGGGCGTACGTGTCGTGCGCGGGGACTGGATCATGGGGACTGTTCATGCCCTGCCTGCTTGCCAGGCCCGAGCACGCGAAACGCCTTCCAAACCTGCGATTCGATATCGATTTTCAGCCACTCGGGCGCCGTGGCCCCGTGGTGGCGGGAAGCGGGGGCGGACTGACCGCCATGCCTCGATCTGGCCTGGTAAGTCCGCGAACCCGTCCCGGCGAGCCGGTGCTGCGGGCTCGCTGCCGGCCCCCCAGTCTGAAGCTCATTTCGGCCAACTCGGGTAACAGGGGCGCCAACCGCACCGCTGACGGCCTGTCAGGTCAGCAGAGCCCACCCGGAGCTTGACCGATGGACGTGCGGGGACGTAATTTCAGCGCACCGACCCGTGAGCGCTGGAAAGGAGGCGAAGTCGGATGTCAATCTTCTCCGACCTGCATCGCCTCGCCCACCAGGCCGCCTGGGTTCCGGGTCGTGTAGCACACGGCTGCTAAGCAGCCCTTTTCCGGTCTGCCCCCACGCGGGCCCGGTATCTTGCCATCCTTTTGGTTTCCTTCACCGCCTGCGGCACGTCGTTACGTGCCGGTTTGCGCGGGTTCTTGAGCTGCGCCACCGAAATAGAAGGCTTTCACATGGCGACTTGGACCATCAGATCGACCGCGCCCGGAAATGAGGACGTGCCATGGTAGCGGCGCGGATCACGGTCAATGGGAAAGAAGCACCGATTTCCCCGGCAGCACCCCACACCACGGTGCTGGATTTCCTGCGCGAGCGCGGTCTCACCGGCACGAAGGAGGGCTGCGCCGAGGGGGAATGCGGTGCCTGTTCCGTCCTGGTGGCCCGTCCCGGGACGGACAAGCCCACCGACTGGGTGGCGGTCAACGCCTGCCTCGTCCCGGTCGCGGCCCTCGACGGTCAGGAGATCGTCACCTCCGAGGGTCTCGCCACCACCGGCGAAGCCGGCGAGCCCGCCGTGCTGCACCCGGTGCAGGAGGAGATGGCGGTCCGCGGCGGTTCCCAGTGCGGTTACTGCACACCGGGCTTCATCTGCAGCATGGCCGCCGAGTACTACCGGCCCGGCCGCTGTGCGCACGCCGAACCGGCCGACACCGACACCGACACCGACACCGAGACCGACACCGACCCCGAGCACGGGCCGAACGGCTTCGACCTGCACGCACTGAGCGGAAACCTGTGCCGCTGCACCGGTTACCGCCCGATCCGCGACGCCGCGTTCGCCGTCGGTGAGCCCGCCGAGGACGACCCGCTGGCCCAGCGCCGCGAGCAGTCCCCGCCCGCACCGGTCGCCACCGCGTACGCCCAGGGCGACAGCACGTTCCTGCGGCCCGGCACCCTGGCCGAAGCGCTGCGGCTGCTGCGCGAGCGGCCCGACGCGGTGGTGGTGGCCGGATCCACCGACTGGGGCGTGGAGGTGAACATCCGCTCCCGCCGGGCGAGTTGCGTGGTCGCCATCGACCGGCTGCCCGAACTGCGGGAGCTGCGCTTCGAAGCCGGCCACATCGAGATCGGGGCGGCGCTGACGCTCACCGAGATCGAACGCCGCCTCGACGGCAGCGTCCCGCTGCTGGCGGAACTGTTCCCGCAGTTCGCCTCCCGGCTCATCCGCAACAGCGCGACCCTCGGCGGCAACCTGGGTACCGGCTCCCCGATCGGCGACAGCCCGCCGGTGCTGCTCGCGCTGGATGCGTCGGTGGTGCTCGCCGACGCCGACGGAGAGCGCGAGGTCCCCCTCTCCGACTACTTCACCGGCTACCGGCAGAGCGTTCGCCGTCCCGATGAGCTGATCCGCGCGGTACGCGTCCCGCTGCCGCTCTCGCCGGTCGTCGCCTTCCACAAGATCGCCAAGCGGCGTTTCGACGACATCTCCAGCGTGGCCGTCGCCTTCGCGCTCGACATCCAGGACGGCGTCGTCCGCACGGCACGCATCGGCCTGGGCGGCGTGGCCGCCACCCCGATCCGCGCCCTCGCCACCGAGGCGGCCCTGGAGGGCGAGCCGTGGGCGGCGGAGACCGTCGAGGCCGCGGCCCAGGTGCTGCGGGCCCAGGGCACGCCGATGGACGATCACCGCGCCAGCGCCGGATATCGCTCCGCGATGCTCGGCCAGAGCCTGCGGAAGCTGTACGCGCAAACCACCGAGGCGGTGTCGTCATGAGCCAGTTGTCCGAGCGTCCCGAAAACCCCGCCGTCGGCGTGTCGATGCCGCACGAGAGCGCCCACCTGCACGTCACCGGCGCCGCGCTCTACACCGACGACCTGGTCCACCGCACCAAGGACGTGCTGCACGCCTACCCGGTCCAGGTCATGAAGGCCCACGGCAGGATCACCGCGCTGCGCACCGAACCCGCACTCGCCGTGCCCGGTGTGGTCCGCGTGCTCACCGGTGCCGACGTGCCCGGCGTCAACGACGCCGGAATGAAGCACGACGAACCGCTCTTCCCCGACGAGGTCATGTTCCACGGCCACGCCGTGGCCTGGGTGCTCGGCGAAACCCTGGAGGCGGCCCGGCTCGGTGCGGCGGCCGTCGAGGTGGAGCTCGACGAACTGCCCTCCATCGTCACGCTGCGGGACGCCATCGAGGCGGGCAGCTTCCACGGCGCCCGGCCCATGATGGTGACGGGCGACGTGGACGCCGGCTTCGCCGACTCCGCGCACGTCTTCACCGGCGAGTTCCAGTTCTCCGAGCAGGAGCACTTCTACCTCGAGACGCACGCGGCGCTCGCCCATGTCGACGAGGCCGGGCAGATGGTCGTCCAGAGCAGCACCCAGCACCCGTCCGAGACGCAGGAGATCGTCGCGCACGTCCTCGGCCTGCACAGCCACGAGGTGACCGTGCAGTGCCTGCGCATGGGCGGCGGCTTCGGCGGCAAGGAGATGCAGCCGCACGGCTTCGCGGCCGTCGCCGCGCTCGGCGCCAAGCTGACCGGCCGCCCGGTGCGGCTGCGGCTCAACCGCACCCAGGACCTGACCATGTCCGGCAAGCGGCACGGGTTCCACGCCACGTGGCGGATCGGCTTCGACGCCGACGGCCGCATCCAGGCCCTGGACGCCACCCTGACCGCGGACGGCGGCTGGAGCCTGGACCTGTCCGAGCCGGTGGTGGCCCGCGCGCTGTGCCACATCGACAACACGTACTGGATCCCCAACGCCCGCGTCGCCGGTCGCATCGCCAAGACCAACAAGGTCTCCAACACCGCCTTCCGCGGCTTCGGCGGCCCCCAGGGCATGCTGGTGATCGAGGACATCATGGGCCGGTGCGCGCCGCTGCTCGGCCTGGACCCGACGGAGCTGCGCGAGCGCAACTTCTACCGGCCGGGGCAGGGCCAGACGACGCCGTACGGACAGCCGGTCACCCGCCCCGAACGGATCTCCGCCGTCTGGCGGCAGGTGAAGGAGAACGCCGGTATCGCCGACCGCCGGCGCGAGATCGCGGCCTTCAACGCCGCGCACCCGCACACCAAGCGGGCGCTCGCGATCACCGGCCTGAAGTTCGGCATCTCGTTCAACCTGACCGCCTTCAACCAGGGCGGCGCGCTGGTGCTGATCTACAAGGACGGCTCCGTCCTGATCAACCACGGCGGCACCGAGATGGGCCAGGGCCTGCACACCAAGATGCTGCAGGTCGCCGCGACCTCGCTCGGCATCCCGCTGCACAAGGTGCGGCTGGCACCCACCCGTACCGACAAGGTGCCCAACACCTCCGCCACCGCCGCCAGCGCCGGAGCGGACCTCAACGGCGCGGCGGTGAAGAACGCCTGCGAGCAGCTGCGCGAGCGCCTGCTCCAGGTGGCCGCCACCCAGCTGGGGGCGAACGCCTCGGACGTACGCATCGTCCAGGGCGTCGCACGGGCGCTCGGCAGCGACAAGGAGTTGGCCTGGGACGACCTGGTGCGCACCGCGTACTTCCAGCGCGTCCAGCTGTCGGCGGCCGGCTTCTACCGGACCGAGGGCCTGCACTGGGACGCCAAGACCTTCCGGGGCTCGCCGTTCAAGTACTTCGCCCACGGCGCCGCCGCGACCGAGGTGGAGGTGGACGGCTTCACCGGCGCGTACCGCATCCGGCGGGTGGACATCGTGCACGACGTGGGCGACAGCCTCTCTCCGATGATCGACATCGGCCAGGTCGAGGGCGGTTTCGTGCAGGGCGCGGGCTGGCTGACGCTCGAGGACATGCGCTGGGACACCGGCGACGGACCGAACCGCGGGCGGCTGCTGACGCAGGCGGCGAGCACGTACAAGCTGCCGAGCTTCTCGGAGATGCCCGAGGAGTTCCACGTCACGCTGCTCGAGAACGCCACCGAAGAGGGCGCGGTGTACGGGTCCAAGGCGGTGGGGGAGCCCCCGCTCATGCTGGCCTTCTCGGTGCGTGAGGCGTTGCGGCAGGCCGCCGCGGCGTTCGGGCCCGACGGGGTCAGCGTGGAACTGGCCTCCCCGGCGACACCGGAGGCCGTGTACTGGGCGATCGAAGCGGCCCGCGGTGGCGGCAAGGGCGGCGAGGCCCCGGCCCACGCGACCGCTCTCAGCAATGCCTGACATGACCTGGGTGTCCGCGGTCGCGCGGTTGCGAGCCCGCCGGGAGTCCGGCGTGCTCGTGACCGTCGCGACCGTGCGCGGCCACGCACCCCGCAAGGCCGGCGCCAAACTCGTCGTGGGACGGACCGACACCTGGGGTTCGATCGGCGGCGGCAACATCGAGGCGGTCGCGATCGACCGGGCCCGCGAGCTGATCGCCACGCCCGACGCGGAGCCGGAGCTCATGGAGTTCGCCCTCAACGACAAGGTGACCAGCCGGCACGGCGTGCAGTGCTGCGGCGGCGCCGTCACCGTCCTGCTCGAACCGCTGCCGGTGGTCCCCGCGGTGGCGGTCTTCGGCGTCGGGCACGTCGGGCTGGAGCTGGCCCGCATCCTGGCGCGCCACGACCTCGACCTGCACCTGGTGGACACCCGCTCCGGCATGCTCACCGACGAACGGCTCGGCGTGCTCGCGGACGCGGTGGCGCAGGTCCACGTGCACCACACACCGCTGCTACCGGAGGAGGTGCTCGGCGAGCTGGCGCCCGGCACCCACGTCCTGATCATGACGCACGATCACGCCGAGGACGCGGCGCTGTGCGACGCCGCCCTGCGTACCACCGGTCTCGGCTCGATCGGACTGATCGGCTCGGCCGCCAAGTGGACGCGGTTCCGGCACCGTCTGGCCACCGAGGGCGGCCACGACGCCGCCACCATCGACCGGATCAGAACCCCGATCGGCATCACCGGGATCACCGGCAAGGAACCCGCCACGATCGCGGTGAGCGTCGCGGCCGACCTGCTCCTGACCTTCGAGCGGGAACACCGCCGACCGGCGCGGTAGCCCTTGCGATCGGCCATCGGGCCCGTGAACACGACGAATGGGCCGCCGACCCGCGGAGAGGGGCCGGCGGCCAGGAGGTCAGGGGGCAGGGGCCAGGAGGTCAGGAGACGGAGGCGGTTTCCGGGTCGAGGCCTCGGGTGGTGATCAGATGGGCCGTGCCGTCGGCGAGCCGGTAGGACAGGCCCACGACGGCGGCCCGGCCGCCCGCGACGGCCTCGGCCAGGACCTTGGAGCGGTCCAGCAGCAGATCGACGGTGTGCCGGATGTGCCCGGTGATGAAGTCCGCGTCCTCGGTGTGCCCGGCGGCGCGGGCAGCCAGCACGCTGGGAGTCACCCTCTCGATCACGTCCCGCACGTACCCGCCGACGGCCGTGCCCTCCTCGACGGCCGCGCGGGTGGCCGCGACCGCGCCGCAGGCGTCATGGCCGAGGACCACGACCAAGGGGCTGCCGAGCACGCTGACCGCGTACTCGATGCTCCCCAGCACTTCGGATCCGACCACGTGACCGGCGGTCCGTACGACGAAGAGATCGCCGAGTCCGCGGTCGAAGACGATCTCGGCGGCCAGCCGGGAGTCTGAGCAGCCGAACAGCACGGCGAACGGGTACTGGGCCGGCGCGGTCTCGGCCCGGCGGGCGGCGTCCTGGTTGGGATGCTCCGGCGAACCAGCGACGAATCGCTTGTTGCCGGCCAGCAGCACCTCGAAGGCTTCACGGGGCGTCAACGTCTGGGCAGGAGTCATGGGACCAGATTACGGCCCTGACCTCGCGGGAAGCCGCAGCGGGGCCCGCTGATGTCCGGATGATCCGCGAGTATCCCGGACCGTGTCCCCCCACCGTGGCCGGCACATGTCACCGCGCGGTCTCACCGGTGAACGACTCGTCGGCGCCACCGCGCCCGGCCGGCGCGGGCAGCCCCTCCAGCAGGTGGCCCAAGGCGCCCCCGACGAGACGGCACACGTCGTCGGCGTCGGCGTCGGCCAGGGGCTGCCTGCCGACCACCACCCGCATCAGGCCGATGCCCAGGAGCCACGACAGCGCGAGATCGGCGCGAAGCCCCCGGTCGTCCGCGGTGCTGAGGGTGGCCAGGGCGCGGGCGTACTCGTCACCCAGCGCGGTCACCACCGCCCCCACCTCGTCGTCGCCGCCCACCGAACGCAGCAGGGTCTCCAGCGACCGGTCCGTCCCCGCGTGCCCGCCCTCGGAGGTGGGATGCAGCAGGCTCCGCAACACGACCTCGACCAACCGCTCCGGCGGCGTGCTGCGCAGCTGCTCGTGCCCGCCCTGCGTGACCACCTCACCGAAGAGGGCCTGCTTCGAGCCGAAATGGCGGAACAGCAGCGCCTGATTGACCCCCGCGCGGGCGGCGATGTCCCGTACCGTCGCCCGGTCGTAACCCCGCTCGGCGAACAGGGCCGACGCGGCCGTGAGCAACCGTTCCCGGGTCGTCGTGCCCGTCTGCGCAGGCTCCGCCCCCGCCCCGTCGACCGCCGGCCGGGCCTCCGCCGCAGGCTTACCCACCGCCTCCCCCACAGCCTTCGCAACCGCCATTTTCCGCCACCCCTCCCTCGTCCGGCGCATCGTCCAAGGCCCCTCGCCCCGGGCGCCGTTGACTGTCCAACCGCCCCACCATAGGTTCGTAAGCAGCTGCTTACACCAGGGAGGTCACCCCCGATGACGACCACTGACGAGCAGGCCCCGCTCGTCTACCCGTTCAACGAACCCGAAGGGCTCGGCCTGGCCGAGGCGTACACCGAGGCGCTCGAACGCCCCGGCCTGTTACGCGTACGGATGGCTTACGGCGAGCCCGCCTGGCTGGCCACCCGGTACGCCGACGCCCGCCTGGTCCTCGGAGACCGGCGCTTCAGCCGGGCGGACGCACTGCAGCACGACGAGCCCCGCCAGTCCCAGGGGCGGCAGGACGCCGGCATCCTCAGCATGGACCCGCCCGAGCACACCCGGCTGCGCACGCTGGTGGCGAAGGCCTTCACGGTCCACCAGGTGGAGAAGCTGCGCCCGCAGGTACGGGACCTGGCGCACGGTTTCCTCGACGAGATGGAGGCCGCCGGACCGCCCGCCGACCTCGTCGAGTCGTACGCGCTGCCCATCCCGGTCGCCGTGATCTGCCGGATGCTGGGCGTCCCGGAGGAGGACCGGCCCAAGTTCCGGGTGTGGAGCGACGCGGCCCTGTCCACGAGCTCGCTGACCGCCGAGGAGTTCCTGCGCCACCGCGAGGACCTGCGCGCCTACATGGCCGCGTTGATCGAGGACCACCGCGTCAGGCCCCGCCCCGACCTGATGACGGGGCTGATCGAGGCCCGCGACACCGGGGACCGGCTCACCGAGCTGGAACTGGTCGACCTGTGCGTCGGCATCCTCGTGGCCGGCCACGAGACCACGGCCAGCCAGATCCCGAACTTCCTCTACGCGCTCCTCGAACACCCCGACCAGCTCCAGCTGCTCCGCGAGCGGCCGGAGCTCATCGCGGGCGCGGTCGAGGAACTGCTGCGCTTCGTCCCCCTCGGCAGCGCGGCGGCGTTCCCCCGCTACGCCAAGGAGGACATCGAGGTGGGCGGCACCCTGGTACGCGCGGGGGAGCCGGTGCTGGTGGCGGTCGGCGCGGCCAACCGCGACGCGCTCAAGTTCGACGCGCCGGGCCGGCTGGACGTCACCCGCACCGGGGTGCAGCACCTCGGCTTCGGCCACGGCGTCCACCACTGCCTGGGCGCGCCGCTGGCCCGCCTCGAACTCCAGGAGGCGCTCCAGGCGCTGATCACCCGCTTCCCCCGGATCCACCTCGCGGGTGATGTCGCCTGGAAGAACGAGATGCTGGTCCGCGGGCCGCGCGTGATGCCGGTGGGGTGGTGACCGCGGTGACCTGGACCCTGGAGGTGGCCCAGGACCAGTGCATGGGTTCCGGCATGTGCGCGGGCCTGGCCCCGGACCTGTTCCGCCTGGAGGGCGAGCGGGCGGAGCCGGTCTGCGAGGAGCTCCTCGCTCCCGACGAACGCGCCCTGGACGCGGCCGACTCCTGCCCGGCGCTGGCCATCGTCGTGCGCGAGGGCCACCGCACCGTCGGCCCGCGCCCCTGACACACGCGCCGCGTCCCGGTCGCCCGGCCCCGGTCCCAGTCCCGGGCGGGCGACCGGAACCGGTCGGAACCGGTCGGAACCGGTCGGGACCGGTCGGTGCCGAGCGGGTCCGGCCCGGGCCGAGCGGGATCAGTCGAGTCCCTGTGAGGGAGCCGTAGACGGCCCTCCCGCCCGCCTCGGGGGGCGTCCGGATGTGACACAAGCTCGTCATTGCGGCCGTACCGGCCTGGCGCCGACGATGTGGACATGTCCAAGATCAGTCACCGCGTCGTGATCGCGGTCTTCCCCGACGTCGACCTCCTCGACGTCACCGGGCCGGCCGAGGTCTTCACGCTGGCCAACCGGGAGTCGCGCGGCCGCGCCCGCTACCAAGTGCGCCTGGCCGGGCCCGGCCAGGCCGGGGAGGCGGTCGCCACTGCGGCGGGCGTACGCCTCGTCACCGACATCGGCTTCGCCGACGTCGGCGCCGCGGTGGACACGCTCCTCGTCCCCGGCGCGGTCGAGGCGCACGCCGACGGCCCCCGGCCCCGGATCGACCGCCACGTCGTGGACTGGATCAGGGACACCGCTCCCCACGCGCGGCGGATCGCCTCCGTGTGCGTGGGTGCGCACCTGCTGGCGGCGGCCGGCCTGCTGGACGGCAAGGCCGCGACCACCCACTGGTCCACGGCCGACCGGCTCGCCGCCGACCACCCCCGGGTCACCGTCGACCCCGACCCGATCTTCATCCGCTCCGGCCGGGTGTGGACCGGGGCGGGCATCAGCGCCTGCCTGGACCTGGCGCTCGCCCTGGTCGCGGAGGACCACGGCGAGGACCTCGCGCTCGCGGTCGCCCGGCACCTGGTGGTGTACCTCAAACGACAGGGCGGCCAGAGCCAGTTCAGCGTTCCGATCAGCCGGCCGCCGGCGTCCCGCAGGGACATCGACGAGCTGCGCCTGTACGTCGCCGACCACCTCACCGCGGACCTGTCGGCGGCCGCGCTGGCGGCCCGCATGTGCCTGAGCGAGCGTCACTTCGCCCGCGTCTTCACCCAGGAGACCGGGACGACCCCCGCCGCGTACGTCGAGGCCCTGCGGGCGGAGGCCGCCCGCCGCCTGCTGGAAACCACCGACCAGCCCCTGGAGGAGATCGCCCGGGCCACCGGGCTCCGCTCGGTGGAGACCCTCCACCGCGCCTTCCGGCGGCAGATCGCCACGAGCCCCGCCGCGTACCGGCGCCGGTTCCGTACGACCACGGCCTGACGGGCCGACAGCCCGGCCCGGATCAGTACCGGCCCGGCTTCACCCCCCTTCGAGAGGAAGACCACCATGCCCACGCCCACGCCCGTGTCCGCGACACTGCGCGACGTGATCGGTCTGCACAACGAGCTGCCGAACCTCGCCGACGCCACCCTCGTCTTGATCGACTTCCAGAACACCTACCGCACCGGCGTCATGGCCCTGGAGGGAGCCGAGGAGGCCCTGGCCGCCGCCGCGCGGCTGCTGTCCGCCGCCCGGGCGCAGGGCGCGCGCGTGGTGCACGTCGTCAACGACGGCGGCGAGGGCACCCCGTACGACATCCGCGCCGAGATCGGCGCCATCAGCCCCGAAGTCGCCCCGGTCGAGGGGGAGCCGGTGGTGGTCAAGCGGGTCCCGAACGCCTTCCACGACACCGAGCTGGAGAAGACGCTGGGCGAGCTCGGCGCGGGTCCGGAACTGGTGCTGGCCGGATTCATGACCCACATGTGCGTCACCTTCACCGCACAGGGCGCCTTCAACCTCGGCTACCGTCCCACCGTCGTCGCCGAGGCCACCGCCACCCGCGCGTTGCCCGCCCCAGACGGCACCGCCCTGCCCGCCGAGGCCCTCCACAACGCCGCCCTGGCCACCATCGCCGACCTGTTCGGCCCGATAGCGCGCCGGGTGCGGGACCTCACGGCGTGACGGCTGGGGGAGGGCCCGGAGGGGGGCGAAGGCCTTTCGGGTGAACAACGGCAGGGGGCACAGGGCTCGGCCGCGGCCGACGGGGATACGGACCCTGTGCCTTCCGCCCCTCTCGGGCGACGCCGCGACACGAAGGAACCCGCCATGACCGTGCCCTCCACCATCGACCACCACGCCAGGGGCTACAGCGTTCAGCTCGCCTACTGGATGGCCCAGGCCGCCGACCTGGCGTACAAGGACGAGGCGACCATCGCACGCAAGGCCCGCGAGTGGGGCTTCGACGAGGTACGCCACCACCACACCCGGTTCACGCCGCCGTTCCCCCTCCAGGACACCCAGGCGTACACGATGGCCAGCGACCACATGATCATCACCGGGTTCCGGGGCACCGAGCCCGCGCAGATCCGCGACTGGCTCTCCGACGCCACCACCCCGCCCTGGCCCGGCCCCGCAGGCACCGGCTACATCCACTACGGCTTCGGCGAGGCCCTCGACTCCGTCTTCCCCGCCGTCAGGGACGCCCTCGCCGAACTCCGCGACGGCGACCAGACCGTCTGGTTCACCGGACACAGCCTCGGCGGCGCCCTCGCGATGCTCGCCGGCTGCCGCATGTACCTGGATGAGCCACGCCTCCAGGCCGACGGCATCTACACCTACGGCCAGCCCCGCACCTGCGACCGGCTGCTCGCAGCCGCCTGCAACAAGGGCTTCAAGGACCGGCTGCACCGCTTCGTCAACAACAACGACATCGTCCCGCAGCTCCCCCCGGAGCCCGCGTACACCCATGTCGACACGCTGCGCTACATCGACTCCCACGGCAGGATCCGCACCTCCATGCCGGTGCTCGGCATCCTGACCGACCGCGTCAAGGGCGCGACCGCCGACCTCCTCGC
This sequence comes from Streptomyces sp. NPDC030862, assembly GCF_055571835.1. Classification (NCBI taxonomy): domain Bacteria; kingdom Bacillati; phylum Actinomycetota; class Actinomycetes; order Kitasatosporales; family Streptomycetaceae; genus Streptomyces; species Streptomyces sp. NPDC030862. The sequence continues at coordinate 72,315 of NZ_JBVIEN010000001.1, read as the reverse complement.
ACCGGCGAGCGACGGAGTTCGGGACCACCTCATGCACCGGTACGTCTCCGCCCTGGAGAAGAACCTGAACTGACCGCCGCTCCGCCACCAGGCCGGCGGGGGAGATCTCACCGCACGGCCGCCGACCCGGCCCCCAGGGCCGTTCGGACGCCCGGGTGGCGGCCTCGCGGCCGGCGTCGTAGACCTGGGTGCATGGGCGAGGAGAAGACGTCGTGGCACCCCGGCGAGATCGTGCCGGCCAGCGGGATCTACGAGTGCGACTGCGGCGGCGAGCACCACTGGAGTACGGACGTGAAGGGCCACCGCTTCCCGCCGCTGCCGACCGGCTGCTTGGGCGAGTACTGGACGCTGAAGACCCAGGCGCACCCTGAGGACCAGCTCGGCTGACCCGCAGCGGCGGGCCGCCGGCCCCTGTCACGACGAGCGGGCGGCGCCGATCTGGTGATCGACCGCGTCCCGCCAGTACTCGGCGACGGTCGGCGCCGAGCCGCCACCCGCTCCCCGCACGGGCGCGCCGAGGTCGGCTGCCGGGGCGGGGCGGGCGTCCGCCAGAACGGCGTGCTCGTCGCTCGCGTCGTGCCACGACGCGGTGGCGAAGACGTACTTCCCGCCGATGGCCAGGCGTGGTTTGTCCGCGGGCTGTGTCAGCGTGATCGTGCCGCGCACCCCGCCCTTGAAGACGTGCCCGACGCGCACCTCGTACAGGTCCGAGGGGATCTCGGCGATGGTACGCCGCCCGGCGTGGCGGACGACGGTGGCGTGGAAGACGTCGTCGGCGCTGCCGGCGACCCTCCGGGCGCTTTCGGGGGCGTGGACGGTGACGGTCTCGCTCCGCGCGGAGGGAGCGGTGACGTGCCGGTGGGTGACGTAGCCGGCGGCGGCCAGAATCGCGAGGGCGGCTGCGGCGAGGGCGGCGGCGACATGCTTGTTCATGGTCTTCCCAACGGGGAGGCGGCGGTGTGCTTCATCACGCCGATTCGTAGAAGGGCGGGCTTCCGCACCGCAGCACAACGGCCCGCGTATCACCCGCTCGCGCGTACAAGTCGTATCGGAGAGATGGCCGCCGACACGCTTCGGAAGGCGGTGTACGTACAGACGTACGCGACACGCTGTCGTACGCGACAGGGGCCGTCCGCGCTCAAGAGCGGGCAACGGCCGGCCGATGAGGCCGGTATGACGACGCGTGGTCTGTTCACCGCACACGGTTACCTGTCCCGCCGCCTGCTCGTGGCAGCAGCCGCCCTGTTCGCCGTCTCGTACGGCGCTGCCCCGCCGGCCGCGGCCCCTGCCCCGGCTTCGGCTTCGGCCGCGGGCGCGCTTGCCCGGACGGGGTCTCCCCGCCTTGCGGCGGCCGTGGGCGACGACGAGGAGGGCCTGCGGTCCTTGTTCGGTTCGGAGAACCGCGTGATCCGCACCTGCGAGAGGGCCGTCGCGGTGACGTTCAACGCGGCGTGGAACGACGCCGGCCTGGACCGCGTCCTCGACGACCTGGCCCGCCGCCGGACGCCTGCCGCGTTCTTCCTCACGGGCGAGTTCGCCGACCGCAACCCCCAGGTGGTCCGGCGGATCGCGGCCGCCGGGCATGGCCTGGGCAACCACTCCTACAGCCACCCCTACTTCAAGGACCTGACGGTGGCCGGCAGAGTCCGCGAGGTCCTCGCGGCGGACCGGGCCCTGCGCGCGGCCGGCGCGGGAGCGGCCCGCACGCCGTTCTTCCGCTTCCCCTACAGCGAGACCAGCCCCGCTCACATCGAGGAGGTCAACGCACTCGGGCTCGCGGACGTGGAGTTCACCACCGACACCAACGGATGGAAGGGCACCGAGGGCGGCATGACCGTGGACCGCGCGGTGCGCAGAGCGCTGGACGCCCTGCGCCCGGGAGCCATCCTGCAGATGCACGTCGGCGCCCGCGACGGCGGCGGCGAGGTGATCGACGCCCAGGCCCTGCCGCTCATCCTCGACGCGTTCAACGCCCGGGGATACCGCGTCATCGACCTCCGTACCGTTCTCCGCGGAGGCGGCGGCGCACAGCGCGCGCCGGGGGGCGGCTGCCACGGCGGCCGGTGAGCAAAGTGGCTGGTCCCGCGGTGGATTCCGCCAGGCAGGGGACGGCATAGCATGCTCGGCGGCGCGCCGGCGCGATCGCCGCCGCGCCGACCGTCGAGACCGTACAGAACGGGGGATTCCCTGCAGTCCGGCCTGCCGCATGGTCAGCAGGGCGCCGCACCGATGCCGCGCCAGCCGCCGTCCCACGAGGTGCCGCCCGCCGAGGCGGAGACGCGGCGGCTGATGAGCCGCATACAGAACACCACCCGGTTGCTCGTTCTGACGCTCTTCGCCGGGGTCCCGTTCACCGCCGGTGGGCTGCACTTCGGTCTCACCCAGCGACCGTCCGGGTTCGTCGCGGCGCTGGGCGGGCTGCTCGCCCTCGCCATCGGAGGCGGTGCCTTCCTCCGGGTGTCGCGTCTGCGGCGAAGCCTGCGCGAGCTCACCCCCGACGCGTGGCGCTCGCCCGTCGCCTACCTGGCGAGCGCGCGCAGCGCCGCCACGCTCGCGGCCTACCTCAACGGGCTGCTGGTGCTCCTCGTGCTCGGCGGCCGGCCGACTGCTGTTCGAGGGCGTCGGCTGGGGCGCGAACGGCAACTCCCGGTTGTCGGCGGTGCGGTCGTGCTGATCGCCCTCGGTGCGGTGAAGCTGCTTGGGGAAGGCGGAGCTCGGCATGCGGGGCGGCCCCCAGCCGGCGCCCCAACCGGCGCCGCGCTCCGTACCGCAGTCCGCACCCGCCGCGCCCGCGGCTGCCGGTCCCTCGCCCTCCGGGTTCTCGCCGGCGCCGGGGTACGGACCGCCGGGGCAGCCGGTCACCTACGGTCCCACGGCCCCGCACCCAGGCCATGGACCGGTCGCCTCCTGGCAGCCGCAGCCGCAGCCGCAGCCGCAGGCGCCCACACGTTCGCGCGGCCCCGGCCTGGCTCACCTCGGTTTCCTCGGCGGTGGAGGCGGCCGGATGGCTCATCGTGTGGCACGAAGGGGAAGGCGTGCTGGCCGCCTTCCCGCAGGGCCAGCGTGACGGCGGGGCGTGACGGCCGGGCCTGATGGGCTCGGCCGATGCCCGGGTCAGTCCAGGCAGAACTCGTTGCCCTCGGGGTCGGTCATCACGATGAACCCCGCGCTCATCGGGGGAGCGGGCTCGAAGCGACGTACGCGCGTCGCTCCGAGCGCGACGAGCCGGTCGCATTCGGCCTCCAGCGCCGCCATCCGCTCCTCCCCCTGCAGTCCCGGAGCCGCACGGACGTCGAGGTGCACGCGGTTCTTGGCGATCTTGCCCTCGGGGACCTGCTGGAAGAACAGCCGCGGGCCATGCCCGTCCGGGTCCTCGAGGGCCGACCGCGTGGTGCGCTCCTCCTCCGGTACGCCGATCCGCGCGAGGAAGTCGTCCCACGCGGCCAGCGGGTCGGCGCCCTCGGGCAGGTCGGCCCCGGGCGGGCCCGGGTAAACGTAGCCCAGCGCGTCGCGCCAGAAGGATGACAGCGCCCGCGGGTCGCGGGCGTCGAACGTGATCTGGATGTGGCGGCTCATCGGGGTCGCTCCGTTCGTCATGGCTTCGTCTCGACGGCTTCGTCTCGGTACAGAGGGCCACCCTGACATCCGTAGCGGACAGAATCGGTCCGCTTTCCTTACCTGCCGCTGAAGAGCCAGGAGTCGACGTCGCGGTACTGGATCGGGCCCGGGCCGCGGCCGTAGTTGCTGCCGACCAGGTGCAGCCGCTCGGCCCGCCATGTACGGCCGGTGAACGCGGAGAGCCCCGCGGCGGCCTGCACCACGCTGGAGGTGTCGTCGCGGCGGGCCCGGGCGAGGGTCAGGTGCGGGTTCAGCGGCCGGTCGGCGAAGGCGACACCGTGCTCCTTGACCAGCGTCCGCACCTCGCCGGCGAGCAGTCGCAGACCTTCGAGGTCGCCGCCGATTCCGCTCCACAGCACACGCTCGTCGAAGTGTCCGCTGCCGCGCAGGGCCAGGTGCAGGGGCCGGTGCCGGGCCGCCAGTTCCGCGAGGGGCGGCTGCAGGAGCGAGACGGCGGACCTCGGCAGCTCACCGAGGAACGCCAGGGTGATGTGCCAGTCCTCGATGCGGTTCCACCGCAGGCGCGGATAGGCGTCGTAGGCGGGACGCATCGCCTGCGCCAGTTCCTCCTTGGCGTCGTCGGGCGGTGCGAGGGCTATGAAGACGCGGATGCTCGCGGCCGGAATCTGTTCGTTCACGAAGGACTTCGTACACCACCGGCGCCCGACGTCGACGGCGGGACAGGCCGACGACCGGTGCCGCCACCCGGTGAGGAACGGGCGGAGGAGTGGGCGAACGGACGATGACCGGGCCCTCGTCCGCCCGCCACCGCCCGGGGGACTCGCACGCGCGGAGGGTCCTGCACCACCGGAGTGCGGACAGCGTGAATCCTTCCGCGCCCGTCGCGCCTCTCATAAGTGTGCGGACGACCGTGTCCGCCGCGCACCCCTACCAGGAGGACCCCATGACCACCGCCGTCATCGCCGCCGCGGCCGCCGTGCTGCTGCTGTGCGCGTGCACCGCCGCACTGCTGCGCCGCCGGAGGCGTCAGCGTGGCTGACCCCACCTGGCCCGGCGCGACCCTGGTCGCCGCGGCGCAACGCGGCGACGCCGAGGCGCTCACCGCGCTGGTGTACGGCTCCTACCCGCACGTGCACCGGTTCGCGCACTCGCTGTGCGCCACACCCCAAGACGCGGAGGACGCCGCCCAGGAAGCGCTGATCATCCTCTACCGCAAGATCGGCATGCTGCGCGCCTCCGGGGCGCTGGCGTCGTGGATGTTCCGGATCGTCCGCAACGAGTGCCTGCGGCGTACCCGTGCCCTGCTCCCTCGCAAAGGGGCCGACGTGCCGGGCGGGCTCGGCACGCCGGGCCGGTCCGACGCGTCCGGCGACACGGCACGCTCCGCCGAGGAGGACGTCCTGCTGCGTCTGGAGGCCGAACGCGTCGCCGCCGCCGTGGCGGCCCTGCCCGACGACCAGCGGCAGGTGCTGGTCATGCGGGACATCCAGGGCCTGCCCGGCCGCACCGTCGCCGACCGGCTCGGGCTCAGCACCGCCGCGATGAAATCCCGCCTCCACCGCGCCCGTTCGGCGGTAAGGGAAGCACTGCGCGACGAACCGGCCGGAACGAAGGGCACCGACCATGGCACCTGATCCGACCACGACGACACCTCACGCCACCCCCGGTGCCGCCGGCGCGCGTGACGCACCGGCGCGCAGGGGCTTCGCGAGCGCCACCGTCCCGCGCCATCTGGCCCGCGGCGCCGTCGGCTTCGGCGCGCTCGCCGCGTCCCTGGCCCTGCTTCCGGTCGCCGGCCCGGCGAGCCTCCTGCTCGCCCCGGCCGGCCTGGTCGCGCTGCGCGGCTGCCCGATGTGCTGGGCGATCGGCCTCGTGGAGACGGTCTCGGCCGGCCGGCTACGCCGCTCCTGCGCGGAGGGGAGGTGCGAACTGACCCGCGCCGGAAGCTAGTCCTGCCGGTCGACAGGACTGTGTGGCGCGGAAGACGGCGAGCAGCTGTTCGGCTTTCCTGACACCGATGGACCGGGTATAAAGCGCGCGCACACCGCGAACGGGAGCCGGCTTGGGCTGACGGGTGCGATTTCGCGATATCAGTTCATGAGCAGAAGCCGCGTGTTCGGCACAAGCTTCCGATTCACGCTCGTGCTCTGCACGAATATCGTGAAGTCGTCGTTGTGGTCCGGCTTGATGCGCACTTCCATGTCCGGCAGGCCGAGCAGGGCTCGCGCTTCCGGCCCCGTGTACACGCGGTCCGTCTTCTTCTCCAGCACCGCGATCTGCTTTCGGGCCTGGATCTTTTCCGTCTTGCTCAGCTGGTAGAAAGCACCTCCGGTGCGGTAGGTGTGCCCGTTTTCGGTGACCCACTCCCGGATGGCCGCCGCGCGGGTCACCGGAATGAGCTGGTACTGGGACGGATCCACCGGCGTGAGACCGGCTGCCTTGATGGTGTCCTTGTTGACCGCGTCCGCGCCGGTGGAGAACACCGCCCGCGATCCCCGGATGCCCTTGGTGCGGCCCACCATGAACTTCTCGGTGGCCTCCTGGATGACCTGCCCGGCCTCCTCCAGACCCTGTGTGCTCGTGGCGTCCCAGATGGCGATGTTGTCCTTGGGGAACCCGTACTGCATGGCCTCGCGCTTGCCCATCTGGTCCGGCACGAGCACGGCGAGCGTCCAGTTGTCCTCCTGGGTCTCGATCATCTTGGCCACGGCCTGCACCAACTCCCCCTGATCACGGGAAAAGGCATCCGGGCACCGATGACTCGCGTTCTCCTGACCGTCGGTCAGGACGAACGTCAGGAAGCTGTGGTCCCCGTACAGCTGCGCCGTCTGCGCGAGCTCACTCTGTGACTTCAGCGTGGCCGCCAGCAGCGCCGTCATTCCACCGACCCGGTACAACTGCTTCAAGGACGGCATGCGCAGCACGTCCTTGTCGTATATGACGCACTCCACCTCTCCCGCGAAGACGTACACGGTGACGCGGGTTTCCTGGTCCAACTCCTCCGACCGGCGCGCCAGATAGGCGATTTGCTGGTCGGCGACCTCGATGACCTTACGGCTCAGGTGTGACATGGACGAACTGGCATCCAGCACAAGAGCAACGTGATTGATGTAGTTCTGACGTCCCGACATGAATGTTCCCCCTCTTCCGACGTGATGCTCAGATCCTCTCACCCACCACTGACAATCGATCTTGATCCAGACCGGGCCGGGGCGCTGACCGTGTGACAGGGCCGGTACTCGATCGTTCACCGGGCATGATCAGTCGACGCATCACGACCGTGCTCGCCGCCGCTCTGTGTGCCGCCATGGCCACGGTCGCCCCCCGCCGGCGCCGAGGAACGAGCGCCCTCCGCGTTCACCATCGAGGACCCCCGCATCAAGGAGTCCAGCGGTCTCGCCGCCAGCCGTTTGCATCCCGGTGTCTACTGGACGCACAACGACAGCGGTGACGGCGCCCACGTGTACGCCGTCGACAGCCGCACCGGGCGGACGGTCGCCACCCTCACCCTTGCCGGGGTCGACCCGCGCGACGTCGAAGCCGTCTCGCTCGGGCCCGACGGCAACCTCTACCTCGGCGACATCGGGGACAATCGCAGCGGCTGGTCAGAGGTGTGGATCTACCGCTTCCCCGAGCCCACGCAGCTCAAGGACGCCACCCTCCCCGCCGTCCGCTACACCGTGCGCTACGAGGACGGGCCCCGCGACGCCGAATCGCTGATGGTCCACCCGAAGACCGGGCGGGCCTACATCGTCAGCAAGAAGAGGTCCGGCAAGGGCGCACTCTACGAGTCGCCCACCGCTCTTTCGCCCTCCGGCGTCAATACCTTCCAGCGCGTCGCCGACATCAACGTCTGGGCCACCGACGGCGCCTTCTCGCCCGACGGCACCCGGCTCGTCGTACGCGGCTACTTCGAAGCCCGCGCCTACCGCTGGCGCGACGGCCGGCCCACCGAGATCGGCCGGCCCGCCGTACCGCTGCAACGCCAGGGTGAGTCCGTCACGTTCACCCTCGACGGCAGGACCCTGATGTACGGCTCGGAGGGCGCACGCAGCCGCGTCGTGCCCGTGACGCTGTCCGGGGATCTGCTGCCCGAGACCGCTGCCAAGAACCCCAATCCGAGGCAGGCGGACGTCGGGGCGGCGTCGTAGGACCGTCACCTTCGTCGTCGCTCCGGCATCCCGTGCCGCTCGCAGCTGCGTTGTCGCAGCCGCGTGGGCGAGCCACGCGGGGCATCACGTCGGCACGGGACAAGTCCGTCAGGCGGCTGGGGCGTTCGGGGGTGGAGGTGGAGGCGGGGGAGGCGGGAAGGGAGGCCGTGGCGGAATCCGGGGCCCCGCTGGTGGCGCGCTGGCAGGGGGCGGCGGGGGCTCCGTGGGCGGGCGGCGCGGCTGCCGGGGAGGCCCGGTGGGTGCCGGAGGCGGCGGGCCCGGCGGTGGTGGCGGGGGCGGCTCGATGTCCGACAACAGCGGGCCACCAGCGCGTAGCCGGGCGATGGTCAGCTCCCTGCGGCGGCGTGCCTGGGGCGCGTCGTCGCGCTCGTAGACGAGCCGGACACCGCTGGGCCAGACGTTGTGGACGGTGAGCAGCCGGTAGCCGAGCGCGTGGGCTATGTCGTCGGCCCGGCGCTGCCTCGCGGCGGTGAACTGGCCGGGCAGCAGCTCGACTCGGGCACGGCCGTCGAAGTGCGAGCGTATCTCGTCGTCCTCCACCTGACTCCTCTCGGGAAAAGATCATCAGCCTCATTGCCGCCGCATCCTGTGATCGTCGCACACACGAACACCGGCCCTCGCCGGGCAGGCCCGGCTGCACGAGGCCTCTCACGGCGGTGAGTGAAGCCGACGGCCATGCGAGCGGGTCGGTAGACGCAGAAGCACGGCAAACAGGTGATGGCCGGCTGGAGCGCGGATACCGCCTGGAGCAAGCGCAGTGCGGGAGCAGTGCGGGACCGGCCAGGACGATGACCGAAACCGTCCTGGATCATGACGGTCGGGCACCGTTGAATGGCATCCCGGAACGGGGATATCCACCAGCGGAGTCAGCTCGTGAACGAACGCACGTTACGCAGGCGATGCCGGAACATCCTCAGAGAACTGGGCATCACCCCGCCCCTCCGGGTCGCCGAGCTGTGCCGGCTCCTCGGTGAGCACCGGGGGCGGCCGATCCGGCTGGTCCCGTACCCCCTGCCTGTCCCCGGCCCGTACGGGCTGTGGATCGCGGGCCCCCACGCGGACTACATCTTCCACCAGAGGGAAACCAGCAAGGCGCACCAGGACCACATCATCCTGCACGAGGTCGGGCACATCCTGGCGGACCACCGAGGGGACGAGGCGGACGACGCCGTCTGGCAGGAGCTGTTGCCGGACCTCTCGGCCGAGGTGATCAACCGTGCGCTGAGACGTACCTCCTACACCGAGGACCGGGAGCGGGAGGCCGAACTCGTCGCCACCATCATCCTCGAGTGGGCCTCCGTACTCGACCGGGTCACGCCCCGCGCGCCCGGTGACGTGTCGGCCCGCCGGGTGCACACGGCGCTGGCGGACCGCCAGGGGTGGTTGTGACCGTGCTGTCCCTGGTGCTCGCCGTCGTCCTGTACGGCTCGCTGCTGTGGACGGGGCGGCAGGTGCTGCGTGATCCGTCCGACCGTCTGCTGCGCGCGGTGTTCCTCTGCCTGCTGTGCGCGGGACTCTCCTTCCCGTTCGGTCTCCCCGCCGGTGTCCGGCTCGTCGACGGCTTCACCGGGGACGGCATCGCCAAGTTGTTGCAGAACCTCTGTCTGCTCGGCACCGTGTACTTCCTGGGGTGCTTCTTCATCCATTCGGCGTCGGACCCGGCGGCCGCTCGGGCGCGGGTGCGAGGGGAAGCGGTGCCGTTCGCGTTGACCGCGGTGACCGTCTGCGTGGCCATGGCCATGACGCCGCACGTCGAACGGAGCCATACGTACGCCACGGCGGACATGCGGGTGCCCGGAGTCGCCGTCTTCTACATCTCGGCAGGCGCCTATCTCACGTACGCCCTGGCCATGGCGCTGTTCTGGACGGTGCGGTACGCCAGGCTGGCGAGCCGACCGCTGGTGACCGGGTTGTGGATGGTGGCGGCCGCCCTGACCGGCATAGTGCTGGCCTCGGCGGTACGGGAGTGCCTCACGCTCGTACGGCTGCTCGGCGGGGCCGTTCCCCAACCGGTGATCATGGGGGCGAAGCTCCTGCTGGACCTGGCGATCCCGCTGTTCGTGGCCGGCGTGGTGTATCCCGGGCTCGTGACGCGCTGGGCCAGTATCCGCTTGTGGTGGCACCACGGGCGCGTCTACCGCGAGCTGGCCCCCCTGTGGACGGCGCTGCACACCGCGTTCCCGCAGGACGCGCTCGAACGCCCGCGGGTCGGTCGCCGCTGGGGCTTGCCGAGTCCGCGGAGCGTCCACCGGCGCTACTACCGGCGTGTCATCGAGTGCCGTGACGGTCTCGTACGGATCAGTCCCTACCTGGCGCTGGAGGCGGCCACGGCCGACGCCGAAGCGCCCCTTTCGCCCGAGGTCGCGGCGCGCCATCTGAGGACTGCGCTGCGGGCGTACGCCTCGGGTGAGGACGCGCCGTCGCAGGCGGTCCCGGTCGCCCTGCCCGAGGGGGGCGGCGGACTGGAAGACGACGTACGGCAGTTGACCCGGCTCTCCCGAGCCTTGGCCGCGCATTCTTGAACGAGGAGTATCGATGGACACCCTGATCTCGGCCGGGCGCGTGGTGACCGGGCCGCACGGCCGCCTGCTGGCGGACGGCGCGGTGCTGGTCCGTGGCGGCGTCATCACGGACGTCGGGCCGCGCAGCGAGGTGGAGAACCGCGCCCCCGCGGGCGTCGCCCGCCACCATCACCCGGACGGCACGCTGCTGCCGGGGCTCGTGGACGCGCATGTCCACCTCGCCCTGGACGCGGGGCCCGACCCGGTCACCGCGCTGTGCGAGGCGGACGACGCGAGCGTGGCCAAAGGCATCGCACAGCGGGCGCTCGGCCTGCTGGACGCGGGCGTCACCACCGTGCGTGACCTGGGGGACCGCAACGGACTGGTGACCGCGTTCCGTGACGCCGTCGCGGCCGGCCGGCTGCCCGGTCCCCGCGTCCTGGCGGCCGGCACCCCGCTGACGGGACCGGGCGGACACTGCTGGTTCATGGGTGGGGAGGTCTCCGGCGAGGACGCCATTCGGGAACTGGTCCGCCGTAACGTGGAGCGGGGCGTCGACCTGGTCAAGGTGATGGCCACCGGCGGCGGGATCACCCGGGGTGGTCCGCCGATCTGGGCACCCCAGTTCACGGCCGCAGAGCTGCGGGTCGTCGTGGAGGAGGCGGCGCGCGCCGGGCTGCCGGTGGCAGCGCACGCGCACGGCACCGAGGGCATCGTCGCGGCGGTGGCGGCCGGGGTGAGCACGATCGAGCACTGCACGTGGATCGATCGGGACGGGTTCCGGCTCCTCGATGACGTCGTCGACGAGATCGCCGCCCGGGGCATCCGCGTCTGTCCGGCGGCGAGCCCCGACTGGCGCGGCTTCGCCGAGCGTTTCGGTGCCGAGCGCGCGGAGGAGATGTTCGGCGGGATCCGCCGGATGCGCGAGCGCGGGGTGCGACTGCTCACCGGCACGGACGCGGGCGTGAGCCGGGCTGTCTTCGACGATTTCGTGTCCAGTCTGAAGTTCTTCGCCTACCTGGGATACACGCCGGCGGAGATCGTCGACCTGGCCACCTGCGAGGCGGCGGACGCTCTCGGGCTGCGCGAGGTCACGGGCCGGATCCTCCCCGGCCTGCGTGCCGACATCCTGGTCGTGGAAGGGGATCCGCTGCGCGATCTCCAGGCGCTCCGGCGCGTCCGGCTGGTGATGGCGGATGGCCGCCTGCACACCTGAAGACAGGCGGCCCGACCGACCGCGTGGCTCGTGGGCGGCCTCGCCGTCCGCGCGGAGTCAGGAAGCCGGCAGGATGCCCTCTTCCTGGGCGACGTGCGAGCAGGCCATGGCCGCGGCCGCCATACCGAGCCGGTCGAGCACCTCGATGGACTCCAGCAGGATCCGGGCGTCGGCGTCGGCCATGGCGTTGCCGCAGCGGTCGCGTTCGGCCAGGTCCTCGGCGGCCGTGGCGGTGCGTAGCGCTGTCACCCGGGCGGCCAACGCGTCGCGCGAAGCCTCCAGGGCGACGATGCCGCGCACCGCACGGACGATCTCTTCATCGGTCAGGTCGTTCATGCCCTTCCAGACGGCGCCCACCTGCCTCTGGTCACACCGTCGTCCCCCCTGTGAGGGAGGACACGGTAGCCTCCGCCGGCCCGACCCCGCTCCTCACCCGTCCCGGCGTACACCGCCGACTACGCCGGGGTCGCGACGTGACCGGGGAGGTGCGGCGATCCCGCCTGGAGGCGGGAGTCAGAGGCGGACGATGAGGAGGGCGATGTCGTCGCGGGCGCCGTGGGCGACGTCGAGGTGATCGAGCAGGGTGTCGGCGAGGTCGGCTGAGCTGAGTTCGCGGTGGGGGACGAGGGCGTCGGTGAGGCGGGCCAGGCTGGCGTCGATGTCTTCGTCGCGGCGTTCGACGAGCCCGTCGGTGTAGAGCACGAGGGTGTCGCCGGGGCGGTAGGCGGTGCTGGCCTGCGGGCGGGGGACGTGCTCGGGCCGGGCGCCCAGGGGCGGGTCGGTCGCCCGGTCGAGGAATTCGTGGGTGCCGTCGATGTGGAGGAGCACGGGCGGCAGATGGCCGGCGCTGCTGTAGACGATCAGGCGGGAGCGGCTGTCGATCAGCACGCTGACGGCGGTGGTGGCCAGGGCTCCTTCCACCGCCCGGGCGTACATGCCCAGTACTTCCAGGGCGTGGGCGGGGGAGGTGACGGTGCGGCTGGCGGCCGACAGGGCGCTGCGGAGCATCCCCATGACGGTGGCGGCGTCCAGGCCGTGGCCGACGACGTCGCCGACGGCGACGCTGAAGCGGTCTTCGGGGAGGTCGACGGTGTCGTACCAGTCGCCGCAGATGTTCAGGGAGCCGACGGCGGGCAGGTAACGGACGGCCACGTTGCTGTGACGGGCCAGGTCCGGGGAGTGCAGCATCGCCTCCTGGAGGGTGAGGGCGACTTTGCGTTCCTTGGCGTGTGCTTCGCGCAGTTCGTCGTTCAACCGCTGGAGTTCTTTGGCGCGGGCGTAGAGCTCCGCTTCCATCTCCTGTTCGAGCGGGCTCATGGAGTCGTGCGCCCGGTGGACGCTGTGGCGTGCGCGTACGAACTCGGTGACGTCTTCGATGCGGGTGAGGACCCAGGCCACCTCGCCGTCGGGTCCCGTGACCGGGGTGTGGATGGGCGACCACCAGCGGTCGTGGACGTGCCCGGGGCGATCGGGGTCGGGGATTTCGTAGTGCAGCACGGCCATGGTCTGGCGTCGGCCGGATTCGACCGCACGCCTCAAGGCGGCGGCCACGCTCTGCGCCGTGTCGTCGCCGGGCCGGCCGGGAAAGGCGTCGAAGAACAACCTGCCGACCAGGTCCTGGCCCGCGTGGCCGGTGGTCTGGCAGAACGCCTCGTTCACGTCCGCGATCACCAGATCGCGGGTCAGCACCAGGCATGGACTCGGAGTGACGGAGAACAGTGCCCGGTAGTCGACTTCCGCCGTGCCCGCGTGGATGGCGCCCGTCGCATCGACGTTCACCCCTCAAGTGTAGGAACCGCCTGGTAGGCCCGCAGCCCGCCACGTGCGGAGCTGCCGGGCGCGCCCTGCGGACCCGTACATGCACTCTCGTGGGCGACGGTGCGCTCGCCCCTAGCGGGGCTTGCCGACGCCGGGAGGAGGTGGTGAGTGGGTGTGTATCGAGGGGCTCGCAAGGCGCCGGAGCGGTGTCAGAGCAGCGAGCGACCGGTGGGCCTGAGCCGCAGTATCCGGGGCGCCGCTGTCTGTTCCCGTTCGATACCCGGCAGGGCCTCGTCCTGGGCGAGAGGATGGGCTTCCACGGCGGCGAGGTGCCGACGGTGCGCACTCTCATCGGGGTACGAGGTGAAGATCGCGGCGACGTTCTCGCCGGTGCGGACCGGCAGCCTGGCGAAGGTGTTGTGCGCCGGTTCGGTGGTCAAGAAGGCGAGCGGCGCGGGCCCCGTCTCCTGGAGGACGGGGAGGAGCCGGTCCCGGATCCGCTCGACGCCGTCCTGCCGCCCGGGAGGGAAGGACCACACGGTGGCGGACACGAACCGGTCCGGCGCGGGAGCGCCGACCGGGGGCCGCCTGGCAACCGAGCCGGGGAAGCCGCTCCCGGCCGACGCCGGGCGCAGGAGGAGGACATCGTCGGAATCGATCATGGTGTCGTTCGCCCGCGGACCGTGCTCGGCCCAGACGGGTCCACCGTAGAAGTCCGTGAGCGCGCGATGGCGCGCCGCCATGTCCCGGAAGCCGCGCAACCAGACGAAGCGGTTCGGATCGTCCAGGTCCCGGAACTGACCGAGCACACTCATCCCCACGTCTTCCTGGGTTTCCAGGAGCTCCCGGTCGAACAGCTCGATGAGATCGTCGCGCCGGTGGGGACGCAGCGTGTACTGGCGAAGCTCGATCACGGCGGGCGGGCCGACGAGTTCGGTGGGTGGCACGGCAAGGCTCCTGTTCGGCGGGGGCCGGGGGTACGGGTCGACGGTAGGGAGGCCGTGTGACAGGTGCTGTCAGGGTTTCCGAGGAGAATGCGGCGCATGTCTGCCAGTCGACTGCTTTCGCTGCTGCTGTTGCTGCAATCGCGGGGCCGTGTGTCCGCGCAGGGAATCGCCGACGAGCTCAACGTGTCCGTGCGCACCGCCTACCGTGACGTGGCGCGCCTGCAGGCCGCAGGGGTGCCGGTCTACGCGGAGCCCGGCCGCGGGGGCGGCTACCGGCTGCTCGATGGCTACCGCACCCGCCTCACCGGGATGAGCGAGGGCGAGGCGCGGGCACTGTTCTTCGCCGGACTGCCCGGGCCGGCCGCCGACCTCGGATTCACGGCCGAGATGTCGGCAGCCCGGTTGAAGCTCCTGGCCGCGCTGCCGGCCGGATTGCGCGAGGAGGCGGCACGGGCCGCGGCGCTGTTCCACCTGGACGCCCCCGGCTGGTACCGGGAACCCGAACAGACGCCGTACCTCCCCTTGTTGGTCGACGCCGTGCTCAACAGGCGCGCGGTGCACGTTCGTTACCGCCGCTGGCGCGCCCCGCAGGAGGTGGATCGCCGCCTCCACCCCTACGGCCTGGTGCTCAAGTCCGGTACCTGGTACCTCGTGGCTGCTACGGAGAAGGGGGCCGCGACCTACCGCGTCACCCACATCCTCGAGGCGGCGCTGGGCGACGAGCGGTTCGACCGGCCGCGGGACTTCGACCTGGGCGCGTACTGGGCCTCGTACCTCGACGACTTCCAGGCCCGCCGCTACACCGGCACAGCCACCGTCCGCCTGTCTCCCCGGGGCCGCCGGCGCCTGCCCGACAACGTCCCCCCGGAGGTGGTGCGGGCCGTCGACTCCACCGCGACCGCCGTCGGCGACGACGGATGGGTCGAGGCGGTCATCCCGATCGAGGGCACCGAGCACGCCTGCGGCGAGCTGTTGAGGCTCGGAGGAGACGTCGAGGTCGTCGCACCGGCCGAACTCCGCCAGGCCATGGCCGCCACCGTAGGGATACTTGCCCGCGCTTACGGCCTCGGGATGTCCGGGCGACCGCGATGACTCGACGTCGGATACGGCTAGATCGTGATACCTGATCGGAACGTACCGCGCGCCTCTAATCCACCAGATAGTCGATGCGCCCGACGACGTACTCCCCGTAGCCGAACCGGGATCCCAGGTTCCCTAGCCGGTCGAACACTCGTGGCGAGATCGGCGAGCGGAAGGCCGTGAGCGCATGGAGTGCGAAACGGAAGGCGAGCTCGGGGCACACCATGTCGGCACACCGGTTCACCGCCGCTCGTGCCTCGGGCAGCGTGACGCCGGCGTGCTGGTGCGGACGTACGAGATCGGGTACGGCCTTGACCTCACCGACAAGAGCCTGGTGATCGTGATGTGGCAGGCAGGGAGCGATCGATGTCCAGGAGGACCTCGGCGCACCGAACCGCTTCATGACAGGCACGACCACCGCCAGGACCTCATCGAGCCATAGACGCTCCCGGCCCTTGATCGACGGACTGCCATCGAGGGCGTTGCTGTTCGTGAGCTCCCAGAGGGTGGCGATCTCGGCGTCGGTCAGTGCCGAATCCCTCAGCCGTAGCACGTCCTCGATCAGCAGCAACTGGCTCACGATCCCGTGCTCGGTATGGCCCGTCATCGTTGCGATGTGCTGCTGCTCGCTTTCGGCGTCCAGAATCCAGTCGCCGTGGAAGGAGCCGCCCAAGCCGGTGATGCCGAAGTCGAACGTCAGGTCGTCGGGAGTGAGGGCTGAGTCGTGCAAGGGATGCTCCTGCATCAGACGGAGTAGGCGGTGGACAGGTGGTAGCCGCCGGGCTTGTTGCCGGCAACGGCGTAGTCCACCACGTGCTGTGCGGTCTGCTGATCGACCCAGCGGCCGAACCGGCGTCGGCCTCTGCGGCCCTCGCCGGTTCGGCCGTTGTCACCCCAGGGTGGCCGACTCGTCACCACCCCGCCCCGGGAGGCCGCCGTTGCCTGCTCGCCGTCAGGCGGCCATGGTCTCGATCAGGTAGTAGGGGGCCGCCTCCACCAGCGGGGTCACCGACACGACGGACAGTCCCGCACGGTGGCACACCTCCTCGAAGTCCGTGCGGGTACGTTCCCTCCCGCCCAGGTTCACCAGCATGTTGAGGTCGCTGAGGTAGGTGATCCCGCCGTCCGCGGCGTGCGCAGCGGCTCCGGTACCGACGACCTCCGGAAGCACCGGCTCCACGATCAGGACGCGGCCGCCGGGCGGCAGTACCTCGCGGCAGTGGCCGAGGATCGTGACCGCCTGATCGTCCGACCAGTCGTGCAGGACGCTCTTGACCAGGTACAGGTCGGAGCCGCCGGGAACGGAATCGAAGAAGTCGCCGGCGGCCAGGGAGCAGCGGTCAGCCACCCCGTGCCGGGCCAGCGTCTTGGGCGCCTGGGCCAGGCCGTCCTCGGTGTCGTGGAGGACACCGGTGAGCGCCGGATGCGCGGCGAGTACGCCGGCCAGGACGCTTCCGTCGCCGCCGCCGACGTCCGTGATCGAGGTGAAGCGGCCGAAGTCGTAGGCGTGCGGCAGCACGGCGGCCGTCTCCTCGGAGGCCTGGCTCATCGCCGCGTTGAAGTCGGCGGACAGTTCGGGATGTCGGCCGAGATGGCTGAAGAAGTCGGTGCCGAAGACGGCGTCGAACGCGATCTCGCCGGTACGGACGCTGATGTCCAGGCGGTCCCAAGCCCGCACGATCGCCGGGTCGGTGAACATGCGGACGAACGAGGCGAGCGAGTCGGGACGACCGGAAGCGAGGAGGGCACCGGCGGAAGTCACCGAGAACGCGTCCTGTTCGTGTTCCTTCATCAGGCCCAGACCGGCGAGGGCGCGCAACAACCTGGTCATGGGCTGGTGCTCGGCTCCCGCATCGGCGGCCACTTCGCCGGCCGGCCGCCGGCCGTCGCCGATCAGGTCGAAAACACCGAGCCGCACTGCGGCGCGCACGGTCTGCGAGGCCATGCTGCCGAAGGCAAGCTGCACGATCAGACCTCGATCGGCCACGGCCTCTCGGGTAGCCGCTGTGTCCATGCTGCTCACGGATGACTTCCTTCCTCGTCTGGATCGGTGGCTGTGATGTCCGGGGGTGCAGGTCAGACGCCGGTCAGAGCACGGGGCGTACACCCGGCGAAGGCGACGACGTCGCGGTGAAGGTGGGACTGGTCGGCGTATCCGTGTGCCAGAGCGACGTCCGCGGCGCTCTCGCCCGCGCGCAGGGCCCGGGCGGCGCGGTCGAAGCGGACGAGCATGGCGGCGCGCTTGGGGGTGAGGCCGATCTGGGCACGGAACCGGGACCACAGCCGCTTGCGGCTCCACCCGCAGGACGCGGCGAGGTCATCGACCCGTATCCGGCCCCCGTGCGCCACGATCGTGTCCCACGCACCGGCTACCTCGGGTGCGATGGACGGGCCCCGGGCGGCCCGGCGGGCGAGGAACTCGCTGACCAGCGCGAAACGTTCCTGCCACGCGGTGGCGGCGGCCAGCCGTTCGCGGAGCTGCCGTTCCTGCCGTCCCCACAGGTCCTCCAGGCCGACGACCGCCCCCTGAAGTTCATGCGGCGCCACACCCAGCAGCGCGTAAGCCGCGCCGGGCGTCAGGCACATCTCGATGCACTCGACGTCCCGGCCGCGGATCTGTGCGGGACCGGGAGACAGCGACGCGACCAGGCTGGGGTGAGGGTTCGGCCTCGTCGAGGCGCACTGCCCGGCGCCACCGTTGACCGTGAAGGCGTCGCCCCCCAGACCGATGACAACGACCGCGACAGGCTGGGGCAGCACCCGCAGGTCCAGCGCCCGGCCGAGGCGATCGCGGAATCCGGCCATCCGGACACCGGCAACGGCAGGCGCGCCGACGGGCCGTGCTACTTCCCAGCCACTGCCGACTCCATCGTCGCCGTCGGCACCACGGTTCACGGCCACGGCCTCGGCTGCGGCCTCGGCATCCACTTCGTCGCTGTGCATGCGCCCACCCTGACGGACCGGGGGAGTCCCGTCTTGGAGAAAAGTTCCGCGGGCCGACGCGCGGCCCTGTTCTTAAGGCGAGACGGGCCCGCGGCAACGTGCGCAAATAGCCCTGCAACCGCCCCTGAGTAAATCCGATGGCACCGACAGCTTTCGGGCGACAAGACTGCACAGGTGAACACCCTGCCACCGCAGCCTGACCCGCTCCACCTGCCGGTACGGGACCCGCGCTCCCGCGACCTCGTTCTCGACTATGCGGACATGCACGCCCTGGTTGCCGACCTGGTTCTGCCCGGCGACGCGTCGATGTACGTCATGAGCGCGATGGAGACCTCCCGCGAGCTCATCCGGCACTCCTACTACCGGTACGAGTTCGCCACCGTCGCCGTCACGCATTCCCTGTTCGCCCTGGAGCATGTCCTCGCCGAGCGTCTGGGCACGAACGAACCGCTCCACCTCCTCATCGGGCGGGCCACCGACGCAGGGCTCATCACGGCCGGACTCGCTGCCGAACTCGACCGCAGCCGACTGCTGCGCGACAAGCTCACGCAGGGCGCCGAGTCAAGTGCCGCCCTCGGCCCGCTGAGGGCGGTCGCCATGGTGCGTGCCGTCTTCGATGCCGTCTCCCTGCTCCTTCGCCCAGCGTCCGCAGCAGAGCCGACAGCCGCCGACGCGGGCGGAGCACAGCCCGACGGCGGCCTCGCACGACTATGGGAGGACCACCTGCGCGCCCCGTTCCCCGACGGCTTCCGCGGCGTGGACTTCGACGGCGTGGACCTGGTCCTCCTGGACGCCGACGTCGCCGGCCTCGTACAGAGGGAGCTGAAGGGCGGACTCGACGACAGTGGTATCGCCTGCCTTTGGGGCTGTATCGCCGACCTCGACAAGATCGTTCCTCTGATCAACGAGGAATACTGCGCCTCCTACTTCGTGAAACTCCGGACTATGGCGCAGGTCGCAGCAGCGCCCTACACACCCACCGCGATCTGACCGCCGGGGTCGCAACAGACAGGCTCTCTGGGCCTTGGCGGCTGTGACGGTTTCGGCGCACGGGCCGGACAGGGCAAGTGCACCCGGATGTTCCGAAACCCCCGCCCGAGGCGAGCGGGGCTGAGTCGGCTGGGCTCTGCCGGTCGCTCCCGGGGCCGGCGAAGGTCATGGGTAAGGGGCAGCGGCCCGTGTGCACCAGCTGCGGGGTGAAGTTCACCAACGACCGCTGGGTGCAGGTGCAGGTGCCAGGGCACCGGTCCTGGGGCAGCGAGAGCGACGGCCGGTGCGAGCCATGCGCGGACGCGGCGAGGGGCTCGGGCCGAAGCCGAATGCCTCGCGCGCCGCCAGACGGAACAGGCCACTGCCCAAGCCCTCCCCGGACGGCGGCTTGCCCACCACCGCCGGGTCGCGCTGGGGTGGTGGGCATGCCCGGCCGGACGTCCCGGCTGGGACTTGTGAGGGAGGGCGCGATCGTCGCCGACACGAGTCCCACAGCAGGATGGGACCCGCGGCCGCTGCGGTGACGTCAATTTCGATTGGATGTTTGCCAGGCGGGGCTCATGATGATCAGGTGACTTCACGAGAACCTCTTTTGGACGCGGAGCTCTGGCGGGCTTCCGTCGAGGCGCACAATGAGCTGGTTCGCTGCCAGTCACAGTTTTTCCAGCACGCCCGAAACAGCACCGCGATACTCGCAACTGCTCTGCTGGCCGACAACTGGCAGCGAGCGGCGGCACTCGCATACCTGCGCGAGCTGGACGGCGACCCCGCGCTGCTCCCGCAGCTTGTTGACCTTGCAATGTCCCCTAGCTGGGCGCGTCAAGCGCGCGAAGCCATCGGGAACATCCCGCGCGAGGACTGCACTCCCGGCCTCGAGGCACTGCTCATAGCTGATCTTGACCGGCTCAGCGACGAGGACGATGACTACTACTCCCGTTGGGCGGAACTGCTTGTGCATGTGGAGGCATGGCCGTTGGTCGCCCGCGTGGTCGTGGCAGCACGTGCTTCTTCCAGCCCTGAGGTCCAGGACGTCGCCGAGTGGGTCACCACGTCGTACGGCGCGTTGATCACTGGGGCGCTGGACCTCTAAGCGCGCGCTCCCAGGAACGTGCTCGTCTCTCCCGCCGACAGGGGGCTCCTTGACGTCCTAGCCGCATGAAGTGTCCTTCTCAGGCGGTAGCCGACGGGAGGGGAGGCACATCTTCCGGGCGGAGCGGCTGGTCCGCCGGGTCCGCGTGGCGGCGTACGTCCGCGTAGACCCGCGCCCGCTGGAGCAGCTGCGCGCGTGGTGGCGGGTGTCCGCGATCCTCCGCTTCGGCGAGGACCTGGTCGACGGGCTCCTTCGGCGGCGTGACGTGCGCGGTCCGGATGCGTGTCGGGCACCGCCTGACACTTGGAGGGCGGCCATGGCACAACGTGTTGGTCGGGGCGGGCGATCGTCAGTCGTCGGCGACAGCCACTGCCCACTCGGGACTGTACGGCCCGTACGAGACGCTTTCCTGTTCGTCGTCCTCCACCTGCGTACCAGTGTCGTCGGTGAGCCAGTAGCGCTTCGTCTCCGCCTCACCGCCCCAGAGGCCCTCGAAGCCGTCCGGGCCGGTGATGCGGACACGGGCGTACGGCGCCCAGTCGTCACCCTTCGCCTTCCACAACTGGAACTTCACCGGTCGGCCGAAGTCCGTCGGTACCGCGATGGTGTACGTGTCCGTGCCGCCCGCCTCGAAGTCGTTGTGGTCAGGGGTGTCGAGCACCGTCCACGGCGAGGTGCGGCCCTCCGCGTCCGTCAAGCGGCCCTGCACGTCGCAGTCCGTACCCGCGCCGTCCGCGTCGGAGGTTCGGATGGTGACGTGGTAGCTGCCACCTTGCGTGCCGACCCCGTCTGCTGCCGGCGCTCCACTCGGTGCGGCTCTCACGTTCTCCTCGTCTGCCGCCGTTGCCGACTCGGCTCCATCCCGGTCGGAGAGGAGTCCGCCGACCGCCAGACCGACGCCCGCACAAGCCAGCAGCACGGCACCGGCCGCCGCCGCGCGGGCGGGAGTCCGACGAGGCTGGGCGTGGCTGGAGACGGCCGGGTGCGGGCCGTCGATCCGGGGCAGGGGCCTGGTCGACGTCACCTCGTCGGGCAGGGCGGCGGACACCTGGGTTGCCGGGGGATGCGTGAAGCGGGCGATGACCTCGGTGGCCTCCGGGTCGCTCCCTCGCGGCCCCTGCTCCTGGCCCGTACCCTGCCGAAACCCCATCGCCGAACCCCCGCTTCGCTGGATCACGTCAAGACTCAGGGGAGGGTAACCGACGGTCACACCGGCATGATCCACATGATCATCCTTCGGACCCGCCCGTCGCCGGCCCGTCCGCCCGCCGCCTCTTCGGGGCCCACCGGCGCGCGCCACCTGGGTCCTCGCCGCCGAGGCCCAGCGGGCGTGGGAGAGCAAGCAGGCCCTCACCTGCGCCCATGCTTTAGCCCGACAGCCCGACAGCCCGACAGCCCGACAGCCCGACAGCCCGACAGCCCGACAGCCCGACAGCCCGGTCACCGCGCCGCGGCCGCCGCGCCGCTTGTGGGGTCGGCCTGTCCACCTCGGACGTCCAGAGCAGCCATCTGCTCTGGCGGGTTCTCGCCGGTCCCACTGCCCGCTGCTCGGCGAAGTCGCTGTCCTGCTTGTTCGGTGCAGCCGCGAGCGGGCTGCGCCAGCCAGCGTGTGTTCCGCTGCAGGCGGACTGCCTCATGGAGTGCTCTTGGGGAAGCGGTGCATAGCTGCGAGAAGCCGCCTGGCTTTGTTTGCGAGTTACGGAGCGCCTGTAGCTCAGCGTGGAGAGCACCCCTCCACGGGAGAGTGATGTCGCGGAGTTTTGAGAGCGCCTGGGATCTGTACAAGCCGTTCTTCAACCAGCTGCTCGGCCAGCTCGACCGCTGCCTCAAGAACCGCCGGCTGTTTCGACGAACTCGCCGCTTTCCCACCGTCGGGCGAAGCCCTTGGTGCGGCGGCTGCATAGGCCAAGGACCGATCAAACCGGAGGTTTCACCCATGGAGCCAGACGTTCCCCGACTGCGAGGTTCTCGCGCCAGTACCGGAAGACGGTTCCCTGGACGATGTCGAGCTGCCCGGCCGCGACCAGGCCGGAAGCGAGACGCGGCCCGCCCGCATCGGCCTCGAAGGCAACAAGTACGGGAGGTGCCTCGCCGACCTGCCGGGCAATGAGCCGGACCTCGTCAGGCGTCGGCGCACGAAACACAGGATCCTGGAAGGCAGCCGGGCACGTGACAAAGACGGGGTCGCTGAACACCAGCTCCAGGCCGTGGGCATACGAGATGTCGTGCCCGGCGCCCAGACGCAACCGCCCGGGGTCCCAGGCGACAATGCCCCAGTCCCACCATGACCCTTCGGGAAGCTCGATCACGGTTCGTTGCCCGCCCTGGACCGCGCCGTCAATCGGGAATCACCAAACCAAGCTCATGCAGCCGCGGAAGGCAGACCTCCAGGCACGCCTCCAGAGAGATGGCGTCCGTGCGAACCAGGAGATCATCCCGAAGCGGAGCCCCGCTCGCGACGAAGGTCCAAGGCTTCGTCGCATCGCGCATGCGCTCGGCGTCGACCTTGAACAACACCGTCACACCCTGTTCTGCCAACGACTCCATGACCCGCGCCACGTCCATCACATCCCCACCCCCTGCCTGAATTCGAACAGCCAGCAGGCTACACCGGCCTCTCACGACCCCGGCTTGACCGCTTGGCACCGTGGGGTGTCTACCGCCTCGCACCACCCGGGCCCAAGCGGAACGAACCGGCGTCTGAGCGCGATCCGCATGCTCTAGCGAACCGGACCGCATTCATCGACGATCACGGTCGGCTCCGACAGGAAGACATCCCGGTCGACGGGTCCGTAAGCGATGTTGAACGTGTCGAGCCAGTACGACCAACCGCGGATTCCCAGGGCGCTGGAGAACCGGTAGTTCAACTGCCAGCGGACCCACTGCCCGGGAAGCAGTCGAACTGCCGGTGGCCTGCGCGGCCGAGGTGGCAACCCGAAGAGTGGCTCCACACGAGCGAATACTCGGAGCCGATCGCCTTCGTCCCGCAGGCTGACATCGACCTCGAGAAGGTGCTTCTGCCTCGAACGTGGCTCGAAGCTGTCACGCTCGGATATCTGGACGAAGTGAGCAAACTCGGAGGGCACCTCAGGCAACGAGAAGCCGACCGGCGCCGCGTTCCTGCGGGCAGCGGCCTCACCGCCCCGGGACTGCTTCGTCCAAGACGTCTTGATCCACTGCACCGTGATGTCCACCGCACCTGCCCTTCGCCGGGAGCCTACGATCAACGTTGGCTTGACGTAACCCAAGTTCCGGGGCAACCGTCTGCTGTCAGTTCTCAGCAATGTTCCAGAGGTTGCGAGACCCGGATCGTTCTCGGAAACCGCGGGTTGCGTGAGCAGAGCATCAGCTGCGTGTGCGTCTGCTGGAGCAGCAACCGAACCGACTGGCACCTCGCCGTAAGGTCATATCCGAGGCGTCCCGGGCGGCTGTCAGAGGCCGGCCTCGGCGAGGATGCGGTCCATCCGGCTCCGTGGAAGTACGGAATTGGCCGCCGCCTCGTCGGCGACCTCGGGTTCCGGGTCCGCCAGCAGCTCGTCCAGCAGCTCGGCAGCGACGTTGGGGTGCTTGGCCACGCCCGCGCGCGGGAACGGCTCCTCGGAAGTCGCAAGCCGCCGCAGTTCCGAAACGGGCAGATCAGGGTCCTTCAAAGCGAGGAAGCGCACCCCCGGACTCGGCTCGTCCACGAAACCACGCAGCGCCTGGCGCGGGAAGTTGGGGTGGTCCACCGCAGCGGTCGGATGTGGAAGACCTCGCCAGCTCCCAGAGCGCGGTCCTCTCGTCCTGCTTGGCCATCGCCATGCGGATGGTCCAGTCAGCGGCCCTGGCCACCGGACCATGTCTGGTCGAAGACCAGGACGCCGGTGATCACCGGCCCCGGGGCTGCCGGATCTATCAAGGTGTTGACCGTCCACAGGTCCCCGGTCAGCAACCTCGCTTCGGCGACGAGGTCGCCGTCCGCGGCCGCCCGCTGGACGCCTGCCGTTTCGCCGCTCCGGTACCGGCGCCGCTCCCCGGAACTGCCGTGCCGCTTCGTGCCGGACCGGCGGCGACCGCTCGGTGCGCATGGAGGCGTTCGACGCGATGGCGACCGGGCGCATACCGCTATGGGCTACTCGGCCGGCCGGTCCGGATGCCGTGCCTCCGAACTGGGTCGGCGGCCGACGCGCTGCCTGGATCTCTGGACGGATGGCAGAGCGAGTTCGTCCATGCGGATGAGGTCGTCCACGGTGTCGCGTACGCCCTCAGGAAGCCAGGCTGCGCAGGCCAGGATCCTGCCCAACGGGCCGGGCACGTAGATGCGGGAACGCGGCCGCCGGATGGCCTGGGCCACGGCCTGGGCGACCTGGTCGGGACGCAGCGGCGGCACGACACGGGGGCGCATGCCCTGGGTGGCGTTGGTGGTGACCATGTACGGCAGGACACAAGTGACGTGGACTCCGCTGCCGCGGATCTCCCGGCGCAGGCCTTCGGAGAAGGCGACAACGGCGGCCTTGGTGGCGCTGTAGAGGGCGAGGCCGGCGAGCGGTTTGACTGCGCACAGACTGGCGATGTTGATGATCTGCCCGTGGCGGTGGGGCAGCATGTGCTGCAGCGCGGCACGGCAGCCGTGGACGGTGCCGCCCAGGTTGGTCTGCCAGGTCCTCGCCAGCTGCTCACCGTCCTGTTCGGCGAGAATCCCGCGGGGCATCAGGCCGGCGTTGTTAATCCACACGTCGAGGCGGCCGAACCGTTCCAGGGCTTCCTCGACGCAGGCCGCCAGGTCGGCGGGATGGCTCACGTCGGCCCGCATGGCCGCGTGGGTGCTGGAGAGGGCGGAGCGGGTCTGCTGAAGGCGGGGCAGGTCGATGTCGCTGAGGACCAGTCGGTATCCGGTGGTGTGCAGGTGGGCGGCGATGGCCTGTCCGATGCCGCTGGCGGCTCCGGTGACCGCCACGACAGGAGCGTCGGTCTGCTGCTGCATGGGTCGGTCCCCTTTCACTGCGTGGAGCCCTTCGGCCAGGGTCCGAGAACCGAGGCGGTGTGTGGCCGGTTGAGGGTGTGGCGAAGTGAAAGTCGGCATCGTTGATGTGGCGCAGCATGCGGGGGTGTCGGCCAGGGCCAGGGCCAGGTCTCAGGGATACCGGCAGGGCCGGCGTACCAGTTGCGGCAGCCGCTGACCCACACGATGTTCGGCATGGCCTTCCACAGGCTGCGGCGTGGCTGCGGCTGAGAGAGGCTCGTTCCGCAAGTTGCCCTTCCCATCGCGCCCCGTCAGTCCGGTGCGGGCACGGCGGCCGCTTCGTGTGGCGTGACCGTTGCCGACTGGGTGGTGTGACGGGTGCCCGGCAGTCGGCGATGGAAGAACCCCGGTCGTGAGGGAAGTACCAGTCTGCGCGTGGACCGGTGAAAGACGATCAGGCCGACGGCGGCGGCACCGGCGAACCATCCCAGCTGGACGGCAAGGCAGCCGGGGACGGAGGCAGTCGAGAAACCGGCCGCGGCGCCGGTCTGCAACGAACCATAGGAGGGCAGAAACGACACCAGATCGCTGCCCGCGGCGCTCGCGGTGGTGACGGGATTCTGCAGGCCTGCGTCGATGCCGCTGGTCATGACGATGGCGAACATGCCATCGACCTCCCGGCGTAGAAGGGAGCCGAAGACGATCCCGAAAGCGCCGTAGGTCAAGGACGCGCAGAACAGGGCGGTGGCGAAGAGGACGGGCTGGCGAGGGGACCAGAAGGCGTAGGTGACGGCGGTGGCGTAGACGGCGACGGTCGCGGAGATGAGGGTAAGGGAGGTGAGCTTGGCCAGGAGTAGGTGCGTGCGCCGATAACCGGCCATGGACAGGCGCCGGTCGAAGGCACCGCTGTTGAAGGTCGCGGCGAACATCATGAACCCGACGATCAGGGTGATGGAGTTCACCGCCCCGACGATCGACGTGAACGCGTTGCCGTGGGGGTGCAGAACCTGACCGGTCTCCTGCAGCCGGAAGGGGATCGGCTGTTCCTCCATGACGGAGTAGGCCAGCGTGATCCACGTCGGGATGAAAGCGGCGATCAGGGTTACGGCGAGCCGGTTGCGCAGGTGCTCGACCAAAGCGAACCGGGTGGCGGTGACGTAGAGAGACGTATGGGTCATAGCGGGGTCGAAGTCCTCGGGTGCAGCACTCCGCCGTCGAGGTGCCAGAGTTCGTCCAGCCGTTCGGCGTCGTAGGCCAGGTGGGAGACGATCAGCACGGACCGTCCACGTCGGCGGAGATCGCCGGCCAGGTCCCAGAACCGCTGGTACGTGTCCCAGTCGAAGCCCTGGTAGGGCTCGTCCAGGAGAAGCAGACAGGGGTCGTGCATCAGGGCCAGCGTCAGGTTGAGTTTCTGCTTCGTGCCGCCGCTGAGCACACCGACCCGTTCGCCGCGGTAGTCGGACAGTCTGAGGATGTCCATGATCTTCTCGGCGTGGTCGGTGGTGCCCAGGCCGTACGCAGCCCGGAAGTACTCCACGTGCTGGCGGACGGTGAGGGCGTTGTTCAGGACGAGGTGCTGCGGGCAGTAGCCGAACCGGCCACCGAAGTGGACCTGTCCGCGCTGCGGCCGTAGCTCTTCGGCGAGGATTTTCAGGAGCGTCGATTTGCCGGCGCCGTTCTCCCCCACGATGCCGGCCAGCGTGCCCGGCCGCAGGGACAAGTCGATGCCAGACAGCACTCGGCGTGTGCCGTAGCTGTGGTGGAGGTCTCTGACGTCCAGGAGGGCCGAGGTCAAGTTTCTCCTCCTCAGGCGACCTGGACGCGCCGGACGATCAACAGTGCCAGCTCGTACAGCCAGCGACTGTGATCTGTGGGTGGCAGCAGGGGTTCCAACTGGGTCCAGGCGTTGCTCACCAGCTGGTCGGCTTCGTCCACGCATGCTTGCACTGCTCCGCACGCGGTCAGTTCCCGGCGGGTCTCGACCACTGCCGTGGCGCTGCCCGAGCCCTCCCGCATCTGCTGCCAGAGTCGGTTCAGGCGGTCTTGGGGCAGACGGCCCACGGCGTGTGCCAACGGCATGGTGACTTTGCCGCTGCGTAGGTCCTCGGCGGCCTGTTTCGTCGCCACTCCGGCCCGCATGACACCTCGCAGGTCGGCGACATCGTCAGCGATCTGGTAGGCCGTGCCCACCGCTGAGCCGAAAGCCCCGAGTGCTCTGCGCAGTTCCTGCTCGGCCCCGGTGACGACTCCGGCCGTCTCCAAAGCCGCTGCGACCGGAGCTCCGGACTTCAGCCGATGGGTCAGGCGGACCAGGTCCAGAGCGGTGTGCCGGTCGCCGCCGGCCACAGCCTGGTCCATCTCCTCGCGGTGA
Source organism: Streptomyces sp. NPDC030862 (assembly GCF_055571835.1). Lineage (NCBI taxonomy): Bacteria > Bacillati > Actinomycetota > Actinomycetes > Kitasatosporales > Streptomycetaceae > Streptomyces > Streptomyces sp. NPDC030862. Next base: position 44,726 of record NZ_JBVIEN010000001.1, on the reverse strand, counting down.
CCCTCCAGGTCCAGCGCCTGTCCTGCGTGCGCTGCCCGCAGGGCGGCCAGGACCAGAGCCCGCACATGCCCGGAACGGGCGGCGTCATCGGGGAAGGTCAGCTGGACGGCCCGGTCCCAGAGGAAGTAGGCGGCCGTACCTGCGTTCACCGCCGTCGGCACTCCGAACACGGTGTGCACCGCCGGTCGTCCGCGGCGCAGCGGTGAGGCGTCTTGGACATCGTCGACGATGAGGGATCCGGTGTGCAGCAACTCCATGGCCGCGATCAACGGCCCGCAGTGTTCGCTGTCACCGCCCAGCAGGTCGATGGCCTCCCAGACCAGCACCGGGCGCCACCGCTGGCCTCCGGCATCGGCCAGATGGCGGACCGGCGCGGTCAGCGCGCGGTGCAGCCTTCGGGCCACAACCGGCGCGCTCGCGCCGGGGAACTCGGTCGCCTGACCTGGCGGCAGCCACACGGCACACGCGTCTGCCGCCGCGCCGGGGCACAGAGCGTCGATGTGGTGATTGACGCGCTTGGTCGTGCGGTCGATGCGCTGCCGGACGCAGTCCGCACCCACCGGCAGGTTCGTCGGTGTCTCGCCGGGCTGCAAGAGAGCGCCGGTCATGGAGTCGTCTGCTCTCGGTGAGGTGCGGCGGAAGGAGCACCCACGCGGGGGTGCAGGTCCGGCGCCGCAGGGGGAACGCTGCGGTGTGGCTCGCGACGTGCGGCCGTCATGGTCAAACCGCGCGGCATGGCGCCGAGCCCGAAACCGGCGTGCACCGTCCGGCCGGGGCGGGCCAAGCGCAGTGTCCGCGAGGAGACCAGGGTGGCCAGTGCAACAGGGACCATGACGTCGGCCACCGCGGCGCCCAGGCAGTAACGCGGTCCGACCCCATAGGGCAGGAAGTCGGCGGAAGATACCGGGGGCTGAGCCCCGGGCACCCAGCGCAGGGGATCGAAGACATCGGGCCGCGGGAAGTGGGCGGGGTCGCGACGCAGTGCCCCCAGGTGGAGGAGCACCGTGGCACCCGCGGGTAGCCGGAATCCCCCCAACCACGTCTCGCGGCGCGTCCGGCGCACGAGGACCGGTGGACCGTACAGCCGCATGACTTCCTTGACGAAAGCCGCAGCCCGGGGCAGCGGCTCCGCACCGACACCGGTCGTGAGCCCGTCCGAGCCGAGTACCGCGTCGGCCTCCTCCTGCAGGGCCCGCTGATGGTGCGGATGGCGGCCCAGTTCGTAGCAGGCCCACGCGAGTGTGGGGGAGGACGCTCCCCCTCCCGCGAACAACAGCGTGCTGGCGTCGTGCGTCCCCAGGTCCGAGGGCCCGCGCCGTGGCTGCTTCAGCAGGGATACGAGGTCACCCCCGTCTTCGGCCGGTCGATGACGCGTAACCACCTCTTGGGCGGCCTCATCCAACGCCAGTACGGCACGGCGAAAGGAGCGCTGCCTCGGCATGGGCACCCAGGGCCACGGTGACAGCACGAACCGCCAGGCCGATCCCGACGACAGCGTAGGGTGCGCGGCCGCCAGCGCGGACAAGGCTGCCGGTGAGATGTCACTGCTCATAACGCAGCCGATGGCGAGGCCGAAGGCGAGACGCGTCATCTCGTAGCCCATGTCGACAGGACGGTCTACGGGAAGCGTGGAGAGCAGACGGTGGGTCACGCATTGCACGGACGGGCCAAGGCCCGCCAGCCGAGGTGTGGCGAGCGCCGGTCTCACCATGGCACACCTGTCGCGGTGGACCATTCCCTCGGTGCTGCTCAGTCCGTCTCTCACGACCTCCCGCAGGCTGGGGTCCACACCCCAGAACATGAAGGTGTCCTCGTCGCGAGCGGCCTGCCGGATCAGTGACGCGTCGTTGATCAGGAAGAAGCCGAACGGCCCGGCCTTGGTCTTGACGACCGGCCCCGCACTACTGAGCCGAGCTGCGATTGCTCCCAGGTCCGTCATGAACCGCAGGGAGCGGGAGTGCCCGAGGAGCCGGCCGCGTCCGGGCGCCATCGGCACATCGGAGCCCCTCTTCGTACTTGTGCTCACCACACGTCCTTCCGCTCGCACGGCATCTCTCCTGCGAACGACGAAAAGCATGAAATGTCACGTGACGGAATGAAGTAGTTGCATTCCGGAGCAGGCAAGACATCCGTCTGGTAACCGTGCCGGATGGGCCTACGGAGCCGTGGCCGGGCTGCATGCGGCGACGGCGTGACCATCGCGACGGCATGTTCGACGCGCGGGCTCAAACGCAAGGACGGTGTGACGTGGCGGACGGTGCGGAAGGCGGTGGCCTCGTTCCGGCCGCAACCGCGCTGGAAGCTGCCGCACGACATTCCTCAACCGGCGCTGCCGAGCCTTCATCCTGATGTGATCATCTGCCCCTCGCCATGATTTTCTGAGGGGTGACACCGAAGGGGGGATCACACATGAGCGAGGGGGCAAAGCCGCAGGCGGCGACGGCAAGGCCACAGGGGACGAGCCGGTTTGCGGAGCCGGACGGGACGAAGCTTCCGCTGCCCCCGGACGAGATCGAGCGGCACAAGGTCCTCCCAGACTGGGAGGGCCACTACACCACCGCGCCCCCAGGCAGCACCGCCGACCCGCTGGTCCGGCCGCAGTTGCGCTCGGACCCTCCCGGCCTCCAGCCGCCGCCCTCCGGCGGACGGGAGCGCTGGAGGGCCTGGAGTCGGCGCGGGCGGTCCGGCTCGCCCACCGGCAGTGGGCACGGCGATGAGGCGACCGAGCTGATCCGGTCCAGCGAGAGCATGGAGCAGCTGCGGCTGGACACGCTGGAGGAGCAGCGGTCCACCGGCCAGCCGCAAGACAGCGTGGCGTACTCGATCTCGGAGAGCGGCAAGGTGGGGGCGTTCAAGAAGCTCATCACCACGGACCTGCCGGCGATCGTCGCCCGCGACGAGGACCATCTGGGCGAGGCGTGCACCGGCTCGTACCACCTGAACCACACGTCGTTCTTGCGCTACATCGGCTACTACGACTGGCTGGAGAAGTTCAACCGCGAGGAGGGCGTCTTCTCGTCCGTGGACCAGAAGATCGTCTGGACCGAGCGCATTCCGGTGAAGGAGAAGTGAGTCGATGTCCCGAGCACGTCTGCCGGTGGCCGCCGCCGTGCTGGCTCTGCTGACCTGCCTGCCGGGCTGTTCGTCGGCGTCCACCGCTGTCGAGGGCTGCATGGGCAAGCAGGCGGCCGGCGCGACCTCCGGGGAACTCGCCGGCACCTACCGGGGCGAGGGCGACGCGAAGGGCGTGACGCTCACCTTGAAGGCGTCGCAGAGCGAGCCGGGCAGCGGCACGGTCGCCGTGCACGACTGGCCGACCGGTGACTGGTACCGGGACGAACTCGGCGAGTCCTTCGACGGGTCCGGTACCTGGTCCGTGGTGCAGGGTGGCACCTCGGCCACCGAGTTCGCGCACCTGTCCCTCTCCTTCACCGCACCGGAGCGCTTCCTGGACGGGGACACCCTCGACTCGCTGTCGATCGCCGAGGGCGACGGACGCACGTATCTCTACGCGACGGACGACCCGGACGTCTGCCCCGCGTTCCGGCTGCGTCTCCAGGGCGGCTGAGCCCGACGCGACGCACCGCAGCCGGTGAGCGTGCCCCGTTGTCGCGGGGCCCTCACCGGCTGGGGGCGGTGCCGGAGACGGTACGTCAGGCGCGTACCAGCCACCGGTCGTTGTGTGGGTCCTCACGGTGGTCGCCGTCGGCCGGGATACGTAGGCCCTCTTCCGCGAAGGCCGATGGCGGGCAGGGCCCGGTGCACCGGCTCCGGCAGCCACCAGGACGGCTTGCCTGGCAGCCATCAACATGACCAGTCCGGCCTCCTCGACGCCCGTCAGGCCGGTCGGCCAGCTTCACTGGAGGAGCCCGACGAGCGCGACGCCGAGAGCCGCCATGACGCTGAGCACGAGGCCGAAGGCTGCCTTCAGCGGGACCAGGATCAACCGGATGGCTTCCGCCGTTCGACGATACGACCTCCGTTCGTTGGCTCCGCGAGAGTTGGCCAGCCTCATCGGGAGCGGACAGGTGCCGTCGTCTCTCGTCGACATTCCCGAGCCGTTCGTAGAGGTGAACGAAGCCAGACGGCTCGGGAATGCCGTGCTTTCCGACCTGCGTTGCCGAGGGGGCAGCTTCTGGGCAGCACCCTCCTACCGGTCCCGCTCATCGTCACGACCACCGCACCCCGATCGCGGACGGCTGCTGCTGGAGCGGAGTGGTATGTCCGACCAAAGGCGGGTGTTCTGATCTGGGTTGATCAGTTTGGGCTGTGGCTGTCGACTGGTGGCGGCGTAGGTGAGCCTGGTAGTGGCGGTGGTGAGCGTGCACGCTGTCCTGCGCTGGGGCTTGATCTGCAGGCGCCGCGGGCCCCGCCCCGGGCAGGTTCGGCGCCCGGGGCTTCGCAGGCGGGGCGTACGGGCCCGTGCGACGTCGGTATGTCAGCTCGATCGGGGGGATTCGTGTACGGGGAGGGATGGATAGGTATGCGAAGGACGGGTGCGTGACCCAGCCGCCGTCCACCCGCACCTACGGAGTCGCCCGATGCCGGCCCCCGGCCAGACAGTGTCCTGTCCCATTGACTTCAGCAGGGCACTGCACTTCGATCCTGCGCTGGCTGCGTTAATGGTGCGTGGACCGGTCAGCCGGATCCGGTTGCCGTACGGCGATGCGGGGGGGGGGGGGGGCTGGTGACCAGCTTTGCCGCGGTGCGCCAGGTGACCTGCGACCCGCGGTTCAGCCGGGCCGCCATCGTCGGCCGCGACCATCCGAGGATGACGCCGGAGCCCATCGTGTCGCCGGAGTCGGTCAATGTGACGGACCCGCCGCGCAGCACCCGGCTGCGGCGCGTGGTGGCCCAGGCGTTCACCCGGGAGCGGGTGGAGGGCATGCGGCTGGTGGCGGACCGGGTCGTGGCCGGGCTGCTGGGCGCGATGGCCCAAGCGGGGCCGCCGGCGGATCTGGTGACTCACCTGTCGGTCCCGCTGCCCCATCTGACGGTCTGCGAGCTGCTCGCCGTCCCCGAGGCCGACCGGGAAGAGCTGCGCGCGTGCACGATGCGGCTGCTGACCACCGCACCCGGAGCCCGGCAGGACACCGCCGGCGCCAAGGCCCGCCTACGCGCCTACTTCGCTGACCTGGTCCCGCCCCGACGTCGCTCGCCGGGTGAAGATCTGCTCAGCGCGATGGCCGCCGCCCCGGTGCCGCAGGGTGAGGAACCGCTGAGCGACGACGACTTGGCGGTGCTGGCCGTCACCCTCATCCTCAGCGGCAACGACACCACCACCTGCCAGATCAGCAATCTCGCCTATCTGCTGTCTCCTACCTGGCCGCCAACCGTGACCCGGCTGTCTTCCCCACCCCGTACGACCTCGACATCGACCTCGACTTCGACCGGCCGGCCCGCCCGCACATGACGTTCGGCTGGGGCGGCCACTATTGCCTGGCCGCACCTATGGCCCGGGCCCAGCCGGAGAGCGCGGCCACAGGCCTGCTCAGCCGGTTTTCGGCCCTGCGCCTGATTGTCGACGCCGAGGAGGTGCGGTGGGACACAGACACCCTCCGCCGCTTTCCTCTCCGCCTGCCGGTGGCATGGTGACGACACCCCGCGAACCGGCCGGTGTGCGTGCGGCCTTATCGTTCCCGACAGCCGACAGCCGACGGCCGACGGCCGACGGCCGACGGCCGACGGCCGACAGCCGACAGCCGACAGCCGACAGCCGGCAGCCGGCCAGCGGCCCTCGTCGGGCCCGCCGTGTGCTGGAGCAGCACGCCTCACCGCGGCCATCGACTGCGACGTGTCCTGCACGACCTCGACACCGACCTCGCCCACGCCGGCCGCCCCCCTCACCGGTTTCACCAACGCCTCCCTCCCCCGGCTCACCCGCCACCGGAAACACCGCTACGAGCCCAACTCACGCCCCGCCCTCTCCACCCGCACATCCCCTTGCCCCTCCTGCGCGGCCGCATCGGCGCCCAAGTCCTCAGCAGCAGGCGTCTGGCCCCGTCGCCGTGCCTCACCCGGTTGACGCACCGCACGACTGACCACGTGAGCCGGGCACGCGGTCCAAACTGATCCCCATCAACGGCGCAGGTAACGGATGGTCGCGGTGCCAGCCCGCGCCGTTACGCCGCCACCGCGCCGTTGTGCGCGCTCGCTCGCGGGCCCGTCCGCCGCGGCATGGACACCGTCCGTCGCGGCTCCGCGCCCGCTGCGCCGTCAAGGTCCGCCCGCCGCCGATACGGCCGCTGGCCGGGGTCGCAGTACGGCCCGGCCGCTGCGTGCCGCTGTCCGCTGGGCCCGGTCGCCGTACCCCGGCACGCGCCGCCGCGCGGCCGGGGTCCCTCAAGACGGTGAGTGCGGCTCGCGGCAGATCAGCGCCGCAGGGTGAGGACGCCCGGCCGCCACGGCAGCTGGTCGTAGGGCCCGCCCGCCTGCGGGGACTTGCCCTGGTAGAGGAACCGCAGGTTGCAGGGGTCGATGGTCATGGTCTGGTCGGGGTTGTCACGGACCAGGTCACCGTGACTGATGTCGTTGGTCCAGGTGGCACCGCTGTTGGCCTTGCCCGCGAAGGGGTTGCTCTCGCTGGCGGCCTGCGGGGTCCACGAGCCGCTCAGGCTGGAGGCCGTGAAGGAGCGGAAGTAGCGCCCGTTCGCGCCCATCGCCTCGACGATCATCAGGTACTGGTTCTGGCCTTTGACCTTGTAGACCTGTACGCCCTCGAACAGGTTGGCCTTCGTGTCACTCATGATCGTCGTGTACGAGGAGCCGAAGTTGCCCGGGAAGTTCCCGATCGGCATGCTCGCCCGGTAGATCTTGCCGTTGTCCCCGGCGAAGAAGAGGTACATGTTCTGGCCGTCGGCGATCAGGGTCTGGTCGATCGGGCCGGTGTCGGAGCCGGAGATGCTCCCGGTGAACAGCGGCTGCGGAGCGGACCAGCCGTTGGGGTTGGTGGGGTCGCTCGACGTGCGGTAGATGAACGGCCACGCGCCCCACTGGTACGCCAGCACCCAGATGTTCTTGGGTGCGAAGTAGAACAGCGTGGGCGCCACGGCGGCCTGGCTCATCCCGGTCTGGCCGGCCGACGCCATGTCCGACCAGTTCGTGAAGGGGCTGAACATCATCGAGCCGTACGACGAGCCCGACACGTTCGATGCGTAGACCAGGTGCTTGCCGTTGTGCGTCACGGTGGTGAAGTCCTTCACCGCGGCCCACCCGTTCGCCGGCTGCGCCAGCACACCCGTCGACGTCCACCGGTACGTCGACGGAAGAGGACACGCGCCGTCCGTCGGCGGGGTTGCGGGCAGGCCGGTCCACTTCTGGTTGCTGCCACCGTTGCACGTCCCGATCTGCACCGCCGTGCCGTTGGCCGTACCGGCGCCCGTGGTCTCCAGGCAGAGTCCGGACTGCACGCCGATGACCGTGCCGTCGGAGTTCACCCGCCACTGCTGGTTCGCGCCGCCGGAACAGGCCCATATCTGCACCCGGGTACCAGACGCGGTGGCGTGGCCCGGGACGTCGAGGCACTTGTCGCCGTACACGGTCAGCTGGTGGGTGTCCGTCGCCGTCCACTGCTGATTGGCCCCGCCCCAGCAGTCGTGGATCTGCAGGTACGTGCCGTTGGTCTGGCTGGCGCCCGGCACATCGAGACACCGGTTCGAACCCACACCGCGCAAGGTGCCACTGGCGGCGGCCGCCTGAGCCGGGGTGGCGACGAGCATGGCCGCCACCGCCGCCAGGGCCGCGAACACGGCAGCGAGCACCGCGGTGGGATGCCTGCGGCTGAAACGTCCTCTGTACATGGTGACTTTCCCATCCTTGGGTGAGCGGTTCCGGCCGGCCTCGTCGGAGGCTGTCCGGACTGTCGGTGGAGTGCGGGTGCGCGGCGATCGGCGAGCACCACGGCAGTGCGACCTGCCCGAAGACCGGTCGGCGCCCGGCGCCTTCGGGCCGCCTTGGCGCCCCGGGGCGGAGGTGTGAACGGTGTCGGCGCGGTTCAGGGCGTGGACAGCTCGAACCGCGTGACGCGGACCGAACTGCCAAGCGCGCGGGTGGCATGGTTGAAGAGGGCGAACCGGTAGCCCATGAAGAACCGCCAGTCGTTGCCCATCGAGAAGTCGGGGCCGAGCCGGGTGTACGTCACGCCGTCGGTCCTGTAGGAGAAGGCGCCCGGACGTGCCGCGCCGGGGCGTATGTCCGCGCTCGCGCGCAGTCATACGCGGCTGCCCGAGACGGGCGCGCTCGCGAGTTCGTAACCGTTGCCGGTGGTGTTCCAGTTGCTGCCCATGGCCAGCCCGCCGACCCTCACCACCCGAGTGGCGCCGCCCTCGCGCTTGAGGCCGATCCACGCGGAGGAGTCACGCAGCAGCGCGAGTCCGGCCCGGTCGCCGTCCCGCATCGCGGAGTGGTCGAGCTGGACCGTGGCGGTGGAGGTGGGTCCCTGGATGCGGTGCGTGAGGGTGTTACGGGCCCAGTACAGGTCGTTGGTGACCGTGGCGGTGCGCCGGGTCAGACCGTTGTCGACCGACCACTTGGTGTCGTCCGGGTTGTGGTTCCACTCCGATCTCGGTTTGAGGGTCCTGCCGTCGAAGGTGTCGACGCCGGTCGTGGGGGTGATCTGACGGGGCGGCGGCGGCACCACCGGGCTGGGGTAGGAGGCACCCCACGAGCCGTTCACCAGTTGGCCGACCGGCCACCCGTCCCAGGTCCACGTGACCGGTGCCAGCGCCGGCACCCGGCCGCCGGGGTAGGCGTCGACGAATGCCAGGTAGTACCAGGCACCGTTCCGCGTCTGCACAAGACCACTCTGGTGCGGGACGCCTTCGCCGGGTATCGGCCCGCGCAGGTCGAGGAGCACCTGCCGCATCGTGTACGGACCGAAGGGGCCGCCCGACGATTTAAGGATGTACTGCCCGTTCGCAGGGCGGGTGAGGTAGATGTAGCACTGCCCGTTGATCTTGTAGAAGCGCGCTCCCTCAAGGGTGCCGACGCTCGACGGGGTCGTGAACACCTGCTGGGTGCGGACCTGGGCGCGGCCGTCGGGGGAGAGCTGGGCCACACTGATCGCGGTGTTGCCGTACGCCACGTACAGGGTGTCGTCGCTGTCGACGAGCAGCCCCGCGTCGTCATAGGGCGTACTGATGGTCGTCAGCCGGTTCCACGGTCCCTCGGCGGCCGTCGCGGTGTAGATGTACGTCCGGGCGAAGTCGATTTGGCCCAGCCAGTAGAACGTCCTGTTGCTCGGCCGGTAGGCCAGCGTCGACGCCCAGATCCCTCTGACATAGCCGCGGCACCCGTTCAGGTCGTTCTTGGCACCGAAGTTCAGGACCGGCACCGAATGGCCGGCGATCTCCCAGTGCACCAGGTCGTACGAGCGCAGGACGGGCGCGCCCGGCGAGTAGTGCATGGTCGAGGCCGAGGCGTAGTAGGTGTCTCCGACGCGGATGACGTCGATGTCCGCGAAGTCCTGCCAGATCACCGGATTCACGTACTCCCCGGCGGCGAGGCCGGTGACGGCCGCCAGCGCATGACGACGAGAGAATACTTGACGAGGGCATGACATTCGCTGACGGACTCCTCGGGCTCGGGGTGCGGAGGATGTGTCTCGGGGATGCCCTACTGCGTGGCGGAACAGCTCCCGTGCGTGCGAGATATCGAACATGGTTCGATTTACCGGTCCATCTGAATGGTAGGGAACCGGGGAACGACGTCAACCCCTCTCGCATGTATCGCTGCATACGCCGAAACATTTCGAAAGGCTCGCCCCGAAAAGGCGCACGTCATGCCATCAAGCGACTGCACCATGGCAGGCCAGAACGGCGCGATTTGGCGGATGGCGACGACGCCGGACGGCCGACTCTTTCGCGTTCGGACACGTCGTTTCCCGAAAATGTCGGTAGTTTCGACCGCATCCTGACATGCGGCACGTCGATTCAGCCGACCCGGCTGCGATCTCTCGGGTAGGTGGTGGTCGACGCCGCGCAGGCCGGATCCGCTCGGCGAGTTGGGCTTGAACGTCGTAGCAGGCCAAGGCACCGGCGGGCGGGTCTTTCTGCGCGAGCAGAAGCATCTGGCGCAGGTCCCGGTCCTGATGCCGGGCGCGCAGGTGGTGCACACGTCCGCTGTGCGGTCGGTGCTGCGGACGGTCGCGCACGCGGCCACGATGGGGGCGGTGGTGTGTCTGTACGGCGACGCCGGTCAGGGCAAGACCGTCGCGCTGCAGTACGCCCTGTCCCAGCTGCCGCGCCCGCCCCGGGTCCGGGTCCACGTCGGTGTGCATCCGACGGTGCCCGTACTCCGCCGGGTGCTCACGGCCGCCCAGGAGCTGGGCAGGCGTCTGCCGCGCGGGACGGGGCAGGCCGACCTGATGCTGGTGAACGCGCTACGACACCCTCGTGTGCTGGTACTGGACGAGGCACAGCGCCTTCCAGGGCCGGCGCTGGCGTTTCTGCGCGGGCTGTGGGACCACCCGGACACCGGAAGCGGCACCTGTGCTCGCGGATGCGGGCAGCGAACGGGCGCTGCGCCGCGTGCCCGCATTGGCCCCCGCAGCGGCTCGGCGCGCTGACCACCGCTCAAGCCGGGCATGAACTGGCCGCCGTAGAGCACACCGACGCCTCGAAGCTGGCGCTGCCGGACGTCATCCCGCCCCCCGCGCCCCCGGCCGACTGGCGCGCCCCGGCGTCCCTGGCTGCGCTGACCACGCCAGGCCCAACGCCAGGCCGGCCCGCCCCGGACCCGTCCGACCATGATGGCGCTGCCGCCCCTGACGGTCCCGGCGGGCGGGCCGCATCTCTCAGCACCGACGAAGACAGAGACGCCTCGTGACCGCGGCCACCTACCAGTACGTCGACCTCCCGGACGCCTCCGTGGTCACCACCCGCGCCCCGCTCACCGCCCGGGAGAACATCACCGACACCGTCGCCGCCTGCGCCATGATGTGCATCCACGGCGGCGCCGGCTTCGGCACGACCCTCGCCGTCAACACCTGCCTGCACGAACTCGGACCGCGCGAAGACGTCCGCAAGATCACCTTCCGGGCCCGGCCCACCACTCGCGCGGTGCGCTAGGAACTGTTCAACGTAGCCCGGCTGACCGTCCTGCGTGCCCACGGCCGCCGTTGGCCTGCGGTGGCGCCCGCTGTGCCGGCGCAGCGCTCGCCTTCCGCGGGGCTGAAGGGCACCGGCTTGCGGCACGCGGCAGGATTGCGGTCACCGGACTAGGACCTGCGGTCCAGGGCGATCGGCCGATGGTCGCGCGAGTGCCTGATATCTAGGGTGTTGAGCAGGAATTGGAGCTCAGGAAGAGGTCACGATGCCCGTCAACGGTCATAGTCACATCCGCATCGCCCGGCCTTCCCGGGACCTGGCGGTGGCCGAGCGGTTCTGGGTGCGGGGGCTGGGACTCGGTGTGGTGTGGCGGGCCGAGGGCGGGCCGGAGCCTGGTGGGCACGACCTGCTGATGGTGGGCTGGCCGGACGCCGACTGGCATGTGGAGCTGGTCCACGAGCCCGCCCGGCCCGTCGAGCCTCGGCCCACCGAGGAGGACCTGCTAGTGATCTACGTCGACGGCCCGGTGCCCGATGACCTGGTCACCCGTCTGGAGGAGCACGGCGGCAAGCGGGTGCCGTCGCCGAACCCGTACTGGAACCGGTGGGGCGTCACGATCGAGGACCCGGACGGCTACCGGCTCGTGCTCTGCGAGCGGGGCTGGTCGAACACGTAGCGGCGCTTGCCGGGCGCGCTGTCCCTCGCTCGTGCTGTGACCGCATAGGTTCGCCTGGTCGTTCAGGCCGCGGTGGCGAGGGGGCGGCCTTCTCAGCGAATGCCTTTCTCGTTTCGGATGCGGGCGTGTTCTTGGCGTTCGGCGGCCAGGACGTCGCGGTGCCGGGCCACCGGGGTTCTGCCCGCGTCGGGGCCCCGGGCCGGCCGTGCTGGGGGCCGTGCGGTGCCTTGTCACGTGTCTGCTGTGCTTCGTCGTCTGTCCGCCACCGTTGCGCGCCGCGTCGGGTTCGCGTGCCGTTCACGTCCGCCGTACGGGCGCCGCCTCTGTTCCCCGCCGTACGGCCTCCGCACGCTCGCCGAGCCGCTCCCGTCGGCGCGGATCTCGACGAGGTCGCGTGCACTCCTCAGAGAGCACACGGCGCGTGAGCGACGCGCCCAGGGCGAGGGCGACACCGAGCTGATGCGGCTCTGCTGCTTTCAGCTGTTCAACAGCGGCGACCTCGACGACGTGCTCCTGGTCTGGAGTGCGAAGCAAGCCAGCTTCGACGCAGCGTGCTCGATCGACATCGAATTCCTGCTTGGGCACGGGCTCGACGCGACGAAGGCCTACCTCTTGGGCAACCGTGCACCTGCTGCTGCTGCTGCTGCTGCTGCTGCGGGGCTGGATCGACTGCGCGAGCTCGAGGCGGACGGTGAATTCGACGAGGGCTTCTCAGTGGAGGAGCGCTCCGCCTCCTACGACCGGTACTACGGCGGCTGACGAATCTGCAGCGCCGGTCAGTCGTCCGTGATGAGGCCGGTGCCCGCAAGGCAGTTGTCGACGAAATCCGGGCAGTACCGGATCTGCTTGAGTCTGCGCTTCAAGGCCCTGGCGATCTGGCCCAGGTCGGCTGTGGTGAGGTTGCCGAGGTCGCGTTTGACCAGCGGCCAGATGGCCTCCCGCGGGTTCAGATCCGCGCCTAGGTGGGGAGCTGGAACCCGGTGAGCCAGGCGGCATACCCCCGCGCATGCGGGGACGACCACTACGCGGAAAAGCCCGAACTTGCGTTGTAGGACTCCCCCTGCGGGCGCGGGGACGACATCAGCAGCACCGCGTCCATCACGAGCGCGTCCGGACTACTCCCGCAGACGCGGGGAACGACGGCCTCAGCGCCGCCAACAGAATTGTCGCGTTCGGACTACCCCTGCGGGCGCGAGGACGACGACGCGCTCCTCCTCCCACTGTGAGAGCCAGGCGGACTACCCCTGCGGCGTGCGGAAACGACTGGACCGTCCCCAGCCAGCTGTTGCGCAGCTCGGGACTACCCCCGCGCGTGCAGGGACGACGCTTTTTGACCTGCACTGATGCCAGCGGTGCAGCCACTTTTCATTCGGCAGCATCGGCTGCAGCGGCAAGCCGGCGGCATGTACCTGGTGGTGCGGATCCACTGTACGGAGGAAGCCACACCAGTGGACTGGCACAACGCTGCCCAACGCCACCTGCTCAACCGTTTCCTCGGCCAGCTCCACCACTGTCTCCAAACCCGGCAGCCGTTCGACGAACAGCGCGCCTTCGCGCCACTCCTTCCAGCGCCTGCATGACCCGCAAACCCGCCTCTGGGCAACGAGAACAACGGCGTTGTGCATGCCCCACCCTGTCGAAGCGCGCACTCAACTGGGCGGTGTGACCGGGGCCCGCAAGCCGAGCCACTGATCGGCGTCCCAGGCCCGGAACCGTTCCGCTTCGGTGAACCCCAGCTTTGCCGCAAGGCGCATCGAGCGGGCGTTGGCGGTCTGAGTGGCGAGCACCACTGGCTCACCCGGAAGGACGTCTTCGAGCCAGTCCAGAGCCGCCGCGCACGCTTCGGCGGCATACCCGAATCCCCACGCCTGCGGCAGGAACAGGTAGCCGAGATCAACTTTCCCCACGGCAGAAGGGCAAACGTGCTCCGTTACTCTCCTGAGCAGGATCTGGCCGATCATCACCCCGTGGAGATCGACGACGAAACTCCCGGACCGCCGCCCGGGCACCTCGGGCATCTCGCCCTCAAGCTCGTCACGCGGCCGGGGGCCGCCGAGGTAGGTGTGCACCTCCGGCGAGGCGTGCAGCTCGATGAACGCCGCACGGTCCCTGACCTCGGGCTCACGCAGTACGAGCCTCTCGGTCTTGATCGGTGCAGGCGGCCACGCAACGGGTCCGAGATCGTTCATGTCGGCCAGCCAATCAGCGGCCTCGGTAGCGATCAAGACTCGCGGTCCCTCTTGACTTCTTATCCCCCTGACATGTCCTGACACGGGCCGATTCGGCTGGTGATCAGGTCGCGGTCAAGGGGGTGTGTGATAGAGGAGCCCGCCCGGCCGCGGGCGCGCGCCCGGTGGCGGGCCGCCAAGGCGGTGGTGACGGTCGCCAGATGGTCTTCCCCGAGGGTCGTCAGTACGCCCCGAACGACCAGAAGACGCCCACCTCGTCGTCGGTCACCGCGATCAGGCCCAGGTCCTCGAAGAGATAAAGGCCGTTGAGGTACTCGGAGGTGAGGAAGCTATGGGATTCAGTGCCCTGGAGGCCCGCTGCGAGGAAATCCGGGGCCGGGTCAGAGGCTGCGGCCGTCGCGTTGGTCCAGTAGCGCGCGGTGGGCCCGTACCGGTCGAGCAGGGTTCGGGCGTCTGCCAGCACGGCGTCCTGGTCCGGGCGGGAGCGGACGGGGGCAGGTTCCGACTGCCATTCCTCGGCCATGATGGCGAGCGCGGCGACCGCCGCCTCCGCCTCCAGGGGGTACAGGCGGCCGGGGAGCTTTGATGCGTCCGGGGGGTCGAAGGGGTATGCAGGCACCGTGTGGCGGGCGTCGTTGGTGCGGTCCCAGTCCAGTCGGACCCAGCCTCGGGGGTCAGGGACCGACCGGTGCAGCACGGCGCGCACGTCGTGCGCCCAGTCCTCGTGCCGCCGAGGGCCGGTGGCCGCGAAGGTGTACACGTCGTCGAGCAGTCGCAGCGCCGCCGCGTTCCAGGGACAGCGGCGGGAGCGGAACTCTGCCACCAGCCCGCCGACCTGGCGGACAAAGGCGTCCTTCGGCTCGCGGGGGATGCGCCGGAGCTGGTCGAGGGCCCAGCGGACGAGCTCGCTGCCTTCCTCAGCTGCATGAAGGACCGGAGCCTGCGGGAGCGGGAGGTCCGTTCCGTCCCAGAGCGCCTCCAGGTGCGCATCGAGCAGGTCCAGGGCGGTCCGATCGTCAGACAGGGGCATTCCGCCACTCTAGGCCGTCTCTTTCGGACCATGCTGCCCCGGGTGATCGGCAAGATGCTCGCTGCGGCGAACGATCCGGAGGAGTGGCGACACCGTTCCTCAGTTGGCCCGAGGAAAGGCACGGGCGCTGTCGAAACTCGTGAACATTCCGTGCCGGCCTCGGGAGCCTCATACCTCCCGAACCAGTGTCGAAGCGCTGTCCGTTCTCATGGACGAAGCCAGACGGGCCGACGGTCGGGCCGTCTTGCCATCGTCCGGCGCCTTCGTGGGGCTGCCGCTCCGTACTTGCGGCGCGCCGCCCCGGCCGTGCCGCTGTGCCCGCGGCGCCGCCGTCGCCGTGCCGCCGTGAAGCTACGCTTCCCGGTCACCGTCTCCGTGTCGGCTGTACGCCGCCGGCTGGCTGCGTAGGTGACAGCGGAGAGTACTTGTCGGTGGATCTCGAGAACGACGACGAGGCAGATGCGTTCGCGAGACGTAAGAGCGGTCGCGTGGTTCGTGCCGGCTGTGCGGCAGGTCTGTGTGGCTGGTTGTCAGAGCAGGCCGATGGGTGCTGCCCTCAGTGGTTGGCCGTTGAGTTCCTCGCAGTTCTCTTCGTCCCACCAAAGCTCACCTCGGGTGGTGAGGAAGGGGTGCAGTCCGCGCACGTCACCACCTTCGTGAAGCACATGGGCGACTGCGTGGAGAAGGCTCGCAAGATCAGGCCAGGAATCGGTGAAGTCGCCGCCGCTGCTGTGGCCTGCCCAGCCGATGCGGCCCGCGTTCGGGCCAGGACGTTGGTCGATCACCTGCGCCCCGCCATCAGCGCTCTCGGCCCAGGGAACCCAGAGAGGGTGCCACCACGGCTCGTCGTCCCAGGGGCGACGGGTCAGGCCGTCGTTCTCCGCCGCGGCATCCATGCAGGTCTGCCAGTGGTCCATGATGCCGCTCACCGCGAGCGGTGACTGCTCCGGCAGGAAGGTCGCCCAGGCGCTCACCCCGTTATGGCACCGCAGAGACTCAGCAAGGTCACCAGGCAGCGGGATGCCGAGCAGACGCTCGGCCCGCTCGATGTCCTTCCGTGTCGCAGGCGGGCTGAGCAGGGCGAAATCGGACGCCGCGTGGGTCGCCAGCCAGGCGTCGATCCGGCTCCAGGATTCCGACGGGGGCAAGATCTGCTGTGGCATGACGCCATCCTGCCCCACGCCTGTGACGAGACGGATCGAGGCCCTGCCCCGGTGACGCGAGGTCAGCCGACGACCTGCTGCTCGGCGCGTGCTCGGGTGCTGGCGAGTTGGTAGGAGTCGGTGCCGTTTCGATGTGATCGCCGCTCGGCCATCCACTGCTGCGTGCCGTCGCCGCCGCGCCTAGGCGATGCGCCGCGCTCGCCGACTGCCGGCTGCCGTACTGCGCCGTACGGCCGTGGCTGTGCCCGCCGCTGGGCCGCCACCGCGCTGCCGCTCCGTCGTACGGGGTCGTCGTGTGGTCGCCGCGCGGGCGGCGCCGCTGCGTGGCCGGGGGCGTTGTACGCCTGACGCCTGCTGTTGGCCTGGACCTGTTCGCCCGGCCGCGCCGTGCGGCCGGGCAGGTCAGCGCGGCCGCGCGTTCGGGCAATGCGGCGATCCGTCCCGTCGCCGGCCGGTCGCCGTGCGGTCGCCGCCTCTTCCTGGGCTGCTTGCCCGACCGGCCCGCCCGCCGCCGAGGGGACCCGTATGACCGTCAAGGCGGTCAGCAGCGGGGTGTTCCTCCTCCTTCTCCACTGGTGGCAGGCCCGGTAGACGGAGGCGGGCGGACCCGGTCAGGCCGCGGTGCTGGGCGTTGCGCGCGGCCGGGCTGCGGGATCCGGCCCGGACTCGCCGGGCTCCCACGGCGTATGGTCCGCGGGTCTGGCTGGAGTTGCCCAGCGCCGGCCAGACGGTGTGCCGGGTGGCGTCGCGCCGAAGTCACGCCGGTGTGGTCGCATCGTCGCCGCGCGGCCGTACAGCGCCTGCCGATTCGCACGGGGGCAGGATCGCCGTACGGCGGCTGCGTTCGGGCCGCTGCGCCAGTGCCGCTCCCCGTGCCGCCGCTCCGCTGTACGGCCGAGCGCCAGTCCCGTTCCGGCTTCGCCGTTGTTCACCGCCGCGGCGGGCTCCGGGGCGCGCTCAGCTTGTTCTTCAACCTCGCGCCGTGTCGGACGCGCGGCGGGGGCAAATTTCAGTGGTGTGTCTGGGGGAGACTGGTCAGACTCGCGGCATGACAGCGAAGATCAGCCGTATCAACCCCGATCAGTTGCATGAGACGCCTGGCTACCACCACATCACCGTGGTGGAGACCGGCCGAACGGCTTATCTGGCGGGGCAGTGTCCCCTCGACCAGGACGGCTCTCTCGTCGGCGCGGGAGCCCTTGACGTGCAAGTCGATCAGGTTGTCGTGAACGCACTCGCTGCCCTGGCGGCGGTGGATGCTCAGCCGCAGCACGTGGTGCGTTCGGTGATCTACGTGCGGAGCGATGACAGGGAGGACCTGGGCCTCGCCTGGCACCGGCTTACCGCTTCCCCCCTCGGTCCGGCCTTCACGTCGGCCAGCACGCTTTTGGGTGTTGCGCAGCTGGGCTTTGCAGGGCAGCTGGTCGAGGTGGACCTCACCGTCGCGCTGCCCGACTGAGCGGCCTCACGCCTGGAACAGTTTCTCGTACTGCTTCGCCCGCATGGTCATGTGCCGGACGCCGAGGCGGCCTCCGTCTGATCATGTGCTCCGACCAAGGTGCACGTGACACGTGACCAGGATGAAGGCCGTGAGGGTGAGTCTGCTGTCTGAAGCCGCTGTGGGCGAGGCGTTCGCGGAAGCGTCACGCTTTCGGGACGAGTTGTACGCGTTCGCCGCTTCCCATGGGTTTCGTGCTGCCAGGCCGGGGCCACTCCGCCGCCCGTTGTACGGTCCGCCGTCCGCGCTCGGCTGTGCTGCTGCCGCTCCGCGCTCCGCCGTACTGCGGCGCCGGGCTGCGCCGTCCGTGCTGTGGGCGCCTCCTTCCGCGACTCCGTCCGGCCGCCACCCGTGCCGGGTCCGGCCAGGCCGGCCGCCGCCCGGCTCTCCGCCGCGCCACCCCACATGCGCTCCGCCGTACCGTGCCCGTCGTACGGGTCGCCGCCCGTGCGCCTGCCGTTCGCCGGGTCGCCGTGGCCGGGCCGCTGCACGCCGCCGTCCGTCGTGCCGCGCGCGCTGTGCCGCTCCGCGCCGTACGGCCGCGGCTGCGCCCGCCGCTGGGCCGCCACCGCGCTGCCGCGCCGCCGTACGGGGTCGTCGTGTGGTCGCCGCGCGGGCTGCGCCGCTGCGTGGCTGGGGGCGCTGTACGCCTGACGCCTGCTGTTGACCTGGATCTGTTCGCGGCGCTGCGCCGTGCGTTCGGGCCGCTCAGTGCGGCCGCGCGTTCGGGCCGTGTGCCGTCCGAGCGGCTCGATCGCCGATCCGTCGCGTCGCCGTACGGTCGCCGCGCGCCCGGGTCCAGGCCCTCACCCGCCTCGGGGTCGACATCCACGTCGGCGTCTCCGACACCTGGGCGACCTCGGCGACCGCTTCCGCGCGCGTCGGCCGCTCGGGCGTCCTCTGTCTGCCCGACAACCGGGCCGTCACTGCGTTCCTCGCCCCGCTGCCGGTCGATGCCCTCTACGGCATCGGCCCGGCCCAGGCCGCCGCCCTGATGCGGTACGGCCTGCACACCGTCGGCGCGCTCGCGGCGATGGACGAGACCGTGGTGTGCCGGATCCTCGGCGGGAAGGCCGGCCGCGTACTGCGCGACCGTGCGAGAGGCATCGGCCCGAGGACCGTGACCGCGGCCCGCATGCCGGAGTCCACCAGCGCCGCGCACGCCTTCGACACCGACACCCTCGACCCCGTCCGCGTCCGCGCCGCGCTCCGACCTGGTCGTCACCCTCGCCGAACGGATCCGCGGCCGCGACCAGACCGCCCGCCGCATCACTCTCGCCGTCCGGCTCGCCGGCGGCGCCACCGCCGAGCGCACCCTCACGCTCCCGGCGCCCTCGGCGCACACCGACGACCTGCGCACCGCGACGTTCCGGCTCCTGGACGCCATGGCGTTCCAGCGCGCCCGGATCCGCCGCCTCACCCTCACCGCCGAAGACCTCCGCCCCGCCGACGAGGGACCCGGCACCCAGCTCGCCCTCGACCCGGCCCGCGAGAACCGGCTGCGCCTGGAGCCGGTCCTGGACCGCATCAACGCCAAGTACGGCCACCGGCTCGCCGGACCCGCCGGCGCCCACCTCAAGGCCAGCTGACGAACCTCGATGAAGGACCTGACCGCCCTCGGAGCCGCCCAGTACGGTCGCGATCACCGCGCACACCAGCGCCGCAGCACCACCAGGAGGGGAACCATGGGACGAGACATCGGATGGGGAGTGCAGGACAGCGGCTGGGGCATCACCCCGCGGCGTGAGCCGGACTGGGTACTCGCTGGCAACCCGGACGCAGAGCACCCGGCGTGCGCTGGCCCGACCGACCGGGCGCCCCTGTGAGGGCGCCCGGTCGCGCAGAGACCCGCATGTCAGGAGGCGGTGCGCGAGGGACCGGCCACCTCATGGCGTGCCGCACCTAGAAGTTGATGTTGACCGTGATGCAGCCGATGCAGACCTCAGCCGCGGGGAGCGGGCCCGCCAGAGCGGCCTGAGTGGCGCCGGACGTGATCTGGATGCACATGACCAGTGCCACGATGAGCTTCTTCACGCTCGCCTCCATATGAACTTGTTGAGCACCTACCAGCCAGGCCCCGCCCTGTGATGGGGCTTCGGTTGGTGGTCTCAAGAGCGTACGTCCCGCCCGGAGGGCTGAAACCGCATTCGACGGGGCCCACGGCGCGCCAGCTGATGCGGCTGGGGCTGCGCACGGGCTGTCGGGCCGATCCCGGGTGCTCCTGCGGCTCGTCGCGGATGTAGATGATGGAGCCCGGAGAAGTCGACGATGTTCTCGTAGAGGTAGACGTCGCCGCTGCTACATCTAGTACTGCCCGGCCGAAGGCGCGGGCGCATCGCGATCTCTCGTCCCACAGCACGTGACGGCTACCTCACCCGCACCGGCGTCCTCGCCTCCTGGCCCGTCGAAGACTTCCTCGATCTGCTCGGCGCCTGCCGCCGCGACCTCGCCGAACTGCGCGGCGTCTTCCGGGCACTCCTCACCGGCTGCCACGGCCACGCCGACGCCCCCTACTTCACCACCCAGGAAGAGGTCGACCACGTCCGGCGGCTGCTGGAGCGCCTGGCCCCCGTCGCCGCTCCCGGCTGCTGCCCGCGCCTGGCCCGCCGGCTGCTGGCCGGCGGCAGGACTGGCCCGCGAAGCGCCCGCCGTCCGCTGGTGGCGTGTCGTGCCCGCTGGCCAGGATCTCCGGGGCGGCGGCTGCGTTCCCTGCTGCCTTCGCGCTGAAAGGTGCAGCGCGGTGGCCGGCGCGCGGTGTGGGCGGGGTGTGTTTCACAGCCGTTCCTTCGCCACGTCGTCTTCGTCCGGTCCGTGCCGGACGTGCGACTTGCGGCGGGCCTGGAGGCGTCGCAGGTGGTCCAGGCGGGAGATGACGGGTGTGGCGGTCACGCCGTGCAGGGTGACGGAGACCAGGACGGTGAAGGTGACCAGGGCCCACAGGTCTTCGGCCGGTACCCGGAAGCCCTCGGTTCCGAGCGCGTACGCGAGGTAGAACAGCGAGCCGATGCCGCGGATGCCGAAGAACGCGGTGACGGCGCGTTCGCGGGGGCCGGCCGCCGTGCCCAGCTGGGCCAGCCAGCCGGTGAGGGGGCGCACGGCGAGCAGCAGCAGAAGACAGACCACTGCCCCTTGCCAGGTCAGGGGCGCCAGCGCGCCCTGTGCGATGAACGCGCCGAGGAGGAAGAGCAGCGCGGCGGTGAGTAGTCGCTCGATCTGCTCGACGAAGTCGTGCAGCACTGTGTGGTAGCCGTGTGCGCGCTCGGCGGCGCGGATGCGGCAGGCGGTGACGAAGACCGCGAGAAACCCGTAGCCGTGGGCCAGCTCGGTGAGCCCGTACGCGAAGAAGGTGGCGCCCAGGGCGACGAAACCCTCCCGGTGCTCGGACAGGCGCACCGCCGATTGGGAGGTGCGGAAGAAGAGCCAGCCAAGAAGTTTGCCGACGGCGAGGCCGGCGAGCACGCCGACCACGCACCGGTAACCCACGTCGACGAGGAGCCAATGACCGATCCGGCCGCCCGGCACGCTGCTTCCCGCGCCGGCCAGGGCGATCGCCGCCATGACCACAGGGAAGGCGAGGCCATCGTTGAGGCCGGCTTCACTGGTGAGCGCGAAGCGCACCTCGTCCTCGTCGTGCTCGGATTCGGTGGGCGCACCGACTCGCACCTCGGAGGCGAGTACGGGGTCGGTGGGAGCGAGTACGGCGGCCAGCAGCAGTGCTGCGGCCACCGGCCAGCCCAGCAGCCACCACGCGAGCACGGCCGTCGCCGCGATCGTCAACGGCATGGTCACGCCCAGCAGTCGTCCGGAAGTACGCCACCTGCCGTGGCCGAAGGGACGGTTCAGGGCCAGGCCGGCGCCCATGAGCGAGACGATGACGCATACCTCCGTCAGGTGCTCGACCCACAGCCGGTCCCGGACCGGATCGATCTGAGGCAGAGGCACGGGCAGGAGCTGGAACGCCAACCCGCACAGCAGGAACACCAGCGGCATGGACACAGGGCGCCCGGCGACCAGGCGCGGAACCACCGCCGCCGTGAGCGCGCCGGCCCCGAACAGGGCGAAGAGGAAGTCAGCCGAGATCACCGCTGACGAATACCCCAGCGACAAGGAGCGGCACGCCGGTGCTGTTCTCTGAACACAGACCGCCCCGATCACGGAGCCGCCGTGCCGTCGCCGTCGCTGCCGCCGCCGCTGTGTGGGAGTCGAGTCGACGCCCGGCTTGGCGAGTACGACGTGTCGTGGTGCGGTCGTCGTCCCGCCGGGGTGCCGCTCATCATGTGGTCGGTCAGGCGCGGTGTCGGCCTGAGTTCTGTTCCGGCCGGCACCGGCTGGCCAGGTTGAGCTCTGAGTGGCCCTGCGCCTCGCCTGGACCGTTCGCGGGTCGGCGCCGCGCTTGCTGGGTTGCCGTGCCGCCCGTAGGGGGCTGCCGCTGCTGCGCCAGCCGTGCGGTCGCCGTCTCTGCTGGGCTGTTGCCCGACCCCGCCCGCCACCGAGCTGCCGCGCCGCTGTTGGCTCGCCGTCTGTCAGCCGCCGGCCCGCCGACTGCCGGCTGCGACGTCGAGGACCGCCCGCCGCTTCGCCACCCGTCGTGCGGACCTCCGCCGCGCGCTCGCGCGCCGGGGCCGCTCCACCGCCCGCCGTACGGCCGGGTCATCTCCGTACCGGCGCCGCGCCGGTGCCCGTCGTACGGCCGCCGCTCCGCCGCCTGCCGCTGTGCTGGAGCTGGGCCGCCGTTTCCGCCGGCCGCCGGCCGGCTTGTTTTTGCTCGGTTGGGGGTGGCTCGGCCGGCCCCGCTGCCTGCCGCTGTTCGGCGCCGCGCTTGCTGGGCTGCCGCGCTGCCCGTCGTATGGTCGCCATGCGGTGTCGCTCGCCGCTCGGCCGGAAGTGGGGGGGGGGGGGTGCTCCGCTGCGTTTGTCGTAGGGCTGCTGGCCGGGGTCCCTCCGGCTGGGCGGCTGCGTGTCGGCTGGGCGCCGCGCCCGCTGGGCCGCCTGCTGCGCTGTCGCAGCTCTGCCGGAGCCGGGCTGCCGCGCCGGGATGGTCGTATGCCGACGCCCGCTGTCCGCCGGGGCCGGTTGCTGTACGGTGCGTGGTCGGGCCGATCCGGCCTCCGCCGTCTCCATGCACCCGTGCCGCCCGCCCGCCGTCCGTCGGCGGCGAGGTCGACCAGGACTTGCTCACGGGGCCCGGCCTGGCCAGGCCGGCCGCTCCGTGCCGGGCCTCCGCTGCGCCGTACGCCCGTCGGCTTCCCAGGGGGTACGGGGTCGCGCTGCGCCGAGGCCGCCGCGTCATGTCCCGTTCCCACGCCGCTGCTCCGCCGTGCGTACGGGCCTGTCCTTGCCGTATGCCCGCCGCCTGCCGCTCCGCCGCCCGGTCGCTGCCGCGCTCTGCTGTACCGCGCTGCCGAAGTCGCCGTTCGCCGCTCTGTCGTCCAGTCGGGCCGCTGCGCGCGCCGCGCTGTCCTTGTGCCCACCCGCCCATGTTGCTGCCGAGCTGGGGCCAGGCCGCTTCGCGCTGCTGCCTCTGCGCTGTTCCGCTCCCGCCGCGCGCCCTGCGGTCGCCCGCCGCGCGCCCTGCGCCCGCCGTGTGCTGGACGGCTTGCGGTGGGCGACAGGGTGTTCAAGCAGATCGCCAGGGCCGGGCAGTAGATCACCCAGCGCGGGCTTGGTGTGTGGGCCTGTGTCTGCCGGGAGCCGGAGGGCTCCTGGCGTCGGTGTGTGCAGCTGGCTATCCCGTCCTGGGGCCGCTGTGCCCGTCGACGAGCTGTGGGGCAACAGGAACAACCCGCTGCTGTCCGGCCATGCACGCCGCGGACCTGGCCTGGTTCCTGGGCATGTACGCGGAGCGGGTGATGACACCGCGGGTGCGGGCGTGGAATGGGGAGTGAGCGACGATGGAGCCATGACCGAGATCCTCACGCCCCGTCTCCTCCTGCGCCGCTTCACCGACGACGACCTCGTCCCCATGGCCGAGATCAACGCAGACCCCGAAGTGATGCGCTGGGTCGGTGACGGGTCGATCCAGGATCTGGAGCAGACCGCCGCGTCCATCGAGCGGTGGGAGGAGGAGTGGGACGACGAGGGCTTCGGGCTCTTCGCCGTCGAGCTCCTCGGCTCCGGCGAGCTGATCGGTTTCGCCGGGCTCTCCGTGCCCGAGTTCCTGCCTGAGCTGCGGCATGAGGTGGAGATCGGCTGGCGGATCGGGCGCCCCTTCTGGGGGCAGGGGTACGCCTCCGA
The DNA here is from genome assembly GCF_055571835.1 of Streptomyces sp. NPDC030862. NCBI lineage: Bacteria > Bacillati > Actinomycetota > Actinomycetes > Kitasatosporales > Streptomycetaceae > Streptomyces > Streptomyces sp. NPDC030862. Next base: position 20,891 of record NZ_JBVIEN010000001.1, on the reverse strand, counting down.
GGCCGCCCACGCGGTCCTGGAGTTCGCGCTTCAGGACCGCGGCCTCGACCGGGTGGTCGCCATTGCCCACGTCTCCAACACGGCCTCCGAGAACGTCATGCGTAAGCTCGGCATGGTCCCGGAGCGTGATACGACCGATCCGCAGTTCGGCCTTCCGCTTCGCGTGCACGCCATCGATCTCAGCGAGTACCAGGGGTGAGTCGGCGGCGGCCGTCAGGAACACCGGGTTCGTGAAGGCCACCAGCGCGCCCGCCGTTCGCGCCGGCCCGGGTCGAGCGGGACGCGTTCGCCGCTTCCGCTGCGCTTCGCCCCGTCCTAACGGTCGCCGCGTTCTGCTGTGGGTTCGGGCTGGTTGTCCAGGCGCCGCTCGGGCGTTGCGCCGCGCGCGAGTTCCTGGCGCAGGGCAAGAGCCCGGAGCAGGCGCGGTGGTCGACACCGTGCTGGGCCGGCCCATTGAGCACAACCAGTCGGCCGAGACCGGCAAGGCCAAGGAGTGCATCCCCTGGCTGGCCTTTGACCTGGTCTTCCGGCTCCCGTCGACGGCGCACATCGCGTGGGCCCTGATGACGACCGGCGCCGCCGGGTGCTGGAGGTGTGCGACGACGTCGCCTGCGACAAGACCCTGGCGTGGCTGGAGGAGTCGGTCGCACAGATCCGCTCGAAGGCCGGCGGCAAGCGCCGCGACCGGGTCAAGGACGGGCTGATCGTCGCGGTCTTTGGGCACTACGAGTCCAGGGCCACGGTATCGAGGCCGCTGCTCCACGCGCACGCGCACGCGGTCGTGTCGGTCCGCGCCCGGCGGCCGCACGACGGGAGGTGGGGCGACTTGTCGGCGGACTCGCTGATGGCCCACATCGTCGCGGCCGACACCCTGTACACCCTCCTGTTCATGGAGGAGGTGACGGCGCGGCTCGGGTGGGTGTGGGGGCCGCGCGAGGTGACGCCCGGCCGCCGGCCCGTGATGGGCATCGGCCGGGATCGACCGGCGGCTGATCGGCTGGCAGTCGACCCGCCGCCAGCGGATCGAGGACGCGCTGCCCGTCCTGACCGCCCGGTACGAGGAGCGGCAGGGGCATGCGCCGGGGGAGCGGGCCGCCTACGCGCTGGCCTGCCAGGCCGCCGACCAGACGCGCTCGCCGAAGCGCACGGAGCTGTGGTCGCTGACCGAGCTGCGCAAGCGGTGGCGCACCTCGGCGATCCGGGCGTTCGGCGCCTGCACCGTCTACCGGCTCGCCGAGCGGGCGTGGGCGGCGGCCGCGGCGGTGTGGGCGCGGGTGCGGCCGGTGGTCGACCTCGCGCTGGCGGCCGTCGATGTCGTCGCCGTGGTGTACGTGATGCGCGGCGCCTTCGCGCGCCGCCACCTGCTCGGCGAAGCCCGCCGCCACCTCTTCTACGTCCTGCGCGGCTGGCCCCACCAGGCGGGCCTGGACGAGAGAATCGTGCAGGCGGTCGTCGACGACTACACCCGCCCGGCCGGCCGGCGGAGGATGACCGCCGACCTGTGCGCCCTCTATCCGCGCGATACCGAGGACCAGGCCGTGTTGCGCCTGCTGACCCGCAAGCGGACCGCGACTCCGTACGAGCGGGCCCGCCTCGCCGCCGACGCGCTCAGGGCACGGGCCCAGGCCGTGGGTCGCACGGGCCGACCGGCCGGCCGCCCGGAGCAGACGACCGACGTCGACACGGTGAATCAGACCCGCCGGATGCTCGCTGAAGCCGCCCTCGCCAGAGTCCTGGAAGGCGCCCGGGAGCGTGCCCTCCTCGCCCGCGGCTCTCGACCGCAGCCTGCGGCGGCCCCGCTGCCGCACACCCAGCAGCCCGGCACCCAGCACACGCCGGGCCGAAGCACAGGGGGAGTCAGGTGAGGACCCCGCGACCCCAGGAAGCCGAGCGTCGCCTCGCCGCCGGGCAGTCGCGCCGGCCTCGCTCCCGGCAGAGCTGGATCGGGAACGCGGCAGCGCGCCGCGATGCCCGCGCCCTGTCCCGCGTGCGGCACTCCACCCCCTGGCTGTAGTGACGATGCTGGGCACCGCCCACCGGGTGGGCTCCACTTCGGTGCGCCGGGTGACGATGGACGCCACCGTGGTGCGCGCACTACCGGTGCGCCACCGCACCCGGTGCGCCGCACCGCCGACCGCCCCCTCCATCGGGTGCGGCCGGAGGCGCACGCCCCCTTGTCCGGCTCCGCTACACCCCCTTGTCCAGGTCTGCTACCGCGACGCTTTCCCTTGACATCGCCGGTTTCGGCTTGCGATCAGGTCGCGGTCAAGGGGGTGTGTGATAGAGGAACCCGCCCGGCCGCGGGCGCGCGGTGATGCCGGGGAGCCACACCGCCGGCGTCCGGCGGTGCGGTTCGATGGTGCGGTGGAACGCACCACGGTGGTGCGGTGGTGCGGTGGTGCGCCTGGGATGCGCGCCGGCCACACCACCGCCGTCCTGGAGGCGCGGCTACGCGGTGGTCCGGTGCACCGGGTGCGCTTCCATCGCCTGCTTCATCCCGCGGCCTCTGGCGCAGGACGTGGGCGACGTCGGCGTGCGTCTCGGTGAGGATGTTCTCGCTGAATTGGACGATGGTGTCGGCGACACCCGGCGCATTGGCCAGGCACACGCCGTGGCCCAGCATCTCCAGCAGGAGCCGCCCGAGCGCCGCCGCCGGGAAGGAGTGCGCGCCCGGCTCCCCGTCGCAGTCGTCCCGGTGGTGACCGGGATGAAAGACGCGTGCGGCGACGTCCAGGAGCAGCCGGTGAAGCTCCGGTCCCGTGTTGTCGGCGACCGCGCCGGCGGTGTCGATGTCCCCGGCCTGCCACGCTCGGATGTAGGCGAAGGCGTCGGCGATGTCCGATGTCCTCCGGCTCCATCGGGGCGAGCGGCGCGGTGACGGTGTTCTCGGGCATGACAGCTCCTCAACGGCCGGGCCGCCCCGCTGATCGCGGCGACCTCGAAGCCACCCTCGATCTACGGCCCTGTGGACAGAGTCCGGCCGCCGGAGGGGGGAGAACTCTCCCCTCTCCGGGTTGGTCCTGTGACACTGAAACTGGACCGCTTGCCACGACCGCTTGCCACCGAAGTCGGACCGCTGCCTACCGACAGCGGAACTGCTGCCGGTACGCATTCCGAGGGTGGATATGGGCGTTAGGGCCGAAGGTGCTTGAGGGTGAACTGCGGTAGGGCGTAGGGGCCGGCCTGGGGCGCGGCCGGGTCGGCCGGGGAGTCCGCCGCGGGAATGCCTGCGGCATGGAGTTCGGCGTCGTCGACGGGAGCGTAGGCCAGTTCCGCCGGGTCGGGCAGTGCCCAGAAACGGCGGGTGTTGTTGGAAACCGCGTATGCCGTGGTGAAGCGGAGGGAGGACGGTGCGACCAGAGCGGCCCGCAGATAGCCGACAGCGTCGCGCGGGCTCAGCCAGGTCGCCAGGTGCCGGGGCTCAGTGGGCAGATGTTCGAAGCTGCCGATGCGCAGGCAGACGACGGACAGGCCGAACTTGTCGGCATACAGCTGTCCCAGCGCTTCGACGGCGGCTTTGCTCACCCCGTAGAGGCCGTCGGGCCGTACCGGCTCCAGGGGACTCGTGAGGTGCCCGGCGGGGTAGAAGCCGGTGACACGATTGCTGCTGGCCAGCACCACCCGCTCGATTCCTGTGCGCCGCGCAGCCTCCAGGACGTGATGCGTGCCGAGCACATTGGTCTCGAGCAGATCCGGGAGGGGCGCCTCGTCGGGCACGCCGCCCAGGTGCAGCACCCGGTCGGCTCCCGCAAGGGCCGACTCCACAGCGGCGACGTCCCGCAGGTCCACGGTGTGCACGTCCTCGTTCTCGGCCTCTGGGCGGAGCGGCACGCGGTCGAGCAGGATCAACCGCTCCGCCTCGCCCCGCAGCGCCTTCCGCGCCACGGAACCGATGGTGCCCGCCGCTCCCGTTACTGCCACCGTTCCCAGACTCACCGCGTCTCCCCTGATTTCGACAACCCGGGCATCTTCGCTCCCGTTGATCCACTCAGCAAGGCGATAGGGAACCCACGGAACGCCGGGAACCTCTTGAGGGAGAGACGGGGTCTCAGGGAGCGCCATCAACGATCCAACTTCGATGTCGCGAACGGTTCAGTCGTCCAACTTCGATGGCAGACGGTCCAGGTGCGATGCCGGAGGACAGAGTTGATCACGATGCGGTCACGACGGAGGGGTTTTCCGAGGCCGGCGTCACACGAGAGCCGAAAACCGAACCTGTGGAAGGTGAATGGCGGGATAGGCCCGCCTCACCTTCCAGGAGCGCCCTGTGGCGAGCACCGCAGACGAGCCCGAGCAGCCCCTTGACCGGACCGGAGAGGCCCCCTCCGTGGACCCCTCCATCACCCCCTCCGCGCACCGTCACCGTGGGCCGGACGTTTTTGCAGGTCAGCCCTGGCGGACAGGGGGGCGCCGCAGGTCCGACAACCCTCATGCCTCAAGGCGACCTACTCACAGGAAGAACTCGACAGAGCCCAGGCGGAGGGAACTGCTGCAAGCGCTGGGGATCTTCCAGAGGGCAACGCCCGACCAGTTGTGGAAGCTGACCCGTCCGGACAACCAGCACGACAAGCTCACTCGGGACACCCTCCTGGACCTGGGGACCACCACCTGGTGAGGATCGAGTTGGTACGGGAGGACCAGCGGCAGGTGTGGGTGCGCACCGCCCGAGGACACCGTGAGGCGAAGAAGCTGCTGGAGCCGAAAGGCATACGCATCTCGGCGCTGCGCGAGGAGAAGTGCGACCCGGACACCGGCCAGGTGCTCGGCACCAGCTACGACGACCACTCCGCAGCGGTCACCACGACGGCCGCCGAACTCCACCGTGCCGGGATCGGTCACCGGCTCGGCTTCGCCACCGAGATTCCGCACCGGCTTGGCGACGGGTACGTGCAGCGGGCGGACCTGGTGGTGCGGGCACCGGCGGCCGGGGTGCCGGTGCTGCTGCTGGAGATCGACCGCCGCAGCGAGGACGCGCACGACCTGGTCGCCAAGCTGCTCCGGTACTGGGAGTGGGGCCGGCTGCTGCCGAAGGACGCCGAAGCACACCGTGGACCTGGTCCGCTCCCGGCCGGACGCGATCGAGCACGTCGGCCACGACAAGCGGCTGTGGCGCCGGGTCTACCCGCCCACCGGCCGGGAGGGCCTGGTGCCACTCGCGTTCGTGTTCGCGGACACCACCGAGGCGAAGGTCGCCAACACGGTCGCCGTGCTGGAGGAAGCCGGCCGCCGCTACTGGGCGCCGCACCGGTACGAGACCTATCACCGGGGGATCACCGCGCGGGACTACGGCCAGGCGGTGCCCGTCGTCGTCACCACTCTGGACAAGCTCCAGGAGCACGGCGCCGATGCGGCGGTGTGGCGGCGCCTGGGACGGACCGGGGAGCAGACGCTGACGGACGCGCTCGACAACCCCGACGCTGACGCCCTCTACCGCGTCCAGGCCGCCCGCGCAGACGCGGAGGACGAGCGGCGCCGTGCCGCTGAGCGGGCGGCGCGGCGGCCGGTGTGCGAGCGGTGCGGGGAGAAGTTCACCGACCAGCGTTGGGCGCAGACCACCACACCCGGGCAAGCCGTGCGCGACCCTGGGCAAGCCTCCCTCCAACGGGGGCTTGCCCAGGCCGCGCCCGCGGCACTGGGCTGGAGACCGCGCGCCAAGACCCGGCCGCGGCGAAGGAGGAGCCGGTGAACAGCTTCAAGGCGGGCCAGACGGTCGTACGGCGCGACGTGCACCGGACGGGCCGGGTGTGGAGCGAGCACGCGCTGCGCGTCGTCGCCGACACCAGCGAGGCCCTGGTGGCCGCCTGCCCGCCGGGAGCGGAGACCCGCTGGCCGGCCCTGTATGTCAAGGCCCGCGACGATGGAGACCGGTCGGTGCGCACGGAGGCGTCCGCCGGTGGAGGTGCCCAACGTCCCGGTCGACGACGCGGCGCTGGCCGGTCCGCCGACCTCGCGGACGAAGAGTTGACCCCGAGCCGCCTGGCGGTCTCGCGCCCTGCCCGGATCCTCCTGGGCGGGGCGCGGCCATGCGGGTCAGCGATTCGACGGTTCCGCCGGAACCGTTGGAGCCGGGAGTGTCGAGCGGTCGGCCTCCCCGGCCGACAGCCGGGTCAGCCCCGCCGGGTGCTGCATCGTCGGGCCGCCGCCGTAACGCACCTCGACCCCCCAGCCGGCCTCCGGGAACGCGGCGCGGAAGCACTGCTCGACCACCTCGCGGTGAGCGCTGCTGCGGTCGGCCACCCGGACCACGCAGCCGTGACCGGTGTACGCGATCACCATGTCCGTGGGAGGCACCCTGACGCCGAGGTCCTGAACGGTGCAGAGGGCCTGCGCGAGCGGGTCGGCGGAATCCCGGATCAGCCTGGCAGTCGTCATGGGGCCAGTCTCTCGGGCCTGGCGCCGGCCGCCGGGCAGTCGCGCCGGCCTCGCTCCCGGCAGAGCTGGATCGGGAACGTGGCAGCGCGCCGCGATGCCCGCGCCCTGTCCCGCGTGCGGCACTCCACCCCCTGGCTGTAGTGACGATGCTGGGCACCGCCCACCGGGTGGGCTCCACTCGGTGGGCTCCACTTCGGTGCGCCGGGTGACGATGGACGCCACCGTGGTGCGCGCACCGCTCCGGTGCGCCACCGCACCCGGTGTGCCGCACCGCCCGGCGATGTCCGGTACTCGCACGCGCCGGTGCGCCGCACCCGATGTCCCGCACCGCTGCGGCGGGCGCGAACGGCGGTGTGCCCGGGCCCGCACCGGGTACCAGCGCGTCATGAGGCAGTCGGCCGAGGACGTTCACACCATGGTCCGGGAGGACACCACGGTCCGCGAGGACATCGACACCGCGCGGGACGAGGCGGCACTCGGCCTGTCGGAGGCGCGCCACGGCGTCGTGGCGCTGGCGGCCGGCGGGGCGTGCGGGCTGCTGGCCCTGCTGTCGGCCCACTCGACGCTGCTGCGCGGACTGGAACGGGTCTGGGCGCCCGAGAAGGTCACGGGCGCGCTCACCGTCGTCTACGCGTCGGGCGCCTCCGTCCTGGTCCACTACGGCTCCAAGCGCATGCGCGTGGCCCGCGCCGCCTCCCGTGAGGTACTGCACTCTTCGGTGGACGTGGTCCGCCACGTAGTCGACGAGCTTAAGGACGCCTGACACCGGACCCCGCCCCGCGGGTCCTTCACGGGTCCCGGCCGCCGGACCCCGCCGTGGGCCCATGGCCTGGGGACCGGCGGTCGGGCGCTGCTCCGCCGGGCTCATCGCCGAGAGCCGGCCCAGGAGCTGTCCGGCCGATCATGCCGTTGAGTAAGGTGCTGCTGCTCGTGAAGGGTGGGTGCAGTTGCCGATGACCCGCGAGACGGCAATCACGCTGGTGCAGAAGGTCATGGATGTTGAGTACGACGAGGACGAGATGGCAGGGGTCCTGGACGAGCTCGACAGAGCTCTGGCCTGCCCGACTGGCTATGTTTCCGATCTGATCTTCTGGCCCAAGGACGGGCAGGAGTCAACCGCTGCGGAGGTGGTTGACCGGGCCCTGGGATACAAGCCGTTCGCTATGTGACGCACCCTCAGGTTCGTACCGCGCCCCGCCGGGCGCCCCCGCCCCCCCCGTTCGGCGGGCCGTAACGATGGCACCCGACCGGCCGGACACGGCCGTGCTGTCGCCGTCCGCACCGTGTGCGCGGCGAGGATCGGCGGATGGGCGTCCTCCTTCCCACCCTCTTCGCGCTGTGCGCGGCGACCGCCAACGCGGTCGCCACCGTCCTGCAGCGCCGTGCCACGCTGACCGTCCCCCAGACGCAAGGCTTCCGCCCGGGCATGCTGATCGACCTGCTCCGCAAGCCCCTCTGGCTGGCCGGCATCCTGGCCGTGATCGTCGCCGGCGTGGGCCAGGCCGCCGCCCTGGCGACCGGCCCACTCGCCCTCGTACAGCCGCTGTTCATCCTGGAGCTGCCGCTCGCCCTGCTGTTCGGGTCCCTGGCGGACCGTCAGCGGCTGCCGCCGCGCCAGTGGGCGGCCGTGGCCGCCGTGGTCACCGGGCTCGTCGTCGCCATGCTCGCCGCCTCGCCCGAGGGCAACCGCACCCACGTGCCCCTGGACCGGTGGGTGATCACCCTGGCGGTGTGCGCCGCTGTCGTCCTCCTGCTGACGGCCACCGCGCTGCGCAGACCCCCGGGCATGGCCCGCGCCGGATGCCTCGGTGCGGCCACCGCGGTCTGCTACGCGCTGACCGCCTCCCTGATGAAGACGTCCATGCACATCCTTGACGACGAGGGCGTCACCGCCTTCTTCACCACCTGGCACACCTACGCCTTCGCCGTGTGCGGGATCTGCGCACTGCTGCTGCTGGAACACGCTCTTCAGGGCGGGCCGCTGGTGGCGTCGCAGCCGGCCCTCACCCTCGGCGACGCGACCGTCAGCCTGGCGCTGGGCGTGCTGCTCTACGAGGAGCACCTGCGCGGCCATTGGTGGCTGGTGCCGCAGGTGCTCGGTGGCGGCCTGGTGGTGGTCGGCGTGTTCGCCCTGGCACGGGCCGAGAGCGCTCGCGAGTGACGGGGCCGGCCGGGCCGATCAGCCGTCTTCGTCCAGCGCCGCCAGCAGGGCCCGGGCCTCGGTGTGCGCCCGCTCCACGTCGACGTCGTCGCAGATGACCTCCAGGCCGAGGGCCGTCATGTGCGGGGTTCCGGGGAAGTCGACGTACGACTGGTAGGCGAAGTAGGCGCGCATCCCGTCGTCGGGATCGCGCCCGACGCTCAGCGTCGCGAAGCGCTCCTCCTCGGCCGGCCCCGAGACCAGCGTGCGCGTGCTGCTGTCGATCAGGTGGAGCTCGCGCTCGTAGCGGACGGGTGCCGTCGGCAGATCCAGCACCGCGCGGGCGAACTCCCGCGCGTGTGCCGCGTCGTCGAAGGCCAGCAGTTCACTGAAGACGGGCAGCCCGGCGAGGAGCAGCCAGCGCCGGGGCCCGTCCCCCTCCGGCGGCTCGTATGCGACCGACAGCACCGACGGCCCCTGCTCCGCCGGCCGGTGTGGCCACCCGGTCGTGTGCGGCCACGTGTACGTGAAGACCTGCTCGAACCACATGCCCCGCCCTCCCCCCCCGAAGCGGCCCGTACGAGCCATTCGTCGTGAAGCCTAGGCGGCCGCACCGACATTCGTCTCGGAACGGTGCTCCTGCGATGTGAAGGGGTCCCTGCCGTCGCGTCAGCCCCGCCGCCCCGGGTACGCGCGGAGCGTGACACGACAACACCACCACACGAACGACGACATGGATCGGAGGCACTGGTGAATCACCTCGTGACCGCTTCGCAAGACGCTTCGGCCGCACCCGCCTGGCTGCACGTGACGGTGATGGCCGTGGCCGTGCTGATCCTCTTCTACAACCTCGCCCGGCGCAGCAACTGAGCGGCGCACAGTACTGCCCCGCACGACAAAGGACCGGCGCGGCAACGGCCAGCGCCGCCACCCACCAGCGCCGCGACCGACCGGCTTGCGACCCGTCGGCGCCGCGACCGGCGCCCGCCGTCCTACGGGGCGTGCGCAGCCAGCCGGCCCGCCCTCCTCCTGGCGCAGCGCCTCACGGGCCGCGCCCAGCGCCGCCGCCCGGTCGTGCGGCACCACACCGCTCCGGGTGCGCCGGTCGAGCAGGTCGCCCTCGTCGAGGGCGCCCTCGTGGCGTACCGCCCAGACGAGTTCCGCCCCCCGGCCCGCGTGGCACCGCCACCTTCGACCTGGTCGTCCGGCCCGCCGACATCTACTCGCTGGATGAGGGCGCCCCCGACACGGTCGTCACCTGCACCAGCGCCGGCCCCTGCATCACCGACGGGCTGCTGCACGGCATCCAGCCCGGCGACCTGCTGCGCGTCGCCGGCATCCTGGTCCAGCCGTCGGCGCCCGGCGGCCGTGAAGTTCCGGTGAACCCTCGTCCCACGGGATCGCGCTTTTCCGAAGGTCAGGGTCGGTGTTCGCTGCCGGGATGCTGAGTGTTGCGAAGGTGCAGAGGCGAAATGCGTGGCGCTACTACGTGCCGGGGGGGCGCCTTCGGGGACGGTCGCCGTCCGGTCGGCCAGTCGTTGAAGGGCGCCCTGGAGGAGGCTGGGCTTCCGCCCGGGGTGTGGATGGGGCGCGGCCTGGCCGCGCTCGGACTCACCGCCGGGCAGACGGCGACCGAGCAACAGATGGAGCTGGTCTTCGGGCAGCTCCGGCACCCGGACGCCGACCGGATCGAGCGCGAGCGCATGGACGACAGCGTGGGCCCGGAGACGGCCCGGCTGGCGACCGTCCTGGGCCAGCCGATCGAAGAGACCGAGCGACGCAAGGCGACCCCCTTGCTCGCCCTGGACTTCACCTTCCGGGCGCAGGCGTCCCTGCCCTCATGGCATCGGGGCACATCGTGATCCGCATCCGCGAGCGCCCGCTGCCCACCGTCACCCCCAACGACATCGTCTGCACGCCGGAACAGCCGGCCGATGCGATCGCCGAGCAGGTGTACGGCAAGCTTATAGACCTGACGCACACGGCTGCCTGCGAACCCTCCGGTGGTCCGGAGCCCATAGAAGGGATGCAGCTGCAGCTCTTCTCCGACAGCGTCCCTGCGTCCGAGACCGCGCCCAAGGAAGTGCGGAGCGAGGCTCAGCGCATCGCCCTTCAGGCGTTGACGACGGAGGCGCTCCCTCAAATCCACGCCATGTCCGTCAACCACGACTTGGCCTTGGGCAAGCACAGAGAATTCTCCCGGATCCGCCCATTCCTCGAAGGACGCCGGCCCGTGCTCGTGGGGATAGCCGCTGTCATGATGGGCGTCGAGGAGGTGCACGTCCTGCCACGCGGTGACCTCCGGATCGAGCAGGGCGTAGTGGCGAGGGGTGAGCCTGCCGGGTCCCAACTACTCGAATTAAAAGGAGGCTAAGGGTGGCATGTGATGTGGAGCAGGCCGTACGGGAAATCCCCGGGGTAGAGGAGTTTCCTGGCCTCTCTCACGCGTGGCGCTGGTCGCCCATGTCCCGGTTCGTGTTCTCGCTGGCGATGAACGCGGAGGGGACGCGCGTCCATCAGGTGAACGCCCGAGACTCCTTCGACGAGGATCTGGCCCGGTCGGTGCTCACGTTCGCGCGTGAGCACCGTGCCGGGCTCGGGGAGGACCCCCGGCCCTTCGAGGTCGTTCCCGGGTTCTCCCACCCGGGGTACGACTTCGACGCCCTGGTGGCGATCCAGCCCGACATCCACGGCTACTACGTGGGTCGGGACGAGGAGCTCAACGAGGTCGTGGTCGGGGTCTTCCCGGCGTACGTCCGCGAGTTCTCCGGGAACGAGACCCCGGAGGAGGCGTTCTTCCGCTTCAAGCGGATGCTGAACGCGGCGGACATGACCCGTGGGGCCATGCCGTTCCTCCGGATGAAGTTCGACAACACGCGCACCGGCGGAGGAAGCGAAGGCGACCTCCGTGGTTTCACCACCCCCGACGTGCTGCTCCGGGAGCTGGAGCTCCTGGAGGGCGCGCCCGGCAGCTTCGTGGAGTACGAGAACCGCCACGGGCGGGTCCGGCGGATCGAGTGGAACGGCTCGTGGACCGTCGACGGCGAGGCCCGGGAGCACGCGCCGGCCCCCGCCGAGGTCTTGGAGACCCTGAACTGAACCCGGTCGCGTGCTGCTGAGAACGAGGGCCGTCCATCCGGAACACCGGGTGGACGGCCCTCGTGCCGTTTCGGTGAACCGGATCGTCGGCGACGAGAGCCTCGTCGAGTACACCGACGAGGGCGCTCTGGTGCCCGTGAACATCGGTGGCGACGGCGCTTACGGGTTCACGGTGCGCGGTGTCCCGGAACCCGGCCGGGCACGCGTGAGCGGCTCGCAAGAAAGCCCGCGCCCCGGGCCGCCTTTCCGGGCAGCCCGGGGCGCGGGCGGGAGCAGCACCCCGGAGGGCTTACGCCGGTACGGGCGCCGGCTCCGGGCGCAGCGCCGCGCGCGGAGAGCGCCGGCCCTTCTCCACCGCGCGCAGCTGCTCCCAGTCGACCTCGGGGTGGGCGGGGACGACCGCGTCGACGGACGCCATGGTGTAGAAGCGCGACGTCGACGGCCCCGGCCCGGCTGGTACCGAAGCGGACCTCGATCGACTGCGGGGAGCGGACCCATCCGAGCCGGACCATGTGGTCGAAGTCGGCACGTCGCACCCGGAGCCGGGCGGCGGCCTGCTCGGGCCCGAGCGGAGTGTCGGCGGCCACCAGGTCCGCCAGGTCCTCACGGGGCAGACCTCCTCGACCTGGCCGGGGTGGTGCAGCGTCCCTGTCCGGGTTCGCGCTCAGGTCGACCAGCAGGCCGCGGTCGACGAACCGGCGCACCACGAACGCCGTCACGTTGGCCTTCTCGCTGATCACGTCGGGGTGCCGAGCGCGTCGGCGATCCGGTCGGCCGCCGCGCCGCCGGAGATCGGCGGGGAGGGCATCGCGGCCCGGACGGCGTCGGCGTCCAGCGCCTCCACAGCGGCCCGGGACCACCGGGACGACGACACGTCGGGGGCGGAGGTGAGGCCGGTGTGGCGGGCCCACCGGAAGGCGGCTGCGGGCACCTTCAGGCGCTTGGCGGCCTGGCCCGCGTCGTACTCGGTTCGTCGCATGAGATCACCTCTCGCTCGTTCGCCTCGAAACGGCGGAATAGAACATGACAGAACACATGAAAAGCGTCAGCAACCGCTGAAAATGGGCTAGTTAGACCCGCACGGCTAGAACCGCGCACGCGTACGCGAGGGGAAAATCACCCGTCCGGAAGCCACGGCGAACCCGGTCGAACTCAGCGCCCGTGCCGCTGTCAGTTCGCTGGCGACCAGCGGGGGGCGTCGGCGGGGGAGAGGTCGGGGCGCGCCCGGTGCCAGCGTGCCGCCAGCGGCCGGAGGCGTCGCGGGCGACGTCGACGCCGACTTCCACCACCAGCTCGGGCTCCACCAGCGTGACGCCAGCGTCTGGTTGCTGCCCACCCGGTGGAGAACGACCAGCCCGTCCACGGATGCCCGCGCCGGGCGCGGTGGAGTATCCCCGCGACCGTCGTACCGGCCGTCTTGGCGAGGGTGGTGCTGCGGCCGACGTACTGAAGGCGCCCTCCGGGTCGTACCGGCCCAGCAGCAGCGTCCGGGGCCCGGCCACAGGACCCGAGACCGCGCCGACCACCGCCCGGTCGTCTCGCGCGTCTTGTACTTCTGCCAGCCCCTCACCGACGGACGGTACGGATCGTCCAGCCGCTTGAAGACCACGCCCTCCATCCCGACCGACGCCCACGTCAGCCACTCCCGCACCGTGTCCGCCTCGGTGGTCGACGGGTACAGCGCCCGCCGCGCCGACAGCCGCCGTGGGCCGAACAGGGACTCCAGCGCCGCCCTGCGCCGCCGGTACGGCCACGTGGTCGTGTCCGTTCCCGACAGCCGCAGCAGATCGAACGCGACGAAGTGCGCCGGCCACCCGCGCCGGCCCGTGCCGCGCCGGCCGCGGCCGCGCGCGCCGGGGTCGCCACGCTCTGCCCGCAGCGAACCCGGATCCGCCGCGCCGCTCAGCTCCCCCCGCGCTCCGCCGCATACCATCGACCGTAGGGCCTCCCCGCTCCGCCTCCCCGCTCCGCCTCGCCGTTGTCCCGCGCCTGCCGTACGCCTGCCGCTCCATACGGAGCCGCGCCGCCGCGCCCGTCGTACGGTCGCCGCTCCGCTGCCCGCCGCCGCGAGTGCCGACGTCCGCTCCGCGCCGCTCGCGGTGTTGTCCCACACCTTCTAAGTCGCCGTGCGCTCGGGCCGGTGGCCGCTCCGCCCCGCCACCTCCACAGCGCACGCCGCGCCGACGCCTCGTTCCCACGCTGCTTCCCGCCGAGCGTTTCGCGCTGCCGTCGCCGTGCGGGTCCGACCGTTCGCCGCTCCGCGGCGCCGCCGAACTGCTGCGCTGCGCCATACCGCTCCGCGCCGGGTTATCGCGCCGCCGGCGGCCCCGCTGCCATCGTGTGTCGTCCAGGCGCCGTTCGGGCGTTGCTCCGCCGCCGTACGGCCGGGCCGCTCCGTACCGGTGCCGAGCTGGTGCACGTCGTACGGCTGCGGCCGCGCGTGCCGGGGCCGCGGTCTGTCTGCCCCCGCAGTCCACCCGCAGCGCCTGGGGCCGGCCTTGTACCAGTCCGCCGCCGGGCCGCCGTACCGCGCCTGTCGTGCGTTCGCCGCCTTCTCCGGGACTGCTTGCCCGCCCTGCCCGCCGCCGCAGCGGCCGGGAGCTGTACGCGCGCCGTTGCGTACGGGGGCTACGGCGCCGTCCCGTCGCGCGCTCCGTGCCGCGGTCGCCGTAGGGTCGCAGCGTCCACCGCGCTCACGCCGCCAGCCGTACGGCCGCGCGTACGGGCGCTGCTTCGTCCGCCCCCGACGCCCCGGGCGGTGCGCAGGCCCGTACGTACACGCTGCCGGGCACGATGGCGGCGGACGGCAACCCGGTCCGGACGGTTAGCACCCTGCTGGCGAGGACTGTCATCAAGCACACCCTTCCCACCGGCCGCCGGGAGAGGTTCGAGCTGACCGATGCGGTGTTGTCCGACGGCACGTATGTGGCTGAGCCCCTCAGCCGGTACCGCTGACGCAGGAGGGGACCGGCCGGTGCGGGGTGGGCGCTGCACGACGACCTGACCTCGAACGAACGGGCCGGCCCCCCGGGGGGAAGACCGGCCCGCAGCCGTAGGCGGGTGGTCACCCGCCCGGGATGGCGTCGCTTCGGGCAACTACTAGAGTGCGGCGTTACAAGCGGTCACGGCGAGGACAAATCCGCCCCAGCTGACATTGCCCTGGCGACGCACGCTCGAGGGTCCTCATACTCGTCCCGGTGGTGGCGTACTGACGCCAGCCGCCTCTCCGCTGCCCTGGCCAGAGGTATCCCCGTGGCGCACGTCAAAGCGTCCGCTGCGGAAAGGAGAGCATCACCATGTGGCCGAAGGCGGCACGGCGAACCCGAAGGCGGGCGGCGGCCTGCTCGGGCCCGAGCGGAGTGTCGGCGGCGACCAGGTCCGCCAGGTCCTCACGGGGCAGACCTGGTCGACCTGGCCGGGGTGGTGCAGCGTCCCTGTCCGGGTTCGCGCTCAGGTCGACCAGCAGGCTGCGGTCGACGAACCGCCGGGCCGCGAAGGCCGTCACGTTCGCCTTTCGGTGACCACTGCGCCGAGTTGCGGCTGTTTCCGCGAAGCTCGTCGTCGGGTCGGGTGCGCTGAGGCGCTTGGGTACAGTGCCTGGGTGCTGACTGCCTGGTCGGCGCCTTCCTGGGGGGATGAGCGAGACGAGGGTTATGCCGGAGCAAGCGAGTCCTCCTGCGATAGCACCGAGCGGGCCTGTGGCCGCGTCGGCCGAGGCGGCACGGTTGGCGGCGGTGCGCCGTTACGACATTCTCGACACCCCTCCGGACGGCGCCTACGACCGGGTCGCGGCGCTGGCGGCGCGTCTGTTCGAGGTTCCGGTGGCGACGGTGACGATCGTGGACGAGGACCGGATCTGGTTCAAGGCCACGCACGGGCTGGAAGGCGTCACCGAGATCGGCCGGGATCCGGGGCTGTGCGCCTCGGCGGTCCTGACGGATGACACCACTGTCATCCCCGACACCCTGCTGGACCCCGTCGCCTGTTCCAACCCGCTGGTCGCCGGTCCGATGGGGGTGCGGTTCTACGCCGCCGCTCCGATCATCACCGCCGACGGGTACCGGCTGGGCACGGTCAACGTCCTCGATACCCGCCCCCGCGAGATCAGCGAGGCGGATTCGGCCACGCTCGCGGACCTGGCGGCGGTGGTGCGTGACCAGCTGGAGCTGCGGCTGTCGGCGTTGCGCGTGGTACGCGCCGAGCAGGAGCGCCGCAAGGTCGAGCAGGACAAGCGCCAGGCGGAGGAAGAGGCCCGGCAGCGGGCGGAGCGGGACAAGGCGGCCATCGCCGCGTTCGCCTCCACCCTGCAGCGCACCCTGGTGCCTCCCGCGTTGCCCGCGGTACCCGGGCTGGAACTGGCCTGCCACTACAAGACCGCCTCCCCGCAGGAAGTGGGCGGCGACTTCTACGACGTCTTCCCCGTCGACGGGGGCCGGTGGGCGTTCTTCCTGGGCGACGTGTGCGGCAAGGGCGCCGAAGCAGCCTCGGTCACCTCACTGACCCGCTACACGCTGCGGGCCGCAGCCCTCGTCGACGCGGACCCCACGGCCGCACTCAAGGCCTTGAACACGGCGCTGCTGCTGGACGCGGCGGTCGGTACCCGCTTCTGCACTGCCATCTTCGGCCTGCTCGATCCGGACCGGGACGGCGGTTTCACAGTCACGCTGGCCACCGGCGGCCATCCGCCCGCCTACCACCTGAGCCCCACCGAGGAAGGCGGTGTACGGGTGGAAGCGGTCCGCGCCAAGGGCGGCATGCTGGTCGGCGCGATCGCCGAAGCCACCTTCGCCTCACGCACCCTGCACCTGGCGCCCGGCCAGGGCCTGCTGCTCTACACCGACGGGCTGACCGAGGCCCGCACCGCCGATGGCCACATGCTCGCCGACACGGGCCTGATGGACTTCCTCGCCCGCCGACCGGCGCCGGTCAGTGCCGGCTCCCTGATCGACGACACCGTCGCGCTCCTGGACACCCTCCCCGACACCGAACGCGACGACGTGGCGCTGCTGGCCCTGTCCGTCCCCCCACCCGATGCCGCTCCCGCAGGTATCACCACCACCGCCCACAGCGCCGCCCCGACCGCCGACGCCTCCGTCGGGCAGGAGAACCGACGCCCATGACCGACGCACTCCACATCGACGTCCCGCACACCGACGGCACCCTGGCCGTGCTCGCACTGTCCGGTGAATTCGACATCACCACCGCACCCGCCGTGCGGGCCCGCGCCCTCGAGCTCATCACGAACGGCCACCCCCATTTGGTCGCCGACCTGGCGGGCGTCACCTTCTGCGACTCCTCAGGGCTGGGCGCCCTCGTCGGCATCTGGCGCTGCGCCAAGGAAGCCGACGGCTCGCTGACCCTGTCGGCCATCCCCGACCGGCTGAGCCGCCTGCTCAGCGTCACCGGGATGGACACCTTCCTGCCCGCCTACCCCAGCGCCGACGCCGCGCTTGCCGCACGCCAGGGCAACCGCACCACCGCCTGAAACCTCTCGCTCCCCAGGGCGGCTCCAACAGCTGGCTAGCACATGGCCAAGCGCGCGCCGCGACCAACGTACTGGTCGCGACGCGCGCTCATCCGCTCCGCCAGGCGCTACACGTCGGGCCGCGGCGTACAGCACACCGGATGCTGCCTTTCCCCGCCGGGTTAGTGGGATGCCCATTCCATGCCCAGCTCCCGCAGCGCGCCCAGCTGCTCCGCCGTGAGTTTGTCGCGACGGCTCTTGGTGTTCGAGACCCACACCCCCAGCTTCACGACCACCGGCTCCTCCTCCCCGTCGACTGCGATCTCCTCGCTGTGGCCGCGCGGCACCGGCCGGCCCGCGCCTTCCCGCTCCACCCACTGCGCGAGCGCGGTCAGACCCCGCTGGAACGCCTGCTGCGCCTTGCTCGGGCCCTTCGCCGCGCGCCTGGCTGCCGGGGCGGGAGACGGCGCCTCAAGCGGCTTGATGCCCAGCGTGGACAACCGCTCCTGCTGCTCGGGCATGAGCCGCGCCCAGACGGCCGGCTGCTTCTGCTGCTGGAGCCATGTGCCGATGTCGTCGCCGTCCATGAGCACGCCGGGCTGGATGTCGGGCAGGCTGCCGTCGGCTTCGCCCAGGTCGGCGAGGTGGCGGTAGTGGCGTTGCCAGTCCAGCGGCCACGGGCAGTCCCAGTCCGGGTCGATCGCGGCCAGCTGCGCCGCACGCTGCTCCGCCCGCTTCGGATCCTTGCCCAGGCCGTTCTTCGCCCCCTTGCGCCGGAGGTTCGCCATGTGCTGCCCCACGGGCACCATGGCCTCGCCCTCGCCCCAGACCGCGTCCTGCCGGGGTGCGAGGTGGCCGGTGGCGCGCCGGTAGGACCGGAGCGCGGCAAGCTTGGCTTCCCAGGCTTCCTCGCCGGGCTCCCAGACCATCCCGGCCTCGGGCGCGTCGAGCAGTTCCTTGCGGTGGGGGTCAAGTTCGCCGGCGCGCAGTGTCTTGCGCTGCTGGTGCACCCATCGCCCAAGCGGAAACGCCTTCGTCGCCCCGACCTCGACCTCGGTGTCGTACGGGACGGCGTGCAGGCCGGTGATCTCGTTTTCCTTCCGCCAGCGCAGCAGGGCCTGGTAGCCCTCCAGCCACGCCAGCGACTCCGGCCGGTACACGCGCGTACGCAGGAAGGCCGCGATGGTCGCGGCGTCCCGGGGCGTGGAGAAGTGGAGCAGAGCGGACTCGGCAGCGGCGTCGGTGTCGTCCTGGTCCTCGCTGCCGCCCTCACCGCCGGCCCCGATGATCCGCCCGTCCGCATCGCGTCGGACGTGGACCTTGCGCTTGCCGCTCGTGAGGGCACGAGAGGCGAGCTGCTCGACCAGGCGCTCATCGTGCGAGCGCAGGCCCTGGAGTACGGCTACGAGGGGGCGGAAGCTGGCGCTGGCGACCATGTCGGTCGGGTCCTCGCCGGGCTGGAGAAAGACCGGCACGATGATCCTGGCCACCTTGGTGGAGCCGTCGCGGTTCAACCTGAGCGCCCGGCCGATGTTCTGCACGATCTCTACCTGCGATCCGCGGGTGTCGGCGAAGCAGATCGCCTCCACCCCGCGCTCGCCGGTGATGTCCACGCCCTCCCCGAGCACGCGAACGCTCGCCAGGAACGCCCGGTGCACGCGCCGGTTGTTCGCGTCGATGCCGTTCGCGAACTGGCGCAGCACCTCGCGCCGCTCGGAGACGAGGTGGTCGCCGCACAGCCACGCCGCCCACACCCGGTCCGGGGGCACGTGGCGGCCGGCCTCCAGCTCGTAGAACTCCGCGTCGATCGACGACTTCGGCAGGGCCTCGGCCTTCGCCAGATCCTCGTCGGAGACGTCGTTGACGTACAGCTCGGCCGCCGTCTCCGGCAGCTTCTCAGCGAAGGCGGCCGCCTCCTCCACCCGCTGGTGGAACGTCATCACGGTGCGCAGGTTCCACCTTGCGGCGTGCTCCAGCAGCGCCGTCTGCAGCAGCGCCATGCGCCGGCCCCGCAGCGCCTCGTCAGACTCCCCGAAGATGGGGGAGGAGTCGCGGATCTCCAGCACGTCGATCTCGAACCCCGCGAGGATGCCCCGCTCGATCGCCTCCGAAAGCCCCAGCTCGGCCAGCCACGGCCCGTACGTCTCGGAGTCCTGGCCCATCGACGCCAGCATCAGCTCCTGGCCGTCAGCGCCCTTCTGCGGCCGGGGCGCGGCCAGGATGCGCGGGGTCGCGGTCAGGTACAGGCGGAAGTCGGCCGGGATCCGGGTGTTGTCGTGGATCGCCGCCCACGGCCGACCAAGATCACCAGCGGTTCCATGTGCCTCGTCCAGGATGGCGAGGTCGAAGCCCGCCATCCGCTGCCCGTAGAGCCGCTCTCTGCCCGCCAGAGCGGCCTCCAGCGGCCCGCGAACCTTCCGCTGACCCGTCGGGTCCTCGCGGTCCACCAGGGAGGCGTACGTGGCGAACACGACGACCGGCCCGGACCCGGCCCACAGCGCGAGCTGGATCGGGTTGGTAGTGGTGCGCACCCTCAGCGAGCCCAGCAGCGCGTCGTTTTCCAGGGAGCACACCGCGACCATCGGGGCCCGGTGACCTACCAGGCGCCACGCCTGGGCGGTCTGCACGAGCAGGTCCAGGGTCGGCACGGTCACGAGGATCCGCCCGTCCCGGAAGCACTCCAGCGCGCACGCCGCCGCCATGATCGTCTTGCCCGACCCGGTCGCTGACACGATCGTGGCCCGCGCCCCCTGCGGGGGCACAGATGACCTTGCAGGAAATCCCACCCACTTGCGGAAAGCCGCCTTCTGGTCGACCTGGTGTTCCTTGAGCTGAAGACCCGGCATTTAGATATCCTCCCCTAACTTGTTTCCTGACCGCGACCACGACCCGCTCGGCGAGCTGCGCCAGGACCTGGCCGGGCATGAGCCCGGCCCGATCGGCCGCCTCCCGGATCAGCCGGCTGGGCGCCGCCGACAGTCACAAATCCGCCCGCACCTCATCCGCCTCCTCCCGCCGCCGCGCTTCGAAGGCGGCCCGGGCTGCGAAAGCACCGTCACGCCGCTCTCTGCGCCCCTGAGCCCACTTGGAGCCTTGGGTGTCCTGCTCCGGCTCGTACGCGCCCCAACCGGTCTGAGCCATCAGGCCTCTGACACGCTGCCACTCCACATGCTTTGCCGCCCAGGGGGCAGCCAGCCGTTCCGGGTCCGTCCCGAACTCGGAGAAGGGACCGCCTCGCCTCAACTGCTCCGCTGTCTCATGCTCGCGGACAGCCGCCTCCGCAACCTTCTCCGCAATGGCGGTCATATCGAGGCCGTTTGCCTGGCGCCTAACCTGATCCCGCGCCACATCCTGAGCACTCCACATGATTTCCCTTTTCTATCACCGAGCCTTGGCCCGGTCAGGGTGGTTGGGGGGTGTCCCGTATTTCCGCCAACGGTACATGCTGCATCAAACTGATGCACGCGCTACACTGGAACCCGACACGAACGAGCGACCCCCACCCTCGTAGCCAGCCCGTCCCGCACCAGCGAGCCCAGGCGGTTCTGGAGGCGCAGCCGGAAGGACCGTTGAGGCGGGGGAGCGCAGCGGACCCGCCGGCCCGGGCTGAAGCGAAGCGTAAGCCCGGAATGCGGGCCGAAGGCCCCACAGCTCCGAGAGCGCAGCGAACGGAGCGTCACCCCCGGTGCGCAGCACCGGGGGCTGGCGGGACGCTGCGCTCCCGCCAGCGCTCCCGCGGAGCGGGAGCGCAACACCCCTGCGAAGCAGGGGTGTTCGCTTGCACAGCGCGCAGCGCTGTGGTACCCGCGCCGCGGG